>JBKQMG010000126.1:0-3754 GCA_052146815.1 Streptosporangiaceae bacterium | reverse complement strand
GCCTGGCGGCCCTGCGGGCTGAGGCTGACCGAGGTCCGGGAGGTGACGCCTCTGCCTGACTTGACTGTCGTGACGTAGCCTGCGTCCTCGAGCTTGCGCAGGTGGGTGATGAGGTTGCCGGACGTGAGCCCGAGCAGTTCCTGCAGCCTGGTGAAGGACAGGCTGTCCCCGTCGCGCAGGGTGGCCAGTGTCACCGCGACACGCAGCCGGGCGGGTGCATGAAGGACCGGGTCAAGCTCGTTCTCAGCTGCCATGCCGGCGAAGCCCGGTCTCGATGGCCGCCATGAGCAGGAACGCGCCGCCGCCGGCCAGCGCGCAGGTCGCCAGGATTGTCGCGGGTGCCAGCCAGGCGCAGCTAGTACCGACGATCACTAGCCAGGCTCCGAGAGCCAGCACCGACCGGGATCGTCCGAGGGCGGCGGCAAGAATATAGGTCAGCCCGACGAGCATCACGGGACCCGCGAAGCTGATGAACGCGAGAGTCCGCGTGCTGACGGAGCCGCTGATCGCGGGCGCGACGACGAGCAGGCTCAGGTATCCGACCGCCCACGTCGTCCCGATGATGCGGCGGTGCCGCACGGACTGGCCGTCGATGCCCGCGGCGGCTCTGCTGGCGATGACCAGGACGGCCGCGACCGCGAACCCGGCCAGCACGAACACCGCCGCGATCGAGACACCCGAGGGCCCGGTGTAGGGATGCTGCCCGTGCACGGACAGCCACATCGCTCCGTAGCCGAGGAGCCAGACCAGGCCCCACGCCATGTACACCAGAGGCGTGCTGATGACTAGCTCCCTGCGAGCGCGGACGCGGGCGTCCTGCACGACGGCTGCGGCTTCCTGCACGCTCATGTCCTGGTCCTCGAGCACGTCGGCCTCCTGGTGCGGTAGCCAGAGTCAAACTTTGTACTTCAAAGCTACTTTGCTTTGCAGCTCAAAGTCAAGGCGCCCGGACGCGCCAGGATGCCTGCGGACTATGCCGCGCATGTGCTGCCTGGTCTTCTCGTCCAGAGTGGCGGCGCGCATCTCGTACTCGCGCTTGTTCTGCCTGTAATGCACCGCCGCGATGGCGTCGCCGCAGGCTTTGGTGCGCTCAGCCAGGATCTTCTGCGCGGGCATTCGCCAGGCTCCGGTGTGCCGTGTAGATGGCCGTCCCGAACCCAGCCACTCCGACGATGGCGGTACCGCTGACGGTTATCCAGGCGGCCGCCACGAGCTGACCCATGCGCGGCAGCGTACGCGCGGCGAGCCAGCGGCGGAGTGGACATGACGAGTACGCGCACACGAGCTGAGTAACGAAGCGAGTAACTACGACCGTCGACAGCGACGGACACCAGGGGACGCTGATGGACGATGCGTTGCACATCAGGAACGCATAGGCAGAGCCCGCAGACTCGGTGACTTGGCTTCGGGACGAAGAGGCCGCCGGGCTGTACGGCCACGCGGACCAGGCACCGGTCGGTAAGCTGCGTGCCATGACCGCGATGTACGGAACCTTTCCGATCATTTACGCACCCGCTGCTGCCTACTTCGACTGCGAGGCAGCCTGCGCTCTCAAGGACGAGCGATGCGACGGCCCGGTTAAGGTTCACGCCTACTTCTACTTGGAAGATGGGCCGATGCCGGGTCCGGATGGCGAGATGGTTGTCAAGCCGTTCCCCACAGCGGTGGAACTGATGCTGGCTGACAGGCTCGACTACATCGAGCTTTGCTCCGTTCACCACGGCGAATGGTGGCAGATGCAGCATGCGGAGTACGAAGCGCGGGCTAAGGCGCTTTCCTAATCGAATTTCTGAAAAGCGCTCGACGGTTCCGGCGGTCGTGCCATGTCCGTGCCAGAACGAGAAGCGCAGCGGCGGACACGCTGCGCTGGTAGTTCTCTCCAATGCCTTGCCCAGGACCATGCCAGAGAATGGTCCTGGGCACCATGCGGATCGCGGCCGTCCACGGTGATCGTTAGCTGCGCGTACTGCCAACACGACATGGCAGCCAGTGTCCCATCCGGATCGCGAGCGTCAGCGCCTACTTCGCCCACGGCGTGCACGGCGACGAACGCCGCTTCCGTGGTGACCGCGATCGGGATGATGTGTTCGGCGGACTCCGCCCGGATCTGCGCCAGCGGGCTTGGACATCCGCTGGCTTCGCCTCGACGATCCCGACGTGTCGCGCACTATCACGACGAGGACGTACAGCAGCAGGAGCGTTACTCCATCGAAGAACAGGCCCCCGACAATGTTCGGGATCGCCGAGCCGTCGCCACTGGTGAGATTCCGCCCGGGGCCCCAGGCCCAGAGCGGGTCGCGGACACTGAACGGCTGGCCGAGTGGCACCTGGCTGCCCCAGGTGACGTCCGCGCCGCTTTTGGAAAGGTAGCCTTCGGTCACCGTCTGGCAGCCGCCCCGGGGGCTGCAGGCCTGACCATACGACACCGGGTCGAAGGTGTCCTGGTTCTCCGCGCCGACCACATATGCCCACGAGTTCACTTCGGCGGGCAGGATCAACACGGTTATGCCAGTCATCGCGACGAGCATGACGATGGCGAATACCCAGCTGCCACGGTGGCGCGGCGGATAGCGATGCGCGTGAGCGTACAGCGGGTATTGCGAAATGCTGCCCTTCGCGCTCACCCGGACGGCCGCGTCGGCGCGGTGAATGCGTGATGTATCGACGATTACGACAACTAGCCCGGCCAGAACCAGAGCGAGCAGCACGAAGACCGGGATCGCAGCTACCGATAACCGGCGGCTGCCGAATTTGTGTTCTACTAGCTGGATGACGGGCGTGCCCTGGCCTGCCGAATGCCGCCTGCACCATCCGTGGCTGCCGGGCATGGTGACGCTGACCTGGGAACCGTGCGACTGTCCCGCCGCCTGGGCCGCGCTCGGCGGGCACACCAAAGTCCGGTGCAACGCCGAGAGATGCGAGGAGACCTGGTGGTCCCCGCTGCACCGGCCCGAGCGGATACTCCTCGGCCAGCGGGAAGACCCTCCGCGCTAAAGCGCCGGGGAGTCAGGGTACGGCAAACGCTACTCACCTCGAGCAGGACTTCCGGGCGGAAGCAAGCCCACGGGTTCATCGGGTCAGACGGGCAGTACGTCGAAGACGCTCGCAGCAGGCTGCGGTTTCGGCACAGTGCCCCATCCTGGTGATCTTCCGGGAAGATGATCTCCGCCATGGTGATCGGGCCGGCGTCACATGAGCTGCGACGGCAGACCTGCATCCGGCGTCGGCTTCCTGACGGCACCAGCACCAGCGGCCCAGCTCCCACCCGCACCCAGGGTTTGGCCTGGGCCGGAAGTCTCCCGGGCGGAACGGCCCTGGCTATGGGGGAACGATCATGAAGACTAGTACCGGCGGCGGGAGCGTCCGGCTATCCCGGCGATTATCAGCAGGATGATGCCCACGGCGATCGCGATGTATCCACGGATGTGATGGTGGCCCTGCCCGTGGAGAGCATGGCCGGGGAAGAACGAGGGCAGAGAGTGGATGGGCTCTACCAGGTAGATGATGCCCACGACCACGGCCAGGATGCCAAGCACCACCAGCACGACCCTGACCAACCGCGACATCTCAGCCTCCTTCTGTGGGCAGCCCAATGCTAGGCCCGTCTGCCATCGGGTGCGGGCCAGTTGGTGGCGTCCGGAATCCGGTGTAAACCGGCGGGCGTGGTTCCGGCTTCATGATCAGGTTAGGCCACGGTGCTGACAGTTTCGGGGCTGTCTGCGATGTGGGCGGTGGTCACGGTGCGTGGCCGCAG
>JBKQMG010000125.1:0-3728 GCA_052146815.1 Streptosporangiaceae bacterium | reverse complement strand
CCGTTCCGGGTCGTATTTCCCGGACTGGCCGCTGGAGCGCCGCCGCCGGGCCGAGGCGGCCCTGACGTCGGTGGTGGCGACGTGTTACCTGCTGGGCGTGCCCGGCCCGGCGGATGGAGAAGCTGGTCGCCGCGCTGGGAATCACCTCGCTGTCGAAGTCGCAGGTGCCGGTGATGGCCGCCGAGCTGGACGCAGTAGCGGAGGACTTCCGGACCCGGCCGCTGGACGCCGGCCCGTACACGTTCGTCGCCGCAGACGCGCTGGTGCTGAAGGTAAGGGAGGGCGGCCGGGTGGTGAACGTGCACGCCCTGCTCGCCACCGGCGTGAACGCCGATGGGCACCGGGAGATCCTCGGCCTGCAGGTCACCTCCGCCGAAGACGGCGCGGGGTGGCTGGCGTTCTTCCGGGACCTGACCGCCCGCGGCCTGTCCGGCGTGGCGCTGGTCACCTCCGACGCGCACCGCGGCCTGACCGACGCGATCGGCGCGACGCTGCCCGGCGCCGTCCTGGCAGCGGTGCCGCACCCATTATGGGGACGTGCCGATTATGCCGACCTGGTGGGTTGAGCCGCTGGTGGCGCCGTTGCCGGCGTTGAAAAGGTCGGCATAATCAGAGGGCTTCCAGGAAGGCAAGCAGCTTGTCGAGTGGGCGGTAGCGGCCGGGCTTGCTGTTTAGGCGTGGTCCTGGCCAGCGCCCGTTCTTTGAGCGCGAGGTCAGCGTGGAGGTAGATCTGCGTGGTTTCTGCCTGCTCGTGGCCCAGCCAGAGAGCGATCACCGATGTGTCGGTGCCGGCGAGCAGCAATCTCATGGCGGCTGTGTGCCGGAGCGTGTGCGCGGTGACGGACTTGCCGCGCAGCGACGGGCATTTAACCGCTGCCCCGGCGGTGTGCTTGGCGAGCCGCCGTTCGACGGCGTCGCGGCTGAGCCGCCCGCCGGTCTGGCTGGAAACAGGGGCTGGCCTGGCTGGCCGGCGCGCTCGGTCATCCAGGCGCGCAGCACGGCGACGGTCAGCGTGGTGAGCGGCGTGATCCGGTCCTTGCGGCCCTTGCCGTGGCACGAGATGTGCGGCCCGGTGCTGAGATGGACATCGCCGCAGGTCAGGCCGGTCAGTTCGGAGACGCGCAGCCCGGTCTGGGCGGCCAGCAGGAGCAGCGCGTGGTCCCGCCTTCCGGCCCATGTGCGGTTGTCGGTGACGGCCAGCAGAGCTTTTATCTCGGGTTCGGTGAGGTAGGTGACTAGCGCCTTGCCGGAGCGCTTGGGCGGGATGGCCAGCACCCGCGCGATCACCTCGGCGTGCTGGCGCAGCGCGGCGTAGCGGAACAGCGAGTGGATGGCCGCGAGCCGGGCGTTACGGGTCCGGGGGCTGTTGCCCCGGCCGTGTTCGAGGTGGCCGAGGAACGCGCCGATCAGCGGCGCGTCCAGGTCGGCGACCTCCAGCTGGGAGGGCTGCTTGCCGGTCTGCCGGGCGGCGAACGCCAGCAGCAGCCGCCAGGTGTCGCGGTAGGCGGCAATGGTGTGCGGGCTGGCGTTGCGCTGCCGGATCAGCCGGTCGGTGAAGAACGCCTCAAGGGCGGGGGCCAGCGCGGTCACGGTCGCTCCTGCAGGTGGTCTTCGAGGCGCTGCCCGGCCAGGGCGAGCAGTTCCGGGGCAGCTGACAGGTACCAGTAGGTGGCGGCTGGGCCGGCGTGCCCGAGGTAGGTGGACAGCAGGGTGAGCCTGGCCTGCCCGTCCTGGCCGGCGGCGTAGGCATCGAGCAGGCTGCGGACGGCGAATGAATGTCTCAGGTCATGGATCCGCGGGCGGCACGACGCTGACCGGGGCTGCAGCCTGGCGCGGCGCGCCAGTTGCTGGAATGTCGCGTGGACATTGCAGTAGAGCAGCCGGGTGCCGGCCGGGGAGATGAACACCGCGGGGGCGCTGGGATGAGGCTGCAGCCGGTCCCGGAGCCGCAGGTAGCCGCGCAGCGCGGTCACGGTGGCTGGGTGCAGCGGCACCAGCCGGGACTTGCCGAATTTGCTGTCGCGGACGGTCAGCAGCCCAAGGGCGGAGTCGAGGTCGGCCCGGTCGAGGCGGATGGCCTCGCCGATCCGCATGCCGGTGACTGCCAGCAGCCCGACCAGGGTCTGGCAGGTCGCTGTCCTCAGCGGGAACCGCAGGCCGGCCGCCGCCGTGATCAGGGCGCTGATGTCGGCATCCGAGTAAAGGCAGGGGGTGGCCCGGCGTAGCCGCCACGGGATCAGGTCCGCTGGGGGCACCTCGGCACAGGGGTCGATCGTGCGCAGGTAGGTGGCGAACCCGCGGGCCGCCGACAGCCGGAGCGCGTGCCAGCTCGCATCCCCGCCCGGCATGGTTGCCCAGGCCAGCGCGTGCTCGGTGGTGACCGTGGCCGCGCCAGTGTCTTCCAGGTAGGTGATGAACTGGCCGAGCAGCTTCTCGGGTCGGGCGAGCTTGCAGCCGAGGGAGCGCCGGATCGCCAGGTAGCCGGCCAGTGCCTGGCGCAGCGGGCTCATGCTGCACCACCTGGCCAGGGCCGGGCCAGCGCGCGCAGCGCCTCGGTGCCGGCCTTGGCATAGATCGCCGTGGACAGCAGGCGGCGGTGCCGCAGTACCTAGCCGATCTCGGTCAGCGGAGCGCCAGCTCGCAGCATGCCGCGGCCGCGGAGTGGCGCAGCCGGTGCGCGTGAACCGGGCCGATCCCGGCGCGCCGTCCGGCGGAGAACACCGCCTGGGATACCCCGCCGGTGGTCAGGGCCGCGTGCGGCGCCCGGGCGCGCAGGAAAACCTGCCGGGCTTCCTCGAACGGCTCTGGCCGGCCATCACGCAGGTAACCGGCGATCGCCTCGCCGGCGTCAGCCGGCAACGGCAGCCGCTCGGATCGGCTGCCCTTGCCATGCACGGTGAGCTCCCCGGCCCGCCAGTCGATGTCCGCCAGCGTCAGCGCGGCGACCTCGCCGGCGCGCAGCCCGAGCCGGGCCAGCAGCGTCAGCATCGCGAAGTCACGGCAGCCAGTCCCGGTGTCCCGGTCGCAGCTGGCCAGCAGCGCGGCCACCTGCCCGGGCTCCAGCGCCCGGGGTAGCCCCGCCAGGCTCCAGCTGGCGACCGAGGACACCGCCTGCCCAAGCGGCTCGCCGATCTGGCCATCGACGTGCAGGAAGCCCAGCAGGGACCGCAGCGCGGTCACGGTCAGCTTCGCCGAGCCCTTGGGCCTGCCCGGACACGCGGCCAGCACGAACGCGGTGATCTCGGCCGCTGTCAGCCGGGCCAGGTCAAGCCCGCCGGCCTTCTCCGCTGTCGGCTGGCGCCCGGGTGGCCTTGGTGACGCGGGTGACGAGCAGGTGGGGATTGTCGGAGTTCAGCGCCTTGCGGTGGTCCATGCAGCGCTGGATGGCGGCCTGGGTCCAGGGTCCAGGGGCGTGGGCTGAGGCCGGCCGGGCAGGTGCACGGCCTGGCCGGCCTGGCCGATGCCTGTCACGGTGAGATGGCGGATCTCCTGGGTGGTGGCGCCGTGCACCAGGGCGAGCAGGCCGGTCAGCGCCTCGTGCGGGTGCACATCGTCCCGTCCGCTGGTCCAGCGCCGGAACAGCTCCCCGGGCCCGGCGGATCAGTTCCTCCGCTGCCTGCTGCTCAGCCGTCGGCTCCGGCTTCCTTTTCCTGCTCGTCACGTCGTCCAGTGTCGCGGTCACTAGGGCACCATCCTTAGCGTGGGCACCGATACGGTGCTTGCCGTTG
>JBKQMG010000124.1:0-13822 GCA_052146815.1 Streptosporangiaceae bacterium | reverse complement strand
GTTGGGTAGGCGTTTCTGGGCTTGACCTGGTGTTCTGCCGGGCTGGCCAGGTTTTGTTCTGGCTACTTCAAGGTGAGCGGGATCGGGACGCCGATCAGGTCGAAGGCCTCGCGCTGGGTGCTGGTGGGCTCGGTGAGCATGAGCACGGTGGTCGTGGCGCCGGCGAACCGGACCTCGTTGCGGGGCAGGGTGGCCAGGTGTTCCAGCAGGCCGCGGAAGCTGTGGTAGGGCCGCCCGGCGGGGTCGTGCTGGTAGCTGGCTTTGGCCTGCGCGTGCGGTGAGCGGTGGGCGGGGGCGACGGGGTTGTCCGGGTGGGGCGGGTTCTCGTCGGTGAAGGTCAGCGGCGCCCAGGCGCGGCGCAGGTGCCAGGTGAGGTAGCAGGCGAGCATGCAGATCAGCACGTGGGCTTTGACGCGTTCTTCGAGCCGGTGGAACACCGGGCGCAGGTCCAGGTCGTCGGCTTTGATGTGCCGGAAGTCCCGCTCGACGTATTTGAGGTTCTTGTAGGCGGTGACCACGGCGGGGGCGTCCAGCTGGTCAGCGGGGACGGGGGTGCGCAGCACGTAGAGCCCGTCCAGGGCGGCCTCAGCGTCGATCTGGTCCTGGCGCCGTTCCACGGCCAGGCTGGTATCGGTGATGGTGAGCTGGAAGTGCTTGCCGGTCTTGTATTTATTGATCACCTTGCCGGCCTCGACGCCGATCTTGCCGGCCCCGGCCAGCCGCCCGGCGGCGGCGCGGGTGATGAGGGGGGCGAGCAGTTTCTCTGTCGCGGCCAGCAGGTCCTCCCGCTTGCGGGCCCGTTCGGCGGCCAGCACGGGGTTGCGGCAGCAGATGAGCCGTTCGCCGGGGTAGTCCTCGGAGGTGATCTCCGCGAGATCCTGCTGGTCAAAGAGGCTGAGCTGCAGCGGCCCGTCGTCGGCTATGAGCTTTTTGATGGCCGGGGCGCGCAGCGCGGTGATCCACCCGTAGGTGCCGCCGGGAGGCCCGGCACCGGCTTCCGCGGCGTTCAGCGCCTGGATCCGTGCGCTGGTGATCATGCCGCGGTCGCCGACCAGGACCATCCGGTCCAGGGTGAACTTGTCCCGCATGACCTGCACGATCGCGGTGAACGCGGCCGGGTCGCCGGTGCTGCCGGGTAGCACCCGCACCGCCACCGGGCGGCCGGCCGGGTCGGTGAGCAGCCCGTACTCAATCTGCAGCTTGCCTTTCTTGCCGTCGCGGGAGTAGCCGCGGGCGGCCAGCGGGCAGCAGCGGCCCTCCATCCACGAGCTGGACAAGTCGAACAGCGCCATCCGCGACGGGTCCGCCTCCGGGGCCAGGTGCCGGGCGGCCAGGCCCGCCTCGATGCCATCCTGGCGGCCGGCGAGCCAGTCCATCGCCGCGTAGATGTCATCGGTGCAGGCCCCGGCCACACCCAGGTCGGCGCCCAGCGTGGTATCGGCCCACCAGGCCAGGGTGGACAGCTTGGATGCGGGGGCCACGACCCGGGAGATGATCAGCGCCAGCGCCAGGTCCCGCTGCGGGCCCGCCGGGCCCAGCAGGGCGGGCAGGCCCAGGCTGCGGGCGATGGCGTGCACCGCGGCGACGTGCCCGTGCGGCAGGGACCGGGTGATAGTGACCGCATCGCCGGCGGGCACCAGCTGCTGGCCCTTCAGCCCGGCGTCGATCAGGTCGATCACGTGGTCCGGCAGCGCGGACAGGCTGGCGACGGTCTCGTTCTTGACCGTGCCGGCGTCCCGGTAGGTGCGCCGCAGGTAGGCCGAGGAGTAGTCCTTGCGGCGGCCCTGCTTGTCCACGTAGCCGGTCTTCGTGACTCTGACTACGTGAACTTTACCGGTGCTCCGCGCCATACCCAGATAATAACGGTATTCCGGTGCAGAACATGGGACGACACGCTCATTTATTCTGACTACGTTGTGTGCTCGGATGTCACCGTATCCGCAGTTCAGGAGGCAACGTCTACGAAGAGTTACGGCAACTTCGGGCTAATGCGGCGGAAGCGGAAGTCACCTGACGAGCGTAGCTGTCTTGCCGGCCACGTCGCAGACCGCCGCCAGGCCGGGCACGTGAATTCTCCGCACTGCTTCTGCGCGCCGCAGCTCACTGCGCCTTCCCGGACGGCGGGGCCGGTGCGGCGGGCGAGGCTCGATAGCATCGACCCACTCTGGGCAGGCAGCGGATGCAAGAGGAGGGCGCGTGACGATCACTGAGCCGCTCGCGCTGATCGACCATCACGTCCACGGTGTCGTCGCCGCCGACCTGGACCGGGCCGGTTTCGAGGCACTGCTGACTGAGGCTCCCTGGCCCGCGACGCCGGGCACCTCCATGTTCGACAGCCAGCTTGGCTTCGCCGTCCGGCGGTGGTGCGCCCCTGTGCTCGACCTCGAGCCGTCCGCGCCGCCGGACCGCTACCTGCAGCGCCGCGCTGAACTCGGCGCCGGCGAAGTCAACCGCCGCCTGCTGCGGGCCGCCGGCGTCGACGCCTGGCTGGTGGACACCGGCTACCAGGCAGGCCAGATCAGCACCCCGGAGCAGATCGCGCAGGCGAGCGGCGCGCCCGCGCATGTCATCGTCCGGCTCGAGGCGGTCGCCGAGCAGGTGGCCCGGGCCGGTACCGGCGCCGCCGACTTCGCCGCCTCCTTCGCCGCGGCGCTGGCGGAGGCCACCGCAGACGCAGCCGGGCTCAAGACGATCGTCGCCTACCGCTACGGCCTGGACTTCGACCCGGCCAGGCCCGGCGCCGCCGAGGTCCGGGACGCCGCGGGCCGCCTGCTGGCCGCCCTGGACCGCGATCCGGCGGCCCGGCTTGAGGATCCGGTCCTGCTGCGCTTCCTGATCTGGACCGGGGTGGACACCGGGCTGCCGCTGCAGTTTCACGTCGGCTTCGGTGACCCTGATGTCCGGCTGCACCGCGCCGACCCGTCCCTGCTGCACGACTTCCTGCTCGCCACCCAGCCGGGCGGCGCCCCGGTCATGCTGCTGCACTGCTACCCGTTCCACCGGCAGGCCGGCTACCTCGCCAACGTCTTCCCGCACGTCTACATGGATGTGGGCGAGGCCATCAACCACGTCGGGGCGCGGTCGGCGGCGGTGCTGGCCGAGGCCCTCGAGCTCACCCCGTTCCACAAGATGCTCTACTCGTCAGACGCCTTCGGCCTGCCCGAGCTGCACTACCTGGCGGCGCAGGCGTTCCGCCGCGACCTGGCCCGGGTCACCGGCGGGTTCGTCGCCGACGGTGCCTGGTCGGCGGCCGACGCGGACCGGGTGGCGGATCTGGTCGGCGCGGCGAATGCCCGCCGCGTCTACCGGCTGGATACGCCATGACCGGCGCCGGCCCGGTGGACCCGGCCCTGGCCGGGGCGCTGCGCGACGTCCTGGCCGAGGAGCTGCCCGCCGCGGTCGCGCTGCGCCATGAGCTGCACGCCGACGCCGAGCCGTCAGGTTCCGAGCACCGCACCGCCATCCGGGTCGCCGAGGCGCTCGGTGCCGGTGACGCGCCGCCGGTCGACGGCACCGGCCGGATTGTCCGCATCGGCCCGGATAGCGGGCCGGCCGTGGCGGTCCGGGCCGAGCTGGATGCCCTGCCGATCGAGGAGGAGACCGGCGTGCCGTGGGCCTCGGGCACCGGCGCCATGCACGCCTGCGGCCACGACGTGCACATGGCCGCGCTCACCGCGCTGGGCCGCGCCGTCCGCGCGGTCGATCGGGGCAGGCACCTGCCGGCGGCGCTGCTGGCGGTGCTGCAGCCGCGGGAGGAGGCATTCCCATCGGGAGCGCGCGACATCGTCGGCTCGGCCGCCTTCGCCGCGCACCGGCCGTGCGCGGTGATCGGCGTGCACCTGCAGCCTCAGCTCCCGGCCGGAGCAGTCGGGGCGCGCGCGGGCACCGTGAACGCGGCCGCGGATGACTTCGGGATCAAAGTGGAGGGCAGGGGCGGCCACGCCGGCTACCCGCACCTCACCGTGGACCCAGTGCCCGCGCTCTGCCAGGCGGTGCTCGCGCTGCAGCATATCGTCAGCCGCCGCACTGATCCGCTGCGCGCGGTGGTCGTTTCCATCGGCACGCTCGAGGCCGGCCAGGCACCGAACGTCATCCCGGCGGCCGCCGGAGCCACCGGCACGCTGCGGGCTCTGGACGAGTCCGACCGGCCGGGCCTGCACAACGCGCTGCGGGAGATCGTGGAGCACACCAGCCGCGCGCATGGCTGCCGCGCCACCGTGACGATCAACGAAGGCGAGCCCGCCCTGGTCAACGACAAGGGCCTGGCCGAGGCGAGCTGGCCGTGGCTGGCCGAGGGCGGCTTCGCCGTGGACACCGCGTTCCGGTCCTGCGGCGCCGACGACTTCTCGTACTACGCGCGCAGCGCACCGACGCTGATGCTGTTCGTCGGCACCGGCGGCCCGCTCAGCCTGCACCATCCGCAGTTCCTGCCGCCCGACGACGCAGTCCGCCAGGTCGCGGCCGCGATGCTGGCGGGTTACCTGGGCGCGCTGAGCGTGCTCTGACCGGTCGTCGGGATGCCGGTCTGCGCGGCCGCCCAGTCCCACAGCTGCCGGCCGACGCCGGCCGCCTCACGGGTCCACGGCAGCAGGTATTCGGTGCGCGGCCGCCGGTCATGCCAGAACTTGCCCGTGCCCAGCTCGACGGCAGGGGCCGTGGCCAGCCACACGATCGTGTCCGCGCCCTCTTCCGGTGAGCGCAGGATCGGCTTCATCAGCTGGTAGAACCTGGGCAGCGACACGACCATGCCCGGCGTGTCCGCCCAGCCCGGATGCATCGCGTGGAAGGCGATCCCCGATCCGCCGAACCGCCGCGCCCATTCGCGGTTCAGGATGACCTGCGCCCGTTTTGCCCGGGCGTAGACGGCAGCGCCGCGATAATCGGCGGCCGGCCTGATCAGCGAGGCCAGGTCCAGCCGCTGGGCGTACATGCCGCCGGAGGAAACGGTGATCACCCGGGACGGCGCGGCCGCCGTCAGGGCGGGCAGCGCAAGGTGCGTCAGCAGGAACGGCGCGAGCACGTGACCGGTCACCGTGAGCTCGGCGCCGGAACTTCCCGTCTCGTACTGGCCGTGTATCGCGCCGGCGTTGTGGATCAGCACGTCGACGCGGTCATAGCGGTTCAGGGTGTCACGGGCGAACACGCGGACGGAGTCCAGGTCCTCCACGTCCGCGATGTCGAAGCTCACCTCGGCGCCGGCGGTGGCGGCGGCGCCGATGCGGTCCTGCGCCTGCCGGGCCTTCTGCGCGCTGCGGGCGAGGAAGTGCACGCTGAAGCCGCGCCCGGCCAGGGCGGTGGCCGTGGCCAGGCCGAGACCGGATGTCGCGCCGGTGATGACCGCGAGCTGGCCCGGCCGGGCGCTCTGCGGATCCTCGGCGAACTCCGGCAGCAGACGCCTGCGGGCGTCCAGCCCGAGCCGGGAGAAGCTGCCGACGACGGTGGCCTCGAGCGCGGCGTCCAGCACGCTGGCCTTGGCCGTCATGACCGGGTACTCGGCTGGGCACTGGCCAGGGCTTGCGTCAGGCCGGCGACGGCCCGCTGCGCCACGATCTGGAAGCCCTTGACCATCAGGGGGTCGAGCACGCTCAGCGGCCCGCGCAGCCGGACGTCTGCGTCATAGCTGACGGTGGCCCCGTCGCCGGCGGGCGTCACGGAGATGCGGTCTACCGACCGGAGCAGGCCGTTCGCCGCGGACAGGACGACCGAATGCGGCGGATCACAGGACGTGATCTCGTAGGTCAGCGGCATGCTGCGGCCGCCGAACTTGACCTGGAGGCGGAACCGGCTGCCGACCCGGAGCGGGCCCGGATCGAGCTGCTCGGCTGCGGTCACGCCCGGATCCCACTGCGCGGCGTTACTGAACGTGGCCATGTAGTTGAAGGTGTCCGGGGCTGACCAGCTCGAACGGACGGTCGCCTGGTAACGGGGCATCGGGGTCGGCTCCTTTGCTCGCCCGGCGACGGCCTGACCGGGCCCGCTAAGGGGCCGGACCTCTGCCGCGCCAGCGCGGCGCTGGCTGGCCGGGGCTACGTCGACTATATTAAGTCTTGTTTAGTGTAATTATTTTATCGTGGCCGTTGCTCACTCACGCCCGGCGGACAGCCAGACCGTCTGCGGCGCTTGCGTTCCCGGCCGCTGCCCGGCCATCTCGGCCCAGTCCACCCGAGGAGAACGACAATGCTCTCTCCATCCCCGCTGCGCGTGATCCGTGAACCCGCCGCCGCCGTCGATCTCGTCGCCGCCGAGCACGCGGCCGGCCAGTTCCTGCAGGCACTGGGGGTCTCGCTGGAATCGGAGAGCCTGCAGGGCACGCCGGGGCGGATGGCCCGCGCCTACGCCGAGCTGTTCACGCCGCGGTCGTTCGATCTCACCACCTTCCCCAACGACGAGGGATACGACGAGCTGGTGCTGGCCCGCTCAATCCCCGTCCGGTCGGTGTGCGAGCACCATCTGCTGCCGTTCGTCGGCACCGCGCACGTCGGCTACCTGCCGGGCGAGCGGATCCTCGGGCTCTCCAAGCTGGCCCGGATCGTCGAGCACTTCGCCCGCCGGCCCCAGGTCCAGGAGCGCCTCACCAAGCAGGTGGCCGACTGGCTGTCGGAGCACCTGCGGCCGCAGGGCGTCGGCGTGGTCATCGAGGCCGAGCACAGTTGCATGACCGTCCGGGGCGTGCAGGCGGTCGGGGCCAGCACGGTGACGTCAACACTCGTGGGAGCGCTGCGCGCAGATGCCCGGTCCCGGCAGGAGTTTTTCGCGCTCGCCGGTGTTACTCGCTAGTAGCGCGTGACCGGCGGATCATAGCGGATCGGGCATTACGGATCCATGGTTTGAGCCAGGGCGAATTTTGACTTTGCCGCGATTGTGTATAACCTCACCCGGAACGCCCAAACAGCGACGAGAGTGGGTGACGCTGGTAGACCCCTGACCCGGCCACCATCATGCTGATCTTGCTCTCGGCAAAACGAGGACGATCTCATCATGATCCACCAGGCAGCAGTGCCCACGACCGCAGAAATGCACCGCGAGGCACCCGCCCGGCACAGCGCGCACATGGTCGTGCGCCGCGGCGACACCCTCAGCGGGATCGCCGCGAAGTACCGCATCGAGTGGCCCGGCCTGTATGAGGCCAACCACAAGGTGATCGGTGCGAACCCCAGCCTCCTGAACGTCGGCGAGCACCTGCGGATCCCCTCCGCGCAGCGAGCCGTTCGCCTGGCCGCCCGTTACCGGGCAGACGCGGTCCCCCAGCCGCAGCCCGTGGCTGTGCAGCCCGTGTCTGCACAGCCCGTCGAGGCCACCGCCCCGGTCCAGCAGACCGCGGCCCCGGTCCAGCAGGCCCCCGCTCAGACCGCCGCCCCGACTGCGGCGCAGACCTCCGCGGCGCCTGGCTCCTTCCAGCAGTGCGTGATCTCCCGCGAGAGCGGCGGCGACTCCCAGGTCATGAACTCCAGCGGCCACTACGGCCTCTACCAGTTCAGCTACGGCACCTGGGTCGCCTCCGGCGGGAACCCGGCCGACTTCGGCCACGCCTCGGCGGCGGAGCAGAACCAGGTGTTCTCCAGCGCCTACGCCCAGTACGGCACCTCGCCGTGGGGTTCGTTCGACGGCTGCTGAGCCGCCGGTAGCCGGGCCGCCGCGCGGCGGCCCGGCGCGCTGACGAATGAACCGCATGCGGGCGGTGACCGTGACCCAGAGTCATGGTCACCGCCCGCAGCGCGTGACGGTCCTCGATCGCCAGATCCCGCGCCATGGCAGGATGACGGCATGGGCATCGTGTCACGGGGATTTCACGGCCGGCCACGCAGGACGGACGTGACGCTCCCGCCAGGCCAGTACCTCGTCGAGGACTTCCCCGTTCTCTCAGCGGGGCCGACGCCGCGGATCTCGCTGGATCAGTGGCGTTTCTCCGTCACTGCCGAGACAGGCCAGGAACGCTCCTGGTCCTGGCCGGAGCTGCTCGCCCTGCCCGGCGAGCAGCCGACCGTCGACGTTCACTGCGTTACCAAGTGGTCGAAGCTGGGCACGAGCTGGCGCGGCGTGTCCGTCGACACCCTGCTGGCAGAGATCGAGACCACCGCGCAATTCGCGCTGGTCCGCTCCTACGGCGGCTACACCACCAACCTGCCGCTGGCTGACCTGCGCGGGGGAAAGGCCTGGGTGGCCTACCGCTACGACGGCGATGACCTCGCGCCCGAGCACGGCGGCCCGGCCCGGCTGCTGGTGCCGCATCTGTACTTCTGGAAATCAGCCAAGTGGGTGCGCGGCATCCAGCTGCTCCGCCAGGACCAGCCCGGCTTCTGGGAGAGCCTCGGCTACCACAACTACGGTGACCCATGGCGCGAGCAGCGCTACCAGGGCGACTAGGCGAGCCGGCGCCCGCCGGACGGCTGATCTGGCGGGCCGCCACGCTGGCGGCGCAGCGGGCCGAGACGCCCACCGCGCGCACCCTGGTGCTGGACGTTCCCGGCTGGCCCGGTCACCTGGCCGGCCAGCACGTCGATGTCCGGCTGACCGCCGACGACGGTTACAGCACTCAGCGCAGCTACTCGCTGGCCGCCCCGGCCGACGGCGAGCGCATCGAGCTGACCGTCCAGGAAGTCGACGACGGCGAGGTGTCGCCGTACCTGACGCGGGAACTGGTGCCCGGCGACGCGCTGGAGCTGCGCGGGCCGGTCGGCGGCTGGTTCACCTGGCGGCCGCAGGACACCGGCCCCGTGCAGCTCATCGCCGGCGGCTCGGGGATCGTGCCGCTGATGGCCATGATCAGGGCACGCAGGCTGGCCGGCAGCACGGCGCCGTTCCGGCTGATCTACTCGGTCCGCTCCCCCGGCCAGGTGTACTACGCCGACGAGCTGGCGGCCCTGGCCGGCCAGCCGGACGGCCCGCAGATCACCTACGCCTATACCCGGGCTGCGCCGGCGGGCTGGCCCGCGCCGCCGGCCCGGCTCGACGCGGCGGCGGTCACCGCGGCCGCGTGGCCCGCGGACACGGCGCCTGCTTGCTTTGTGTGCGGTCCCACGGCGTTCGTGGAGGCTGTCGCCGACATCCTTGTTTCGCTGGGGAATGACCCTGGCCGGGTTAAGACCGAGCGATTCGGGCCTACCGGAGGCTGAAATGGACGATTCATATTGTGACGGAAATGCGCTCGCCGGCCCGCTCGGCGAGGTGTTCGCCGTCGACATGACCGCGGCGACCGGCCGGTGCGCGTCCTGCGGCCACACCGGTCCGGTATCAGCGCTTCGCGTCTACGACCGCGCACCGGGCCTGGTCGCGCGCTGCCCCGCCTGCCTGGAGGTGGTGCTGCGCGTGGTCCGCACCCCCGCCGACATATGGCTGGACCTGAGCGGCGCGGCCAGCCTGCGGCTCTCCGCCCCGGACCCTCTAGGCGCGGAGGCCGGCATGACGCCCGCACCAGCGGGAGACAGTGCCGCGGCCGGATAATCCGGCGCGGGTCACACTTTCATCAGAGCTTTCATTAGCCACGGAAACTATCAGCAGCTCACAACTGGCGCTCAAATACCGACCTCGCGAACCCGCTGCGCCGGCCTCCGGCAACCCTGTTACGTTAATCCGGGGGGAATAAGAAAGTCCAGATCGGAGGTCTAGATGGGCCTGCCCGTCAAGCAGCGCAGGATCCTGGAAGCGATCGAGCATTCGCTGTGGCGTTCCGATCCGCGGCTGACCGCGTTGTTTGCGGTGTTCACCCGGCTGAACCTGCACGAGGAAATGCCGCGCATCGAGGAGATCCGGGACCGCGTCGCGTTTTTCTTCCAGCCGGCGCACCGCCGGCTGGTGTCAGCCCTCACCTGGCTTCGCTCCCGGCACGGCGCGCGGACCAGGGCCGCGCTGTTCTTCCCGCTCGCCTTCGCGCTGGTGGCCGCTTCGGTGGCCTTCAGTCCGAAATCCTCCGGCACTTCCCGATGCGGCCGCAGGCCCGTCGCCACCCGGCTCGTGCGGGCCAGTGCGCTTTCGCGCCCCTGCAGCCCGGTGGTCAGCCCGCTCGTCTTCGGCAAGTAGCGGCTCGCTCAAGGCTGAGCCCCTGCACGCTGAGCCCCTGCACGCTGAGCCCCTGCAAGCTGGGCACTTACAAGCTGAGCGCCACCAGTTCGGGCCGCAGGCACGGCGGCGCGAGGCCGCTGATCCGGGCGCTGCCCAGCTGCGCGCAGGACGTCACCAGCACGATCCCGCTGGCCTGGTCAGAGCTGCCGCCGAGGCCCGACAGGTCGACGAAGTAATGCGGCCAGGGCAGGCTGCGGCTGACCCACACGGCACGGTGCCGGGACAGGCTGTAGCCATACGCATCGCCGCTGCCGCCCTGATCGAGGCCGAGCGCCACGCCGTTGCGTACCTCGTAAAGCCCGGAGGATCCCTTGACCTGGGCGTCTCTGAGCCGGGCGCCGGTGAACGGGCTGAGCCCGATCAGCGTCTCGGACTTCGTCACGTACAGCGTCTGGCGGACCGGGTCGACGGTCACCGGCACGACGCCGGGCTCCTGCCAGATCTGCTGGCCCGTCGCGGCGTTGTAGGCGGTCAGGCCGCCGGAAGCCGAGAACAGCACGACGCCGTCGACCGCCCCGCTCAGCGTCCCGGCGAACGGGCCGGAGGCCGGGCGGATGACCTGTTCGGCGCCGGTCTGCAGGCTGATCCGGCGAAGCGCCGTGACAGGCGCCGTGCCCAGGTAACCGCCGGCAGCGACGGTGACATAGAGCTCCCCGCCGTCCGCCCGCCAGGCCTGCGCGGCCGGCCCGGTGAATCGTCGCCACACGACCCGGCCGGTGGCGTTGTCATAGCAGGTCACTGCCCGGGTGCCGACGATCACCGTGCGGGCGGCGCTCGCGGCCACCGCCCCGCCGAACTGCGCCGCGGGGTAGACGCGGATCACGGTGCCTGATCGCCCCGACAGCACTACCTCGTCCCGGGACGGGGGCCGCCGGCCCGCCGCGGGGATCGACACGCCGACTGTCACGACACCCGGCCAGCTCCGCACCGAGGTAATCAGCGCGCCCGGCGGGAAGGTCGGCAAGACAGACGGGCCCGCCGTCCACAGCGGATCTCCGGTGGCGAGCCGATAGGCCTCGACGGTCAGGCCGAAGCCGATCGCGGCCACCCCGCCGCCCGCTGCCACGTACGCCTCCCCATCGCTGAGCACGGTGCCGACGGCGCCGCTCTGCGCGATCCACGAGCCCGGCAGCTCGCGGCTCCAGCGGATCTTGCCGCCGGTGCTGCAGCCGTGCGCCCGGCAGGCCGGGCCCGTGGTGCCGATGGCGTGCGCGGGCAGGATGGCGGCGCCGAGCAGGACGACCGCGAGCGCGCCGCGCCGCGCCCATACCCACCCGCGCCTGACCCCCACGGCTACGCCCGGCCCCTCTCCAGGCTCCTGACGGGCGGAGAACCGGGCTCGCGGCTGCACCGGTGCTGGGATACCGCGCTCATCTCCCCTCGAATGCCGGTGTGCTGCCCGGCTGCGCACGGCCGCAGGCTGGGCCGGAAAGCGCGGCAGGAGCAGCTGTCCATCGTAACCGGCCCTGCCCCGCTCAGGATCGGCAAACCACACAGGTCAGGCGCTGAGCCGCGCGCTGCGCCGCTGGCCGGCCTCTGCGGCGGGCGGGAGGGGCCTGCGCACAGGAATATCAGCAGCGCGGAAGCCGGAAGACCGGCGGCCACGGACAACCTGGCGGGGACGGCCAATGCGGCCAGCCGGCCCTGAGTACCGTGGGCAGGGCTGATCAGGCTTCTTAACTCAGGAGGAAAAATGACGGACCGGGCACCGCTGCCCTATGACTTCCTGCCGAAGGTGCCATCGTTCACGGTGGAAAGTGACGATGTCAGCCACGACGCCCCGCTGACCGACAAGCACGTGTACAACAGCTTCGGCATGAGCGGGCAGAACATCTCACCGCACCTGCGCTGGCAGGGCTTCCCTGAAGAGACCAGGGGCTTCGCGGTCACCTGCTACGACCCCGACGCCCCGACCGGGTCGGGCTTCTGGCACTGGGTGATCGTCGACATCCCGGCATCCGTCACCGAACTGCCGGCCGGAGCGGGCAGCGCCGGCGGTCCCGGGCTGCCGGCCGGGGCTTTCTCGGTGCGCAACGACTACGGCACTAAGGACTTCGGCGGCGCCGCGCCACCGGCCGGCGACCCGCCGCACCGCTACGTGTTCGCCGTGCATGCACTCGACACCGACAAGCTCGGCATCGACTCCGATGTGTCCCCGGCGGTCGCGGGCTTCAACCTCCGGTTCCACACCATCGCCCGCGCGGTGATCATCCCCGTCTTCGGGCACTGACGCGGCACTGATCCGGCACGCCCCTGATCCCGCACGGAGCCGGCTTCGGGCCGGCTCCGTGCGGGCCGCCGTTCGGGCGATGCGATGATGGCCGCCTCTGGCTCTCACCGACTCCGATTCCTGAGGCAGAGGGAGATTGCGATGCCGCTCGACGAGGACGTCATTCGCCTGGCCCGGGGCAAGAACCTGGCTACCGTGCTGACGCTGATGCCCGATGGTCAGCCGCAGGCCCTGGCTGACCTGGGTGGACAGCGACGGCGAGTACGTGCTGGTGAACACCGAGCCGCAGCGCCAGCACTCGAAGAATCTCCGCCGGGATCCGCGGATCACGGTCCTGATCCATTCCGCCGGCAACCCCTGGGACTGGGCCGAAGTGCGCGGCCACGTGGCGGAGACGGGCGGCGGCGCGCAGGCACGAGAGCATATCGACGAGCTGTCCCGCAAATACGTGGGCACCGAGTACCGCCACCCGATCGGGCCAGATGGCCGGATCATGCTCAAGGTGGCCGCGGACAAGGTTAACACCCCGAAGACCCTCGGCCGCTAGGAAGCAGCCAGCTGACGCTTGCCTACCGGACATGCATCACATGCGGTCAGGACAAGCCGGGCTTCGGCGCTACGCCCGCCTGGCCGCGGCGAGTGAGTGGACGAGCCAGATGTTGGGCTCCCAGTACTCGCCGGCGTCACGGTCGCGGTCGATGTGCACGGGCGCCAGGCCGGACGGGAAGACGTAGTCGCCGTTCTCGGGGAAGAGCATCCGGGTCCACGATTCCCAGTCGGCGACCCTGCCGGTGATGCGCATCGAGCAGGGTATCACCGGACCTAGCCGGGCGCCCAGCCGGACGTGCACCCGCACCCACGGGTCGAACGGCAGTCCGTCCGCCCGGACCCAGCGGGCGTAGCGCTCGATGGGAATCGTGGGATATCGCTCCTTGAGATTCGGCCGCACCGGGGCGATCAGCTGAGTCAGCCCGGCCGCGCTGGCCAGCCCCGACATTGCCTGCAGCAGGACGGCCGACAGGCCCTGGCCCTGGTGCGCGGGACTGATTTCCGCCGCGAGCGCGGCCAGCGCCGTGGGCGTCCCGCCCGCCGACCGCAGGCTGAAGCCCGCGGCAATCGTCGCATCGATGCCCGGACCGAGACCGGGATCAGTGCCGTCCCAGTCCACCGGGATGGTGTGCCCCTCGGCCAGCACCTGCCCGGCGGCCTCGTCGAGCAAGACGAACTGCCACTGCGGAAAGTCGTCGTAGAGCCGGCCCCAGTACGAATTCAGCACATCGCCGTGCTGGTTGTACTCGGGCCATACCTGCGCCGACAGGTCGCTGATGCTGTCCCAAAGCTCCGGCCGCTCGCTGTAGCGCACCACCTGCGCGTCCATGTCCTCCAGTATGGGCGGGTGATCGCGCCTAGACGAGTGATTCCTAATGATCTTCAGTGGTTGTAGGCGATCAGAGACCGCGTAACGGGCTGGCCGGTCTTGTTGTTGTGCCAGATCGCGGCGGCCATGGCCAGGATGCGCTGGGCGACCCGGAT
>JBKQMG010000123.1:0-5621 GCA_052146815.1 Streptosporangiaceae bacterium | reverse complement strand
GCAGCGCCGCCTCGAACACCGACAGCGCCTGGCCGAGCTTCATCGCGCCGCCCTTGAGGTCGCCGAGAACCCTGAAGACCTGATCGGCCGTCCGCTGCTGGATCTCCTGGGCGACGAGGTCAGCTGGCCGGCCGCCTAGCCGCTTGCCGGTTCCAAGCGCGGTCCGGCTTGCGTATCCGACCGGCAGCCTGGCTAGCCTGGCCGTGCGGGTAACCGCATGGCGTGGCAGAGTACTCATGATCCCATTCTCCCTCTAACTGGCTATAATGCTCCGCAGTGATCGCCACCTGCGCCGCGGCCGAACCCGTCACGACATGCCGTGCGCGCCGGGGAGATGCCCAGTTCCCGCCTCCCGTACGCTGAAGCTCCGCTCATCGTGCTGGCCGATGTGGCGGTCATCATGGTGATGCGCTGCGCGCAGAGCCGTGTTGTCCCGGCAGCGGCGATTTCTGCGGGGACTACGTGGATGCTGCCGCTGGCCAGCACGGCGGTTCTCATCCCGCAGCTCGCGTTCCGCCCGGTGTTCAGCCTGCCGGTGGCAGGCGTGGTGGCCGTGGTCTACACCCTGACTGTGCCGCATCCGGCAGGCGCGTCGTTCCTTGTTGTGCAGGCGGTCGTGACCGCTGCCCTGATGACCCTGGTCCGCCGGGGAGGCCGCAGCGCTGACGCTGTCATCACCAGCGACCTGAAGGCCGAGCAGGAGATACGGGCGGAGGCGGCCCGGCGTGCGGATGAGAAAGAGCAGTATCGCCAGCTGCACAACACGATCCTCTCGACATTGACGATGATCGCGTCCGGGGCTTTCGCGAGACCGTCCCCGATCCTCTCTACCCAGGCGCCCACGATCTCCACGTCCTGCGCGAGCTGCCCGCGGCTCCCGGGGCCAGTTTCCTGGACGCCACGTCCCTTGGCGATTGTCTGCGGCAGGTCGCGGCGGATGCTGCCCCGCTGGGCGTCAGATTGTCGCTCGCGCCAGTCACCCTGCCTGCGGCGGTGGCTAGGGAACTCGCGGACTGCGCCGGGGAAGCCCTGCGCAATGTCACCCGGCACGCAGGGACGGATGAGGCGGAGATACGGGTCCGCAGCGAGGGTGACTGCGTTCTTGTTGAGATCAGGGACCGGGGGAGAGGGTTTGATCTGCTGTCGGTGCCTGGTGGCGGCGGGGCATCAGGGAGTCCATCTGCGGGCGGATGTCGGCGGCAGGCGGGAGCGCAGGGGTGACGAGCCTGCCCGGTGTGGGCACCACGGTCGTCTTGCGGTGGCCCGGGTGACGGCCCGGCAGCCGTCGGCGGTGCTCGCCGCCTGGTACGCGCGGGCTCTTGACGTGGCCGCGGTGATCGTGGTCGTGGGCTGGCACATCGGCGGGGCGGGCAGCCTGCTGGTGGCTCATCTCGGGGACTATGGCTCGGATCTGTTCCAGGCCATCGCCTGGTCTGTGCTGGCTCTGGAGATCGCGGCCGGAGCGATCCGCCTGCTCCGGGGCTCGGCCGGCCGCGGGCCGGCCTGGGCGCTGGCGGTCGGGGCGCTGGCGATCAGCACTGCCGTGGCGGCCACCTGCCCGCCGGGGCGGATGCTGGAAACCAACTGGGCCTGAGGTACCGCCGGCTGGGTCATGGTCCTGGTCCTGCTGCGCCGTCCGCTTGCTGAGCTTGGTGCTGCGTTATCGCTTGAGGCGCTGGCGACTTTCGGGGTTCTGGTGCACGACGGGCTGCACCGTCAGGGCCTGGCGGCATTCGTGACGATCCTGTATTCGTCGGTGAGTCTCCAGCTGGCTGTCGCTATCGCGGTCCGGGCTATTGGGATCCCGGTCCGGCAGGCTGCGGAGGCCGCCGGGAGGGCCGCCGATGTCACTGCGCGGCGGGTTATCGCCGATCGGGTGCGCGCCGCACGGCAATCCGGCTGGCTTGCCCTTCACGAGACGGCGGAGCCGCTGCTGGCAGACCTGGCCGCTGGCACCACGGATCCCGGGGATCCCGGGGTGCGGGGGAGCTGCGCGGTTCAGGCAGCCGGCCTGCGGCGGCTGTTCGCTGAGAGCGACGATTCGCCTGACCCGCTCATCCACGAACTGCACGCGTGCGCCGATGTTGCCGAACGCCGCGGCGTTGCCGTTGACATTGAGACCGCGGCAGCCGTTCCGTTGGTACCGGCTGATGCCCGCCGTGCCCTCACCGACATGGCGATAGCGGTCCTGATGACAGCCGACCGGCGGGCCAGGATTACCGTCACGGGTGGCTGGCGGCGGGCTTATCGTCAGCCTTATCTCCGATTCTCTGGCTGAGCCCGTGCCGCCGCTGCCGCTGAGCGGGATCGTGGTCGAGCAGCAGCGCGACGGGCAGAACCTGTGGCTGGAGGCCCGGTGGAACGTGCAGTAACCGTAGCCATCATCGAGGACCACTCGGTGGTGATCGAAGGCGTGACCTCGTGGATCAATGCTGACCCGCAGCAGCGCATCCAGGTCGCCCAAGTCACGCCGGACGTCACCGGCCTGGCCTCGGCTGACCCGGGCGCTGACGTGATCATCTTGGACCTGGAACTGAGCGGGCGGATGATCACGCACAAGATCCCGGGGCTCGTGGCGCTGGCCGAGCGCGGCGTCACCGTCGATCACGTCACCATCTACCGGTGGGTACGGCGTTTCACCCCGGAGTTCATCGAGGCTGCCCGGCCCTGCCGGCACGCTCCCGGTGACCGGTGGTTCGTCGATGAGACGTACGTGAAGGTGTCTGGCCAGTGGACCTACCTCTACCGAGCCGTCGATCAGCATGGCCAGGTCATTGACGTGCTGCTGTCCGTGCGGCGTGACCTGGCGGCCGCGCGGCGCTTCTTCACCCGGGCGCTGCGCGCGGGCACGGCCCCGGCCGAGGTCACGACCGACCGCGCGCCGGTCTACCCGCGGGTTCTCGATGAGCTGGTGCCCTCGGCGCTGCACATCGTTGAGCAGTGATCGAGGCAGATCACGGTCGGCTGAAAGCCCGGCTCCGGCCGATGCGGGGCCTGAAACGGCATCGCTCAGCGCGGATCCTCGCGGCCGGTCATGCCTTCGTGCAGAATCTGCGCCGCGGCCACTACGACATCGCCACCGACGTCCCCGATCACCACCGGCTACGGACGGCGTTCGACGACCTGGCAATCACCATATGACCAGCGGAGCACTCGAGTGATCATGCCCTGACACGCACAGGGATGGCGCAATGCAACAGTGCCCCCGGTGCCATGAAGGACCAACGACTCGTTGCCGAACTTCCTCGCTGCAACCGAGGGGTTATGGAACGCTCCGGTGCGGGTCGCGGCGACAGCTCGCCCCGATCCACCCGATCTTGTTCACGTACGATGCTGATACGTCACTAAACGATCATCCGCGCCATGCCTTGCGGACGGTCCCCCGCCTGGGGAACGGCCGGTTCATCCTTGATCAGCGTGCCGGCAGGGCTGATCCTTCAGAGAGCAGGCGGCGTGAACGGAAGCTACGAACTCCAACGAACTGACGCCAAGGGCGCAGGCGTATTCGCCACCCGGTCCTTCCGGGTCGGCGAGACAGTGATGGTCGGTGTCATCGATCGCGAACTCGACCACAACCATTCCCATGCCTCCCAGGTCAGCGAGAAACGGTTCGTGCTGCACGGCGGGCTCATCACCAAGGTGAACCACTCGTGCGAGCCGAACTGCGGAATCCACCTCAACGCCAGCGGCGCTCACGACATCATCGCCCGCCAGCCCATCGCCGCAGGCCAGGAGATCACTTTCGACTACGCCATGCGGAACTACTCGGTCGAGTACTTCGCCGCCCACTGCCAGTGCGGCTCACCCCGCTGCCGTGACCGCATCACCGGCTGGAAGGATCTACCCGCCGAGCGTAAAACGGACTACCGCGGCTTCGTCGCCCCCTATCTCACCGACATCGACAATCAGCGCGCCACCAAACAGGTCGGTCAGGTCGCGCGGATCGAGCCGGTATCGCCTCAATAGACAGGCCAGATCCTCAACGTCGTACGCGTCGCCACCGAGTAGAGTCCCGGCGCCCAACAGCAACCGAAGGCCAGTGGCCCGTACCACGAACTTTGATCAAGCCCGCTCCCAGGACAGCTCGCCGGCCGACAACCGGACTCGTCCGCGCATGACGTGCACGGTCGCCTCGCCCGGGCTTTCGTGCTCGGCGAGGACGGCGGCTTCGAGCATGGCAATCACCGTCTGGCGCAGTACCCGCTCATGACCACCAACGATGGTATCCGCGGTGTGAGCTCCGCTCGCGGTGACGGCCCGTTCCAGCAGCTCATGACCTAGCTACTTCGACCTGAAAAACTCCGGCGGCTGAGATCGGGGCCGGATTGGCGCGGAGGTTGCTGGTGTTCTGTGGATTACTCGCGCCGGTTAGCTGGCCAGGTCGGCGATCTTGACCAGATTGCGGGCCAGGATGCCGTGCCCGGTCCAGGTTCGGGCTCCTTCGAGGTTGTCCTGCCGTGCGCGGTCCCATCCGTAGCCGCGTTTGAGGGTGCTGATCCGGCCTTCGCTGCCGGTCCCCTCTCTGTCAAACTCCCGTGAGACATGAGGCTTAGGTAAACCTCTGTAGCGATCAGGGCGAGACGGGACTCACGACACAGTGACACTGACCATGGCAGACGTGGCCTCCTCGACGCGCGAGGATGGGCAGGTGGCCTCCAGGCGGGGCCCGCGGGCGGGCCAGCCGAAGCGGCGGACTTTCACCGCGGCCTACAGGCTCAAGATCCTTGAGCGGTATGAGCAGCTGGAGGATCCGCGGGAGCGCGGCGCGCTGCTGCGCCGGGAAGGGCTGTATCACTCCCATATCGAGTACTGGCGCGCGGCGCGGGATAAGGGCGCGCTGACGGCGCTTTCAGAAAAGCCGGCCGGGCGGCCGTCGCGCAGCCAGGCGGAGGTGGAGAACGAGCGGCTGCGGAAGGAGAACGAGAAACTCGCAAGGGAGCTGGCCCGGACCAAAGCAGCGCTGGAAGTGGTGGGAAAAGCACACGCGCTCTTGGAAATGCTCTCCGAGAGCGCGGATTCAGGCACGAGGCCGGGCAAGTGATCAGCCAGGCGGTGGCGGAGCTGGAGCCTTTGCTGCCGGTAAAGGCCGCCTGCGGGCTGGTCGGCCAGCCACGGTCGACGCTGTACCGGCAGCGCAATCCGCGGCCGCAGGCAGAAAGGCAGCCGCCGCGGGTGGCGCGTCACCCGGCGGCTCTGTCGCCCGGCGAGCGGGAGCAGCTGCTGGCCGTGCCCGGCAGCCAGCGGTTCGCCGACAAGTCCCCGGCCCGGGCATGGGCCATCCTGCTGGATGAGGGAACCTACCTGGCCAGCGTGTCCACCATGTACCGGGTGCTGCGTGCCGAGGGCCAGGTACGGGAACGGCTCGCTCAGGCCGCCCACCCGCCCCGGGTGCGGCCCGAGCTCGCGGCCACCGGCCCATCGCAGGTGTGGTCGTGGGACATCACGAAGCTGAAAGGCCCGTGGCGGGGCCTCTGGCTCGACCTGTACGTGATGCTCGAGTGCGCCACGAAGTTCTGCTGGCCCGGATGGAGGTGAAAGACCGTCTGTCGCTCCGCCGTCGCAGCGGCGGGGTGAAGCTGGAGGAAGTCTGATCCGGGGAGCGCCGGAAAGGACGGGAGCAT
>JBKQMG010000122.1:0-111696 GCA_052146815.1 Streptosporangiaceae bacterium | reverse complement strand
CGTACGCAGGCTGACGCGCGTGCTGCCGGCCCGTCCGATGCGCAGCCGGCGACTGGACAGCCGACGCAGAATTCCGTGATTTATCCATGATCTTTCGTCCCGCCTTTCCAGCGGGCAGCACCCCCTGTCATGTCCTCAGCGGTCATTCACAACAGACCCCAACGTAGCCAGTGCCTGTTCTTATCCGTGTAAACGCAATGTGAAATCTACTGGCGCAAGCCGATGATCTTCATGCGCTGCAACGCAGATCATGGGGCTGCGGTGACGGACGGGGCGGCCAGATGGGTGCAATCGTTTTCGGGGCTGGCACCATGCAATCGGTCGTCCGCCACCGGCTTTTAGCCTGAAATCAGGCGTCTTCATGATTATTGCCGGAGCTGGCCGGAGATCCTTTCTCGCTCAGCCGGACTGCGCGCAACATCGCCTTATCGCCATTCCTGCGGCCGGTCCCGGCTGCTGCGCCTGCATAGGCACTGGTGTCCTGCGACTGGCGAGACCAGGTCCTGCCGTGATTGGTTGTCCCGTGACAAACGACGGGAGCGCGATGAGCAGTGAAGAGCCGGCCGGGGTGGTCTTCCCCGCGTCCGAGGACGGCCGCAGGAGCACGTCGGCGCTGGGCCGGGCCGTGGCCGCGGACGCGCTGCGGGCGGCTGATCCCGTCGGGGCACTCGCCGCGCAGCAGGAGACGAACTGGCGCACCGGCTACGTCGCGCATTTCCGGCGGCTTATCGAGGCCGGGCTGACCGCTGACGGCGCGGCTCAAATGGTTGCAGGCGCGGGACTGGAGTCGCTGCACCGGCGGATGCGCGTCGCGGACGCCGACGGCGGCGAAACCGGGCTGGACTCGCTGCTTTCGGCCCCCGCGCAGCACCCGGTGGCCACGGCCACGATGTCGGGCACGGGCGAGGCGCAGCGCGAGCTGGCACTCCCCTACCGCGGCGAAACGCTGCGCGGCGATGCTCTGCGCCGCAGGCTGGACGCGTGGGCGGCCGCCGGCGTCATCGAGCCGTCCTGCGCGGAAGCGGTCGCCGTCGTCGCCGCGCACCCGCAGTGGCTGGCCCTGCCGGACCGCACGGTCGCGGTGCTCGGCGCGGGCGCTGAGATAGGCCCGCTGGCGGCGCTGCTGAGCTGGGGCGTCCGGGTGATGGCCGTTGACCTGCCTAATCCCGCCATCTGGGCGCGCATTCTGGACACCGCGCGCCGCGGCGCCGGAACGGTGCTGTATCCGGTCGCCGCCGGAGACGACGGCCAGCGCCAGTCCGGTGACGCCGAGGACGCCGCCCGCACGGCCGGCCTGGACCTGGTCGGCGAGGTCCCGGCGGTGGCCGGCTGGCTGGCGGCCGCTGACGGGCCGCTGGTGCTGGGCAACTACGTCTACGCCGACGGCGGCGCCAACGTGCGCCTGTCCGCGGCCGTCGACGCGCTCACGGTCCGGCTGCAGGCGCAGCGCCCCGGCACGGCGCTGGCGTTCCTGGCCACGCCCACGGACGTCTTCGCGGTCCCCGGCGACGCGGTCGCTCAGTCCGTCCGCGCCTACGAGGCCAGATCGCGGGCGGTGAAGCTCGCCGGGCGGCCGCTGCGGACGCTGTCGGGCGGCAGGCTGCTGCGCCGGGCCTACGTGCCCGGCGCTGATCCGGGGATCTGCGACAGCCTGGTGACGCAGCAGGGCCCGAACTATGCGCTGGCGAAACGCCTGCAGCGCTGGCGCGCCACCGTCGCGCGGGCCGGCGTGGCGACAGTGTCGATGAACGTGGCACCCCCGACCCGGACCCGTTCGGTGGTGCGGAACCGGGTGCTGGCGGCCGCGTACGCGGGCGCGCACCGGTTCGGCGTCGAGGTCTTCGAGCCGGCCACCTGCAAGGTGCTGATGGCCGCGCTGCTGGTCTATGACCTGAACACCGGCGGTGGCCCGGCGCACGCCCAGCCGTGGCAGGACGAAGCGCATGCCGCTGCGCACGGCGGCCTGTGGCGCATCGGCTACGCCCCCCGCAGCGCCCTCGGCCTCGCCGCCGCCCTCGGCTACACCGCCGCCCTCGGCTACACCGCCACCCGGAAGTAGCTCCGGTCACTTACTAGGCAGGGCGGTCATGCATGCCACCATCGCCGGCAGGTCACCCGGGTATGTCACTTGAAGCTCAGTGATCGCCGTGGTGAAGTCACGGCGGTTGTTGGTGATAAACCGGTCGGCACCGACGCTCACAGCTGTGGCGAGATGAGTGGCATACGCGGCCTTCAGCCCGTATTTGCTGGACAGCACGGCGGCAAGCTCGGCAGTGGCCCGATCGACCGGGCGCAGGTCGAGCCGGGCCAGGAGATCGGCGAGGATGCGCACTTGTTCGGTGTCCCCTTGACGCAGCGGCTTGCCCAGGACGTCGGGCAAGAGCAGGACTGAGCCAGCGCCTGCCGGACTGCTAGCTGCGCTGGCTTCCTGAAAAAGCGGAATGACGCGGCGGCCCAGTGGGTGGTCCGGAACGGCAGCATAGATGATCACGTCCGCGTCGAAGGCATCCATCATCGGCTGCTGCGGCCTGCCCGGATTTCCCGGATCAGTTCCTCAGCACGCTCCGCAGTGAGTCCGGGCCGGGGGGGCAGAGCACCAGCGCCAGAACCGGCTATCAACTCGTGAAGCCGCTCGGCGTCCTGCAGCACTTCCTTGGCTCTGCTGCGAAGGGCGTCGGGCCTGACAAGTACCGCTACCGGACGGCCATGCCGGGTGATCGTCACTTCCTCGCCGTCTTCGACACGGTCCAGGAGTTCCGGCAGGGCCGCGCGAGCCTCAGAGACGGTTATCGACGTCATAAAGTAAACTGTACACCTATGTACACGACAGTACAGGTGGGGAGCGCGGGCGGCATTCAGTCAGAGGGCATCACTGCCAGCTGTTCCCCGGCGATCCTTCCCTGCCACTCCTGCGCGCTACTGCCCGGATGCCCTATCCCCGTTGGTGGCTGCGGTGGGATCCCCGCTGCCGCGGCCGGGCGGGACGATGACGTCGAGGCCGGCTTCCTTGCGCTGCTCGGGGGTGATGGGGGTCGGCGCGCCGGTCAGCGGGTCGTGGCCGGACGCGGCCTTGGGGAAGGCGATCACGTCGCGGATCGAGTCGCGGCCGGTGAGCAGCATCAGCATCCGGTCCCAGCCGAACGCGATCCCGCCGTGCGGCGGCGGCCCGAACCGCAGCGCGTCCAGCAGGAAGCCGAACTGCGACCGGGCCTGCTCGCGGGACAGGCCGATCACGTCGAACACCTGCTGCTGCATGTCCGGCCGGTGGATCCGGATGGACCCGCCGCCGATCTCGGTCCCGTTGCACACGATGTCGTAGGCGTCGGCCAGGGCCCCGCCCGGCTCGGCCGTGAACTTCCCGGCCCACTCCGGCAGCGGCGCCGTGAACGGGTGATGGACCGCTGTCCACCCGCCCTGCCCGTCGTCCTCGAACATCGGCGCGTCCACCACCCAGGTGAACGCCCACGCCGTCGGGTCGATCAGCCCGCACCGGTGGCCGGCCTCCAGCCGCGCCGCGCCGAGCAGCGTCCGGGCGGCGTTAGGCGTCCCCGCGGCGAAGAACACGCAGTCGCCCGCGGATGCGCCGACCGGTGCGGGCAGCCCGGCACGCTCGGTCTCCGACAGGTGCCGAGCCACCGGGCCCGCGTCCGACACCAGCCCGTCCGGGCCGATCAGCACGTACGCCAGGCCCCGCGCGCCGCGCGACTTCGCCCAGTCCTGCCAGCCGTCCAGCTCCCGGCGGGTCTGCCCGGCCCCGCCGGGCATCACGACCGCGCCGACGTACGACGCCTGGAACACCCGGAACTGCGACTCGGCGAAGTACTCCGTCAGGTCGGTCAGCTCCTGGCCGAAACGCAGGTCCGGCTTGTCCGACCCGTACCGCTCCATCGCGTCGGCGTAGGTCATCTGCGGGATCGGCCGCTGCACCTGGTACCCGGCGATCTGCGACCACAGCCGCTCCACCAGGTCCTCGGCGACCTCGACGACGTCTTCCCTGGTGACGAACGACATCTCCAGGTCGATCTGGGTGAATTCGGGCTGCCGGTCGGCGCGGAAGTCCTCGTCCCGGAAGCAGCGCACCAGCTGGTAGTAACGTTCCAGCCCGGCCACCATGAGCAGCTGCTTGAACAGCTGCGGTGACTGCGGCAGCGCGTAGAACGTGCCCGGCTGCAGCCGCACCGGCACCAGGAAGTCCCGCGCGCCCTCGGGGGTGGACCTGGTCAGGAACGGGGTCTCCACGTTCACGAAACGGTGGTCCCGCATCACGTCGTTCACCAGGTAGGCGGCCGTGGAGCGGGCCTTCAGTGCGGCGGTCATCTCGGCCCGCCGGATGTCGAGGTAGCGGTAGCGCAGCCGCACTTCCTCGTTCAGGTCGGCGCCGCCCTCGATTGGGAACGGCAGCGGGTCGGCCTCCGACAGCACCTCCAGGCCGGTGGCGGCGATCTCCACCTCGCCGGTGGCCAGGTCGGGGTTCTCGTTGCCCGCGGGGCGGCGGCGCACCTCGCCGGTCACCAGCACGCAGAACTCCGCGCGAAGGTCGTGCGCGACGTCCTCCTCGCGCAGCACGACCTGGACGACGCCGCTGGCGTCGCGCAGGTCGATGAAGACGACGCCGCCATGGTCGCGCCGGCGCGCGACCCAGCCGGCCAGCGTAACCTGCTGGCCCGCGTCGGCGGCGCGCACCGTGCCGGCCTCGTGCGTGCGGATCATCGCTTCCCCAGCCTCTCTCTCACAAGTCAAAGTTCACACGTTCAAAGAACAAGCAGCCGAAACGGGAGCCGCCCCTTACTGCCGCCGCCCCGCTCACAGTCCCCTGGCCGGCCCGGACGACGGCGCGAGCCCGGCCAGGAACGGATTGGACTGCCGTTCGGCGCCGATCGTCGTCTGCGGCCCGTGCCCGGACAGGACGACGGTCTCGTCGGCCAGCGGCAGGCAGACCCGGGCCAGGCTGGCCAGGATGGTGTCATAGTCCCCGCCCGGCAGGTCGGTCCGGCCGATGGACCCGGCGAACAGCAGGTCCCCGCTGAACATTGTGCCGGCTCCGCCATCTCCTCCGCGCGGGGCCGCCCCTCCGGCTGATTCTGCTCCTCCAGCCGGCACAGCCCCTCCGGCCGCCTCGGCGCCGGGCAGCCGGAAGACGACCGAGCCCGGCGTATGGCCCGGCGCGTGGTCCACCGTCACCTGGACGCCGGCCAGCTCGAGCGTCATCCCGTCGGCCAGCTCCTCCACCTCCTCGGGCTCGGTGAAGGTCAGGCCGCCGAACAGCTGCGCGGACGCCACCCCGAAGCCCCGGGCCGGGTCGCTGAGCAGTGCCCGGTCATCGGGGTGAATGTAGGCGGGAATGTTCCTGGCCCCGCAGACCGGCGCCACCGACCAGATGTGGTCAATGTGACCGTGGGTGAGCAGCACGGCAGCCGGGTGCAGCTTGTAGCGCGCCACGATCTCCTCGATGCCCCGCTCCGCGCCCTGACCAGGGTCGATGATCAGGCATTCCTCACCCGGCCCGGCCGCGATCACGTAACAGTTCGCGGCAAATGAGCCCGCCGGGAAACCGGCAATGAGCATTGCTTTCCTCCTGCCCAGCGGATGCGGTTGACCTTTCGCGGTGTGCGTTACAGGCTACCGAGGGCGACGGGACTGCTCGCGCCAGCCCAGGCGCGGACACCGTCATGCGTCGAACCGGTAACAGAGCCGTCGTAAACGGCAGGATGGCCGGTACGATTCGCGAAGTTTCGCGGATCATTAGGAACGAGAGCGACTACAGGAGGGCCGCACGGGTGGCTGGTAAGAACGAGCGCCAGCGCAGGCTTGCCAGGGAGCGTTACGAGCGCCGGGCGGCGCGGCGGGAGCAGCAGAACCGCCGGTCCCGGCGGCTGACGATCAGCGCGCTGGCCGCGGTCGCCGTGGTCGCCGTCATCGTCGGCAGCGTCTTCCTGGCGGGCGGCTTCTCCTCCGGCAACTCGACGGCGGCGGCCGCCAGCCCCAGCAGCCCGGCCAGTTTCACGGCGTCGGCCAGCGCTGCGCCGTCAGCGAGCGCCACCCCTTCGGCCAGTGCCGCCGCCTCCCCGGCGGCCGTCAGCGAGCCCGCGCACCACTGCGCCTATACCGTCCATCCCCCGGCCGCCCGCAAGGTCAGCTTCCCGCCGGCCACGCCGGACTACACGGCGACCTACCAGGCGACGATCAAGACCAACCGGGGCGACATCGGCATCGCGCTGGCGAACAGCAAGGCGACCTGCACGGTGAACTCGTTCGTGCACCTCGCCGAGGCGGATTACTTCAGCAGTACGCATTGCCACCGGCTCACCACCAGCGGCATCTTCGTGCTGCAGTGCGGCGATCCGACCGGCACGGGCAGCGGCGGCCCCGGCTACGAGTTCGCCAACGAGAACCTGGCCGGGGCGAAGTACACCGCGGGCACCGTCGCGATGGCCAACGCGGGCGCGAACACCAACGGAAGCCAGTTCTTCCTCGTCTACCAGAACTCCACGCTCGCGCCCAATTACACACCGTTTGGCACGATCACCAGCGGTCTGGCTATCATCCGGCAGGTGGCGAAAGCGGGCAGTGACAACTCCAACGGCCCCGGTGACGGCCATCCGAAGGACAAGGTCGAAATCGAGAGCGTGACCATCAAGAAGACCTGACCGGCGATGCCGCCGGTCAGGTACCGAGCAGGAGGTGTGCGGTGAGCACCGCCAGCGATCCGTGGGGTCGGGTAGACGACGACGGCACTGTTTACGTGCGTACAGCCGAGGGCGAGCGGGTGGTGGGCTCGTGGCAGGCCGGCAGCCCGGACGAGGCCCTCGCGTTCTTCACGCGCAAGTTCGACTCCCTGGCCACCGAGGTGAGCCTGCTGGAGCAGCGGGTGACGACCACGGACCTGTCCCCGGCGCAGGCACGGGCTACTATCACCCGGCTGCAGGCGGCCGTGACCGACGCGCACGCGGTGGGAGATCTTGACGGCCTGCTGGCGCGGCTCACGGCGCTGACCGGCCTGGTCGACCAGCGGCGCGAGGAGCACAAGGCCGCCAGGGAGCACGCCCGCATCGAGGCCGTCGAGGCCAAGGAGAAGATCGTCGCCGAGGCCGAGCGGATCGCGGCCGAGGCCACCCACTGGAAGGCCAGCGGCGAGCGGATGCGCCAGCTGCTGGAGGAGTGGAAGGCGGCCCCGCGCGGTGACCGGGCGGTTGAGGCGGCCCTGTGGAAGCGGCTGTCGGCCGCGCGCAACGCGTTCACCAAGCGGCGCAAGACGTATTTCGCGCACCTGGAGGAGGAACGCGAGGGCGTCCGTGCCCGCAAGGAGAAGCTCGTCGCCGAGGCCGAGGCGATGTCGTCGGCGACCGACTGGGGCCCGACGACGTCGGCGTACCGAGAGCTGATGCGGCAGTGGAAAGAGGCAGGCCGGGCGGACCGGGCCACCGAGGATGCTCTCTGGGAACGGTTCAAGGCGGCCCAGGACAGCTTCTTCCACGCCCGCGCTGAGGCCATGTCCGCCAAGGACGCCCATCTGCGCGAGCACGCGGTGGTCAAGGAGCAGCTGCTGACCGAGGCCGAGAAGCTGCTGCCGGTGACCGGTTTCCGGGCCGCCCGGTCGACGCTGCGCGGCATCCAGGAACGCTGGGAGCAGGCGGGGCCAGTCCCCCGCGACGCGCAGGAGCGCCTGGAGGGCGGCCTGCGCCGCGTCGAGGAAGCAGTCCGCAAGGCCGAGGACTCGAACTGGCGGCGGTCCAACCCCGAGGCGGTCGCCCGCGCCCGGGGCACGGTCGAGCAGCTCAGGTCCACGATCAGCCAGCTGGAAGGCCAGCTCGCGAAGGCGCAGGAGCGCGGCGACGACAAGGCCCGCCAGCAGACCGCCGAAGCGCTGGACGCACGGCGGTCCTGGCTCGCCGAGGCGGAGCGGACGCTGAGCGAGCTGTCCCGCTAGGCGGGCACCATGCGAGCTGTGCGGCTAGGCGGGCGCTGAGCGAGCCCTCCCGCTAGTTCGTCACGCGGTAGGCGTCATAAACGCCGTCGATGTTGCGGACCGCGCGCAGCACGTGCCCGAGGTGCTTGGGGTCGCCCATCTCGAAGGTGAACCGGCTGAACGCGACCCGGTCCCTGGTGGTGGTCACGGTCGCCGACAGGATGTTGACGTGCTGGTCAGAGATGGACCTGGTCACGTCGGAGAGCAGGCCGGTCCGGTCGAGTGCCTCGACCTGGATCGCCACCAGGAAGAGCGACCCTTCCCTGGGCGACCACCGGACGTTGACCAGCCGCTCAGGCTGGGACTCCAGCAGGTGCTGCAGGTTCACGCAGTCGCCGCGGTGCACCGACACGCCGTTGCCGCGGGTGACGAAGCCGGTGATCTCGTCGCCCGGCACCGGCGTGCAGCACTTCGACAGCCGGGCCCAGACGTCGGCCGAGCCCTCGACTTCCACGCCTGAGTCGCCGGCCGGTACCGGCTTGGGCGCCCGCGACAGCAGGGTCGCCTCGGCCAGCTCTTCCTGGGCCCCGGCGATGCCGCCGGCGGACTTGACCAGCTTGGTGACGATGGACTGGGCGCTGACGTGGCCCTCGCCGATCGCCGCGTACAGCGAAGACAGGTCGGCGTAGCGCAGCTCGGCGGCGATGGTCTGCAGGGCGTCGCCGGTGGCCAGCCGCTGCAGCGGCAGGCCCTGCTTGCGCATGGCCCGCGCCATCGCGGTCTTGCCGGTCTCGGCCGCAGCCTCCCGGCGCTCCTTGGAGAACCAGTGGCGGATCTTGTTGCGTGCCCTGGCGCTCTGCACAAACGTGAGCCAGTCCCGGCTCGGCGCCGCATCCTGGGCCTTGGAGGTGAAGATCTCGACGGTGTCGCCGTTATTGAGGCTGCTCTCCAGCGGGACCAGGCGCCCGTTGACCCGGGCGCCGATCGTGCGGTGGCCGACCTCGGTGTGGATCGCGTAAGCGAAGTCCACCGGCGTGGCGCCCTGCGGCAGCGCGATGACCTCGCCGCGCGGGGTGAACACGTACACCTCGGCGGTGCCGAGGTCGAACCGCAGGGTCTCGAGGAACTCGGCGGGATCGGCGGTCTCCCGCTGCCAGTCGACCAGCTGCCGCAGCCAGGCCATGTCGGGGTCGCTGCGGCCCCCGCCGGTCATCTCCTCTTTGTACTTCCAGTGCGCGGCCACGCCGTACTCGGCCCGCCGGTGCATCCCCCAGGTCCTGATCTGCAGCTCGACCGGCTTGCCTTCCGGGCCGATCACGGTCGTGTGCAGGGACTGGTACAGGTTGAACTTGGGCATCGCGATGTAGTCCTTGAACCGCCCGGCGACGGGGTTCCACCGGGCGTGCACGATGCCCAGGGCCGCGTAGCAGTCCCGGACCGAGTCGACCAGCACGCGGATGCCGACCAGATCGTAGATGTCATCGAAGCCGACATTCCTCGCGATCATCTTCTGGTAGACCGAGTAGTAATGCTTAGGCCGCCCGGTCACCCTGGCCTTGACCTTGGCTTCGCGCAGGTCAGTGGAGACGTCCTCGATGACCTCCTGCAGGAACACCTCGCGGCGCGGCGAGCGCTCGGACACCAGCCGCGCGATCTCGTCGTAGCGCTTGGGATAGAGGGTCGCGAACGCGAGATCCTCCAGCTCCCATTTGACGGTGTTCATGCCCAGCCGGTGCGCGAGCGGAGCGAAGATCTCCAGCACCTCGCGTGACTTCTGCTCCTGCTTGTGCCGCGGCAGGTAGCGCAGCGTCCGCATGTTGTGCAGCCGGTCGGCCAGCTTGATGACCAGCACCCGGATGTCGCGCGACATCGCGACGACCATCTTGCGCACGGTCTCGGCCTGCGCCGCGTCGCCGTACTTGACCTTGTCCAGCTTGGTCACGCCGTCGACCAGGGCGGCGACGTCCTCGCCGAAATCGCGGGTGAGCTCGGCGAGGGTATAGGAGGTGTCCTCGATCGTGTCGTGCAGGAGCGCGGCGCAGATCGTCTCGTGATTCATGCCCAGCTCGGCCAGGATGGTGGCCACCGCGAGCGGGTGGGTGATGTACGGGTCGCCGCTCTTGCGGGACTGGCCGCTGTGCATCTGCGCGGCCACGTCGTAGGCGCGCTCGATCAGCCGGACGTCAGCCTTGGGATGCGTCCGCCGGACGGTCTTGATCAGCGGCTCAAGCACCGGGTTGACCCCGCCGCCGCGCGGGGCGCCGAGCCGGGCCAGGCGCCGCCGCACGCCTGCGCTGGCATCCCCCATGGTGCCGCCGGACGACTGGCCGTCCCGGTCCGCAGGCTCGCGCCGCTGGGCGCGCCCTAGCCGGCCTGTCGACCGGGTTTCGGACTCGGCGGGCGCAGATTCAGCCTCGGCCGTCGCGGCCGTATCAGCCGGCACTTCAGGCTGTGCCGCCTCGGGTGCGGCAGTCTCAGGCGCAGCAGTCTCAGGCGCAGCAGTCTCAGGCTGGGCGGCCTCGGGCGCAGCAGTCTCGGGCTGAGCGGTCTCACCCACCACAGACTCTGGCGCGGCGGACTCGGGGGCGTCCGGCTGCTCCGCTGCGGCTGACGAGCCATCCGGGGCATCCGGGCGCGCGGATTCAGCCGGGGTCACCTCGCCATCCGCCGCGGGCAGTACCGGTTCGTTCCCGGTCAGTTCCTGCTGCCCAGCGGGTGCCTGGGTGACGCCAGTTCCGGCCGTCTTAGCCGTCGCCACGTCACCGGCCACATGCACTCCTCACGTTTGCCGAGGCATTCAGTCTATCGGCGGACGATTCTGGACGTGCCCGGCTCCCGCGTCGCAGCCGGTTACGCCTGCAGCAGCGCGCGGATTTCCAGGCCCGGCAGCTGGGCCCGCCCGTTGAGGAACCCCAGTTCCAGCAGGACCGACACCGCGATCACCTCGGCCCCGCTGCGCCGGACCAGATCGGCGGTCGCCCGGGCCGTGCCCCCGGTGGCGAGGACGTCATCGACGATGAGCACCCGGTCCCCCGGAGCGAACGCGTCGGTATGCACCTCGATGGTGGCGCTGCCGTATTCGAGGTCGTAGGACTGCTGGTGCGTGCGGGCGGGCAGCTTGCCCTGCTTGCGGACCGGGACGAACCCGGCGCCGAGCCGGCAGGCCACCGGCGCGGCCAGGATGAAGCCCCGCGCCTCGATCCCGACCACCTTGTCGACCGCGACGTGGCCGTCGGCCATGGCGTCGACGGTTGCCGCGAACGCCGCCGCGTCGCCCAGCAGCGGGGTGATGTCCTTGAACACGATGCCGGGCTGCGGGTAGTCCGCGATGTCACGGATCATCGCCTGGATCATCCCCGTGACATCGCCGTCGACCGGCGTGGTGGGATCCGCCGGCACTCCTACCGCCGTTTCTTCTTGCCGCCGGGCCGCCGCTTGGCCGCGGTGTTCCGGCGGGGCTGCTGCCGGGGCCCGGACCGGGCTGCGGCACCGGGCCGCGGCGCCCCGTCCCCGGTGGCCTGGCCAGCGGGGACCCGCTCGTCGGTGGCCGCGTCGTCCGCCGGGCCGCTGTCCAGCGTGTCCTCGTCCGCCTCGTCCGCGTCCGCCACCGCGATGGCCGCGAGCCCGTCGCCGCCTGCCGCCGCCGCGCCGCCTGCGCTCGCGCCCGCCTTGGCCTTGCGGGCTGCGGCCCGGCCGCCCGCCGCGCGCAGCGCGACCTGCCGGGCCAGCTGCTTGTACTGGGGCTCGCGCTCCTTCAGGTCGGCGAGCACCGGAGTGGCGATGAAGATCGAGGAGTAGGTCCCCGACAGCATGCCGATGAACAGCACGAGCGACAGGTCCTGCAGTTCGCCCTGGCCGAGATAGGTGGTGCTGACGATGAGAATCGCGACTACGGGCAGCAGCGCGATGAGCGAGGTGTTGATCGACCGGACCAGGGTCTGGTTCAGCGCCAGGTTCGCCGCCTGGCTGTAGGTCGACCGCCGGGTGCCGAGCAGCCCGGCGGTGTTCTCCCGGACCTTGTCGAAGACCACCACGGTGTCATACAAGGAGTAACCGAGGATGGTGAGCAGGCCGATGACCGACGCGGGGCTGACCTGCAGACCCGTCAGCGCGTAGATGCCGATGGTGATGACGATGTCGTGCAGCAGCGCGACGAACGCCGCGGTCGCCATCTTCCACTCGAACGCGATCGACAGGTAGGCGACGATCACCACCATGAAGGCGATCAGCGCCTCCAGGGCCTTCTGCGAGATCTGCCCGCCCCAGCTCGGCCCGACAAACTGGGGGCTGAGCTGGTTATTCGAGACGCCGAACGCACGGGAGAGCGCGTTCTCGATCTTGACCGACTCGTTGTACGGCAGCTTCGCCGTCTGGATCTCCCATCGCACCGGCTGGCCGGGCGGCTTGACCGACTGGACCACCACCGGACCGGAGCCGGCGCCCGTCACCACGTTGGTCACCTGAGTGGTGGAGGTGGCCTTCGGGGACGAGAACTGGTAGATCGAGCCGCCCTTGAAGTCGACGCTGTAGTCCAGGCCGCGGATCAGCAGCGCGGCGATGGCGATGACCAGGATGAGCCCGGAGATCGTGTACCAGCGCTTCTTGCGCCCGACGAAGTCGTAGGAGACCTCGCCCCGGTACAGCCGCCCGGTGATGTTGCGCAGCCAGGACATCACGCCTCCTTCGGGGATGTCGGGGCCTGCGCGCCCGGGGTCAGCCGGGACTGGCCGGATGAGCCGGAGGCTCTGGCTCCGCTCGGGGCCGGCCGGGCCGGGATGCGCTTAGCTCCGCGCCAGGGCGATCGCGCGCCGAGCCGGGCCGGGTCGAGTCCGGACCACTTGTGGCCCTGGCCGTAGAACTTGGTCCGGGCCAGCAGGGTGACCATCGGCTTGGTGAACAGGAACACCACGACGATGTCGATCAGCGTGGTCAGGCCGAGGGTGAAGGCGAAGCCCTTGACGTCGCCGATCGCGAAGAAGTACAGCAGCGCGGCGGCGAGGAAGGACACCGTGTCGGAGACCAGGATGGTCCGCCGGGCCCGCTGCCAGCCTCGTTCCACCGCCGCCCGCAGCGACCGGCCCTCCCGGACCTCGTCCCGCAGGCGCTCGAAATACACCACGAACGAGTCGGCGGTGATGCCGATCGCCACGATGAGCCCGGCCACGCCGGCCAGCGAGAGCGTGAAGCCCTCGTACTTGCTGAGCAGCACGACCGACAGGTAGGACAGCAGCGCGGCGACGATCAGGCTGGACACTGACACCAGCCCGAGGCCCCGGTAGTAGAGGAAGGAGTAGAGCACGACCAGCAGCAGCCCGACGGCCGCGGCGACCAGGCCGGCCTGCAGCTGAGCCGAGCCCAGCTGCGCGGACACCGAGGTGATGGATTCCTTGGTGAAGGTCAGCGGCAGCGAGCCGTACTTTAGGACGTTGGCCAGGTTGTTCACCTGGGCCTCGGTGAACGAGCCGCTGATCTGGCCCTGGCCGGTGGTGATCGGCTGCGAGACGTAGGCGATGGAGACGATCTTGCCGTCCAGCACAATGGCGAAGTTGTCCAGCACCGAAGTCTGCTGGCCCGTTGAGGGGTTGAAGTACTTGCTGTACATATTCGACGTCAGAGTGCCGAACGCCTTTGTGGCCTGGCCGTTGAAGTTGAGGTTGACGACCCACTTGCCGTTAGTGGAGTCCAGCCCGCCGGAGGCCGAGGTGACCTGCTGGCCGGTGACCTTGGCCACGTCCAGGACGTACTTGTACCCCCCGCTGCACGCCACGATCTGGCTGTTCGTGTCGTCCCAGGCCACCGGGTTGTTGTGGTAGATCTGCGCCTGCCAGTTCTTGTTGCCGCAGTTCAGCTTGTTGAACAGGGCGGCGGTCTGGCTGTTGACCAGGCTGGCGTCCCCGGTGGCGTCCTTGGTGGTGGACAGCACCGGCTTGGCCGGGGCAGTGCTGGCGGGCGACGCCGAGCTGCCCGGTGACGGCGACGCCGAACTGGCGGGCGACGCCGAGCTGGAAGGGACGGGCGAGGCAGAGCTCGCGGCTGCGGCCTTGCGCGCGCCAGTTCCCGCGGCGGACAGGCGGACCGCCCGCACCGACTTCCCGGTTCCGTTGGACCCAGCCTTCGTGCTGGCGGAAGTACTGGGGCTCGCCGAGCTGCTGGGACTGGACTTGGCCCCGGCGCTCGTCGACGGCGACGGGCTGGCCGACGGCGTCGGCGTCGTCGACGTGCCCGTCGTGTAGTTGGGTGCCTGGAGCAGGACCTGGCGGAAGCGCAGCAGCGCGGTCGTGCCGACCAGGTTCACGACCTGGCGGGATTGCTTGCCCGGCACCGACACGGTGATGATGTCGTTGCCCTGCTGCTGGACCTGAGCGCCGGTGAAGCCCGCGCCGTTGACCCGGCTCAGCATGATGGAGCTGGCTTCCTTCATCGCCGCCGCGGAGGGCACGGCGCCCTTCTTCTCGGTGACGGCCTTCAGCGTCACCGTGGAGCCGCTGGACAAGTCCAGGCCGAGGCCCACCCTGAAGTCCTTGTGCCAGTCCCCGGGCGACGTGATGTTCTTGCCGACGATCCCGGCCAGCATCGCGATCACGATGATGAGCAGCGCCGCGAGGTATCGCCCCGGCCTCGACGCCTGAGTGCTTGGGGGAGCCACCTGTTGCCTGTCCTTAGCTCGCTCTCGGGCTCTGCGCCGCTAGAGGTTCTTGGTGTCCCAGTCATCGCCCGCGGCAGGGGCGTCCGGCTCCGGGGGCGCGGCCGGCGCGGCGTCGACCCCGTCCTCTTCGTGCACGACTTCCATGATCGCGCGGCGCAGCATCTTGATCTGCACTCCCGGCGCGATCTCGACGACCACGTCCTTGTCGTCGGCGGACACGATAGTGCCGTACATCCCCGCGGTGGTGCGGATTCGCGTGCCAGGGTCGGCGGTCTTCTGGGTCTGCGTCGCGGCACGCTGGCGGGCGCGCTGCGGCCGCAGGACCACGAAGTAGAAAATCCCGAAGATCACGACGATGAACAGCAGGATGTAGGACGAGCCACTGCTCTTCGTAGTCGTGGCGGCGAGATTCGCGGCGAGAGTAAAAGTCCCCATCACGGGGCATCCTTCCGGTTGCTTGCCGCAGCGGGCCGCGAGGCGGCCCCAGGCACGGGACCGGCGAACCGGTACCGGCACCAGGCGGCTGTCTGGAACCAACTGCCGAAGTGTAGCGGCGCATGCGCGACGCACCAACAGGCTACGGCTTCTTGCGAGCGATCGTGACCTGCCCGCGACCTGCTGTGACATGAACGGACATATGGAGCCTGCGCTGATCTGCGCAGACCCGGCCGGATCGCCCTGCGCTCAGCCGAATCGGGGCCAGCTGAGCCTGAATCGGGGCGCGGCTCTCCTGGACAGGGCCAGCTCACGGAGCCGGGGCCAGCGGGTAATCGGGGCCGACTCAGCTGAACAGGGTCGCCGTGTCGCCGCCGGGCGCGGGCGGCACGAGGCCCAGATGCTCCCAGGCGGCGGGCGTGGCGACCCGGCCGCGCGGGGTGCGCACGATCAGCCCCTGCCGGACCAGGAACGGCTCGGCGACGACCTCGACCGTCTCGGCCTCCTCCGCCACCGCGACGGCCAGGGTGGAAAGCCCGACCGGGCCGCCGCCGAACCTGCGGATGAGCGCGGTCAGCACGCCCCGGTCGAGCCGGTCCAGCCCGCTGTCGTCCACTTCGTACAGCTCGAGGGCGGCCCGGGCGGCGCCGCGGGTGATCACCCCGTCCCCGCGGACCTCGGCGAAGTCGCGGACCCGGCGCAGCAGCCGGTTGGCGATCCGCGGCGTGCCGCGCGAGCGGCCCGCGATCTCGTCGGCGCCCTCGTCGCGCAATTCGACGCCGAGCAGGCCGGCGGACCGGCGGATGATAACGCCGAGCTCAGCGGGCTCGTAGAAATCCAGGTGGGCGGTGAAGCCGAACCGGTCCCGCAGCGGCGCGGGCAGCAGGCCGGCCCGCGTCGTGGCCCCGACGAGGGTGAAGGGCGCGATGTCGAGCGGGATGGCTGTCGCGCCCGGCCCCTTCCCGACGACGACGTCGACCCGGAAGTCCTCCATGGCCAGGTAGAGCATCTCCTGGGCGGGCCGGGCGACCCGGTGGATCTCGTCGATGAAGATGACCTCGCCGGCGCCCAGCGTGGACAGGATCGCGGCCAGGTCACCGGACCGCTCGATCGCCGGGCCGCTGGTGATCCGCAGGGACGAGCCGAGTTCCGCGGCGATGATCATCGCGATCGTGGTCTTGCCCAGGCCAGGCGGCCCGGACAGCAGGACGTGGTCGGGCGCCACGCCGCGGCGCAGCGCGCCTTCCAGGACCAGCGACAGCTGCTCGCGGACCCGGTTCTGGCCGATGAACTCGGTCAGCCGCTTAGGCCGCAGCGCGCCTTCGATGGCCCGCTCGTCCGCGTCGGCCAGCGGCGAGACGAACCGGTCCAGCTCGCTGTCACTGCCGGTCATGCGCGCCCCAGCACCCGCAGGGCGGCGCGCAGCGCGACCGCCACGTCGACCGCGGGCGCGTGCGGTTCACCGGGCTTGCCGTCACGGGGCTTGCCGTCGCCGACCCCGGCACTCGCCGCCGGCTGGGCGAGCAGTTCGGGCTCGATCGCCGCGATCGCCTGGTCGGCGTCTCTGGCCTGCCAGCCGAGATTGACCAGGCCCGCCCGCACCTGCTCGCGCCACGGGTCGGCGCGGCCCGTCGACGGGCCGCTGGCGGCCGCCGTGCCGCCCGCGCCATCTCCTGGCCGGCCGAGGCGCCCGGCCAGTTCCAGCACGATCCGCTGGGCGCCCTTGCGGCCGATGCCCGGCACGGTGGTCAGCGCGGTCAGGTCCTCAGCCGCGACCGCGCGGCGCAGCGCGTCGGGGGTGAAGACGGCCAGCATGGCCAGGGCGAGCCGGGGGCCGATGCCGCTGGCGGTCTGGAGCAGCTCGAAGGTATTGCGCTCGTCGTCGCCGGCGAAGCCGTAGAGGGTCAGTGCGTCCTCGCGGACCACCAGGGAGGTGGCGACCCTGGCCCGCTCGCCGGCCCGGAGCCGGGCGAGGGTGCCGGGCGCGCACTGCACCAGCAGGCCGACTCCGCCGACCTCGATGACCGCGCCGTCGGGCGCCACCGAGCTGACGGTTCCGTCCAGATGCGCGATCAACGCCGTCTCCTTTCCTGCTCCGCTGCCGCCGCCCACACCGACCGGGCCGAGCCCTGCCGCCCGGCAGCCGCCGCGGCCACCAGCCGGGCCTGCGCGCCGCCGCGCCACAGATGACAGATCGCCAGGGCGAGCGCGTCGGCGGAGTCGGCCGGGCGGGGCGGGTCGGCCATCCGCAGCAGCCGCGCGACCATCTGGGTGACCTGTGCCTTGTCAGCCCGGCCGCTGCCGGTGACCGCCGCCTTGACCTCGCTCGGGGTGTGCAGCGCCACCGGCAGGCCGCGGCGGGCCGAGCAGACGATGGCGACCGCGCCGGACTGGGCCGTGCCCATCACCGTGCGGACGTTGTGCTGGCTGAACACCCGTTCGACGGCCACCGCGTCGGGCTGGTACTCGGTCAGCCAGCGCTCGATGTGGCGTTCCAGGACCAGCAGCCGCGTGCCGATGTCGTCGTCCGCCGGGGTGCCCACCACGTTGGTGGCGATCAGGGTCAGCGGCCGCCCCGGCTCGCCTTCGATTACCCCGAGGCCGCACCGGGTGAGGCCGGGATCGACCCCGAGCACGCGCAAAGCCGCTCACCATCCCGGTCCCTAGCGAACAGGTGTTCGGCTGTGACCTTACCGACTCCGGGCGTCCGGCGCCGCCAGGGCGCCGGCGTGTCGTGGCGCGGGTTGCCGGCGCCGGCTCAGAAGTAGTCGGCCATGTAGGCGCCGGCGGCGAAGGCGCCGTCCAGCGCGGCGTCCTGCGCGAGGTCGCCGCCCGCTACGAGCCCGGTCCTGCGCAGCACGGCCATCGGGATGCCCGCATACAGTGCCGCCGCGCCGCGGGAGCCGAGCGTGACCGGGCCGTCCGGCCCCAGGCCGCTGCCGTCATGCGTCGCTGCCGGGGTCAGCCAGCCCTGGCCGGCGCCCACTTCCAGCCGCCACAGTCCCGAGTTCGCGGGCCGGTACTGATCGTCCAGCCGCAGCACGGCGGTCAGGCCGGCGGCCGGCGGGAACCCGCGGGCCGCGACCGCGGCCGGCACGTCGACCAGCCGCAGCATCCACCGCTCCAGCTGCGTCACCCGCACGTCCGGCTCCCTGGTCAGCCAGCCGACCGGGTCGGCCGGCCCGACACTGGCCCGGACGGTCGTGGCCGTCGAGGCGTGCGACGCCAGCAGCCCCCAGATCGCCCGCGCGGTCTGCTCCGAGCCGGCCACGGCGCGGTGCACCACGATCTCGTCATGGCGGTCGGCCCAGCGGTAGCTGACGAATCCGTCGCCGGCCAGGTAGTCAAACTCGTCGGGATGGCCCAGCCAGCAGCGGTAGTAATCGGCGTCGCGGGCGGCCGGCCCGCTGTCGTGCAGCGCCTCATGCACAGCGCCGAGAACGGCGATGACCTTCTCGGCGTCATCAGCCCCGGCCCGGCGCAGCGCGGCCGGGCCGGCCGCGCCGCCCTGGCCGGAGATATCGGCGGGCACCAGCCCGCCGAGCGAGCGGGCCGGGACAACCGCCTCGTAACGGCCGCCGGCCAGTTCCCAGCCGAGGGAACGGTACAGGGCCGCGGTCGCCGGGTAGAGCACGCTGACCGGATAGCGGCGCCGGGCGATCTCCTCGAGCAGCGCGATCATCAGCGCTTTCCCGACACCCTGGCCGCGGTACTCCGGCGCCACCTTGACCCCGGCCACGCCCGCCATCGGCATCGGCCGCCCGTGCCACCACTGGCGCATGTCGTGGAATCTCGCCGTGCCGATCAGCTCGGCTCCGGCGAACGCGCCCAGTATGCGGCCGGCGGCGACGGATCCCGCAAGCGAGGAAACCGAGGCGGGCCGCTCCCGCGGCGTCAGCGGTCCGAAGGCCCGGTGCCGCAGATCCTGCTCGGCCTCGAGGCCGTCGCTGGCGGTCAGGGGCCGGATCTGGCCCCCGCTGACCCTCAGCACCGCCGGCGGGGAGCCTGAGCTCACCCGAGGTGCTCCATGACCTCATCAGGGACCTGGTAGTTGGCGTACACGTCCTGCACGTCGTCGGAGTCCTCGATGGCCTCGATCAGCCGGAAGACCTTCCGGGCGTGCTCCTCGTCGAGGGGCACCTCGACCGTGGGCAGGAACGCGGCCTCGGCGGACTCGTAGTCGATGCCGGCGTCCTGCAGCGCGGTGCGCACCGCGACCAGGTCGGTGGCCTCGCTGACGACCTCGAAGGACTCGCCGAGATCGTTGACCTCCTCGGCCCCCGCGTCGAGCACCGCCGCCAGCACGTCATCCTCGGTGACGCCGCCGGCCTTGGGGACGATCACCACGCCCTTGCGGTTGAACAGGTAGGACACCGAGCCGGGGTCGGCCATGGAGCCGCCGTTGCGGGTGAGCGCGGTCCGGACCTCGGCGGCCGCCCGGTTCCTGTTATCGGTGAGGCACTCCACCAGCACGGCCACCCCGCCGGGGGCGTAGCCCTCGTAGGTGACCGATTCCCAGGCGGCGCCGCCCGCTTCCAGGCCCGCCCCGCGGCGCACGGCGCGGTCGATGTTGTCGTTGGGCACCGAGCTGCGCTTGGCCTTCTGCACGGCGTCGTACAGCGTGGGGTTGCCCGCCGGGTCGGGGCCGCCGCTGCGCGCCGCGACCTCAACGTTCTTGATGAGCTTGGCGAACAGCTTGCCCCGCCGAGCGTCGACAACGGCCTTCTTGTGCTTGGTGGTCGCCCACTTGGAGTGGCCGCTCATGACTGATCCCTCACCATGTCAGCAAACAGACTGTGGATGCGCAGGTCCGGCGTCAGCTCGGGATGGAACGCGGTGGCGATGGCCGGGCCCTGGCGGACGGCGACGATCCTACCCGTGCGCGATTCGGTGGCGAGAATCTCGACGTCCGGACCGGCTTCCTCCACCCACGGCGCGCGGATGAAGACGGCATGAAACGGGGGGCCGTCCACGCCGTGCAGCGTCACATCGCTCTCGAATGATTCCGCCTGCCGTCCGAAGGCGTTGCGCCGGACCGTCATGTCGATCGAGCCGAGCGTCGCCTGGTCGCTGGCCTGCTCTACCAGCCGGTCGGCCAGCATGATCATGCCGGCACACGAGCCGAACGCGGGCATGCCGCCGCTGATCCGCTTGCGCAGCGGGTCGAGCAGGTCGAAATTGGCGACCAGCTTCCACATCGTGGTCGACTCGCCGCCGGGGATGATCAGGCCGTCGACAGCCTCGAGCTCGTCGGGGCGGCGCACCCGGACCGGGCGCGTGCCGACCGCCTGCAGCGCCCGCAGGTGCTCGGCGACGTCTCCCTGCAGCGCGAGGACGCCGATGGCCGGACCGTCGCCCCTGGCCGTCATTTACCAGCCCCGCGAGGCGTAGTGCTGCTCGGGCGGCAGGGTGTCCAGGTTGATGCCGACCATCGGCTCGCCGAGGCCGCGCGACACCTTCGCGAGCACGTCGGGGTCGTCGTAGAAGGTGGTGGCCTTCACGATCGCCGCGGCCCGGGCGGCCGGGTCGCCGGACTTGAAGATGCCCGAGCCGACGAAGACGCCGTCGGCGCCCAGCTGCATCATCATGGCGGCGTCGGCCGGGGTGGCGAGGCCCCCCGCGGTGAACAGGACCACGGGCAGCTTGCCCGCGGCGGCAACCTCGGCGACCAGGTCGTAGGGCGCCTGCAGGTCCTTGGCCGCGCTGTAGAGCTCCTCGGCGGACATGCCGGACAGGCGGCGGATGCCGGCCCGGATGCCGCGCATGTGCCGGGTCGCCTCGACGACGTTCCCGGTCCCGGCCTCGCCCTTGGACCGGATCATCGCCGCGCCCTCGGTGATCCGGCGCAGCGCCTCGCCGAGGTTGGTGGCCCCGCAGACGAACGGGATGGTGAAGTTCCACTTGTCGACGTGATGTGCCTCGTCGGCCGGGGTGAGCACCTCGGACTCGTCGATGTAGTCCACGCCGATGGCCTGCAGGACCTGCGCCTCGGCGAAGTGGCCGATGCGGCATTTGGCCATCACGGGCACCGAGACGGCGGAGATGATCCCGTCGATCATGTCGGGGTCGCTCATCCTGGCCACGCCGCCCTGCGCCCGGATGTCGGCGGGGACGCGCTCGAGCGCCATGACGGCAACGGCGCCGGCGTCCTCGGCGATCTTGGCCTGCTCCGGTGTGACGACGTCCATGATCACGCCGCCCTTGAGCATGTCCGCCATGCCCCGCTTGACCCGCAGCGTGCCGGTTTGCGCCGCAGCGCTGGCGGGAGCGCCTGCGTCCGCGGTGCCGCCTGCGCTCATGCTGCTGGTGGTGCTGACGGGAGAACTGGGGACTGACACGGAAACCTCGCTTGATCGCTGCCTGGACTGCCTCCATGGTAGGCGCTGCGGCGAAGGCGGCGTGCGGGTCAGGCCCGGCCCCCCGAAAGCGGGCTGGTGGCGAGGGGCAGCGGCCGCCGGGCCGCCTCAGCCAGTCAGGTGCGGGATGTCCGCGGCCTGCCCGTCCTCGCCGGGCCCGACCAGGGAATCATCGATCTCGAAGAAGTCCGGCAGGGCGGCGCTGCCGGCCAGCCGCAGCATCCGCGCCAGCCACCGGCGGCGGGCGGCCCTGGTGGCGGCCACCGCGTCGTTGTAGAACTTGCGGGCCAGGAACACCTGGTGCGCGGCGCTCTCCATCTCGCCGAGAAGCTCCTCGGCGCCCTCACGGCCGGCCAGCAGCGCCCGGAAGCCGGGCTGGCCGAACGCGGCCCGCAGGGCGCGGGTCAGGTCGCTCTCCGCCAGTTCTCTGGAGCTCTGCGCGGATCTGGCGTCGTGCGCCGCCCCGGCGAGCAGCACGCTCGTCGCGGGATCCAGCAGCCCGGAGGAGGCGAACTCCAGCGCCACCGAGCTGCGCCGGACCAGAGCCGCGTCGAGGGCCGCTCTGGCCGCCTCCAGCCGCGCGTGCAGCCGGTCCAGCCGGCCCGCGCGCCAGGACACGTAGACGCCGAGGATCGCCAGGACCGCGATGACGATGATGCTGCTGGTCATCACGGACTCATAGCGCCACGGCCACGCGGCCGGCCGCGGGCACGACCGCCTCGTACACCCGGACGACGTCCTTGGCCACCACGGGCCAGTCGTAGTCACGGACCGCCGCCGCGGCGGCGGCGGACAGCTCGGCCCGGCGCGCGGGCTCGTCCAGCAGGCGCCCGGCCGCGGCCGCCAGGCCCTCGGCGCTGCCGGTCTCGAACAGCTCGCCGGCCCGGCCGCCGCGCAGCACCCGGCGGAACGCGTCCAGGTCGCTGGCCGCGATCGGGGCGCCGGCGGCCATCGCCTCGGCCAGTACGATGCCGAAACTCTCCCCGCCGGTATTGGGGGCGCAGAACACGTCGACGGAGTGGAAGACCCGGACTTTGTCCTCGTCGCTGACCTGCCCGAGCAGCACCACCCGCGGCCGCAGCGCGGCCGGCACCCTGGCCAGGACGTCGTCCTGGTCCCCGTAGCCGGCGATGAGCACCCGCAGGTCAGGGCGGCCCGGCGCGAGCAGCCCGAAGGCCCGCAGCAGTACCGACAGGCCCTTGCGCGGCTCGTCGATCCGGCCGAGGAAGCCCAGCGTGCCGCCCGGCCCCGGCCAGCCCGGCAGCGGATCGGCCTTCTCGAACCGCCGCACGTTTACCCCGTTGGGGATCAGCACGGCGTCACCGCCGAGGTGCTCGACCAGCGTGGTCCGCGCGGCCTCCGAGACCGCGATCCGGCCGGTGATCTTCTCCAGCGCCGAGGCAAGGATCGGCTGGGCGACGTGCAGCACGCGCGAGCGCAGGATGGCCGTGTGCACCGTGGCGACGATCGGGCCGTCCGCCACCCAGCAGGCCAGCAGCGACAGGCTCGGGGCGGTCGGCTCGTGCACGTGCAGCACGTCGAACTCGCCTTCCTTCAGCCACCGGCGGACCCGGCTGGCCGACAGGAAGCCGAAGGCCAGCCGGGCCACCGACCCGTTATAGGGCACCGGGACGGCCCGGCCCGCCGGCACCACGTAGGGAGGCAGCGGCGCATCGTCCTCGGCCGGCGAGATGACGCTGACCTCGTGCCCGAGGTCCATCAGTGCCTCGGCGAGGCCGCGGATGTGCTCCTGGACGCCGCCCGGCACGTCCCAGCTGTACGGGCAGACCAGGCCGACTCTCACGGCGCGCCCGCCAGGGCCGCGGCCAGCCGGGCCGGGTCAAGGTCGGCGACGAAGACCCGCTGCAGCATGTGCCAGTCCTCCGGATGCGCCCGGATGCCGTCGGCGAAGGCGTCGGCGACCTGCTGCATCATCGCGGCGGCCTGCGAGCGCCGGTCTCCTTCGGCCGGGACCGGGATCTCCTTGTAGGCGTGCACGCCCCAGCCGTCGCCGTCGAACCACAGCACCGCGGGCATCAGCGCCGCGCCGGTCTGCACGGCCAGGGCCGCGGGGCCGCCCATCATCCGGGCCTTCTCGCCGAAGAAGTCCACTTCCGTGCCGCTGCCGGTGACATCCCGGTCGCAGGGCAGGCAGACGAGCTTGCCCGCGCGCAGCCGCTGCGCGAGGATCCCGAACGGCCTGCTGCCCCCGCTGGCAGGTAGCACCTCCATGCCGAGTCCCTCGCGGAACGCGACAAACCTTTCGTAAACGGACTCGGGCTTCACCCGCTCCATCACGGTGGTAAACGATCCTGCCCCCTTGGCAATGATCCATGCGCCGGCCTGATCCCAGTTGCCCATATGCGGAAGCGCGAACACCACGCCGCGCCCCTCGTTCAGGCAGTCAAAGGCGTCCTGCATGTGCCCGGTGTCGCGCATCCCGTCGATCAGGCGCTGCATGGGCATCACCGGCAGCCGGAAGATCTCCAGCCAGTATCGGGCGTAGGAGCGCATGGCCAGGCGGGACAGTGCCCGCAGCTCGCCGCCGTCGGCGTCGGTGCCGACCACGCGGCGCAGGTTTCCCTCGAGCACCTGCACACGGGGGCCCTGGCGGCGCCAGGCGATGTCAGCGAACGCCTGGAAGCCGCTCTCGGCCCAGGACTCGGGCACGCGGCAGATGACCGACCAGCCGGCACCGTAAGCGGCGTCGGTGAGCCTGTCCTTCAGTCCGGGCACCCATTGCCTCCCGAGGCGGATGTCTTATTTGCCTGCGCGGCCAGCGGAGGATTCCCGGCCAGCGCAGCGGTGCGCACAGCCAGAACCCGCTGGCCGAAAGTGATCGTGCTGAGCACTGCCAGCAGCCAGAGCCCCGCGGGAAGCACAAACGGTACGCCTAGTCCGGACAATCCCGTGGCAACTAGTCCGATCAGCAGCCGCTCGGTTCTCTCGGCAATTCCTACATTGCAGCTTATTCCAAGGCCCTCGGCCCGCGCCTTCGCATACGACACCAGTGCACCGGAGGCCAGGCAGAAAATCGTCACCCCCGCCAGCACCGCATTGTGCCCGCGCAGCACGAACCACATGGCCAGTCCGCCGAAGATCGCCGCGTCCGACACCCGGTCGAGGGTGGAATCAAGGAAAGCGCCCCAGGTGCCGGAGGTGCCCTTAACCCGGGCCAGCGCGCCGTCGAGCATGTCGGCCAGCACGAATACGGTGCAGATCACCGTGCCGACGAACAGGTGCCCGGTCGGGAACAGCGACAGCGCGCTCGCGCAGACGCCGAGCGTGCCGACGATGGTGATGGCGTTCGGCGTGACGGGAGTATGCGCCAGCAACTCGCCGACTGGCGTCAGCAGCCGGGCGAGTGCGGGTCTGAGCGCGCTGAGCATGGCCGTCTGATCTTACTGGCGGGGCGCCGGCGGCCGGCAGGGCAGCCGCAGACCGCCGCCATCCTGCGCCCCGCGTGGGCCCCGGTCACCGCCCGCACGCGGTGACCGGGCCGTCACGGCGATTCTGCTCCCGGGTCTTGTGATCCCGGCACCAGCAGGTAAAGGCTGGTCGTGCAGCAGGCGAACAGGAACTACAGGAGGCGCGTGCGATGGCGGATAAAACTCACAGTTCGGGAGCCGCGGGCAGGACATCGTCGGCCGGCCAGCCCGACAGCGTGCGCAACGTCGTGCTGGTCGGCCACTCCGGAGCAGGGAAGACGACGCTGACCGAGGCCCTTCTCGCCCACGCCGGCACGATTCAGCGGACCGGCCGGGTCGAGGAAGGGACCACGGTCAGCGATTTCGACGAGGTTGAAATCCGCCAGCAGCGCTCGGTCAACCTCACGCTGGCGCCGGTCGTGCACGCCGGCGTCAAGGTGAACCTGCTCGACACCCCCGGCTACGCCGACTTCACCGGCGATCTGCGGGCGGGCCTGCGCGCCGCCGACGCGGCGCTGTTCACCGTCTCGGCCGCCGACGGGGTCGATGGCCTGACCAGGATGCTCTGGGAAGAATGCGCCGCGGTCGGCACCCCGCGGGCGGTCGTCATCACCAAGATCGACCATCAGCGCGGGAACTTCGAGGAGGCCCTGCAGGCCTGCCGGGACGCGTTCGGCGACTCGGTGGCCCCGCTGTACCTGCCGGTCGCCGACGCCCAGGGCGGCGTACGCGGCCTGATCGGGCTGCTGTCGGAGCATTTCTTCGACTACTCGGGCGGCACCCGCGAGGAGAAGGCGCCCGACGAGGCCGACGCCGGCCGGCTCGCCGAGGCGCGCAGCGCGCTGATCGAGGCGGTCATCCAGGAGAGCGAAGACGAGAGCCTCATGGACCGGTACCTGTCGGGTGAGGAAATCGACCCGAAGGTGCTGATCGAGGACCTGGAGAAGGCGGTCGCCAGGGGCAGCTTCTACCCTGTGCTGGCCGTCGCGTCCCCGCTGGCGATCGGCCTGTCGGAGCTGCTCGAGGTGATGACGCAGGCCTTTCCCGCGCCGCAGGAGCACCCGCTGCCCGGCGTGAGCACCGTCGACGGCAAGCCGGTGACCGGCCTGACCAGCGACCCGGACGGCCCGCTGCTGGCCGAGGTCGTGAAGACGACCGCCGACCCGTACGTCGGCCGGATCAGCCTGGTGCGCGTGTTCTCCGGCACACTGCGCCCCGACGCGGTCCTGCACGTGTCCGGGCACGGCCGCGCCGAGCGCGGCCACGCCGACCATGATCAGGACGAGCGGGTGGGCGCCCTCTCCTCGCCGCTCGGCAAGCTGCAGCGCCCCATCGCGATGTGCCCGGCCGGCGACATCTGCGCAGTCGCGAAACTGGCCAGCGCCGAGACCGGTGACACGCTGTCGGACAAGGACCGCCCCCTGCTGATGGAGCCCTGGTCCAGCCCCGAGCCGCTGCTCCCGGTGGCGATCGCGGCGAAATCCAAGGCCGACGAGGACAAGATGTCCCAGGCGCTCGGCCGACTGGTAGCCGAGGATCCGACCCTGCGGCTGGAGAACAACGCCGAGACCCGCCAGCTGGTGCTCTGGTGCATGGGCGAGGCCCACGCCGACCTGCTGCTCGACCGGCTGTCCAGCCGCTACAGCGTGGAAGTGGAGACCGTCGAGCTGCGGGTCCCGCTGCGCGAGACGGTCGCCGCCCGCGCGCACGGCCTCGGCCGGAACGTCAAGCAGACCGGCGGTCACGGCGAGTTCGGCATCTGCCACATCGAGGTCGAGCCGCTGCCCTCGGGCGCGGGCTTCGAGTTCGTCGACAAGATCGTCGGCGGGGTGGTGCCGCGGCAGTTCATCCCGTCTGTCGAGAAGGGCGTCCGCGCCCAGATGGAGCAGGGCGTGCTGGCCGGCTACCCGATGGTGAACCTGAAGGTCACGCTGTTCGACGGCAAGGCCCACTCGGTGGACTCCTCGGACATGGCCTTCCAGAAGGCGGGCCGGGCGGCGCTGCGGGACGCCTGCGAGAAGGCGCAGGTCCTGCTGCTCGAGCCGGTCGACGAGGTCTCCGTGCTCGTCGCCGACGACTACGTCGGGGCCGTCATGTCCGATCTGTCCTCCCGGCGCGGCCGGGTCCTCGGCACCGAGCCCGTCGCGGGCGGCCGGACCCTGGTCAAGGCGGAGATCCCGGAGCTGGAGATCACCCGCTACGCGATCGACCTGCGGTCGATGTCACACGGCACCGGCTCGTTCTCGCGCTCCTACCTGCGGTACGAGCCGCTGCCCCCGCATCTGGCCGACAAGCAGGCCGCCACGGCCAAGGCCACCTAACTCCGGGGCACTTCGGCATGATCGCGGAGAGTTCGCTGCCGAAAACCGCAGAGAACTCTCCGCGATCACGGGCTGGGCTCCGCACGAGGGGGCGGTCAGACGGCGGGCCACGCCTCGGCCAGCATGACCAGCGTGTCGGCCAGCAGCTGCGGCAGGACCTTGGTCTGGCCGACCACCGGCATGAAGTTCGAGTCGCCGCCCCACCGCGGCACCACGTGCTGGTGCAGGTGCGCGGCGATGCCGGCGCCGGCCACGCTGCCGGCGTTCATGCCGATGTTGAAGCCCTGCGCGCCGGAGACCTTCCGCAGCGTGCCCATCGCCCGCTTGGTGAACGCCGCCAGCTCCGCAGTCTCGGCGTCATCGAGGTCGGTGTAGTCCGGCACGTGCCGGTAGGGGACGACCAGCAGGTGGCCGCTGTTGTAGGGGTAGAGGTTCAGCACCGCGTAGACCAGCGAGCCGCGGGCCACGATCAGCCCGTCGGCGTCACTGAGGCTCGGGATGCGGCAGAACGGGCACTGCTCGTCGTCGGAACCGCCCGGCTTGTTCTCGCCCTTGATGTAGGCCATCCGGTGCGGCGTCCAGAGCCGCTCGAAGCCATCGGGCGTGCCGATGCCGTCCTGCCCCGCCAGTTCCGGCTCAGCGCCGTACCGGGCGGTCAGCTGCTCGCGCCCGGCGGGCTCGCCGCCGCGGTCTCGCCGGGCGGGCTGATCGGATTCGGCGGCGGGCATGACGACAGCATAGGGACGGCGGGCTTCCGTCACTGCCGCGGACCCCGCGTTGCGGTCGCTCAGATCTGCACCCGCTGCGCCACCGCGGCGGTGATCTCGGCGATGGCGTCGGCGACCGGCACGCCGTTCTTCTGCTCGCCGCTGCGGTAGCGGAACGAGACGGCGCCCGCCGCGATGTCATCGTCCCCGGCCAGGAGCATGTACGGCACTTTCTGCTGCTGGGCGGTCCGGATCTTTTTCTGCATCCGGTCGTCCCCGGCGTCGACCTCGACCCGGATCCCCTGCTCGCGCAGCCGGGCCGCGACATCCTGCAGGTACGGCACGTGCGCGTCAGCGATGGGGATGCCGACCACCTGGACCGGCGCCAGCCACGGCGGCAGGGCGCCCGCATAGTGCTCAAGCAAGATGCCGAGAAATCGCTCGACCGACCCGAACAGCGCCCGGTGGATCATGATCGGCTGCTGCCGCGATCCGTCGGCGGCCTGGTATTCAAGGCCGAACCGCTTCGGCTCGTTGTAATCGACCTGGATGGTCGACAGCTGCCAGGTCCGCCCGATCGCGTCCCGTGCCTGCACCGAGATCTTTGGTCCGTAGAACGCCGCGCCCCCCGGATCCGCCACCAGCTCCAGGCCTGACTCCTCGGCGGCCGCCTGCAGCTCCCTGGTAGCCAGCTCCCAATCCTCATCGCTGCCGACGAACTTCTCCTTGGTGTCATCCCTGGTAGACAGCTCCAGGTAGAAGTCGTTGAGCCCGTAGTCGCGCAGCAGCTCGAGAACGAACGACAGCAGGCTGCGCAGCTCCGACCCGACCTGCTCGCGGGTGCAGAAGATGTGCGCATCGTCCTGGGTCATGCCGCGCACCCGGGTAAGGCCGTGCACGACGCCTGACTTCTCGTACCGGTAGACGCTGCCGAACTCGAACATGCGCAGCGGAAGCTCCCGGTAGGACCGCCCGCGCGCTTTGAAGATGAGGATGTGGAACGGGCAGTTCATCGGCTTGAGGTAGTACTTTGCGCCTTCGAGCTCCATGGGCGGGAACATGCCCTCGGCAAACCAGCTGAGGTGCCCTGATGTCTCGAACAGGTCCGACTTGGTGATGTGCGGGGTATTGACAAACTCATACCCCGCCTCCTCATGCCGCTGCCGCGAGTACTCCTCCATGACCCGCCGGACGGTGCCGCCCTTGGGGTGGAACACCGGCAGGCCGCTGCCGATCTCGGTCGGGAAGGAGAACAGGTCGAGCTCGGTGCCGAGCTTGCGGTGGTCGCGCCGTTCCGCCTCGGCCAGCATGTGCAGGTGCTCGTCCTGCGCCTCGCGCGACGGCCACGCGGTGCCGTAGATCCGCTGCAGCTGCGGGTTCTTCTCGCTCCCCCGCCAGTACGCGCCCCCGGTCCGCATCAGCCTGAACGCCGGGATCCGCCGGGTGGTGGGCAGGTGCGGGCCGCGGCACAGGTCCTTCCAGTACAGCTGCCCCGAGCCGGCGTCCACATTGTCATAGATGGTCAGCTCGCTGCCGCCGACCTCGACCGCCTCGTCGTCGGCGGCGCCGCCCTTGAGCCCGATCAGCTCAAGCTTGTAGGGCTCAGCGGCCAGCTCGGCCCGCGCTTCGTCGTCGCTGACGACCCGGCGCTGGAAGAGCTGGCCCTGCTTGACGATCTGGCGCATCCGCTGCTCGACCGCCTTGAGGTCCTGCGGGCTGAACGGGCTGGCGACGTCAAAGTCGTAGTAGAAGCCGTTCTCGACCGGCGGCCCGATGCCCAGCCTGGCGTCGGGGAAGATGTCCTGGACCGCCTGCGCCAGCACGTGCGCGGTAGAATGCCGCAAGATCGCCAGCCCGTCCGGACTGGCGATATCCACCGGCTCGACCACGTCGCCGTCGGCGAGCGGCCAGGCCAGGTCGCGCAGCGCGCCGCTGACCCGGGCGGCGATGACGCTCTTGCCGCCGGCGTCCGGTCCGGCCAGCGCCGGGTCAGCCAGGGCGCTGCCGGCCGTCGTGCCGGCTTCCACCACGTGCTCGCGGGCGGCGAGGGTGATGTGCAGCTTGTCGGCAGGCACGGCTGGGCTCCTTGGCTTCTCGCAGGTGCGGCGCGGTTACCCCGTGTCCCGATGCTATCGATGCGGCGCGCACGGCGCGCGTCAGTATCGGGCTGAGCCGACGCACCCCCGGGGCGGCGCAGCTGCCCGCGCCACGGGCGGGCCCGGCGTCAGCCGCGCCCACCCGGGCCGCCGCACTCGCCGTCGGTCCGGGGCGCGGTTCCCCGAGGTCCCCTGCTACGGAGCGTTGACGCTGACCAGGCTGCCATAGGTAAGGTACGGCCACGCCTTCGCCGCCGCGTTCCAGGGCAGCTCGACGCAGCCCAGGCTCTGCTGGAAGCCGTAGGAGTAGCGGGGGAAGTAATGGACGGCCTCGCCGGCCCGGAAGTAGGACACGAAGTCGACCGGGTCAGCGTACTGGGATCCGTCCGGGTTGGTGCCGCGCATGATCTGGAACCGGTACCGCAGGTAGACCGGGGCCGTGCCGATGGTGGTGGGCGACACCGGGATGCCGGTGTTGGCCAGGCTGCGAAACACCTTACGGCCGTTATGCCAGATCGTCAGCGTCTCGGGCGTCTTCTGCCGCGCCACCGCGTAGGTGTAGCCGTGCTGATTGACCTGGTCCCTGGTCGCGGCCGTGAACAAGGAGTTCCACACCTGGGTGCCCGCGACGCCGTCGAGGAGAAGCCCGTGATCGGCCTCGAAGGCCATCAGCGCGCCCTTGACGATCAGGCTGCTGGCCTTGCCGCCGTGCCAGAAGTGCCTCAGCTCGGCCGGGTAGCCGGACTTCCAGGAAAAGGTGCCGGCCGGCGGATCGAATGCGGCGCTGTGCTCCGCGGCCGCGCTCTGCTGGCCGTCGGTGCTGGTCTGGCTGGCGGTGCTGGCCTGGTTCGATGCGGCGGTCTGGGTCCCCGCGCCTGCCGACGCCGGGCTCCAGGTGAGGGGCAGGTAGCCGAGCTGGGCCAGCAGCTGGTCCAGCCGCAGCCGGGAATAGCTGCCGGTACGGAAGCTCACGGTGACCGGACTCGCCAGCGAGCCGCCACGGGCTGACTGCACTCCGGCCGCGCCGTCCGGTATCCGCAGCCGGACGCGCTCGTGCTGGCCGAATCCGCCGGCCGGCGTGAACTTCAGCGTGTCGGCCGACGCACGCTGCCAAGTGCCCGCGACGTGCGGGCGCAGCGCTGGCATCGGCGAGCCGCTGGTGAGCGGGGCCGAGAACGTCACCTCGACCGCGGCGCCGCCGTTGACCCCCGTGGCGTGCTGCGCCGGACTGACGGACACCACCCGGAACGGGCCGGGCAGGGCGTCACTGGCCTTCTTGTACTCGCGTTCCCGGCTCGTCGCCCGGACCTTCCCGGCCGCCTGTGCCGGGGCATGGGTCAGGGCGATCCAGGTCCCTGCCCCCAGCAGGCAGACCAGCACAGCGCCCAGCACGACCACCTTGCCGCGCAGCGCTCCCGATCCGAACACGCAGTCCCCCTCGCCATGCGGGCCCGCCGGATGCGGCGGGCAGTAGCTGCCTCGTGCGGAATGTGGGCATTAGAGCCGCATCTGCGACTTTAAACGGCGCGCGCACACTCGGCGTGCCGACGATATCAAGACTTTACTGAGCAACGGTTACAGTTTCGTGACGGACTGCGACAGCGGTTCCATGACGGGCTGTGACCGGGTCCGGATTTCAGCGCAACGCGAGCGCCCGGGCCGGATTTACCGGCCCGGGCGCTGGAGCTGACGCTCAGCTGCTCACGGGTGAGAGGTGCTGGCCGGGCGGCCAGGCCGCCCGGCGCACCGCTTTCGTATCAGCCTGAGACAGTGACGAGGCTGCCGTAGGTGAGGTATGGGTAGGCCTGCTCGGCGGCGCCGTACGGGAGCTCGACGCACCCGAGGCTCTGCTGGAAGCCGTAGGAGCCGCGCGGGAAGTAGTGCACCGCGTCGCCGCCGTTGAAGTAGGACACGAACGACACCGGGTCGGCGTAAGTGCTGCCGTCCGGGTTCGTGCCCTGCATGATCTGGAAGCGGTACTTCAGGTAGACCGGGAAGGTGCCGTCGGCCGTCGGCGAGACCGGGATCCCGGTGTTCGCCAGGCTGCGAAACACCTGGCGGCCGTCATGCCAGATGGTCAGCGTCTCCGGCAGGGCCTTGCTGGCAAGAGCATAGGTGTAGCCGACGGCGTTGCGCTGGCCCCTGGCGGCCGCCCTGAACAGGGCGCTCCAGAACTTCGGCCCGATCTCCCCGTTGGGCGTGAGGCCATGCTGGTACTGGAACGCCATCACCGCGCCCCTGACCACCACGTCGGAGGTGGTCGGCGCCCACTGGCTGGTCAGCGCGTAGGGGTATCCCTTGCGCCAGGTGAAAGTCCCGGCCGGCGGGCTGTACACCAGGGCGGTCTGCGACTGCCCGGCGCTGGCGTCCTCCGCAAAGTGGCCGGTGCCTGCCACCGGAGCCCAATTCAGCGGCAGGTAACCGAGCTGCGCCAGCAGCTCGGCGAGACGCAGCCCGCTGTAGGGCGCGGCCCGGAACCTTGTGACCACCGCGGCGGCCAGCTGACTGCCGGTCGCCGAGCGGACTCCGTGCTCGCCCGCGGGCACCCGGAGCGTGACCTGCGCGCCCGGCCTGAACGGCTCGTCCGGGGTGAAGGTCATGGTGGCACCGGCGATGCTCCACCGGCCTGCGATGGCCGGCCTCAGCACCGGTGGTGGGGAGCCGGCGGCGAGCGGGACCGAGAACTGAACCTCGATCGGCTCGCCGCCGATGACGTGCCTGGTCCCGGCGGCCGGCGTGACCGAGAGAACCGTGAGGGACTGCGCCTTGGGCGCAGCCGCGTGGCCGACTTGAACGTGAGCCGCGGTGGACACTGCTGACTGACCCGCCCCCGAGTGAGTCAGTGCGTAGGTCCCCGCTGCCGCGGCCACCAGGGCCGCCGCGGCTCCGAGCGCTATGATCTGCGCTTTCGGCTTGCGCGCCTTCGAGGCGCCCTCCTGTGATTCCCGATCCGCTCGCTGCCTGCCGGGTCCCCCACCAGCCACGCTGCTCCCCCGTCTGTGGCGCGGCCCGTCACTGCGATCACCATGCGTTACGTTCCGCTGCCTCATAGTTACTTAGCGTAACAGGACTTACCCCCGGCCGCAGGCAGGGAACCGGCTTGCGGGTAAACGATCTGCAATGCTGCGTTCAGGAATCGGCTCGGTGAATTCGCGCCCGGCCCCGCCCGTGATCATCTGCCCGCGGTCACGGCTTTGAGCTCGTCGAGCGACTCTCGGATGCATTGGGACAAGTCTCGCTGGCTGGTTTCGCTGATCCAGCGTTCGAACGCGATCCTGAAAACAGCCATCCCTGCCTCGGCAGTCAGACTCGCGGCTGGGTCTTTGACGCCGCGCCGACGCAGCGCGCCGGCCATCGCCGAGGCGAGTGATGCGAGCTTGATCAGCTCGCGCTCCTGGAGCTCCGCGTTCGCGGCGATGACGGCCTGGCGGTGCCGGACGCTCTCGCGCCGCTCCTCAAATACGGCGTCGGTGGCCTCGAGGGCCACGGCGACCGCGTCGAGCGGCCCGGCGGACTCAGGCGCGGCGGCGACAGCGCCCACGAGGAGCTCCTGCAGTGCACCCGCACCCCAGAACAGAACCTCGCGCTTGTCGGCGAAGTGCCGGAAGAACGTTCGCTCCGTGAGCCCCGCCCGCCTGGCGATGTCCGCTACCGTGGTCTGTTCGAACCCGCGCTCGCTGTAGAGCTCCAGTGCCGCCTGCTCGAGCCGGCCCCGCGCGTTTGGCTCCCAGCGGCTCATGCCACGATCCTATATGACGGCAGCGGCTGACATCGGGTCCTACGGTCGACGCAGTCCGGGCTCATCGGGGATCTCGGTCAGGGTCACCGCTTTGACCACCCAGGGGCAAGAACAACGCGGGCACGGCCGACCTAAGGCCGGCTGCGCTGAGGTGGGCGATACTGGGATCGAACCAGTGACCTCCTCGGTGTGAACGAGGCGCTCTCCCGCTGAGCCAATCGCCCGCGCCCGGCACGGACCTGCGTCCACCGGGCGTTCACAGATTAGCGCATCCGCGTCCGCCCGGTCGCCGGCGCCGAGCACACCTCTTCGGCTGCCTGCTCACCGCCGGCATGGGCTCCGCCTCCCTGGACCGCTCGCCTGGTCCGCCCGCCGCACCCGGCTGAGCGGGCGAGTTCTTCCCGGCCGGGAAGCTGAGTCCTTCCCGCCCGGAAGCTCAGATCTTCCCGGCCGGAACCTCAATGCGTAGATCCGGCGAGATCGGGAAGCCGACATAGAGCTTGATATCGCTGCTTGTCACTATCCGCGACGCAGAAAGAACCGAGGTGGTGGGCGTATCAGGCAAAAATCCGCTATATGGTACCGCCTGATTACTATGCGTAACCCCCCCGACGCGCAAGGCGACCAATAGGTTGCCTGATGAGACGAACATCACATTTCAAGGCGCTGAACAGAGGAACAGTCGGCGCCGAAATCGGTGTTCTATTTTCCATAAGCGTTTGACCAGGTCGCAGCCGGTTTGTTGATCAGTGACCGAGGTTACGAGCGGCACGAATCGCGGAACTAAACACTGCGATGAATATTCCGGCGGCACCTACGCGCATAAGTGATAGGCAACCGCACAGTAATAGCGAAGCCCGGCAATCGGGACACCACAAGGCAAAGGCTTGACGAGATGATGAACAGCAGCGATACCGTGTCCGCTGAACTTGGACTCAGTCTGGTGGTGCCCGAGCACGGGGCGGTACCGCTCGTCGCCAGCCTGTACTACAGCGCCGACGACCCGTACGCCATCCGGATGGCCTTCCACGTGGGCATGGACGAGCCGGTGGAATGGATCTTCGCCCGCGACCTGCTGGCCGTAGGCCTCGAGGGCCCGGCCGGTGAGGGCGACGTTCAGGTCTGGCCGGGCGAGGAGCACGGCGAGGAAGTACTGAATCTGGCGCTGTCATCCCCGTTCGGCGAGGCGCACTTCGAGGCCCCCCTCAGCGCGACGGCTGAGTTCCTCCAGCGCACCTTCGAGGTCATCCCGGCAGGACGGGAGATCGACTTTATCAACCTCGACAGCGAGCTTGACGAGCTGCTCTGGCGCGCATAATTGCCTTTCTGCTGCAAAAGGCTCCCCTTTGCGCCGCAGTGAGGTATCAAGCGATTTACGGATCGGGCGACTCCGCCGCCCGCATCGCAAATACCTCGGCCGCTTTCCGGGTCACCGGACCCGGCGCGGCCGGCAGCGTCGTCCCGTTCACCGTCCGGATCGGCTGCACATCACGGGTGGTCCCGGAAAGGAAGGCTTCCTCCGCCGTGGCGAGTGCGCCGGCCGGCAGGTCTTCCTCGGCGGCGCCCGCCCACTCGATCACCAGTGCCCTGGTGACTCCGGCCAGGCAGCCGGCCGACAGCGGCGGCGTGACCAGCCGGCCACCGGCCACCACGAACACGTTCGTCCCGGTGCCCTCGCACAGATTCCCGGCCGTGTTGGCGAAGATGGCCTCGTGGCCGCCCCGCTCGGCGGCGTAGGCGAGCGCCCGCACATTTTCTGCGTAGGACGTAGTTTTCAGGCCCGCGAGGATGCCGTGCTCATTGCGCGGCCAGGGCACCATCGTCACATCAACGGCCGGAGCCGCCGGCGAAAGCCCGGCGAGTGCCACGATCACCGTGGGCGGGGCGCTGCCGCGCTCGGAGCTCAGCGGCGCGATCCCGCCGGTGACGGTGACCCGCAGGCGCGCCAGCCGCGGGTGGCCGGAAACCTCGATCACGGCGAAGGCGGCGGCCCTGATCCGGTCAAGGTCCGGCCCGGGCAGGCTCAGGCCGGCTGCCGAGCGGGCCAGCCGGTCCAGGTGGCGGGTCAGCGCGAACGGGACGCCCTCGCTCACCTTGATCGTCTCGAAGACGCCGTCCCCGGTCACCAGCCCGTGATCGAAGACGGAAATCCTGGCCTCGTCGTCGGGGAGCAGCTCCCCGTTCACCCACACCGCCACGGGTGAAACCTAGCGCAACGCGGCGCAGTGGATGCTCGCCGTCTCCCGCAGCACGGGCAGAAGCTCGTCGACCGCGGCGATCTGCGCGGCGATCTCCCGGTCCACTTCCATCACCGGCACCTGCGCCCGGATCGCCGCGTGCACGGCCGCCAGCGGCGCGGCGGGCGCCGCGATGTCGGCCCGCATGTCGATGCCCTGAGCTGCGCAGAGCAGCTCCACGGCCAGGCAGGTACGGACGTTGGCGACCACCTCGCGCAGCTTGCGCACGCCCGTCCAGCCCATCGAGACGTGATCCTCCTGCTTCCCGGAGGTCGGGATGGTGTCCACGCTGGACGGATGAGCGAGCACCTTGTTCTCGCTGACCAGGGACGCGGCGGTGTACTGAGCGAGCATGAAGCCCGAGTTCGTGCCGGCGGCCGGGGCCAGGAACGGCGGGAGCCCACGGGAGAAGGCCGGGTCCAGCATGCGGTCCAGCCGCCGCTCGCTGATGCTGGCCAGCTCAGAGATGGCTATGGCGAGCATGTCGGCGGCAAAGGCCAGCGGCTCGCCGTGGAAATTGCCGGTGGTCATGACCTCGCCGTCCGGGACGATCACCGGGTTGTCGACCACCGCGCCGAGCTCGGTGTCGATAACGCGCCGCGCGTAATCCAGGACGTCGCGGACCGCGCCGTGCACCTGCGGCGCGCACCGCAGGCAGTAGGCGTCCTGCACCGCATGCCTGCTTTCCCGGTGGCTGGCCACCAGCCCCGAGCCGGACAGCAGGCCGCGCAGGGCCGCGGCGCTGCGCAGCTGGCCGGGATGCGGCCGGATCACCTGGACCCGCTCGTCGTAGGGGCGGTCCGTGCCCAGCAGTGCCTCGATCGACATAGCGCAGGCGACGTCGGCGATCCGGACGAGCAGCTCGGCGTCGCGCACCGAGAACGCCAGCAGGGCCTGCATCGGCTCGGTCCCGTTGACCAGCGACAGGCCTTCCTTGGGCGCCAGGGTCAGCAGCGCGAGACCGTGCTCGGCCAGCACCTCGGCCGCCGGGCGGCCCTGCGGGCCGTCGCCGCGGGTGCGCAGCCGCCCGGCCCCGATCAGCGGCTGGGCCAGGTGCGCCAGCTGGGCCAGATCGCCCGAAGCCCCCACCGAGCCCTTGCCGGGGATGACCGGCAGCAGGCCGAGGTTCAGCATGTCCAGCAGCCGGGCCGGGAGCTCACTCCGCACGCCCGAGTAGCCGGCCGCGAGCGTCCGCGCGCGCAGCAGCAGGATCGCCCGGACGGCCTCGTCGTCCAGCGGCGCCCCGGTGCCTGCCGCGTGCGAGACGACGATCGCGGCCTGGAGCTGGGTCAGGTCTTCCTCGCCGACCCTGGTGTCGGCGAGGGCGCCGAACCCGGTATTGACCCCGTAGACGGGAGCGTCGCCGGCAATGGCCGCGGTCACCACCTCGCGGCTGGGCCGCATCCGGGCCTCGACCTCGGGTCCCAGCTCGGCGCGGGCGGCGCCGGCCGCGACGTCTACTACGTCCTGGATGGTGAGCGCGTCGCCATTGACGATCACAGTTCGCATGCCTGTCAGCGTGCCATCTCCGGTGGCCGCCGGCCACCCGGACGCCACTGCCACGTCAGGCGCGCCGGCCGCTTGGGCGCCGCGCGGCCCAGTCGCAGCCGCCGTCGTCGTCGCTACGCTCGGATTCAAGCGGTCAGGCGCATTTTCGCGAGTATCGGAGTTTGCGGCACGGGCAGGATCGGCTACAGTTCTGAAGCACGCCGGCCGAGGGCCGGCGTGCTGCGCCTCGCCTTGGCGGGGCTGTGCGGACGTGGCTCAGTGGTAGAGCATCACCTTGCCAAGGTGAGGGTCGCGGGTTCGAATCCCGTCGTCCGCTCGAGGTGCCGGACGCGTCTCGCGAGCGGAGATCCGCGCGGCTCTTCGGTACCGGGGCGAACTCCGAGACGGGGTCAGCTTTTGGCGGAATGGCCGAGTGGCTTAGGCAAGGGCCTGCAAAGCCCTGTACGCGGGTTCGATTCCCGCTTCCGCCTCGCGGGCGGTTAGCTCAGCGGGAGAGCGCTTCCCTGACACGGAAGAGGCCACTGGTTCAATCCCAGTACCGCCCACCATAGTTTGCCCAGGTCAGCGCGGTGCGAGTGATCGTTACTCATCTCTTCCCTTCCTACGGTGTCCGATTTTGGGAGCCAAATGGGAGCGGATCTTGGTCGCGGGCTCCTGACGGGCCGCGAGTAGCGCGTCCAGGACGGGCACGATCGAGCGCTCGGAGATCCGCGCCCGCTCCACTAGGGACATCTCCCAGCGCTGCTGCAGGTCGGCCTTGAGGGTGGCCCGCATGGCCGGGCTGACATGCCCGTAGACGCCGCGCATTCCGGGCACCGCGTGGCCCATCCGCTCAGCGCGCAGCAGGTCGCTGATTCCTGCTTCTTCCATCCAGGTCTGGTGGCCGTGCCGCAGGCCGTGCGGCGTGAGACCGGGCAGGACCGGCAGCCAGGACGCGACCGTGGCGTCCTCGGCGGGCAGCTCGCCACTCCCCCGGCACTGACTGCCGCTAGCGTTGTGCGAGATCAGCCGGCCGTCGAGGCGTCGCGGGCAAGACCGTCCGCAGTGCGGACAGCATCCGGCCCGTGTATCACTGATCAGCCGGGCGATGCCGCGGCCTGCCGGTGGCCGGAACGGCTCCCCCGGCACGGCGGGCGGCCACGGCGGGACCGGCCTGCCGGGAAACGGGGCTGCCGCGTCGGCCAGGACCCGGGCAGCGGGCTTCTTCGCCCGCGCCGGGTATCGGCCGTCGGCAGCGGGCCGGAAGAACCTGCCGCCGTAGGACGAGCGGCGGAAGTGCCCTGTACTGCTCCAGAATTCCGTGCTTGGGCTGTGACCTGCTGCTTGGGGAGCCTGGCACATGCGCCAGGACCGCGGTTCATGGCTCTTCGTCTGCTCTACCTGATCGTGACCCGGGTGTTCGGCTGGCTCGCGCTGCTGGGCCGCGGGCAGGCGTCCAAGGATGCCGAGATCATGGTGCTCCGGCACGAGGTCGCAGTGCTGCGGCGTCAGGTCACCCGGCCGAAGCCGGACTGGGCTGACCGGGCGGTCCTGTCCGCGCTGGCCAGGTTGCTGCCAGCGGCGCTGCGAGCCCGGCTCGTCACGCCTGGGACGCTGCTGGCCTGGCACCGCCGTCTGGTCGTACGTTCATGGACCTATCCGAATCGGCCAGGACGCCCTGGGCCCACGCGGGAGTTCCGGGACCTGGTGTTGCGACTCGCGGGGGAGAACCCGGCCTGGGGGTATCGCAGGGTGCACGGGGAACTCACCCGGCTCGGCCACCACGTAAGCGCAGCAACCGTGCGTCGGATCCTGCGGGCACACCGCCAACGGCCGGCTCCCCGCCATCTGGACACCTCCTGGCGGGCGTTCCTCCGCACCCAAGCCGACGGCCTGCTGGCCTGCGACTTTTTCCACGTGGACACGATCTTTCTCACCCGCCTGTACGTGCTGTTCGTCATGCAGGTGGCGACCCGGCGGGTGCACATCATCGGCGTGACCGCCCACCCGGATGGCGCATGGACAGCGCAGCAGGCCCGTAACCTCGCCATGGACCTCGGTGACGAGATCGCGTCGTTCCGCTTCCTCATCCGCGATCGCGACGCCAAGTTCACTCGCGTGTTCGACGAAATCTTCGCCGGCGAAGGCGTGAAAGTAGTCAAGATCCCGCCGCGGACGCCGCGAGCCAATTGCTATGCCGAGCGGTGGGTGCGCACCGTACGGTCTGAGTGCACCGGCCGGATGCTGATCTACGGCGAACGGCACCTGCGGACGGTGCTCGCAACATACGTCGGCCATTACAACGGTCACCGCCCGCACCAGTCCCGCCAGCAACGACCACCCGACCACGACATGCCAGTCGTCATGCCCCTCCAAGCACCCGTGCAGCGACGGAAAGTGCTCGGCGGTGTGATCAACGAGTACTACAGGGCCGCATGAACAACTCCACGAACCTGCAGGTCAGACAACACGCGACGAGTTTTGGAGCGGTACAGGTCCGGGCCGGCCCGCTGGCTGGCCCCGGTCGCCGCGTTCAGATACCGGGCGTCGCGGAACCATCGGGATCCGCTGCGGGCAGGCCGGTTTCCGGCTCGTGAGCGAGCCACAGGACGCCAAGGGGCGGCAGCGTGAGCGCAGCGGAGTACTCGAGGTCGTTCCAGCCCGGGGCCCCGGCGGTGACGGCACGGGCGAGGACATTGCTGCCGCCGAAATCCGCGCTGTCGGAGTTGAGGATCTCCACCCACTTCCCCGGGTGCGGAAGTCCGACGCGATAGTCATGCCGGGGCACCGGCGTCAGGTTGGCGACGCAGGCGACGGGCCGGCCGCCTCCCGCCGGGAACCGGAGGAACGACAGCACGCTGTGATCTGCGTCGTTGGGGTCGATCCAGCGGAACCCGGTCCAGTCGAAGTCCTGCTCCCACAACGCGGGCTCGTGCCGGTACACCGTGTTGAGCGCGCGGACCAGTGCGTGCATCCCGGCGTGCTCCGGATAGTCCAGCAGGTGCCAGTCGACGCTGCTGTCATGCCGCCACTCGCCGTTCTGGGCGATCTCGCCGCCCATGAACAGCAGCGGCCGGCCGGGATGCGCCCACATCCAGGCCAGCAGCGCGCGCAGGTTCGCGAATTGCTGCCAGCGGTCGCCGGGCATCTTGCCGAGCAGCGATCCCTTGCCGTGCGCGACCTCGTCGTGGCTCAGCGGCAGGATGAAGTTCTCGCTGAACGCGTACAGCAGGGCGAACGTGAGCTCGTGATGGTGGTAACGGCGGTGCACAGGATCTTTGGAGAAGTACACCAGCGTGTCGTTCATCCACCCCATGTTCCATTTGAACCCGAAGCCGAGCCCGCCCAGGTAAGTCGGGCGGGAGACAGCCGGCCAGGAAGTGGACTCCTCGGCGACCATCATGACGGAGGGGTGGTGCCGGTAGACGACCTCGTTGCATTCCCTGACGAAGTCGATGGCTTCCAGGTTTTCCCGGCCGCCGAACCGGTTGGTGACCCACTCCCCCTCCCGGCGCGAGTAATCCAGGTAGAGCATCGAGGCGACCGCATCGACGCGCAGGCCGTCGAGGTGGAACTCCTCGATCCAGAACAGTGCGTTCGCGATCAGGAAGTTCCGGACCTCGTGGCGCCCGTAGTTGAACACCAGCGTGCCCCAGTCCGGGTGCTCACCCATGCGGGGATCGACGTGCTCATACAGTGCCGTGCCATCGAAGCGCGCCAGCGCCCAGTCGTCCTTGGGGAAGTGCCCGGCGACCCAGTCGACCAGGACCCCGATGCCTGCCTGGTGCAGCCGGTCGACCAGGTACCGGAAGTCGTCGGGCGTCCCGTGCCGGGCCGTCGGCGCATAGAACCCCGTCACCTGATAACCCCAGGAGCCGGAAAACGGGTGCTCCGCAATCGGGAGGAACTCGACGTGGGTGAAGCCGAGGTCGCTGAGGTACGCGGGCAGCACCTCGGCGGCCTCACGGTACGTCAGCGGCCGCCAGCCGCCATCGCCGTCCCCGGTTAGCCGCCACGAGCCCAGGTGGCACTCATAGACCGAGATCGCAGCGTGCAGCAGGTCAGTGGTCTCCCGGCGGGCGAACCACGCAGCGTCCTGCCATTCGTACCGGCTCTGGGTGACGATGCTGGCAGTGGCCGGCGGCACCTCGGTGGCGAAGGCGAACGGGTCCGCCCGCAGGCTCACATGTCCCTGCTGGCCCACTACCTCGTACTTGTAGTGCACGCCGGGGCCGACCTCGGGCACGAAGATCTCCCAGACCCCGGAGCTACCCAGCGCTCTCATCGGGTGGATGCGCCCGTCCCAGCCGTTGAAGTCGCCCACGACCCGCACCGCCCGTGCGGCGGGCGCCCACACCGCGAACGACGTGCCGGATGCTCCCTGGTGCACGCGCACCTGCGCCCCGAGATGGCGCCAGAGTCCCTCGTGCCGGCCCTCGGCCAGCAGGTGCAGGTCGAACTGCCCGAGCGTGGGCCAGTACCGGTAGGGATCGTCGACCACGACCACGGCACCGTCCGGGTAGGTCACCTCGAGGCGGTAATCCGGGATGTCCGGGCCCTCCAGCACTCCGGCGAACACCCCGGCCGGATGCACGCGGCCCATCTCGATCCGCTGCCCGCCAGCCAGGATGACCATGCCGGTCGCATCAGGGCGCCATCCGCGGATCACCACCCGGTCGTGCCCGGCGCCGTCGCGTTCCGGATGAGCGCCGAGCAGATGGTGCGGGTCGTGATGCTGGCCACTGACAAGGCGCTCCACGTCCGCGCCGTCCACTAGCAGATCGGAATACACCGGCGAGCTCATGCTCGTCCCCTCTGGGGCGGCGCCACGGCACTACGCGAATGCCCGGACACTATCCAGTGTGTACCTCTGGCTGCCCGGCACGCATCACCTGTGCACGGACTGCCTGAGTCCGCAGGCTGCCGTGCCGCGCCGCGGGCTAGGCGGCCTCGCGGGCCTACGCCTGTACCGCTTCAAAACTAGTCGCATGGTCCTTGACCTTGGGTTTCAGATTTCGGCTAGGCAGCCTGGTAGTACTCGCTGATCATGCCGCCGAGTACCGTCCGCCGCCGGACTGGCAGGTTCAGCGGAGCGGTGGCCTGGATTTCCTGGTCGGGCGGGCGCTGCTGGCGGGACTGGTGGGGCCGGTGCCGGTTGTAATGGCCGGCGTATCCGCGGAGGACCGATCGCAGGTGCCGTTCGTCGTAGATGAGCATCCGGTCAGTGCACTCGGCCCGTGCTGTGCGCACCCACCGCTCGGCGTAACAGTTCGCCCGCGGCGTCTGCGGTGGGATCTTCACTATTTTCACGCCTTCGCTGGCGAAGATCTCGTCGAAGGAGCCGGTGAACTTGGCGTCGCGGTCCCGGATGAGGAAGCGGAATGACCTGGTCCGGTCGCCGAGGTCCATGACCAGATTGCGGGCCTGCTGAGCGGTCCAGGCGCCATCGGGATGGGCGGTGACGCCGAGGACGTGTACGTGCCGGGTGGCCACCCTCCATGGCGAACAGCACGTACAGGCGGCGGAGGAAGATCGTGTCAACGTGGAAGAAGTCGCAGGCCAGCAACCCGTGCGCCTGTGCGCGCAGGAACGCCCGCCAGGAGGTGTCGTAGCCGCGGGGCGCTGGTCTGTGTGCGGCGCGGAGGATCCGCCGGACCGTTGCCGCGCTGATGTGGTGGCCGAGCCGGGATAGCTCGCCGTGCACGCGCCGGTATCCCCAGGCGGGGTTCTCCCGTGCCAGCCGCAGTACCAGGTCGCGGATTTCCTTGCTGGCCGGCGGCCGGCCGGGCTGGCTCGGGTACGCCCACTTGCGCTGGATGAGGCGGCGGTGCCAGGCCAGCAGCGTGCCCGGCGTGACCAGGCGATGACCGCGCAGGCCGGCTGGCAGCAGGCGGGCCAGCGCGGCCAGGACCGCCCGGTCGGCCCAGTCTGGCCTGGGACGGGTGACCTGGCGACGCAGGACCGCTACCTCATGACGGAGCACCATGATCTCGGCGTCCTTCGACGCCTGGCCGCGGCTTAGCAGGTGCAGCCAGCCAAAGACCTGGATGATGGTGAGGTACAGAAGTCGAATCGGCACGACCGCGATCTTGCCTCATCACGGTCAGCAGGCCAAACCGCAGGTCACAGCCTCCGCGCGGAGTTCTGGAGCAATACAGGCAGGCCGCGCGGGAGCTGGCGGGGCATAGCCGTCGTCGCCGGGGGCGGGGGGCTCGATCACGGTGACCTCCATGACGATGGGCGCTATGAAGACGCTCGGACGGATGCGCAGGATTACGGCCCCGGTCGGCGGGACCGGGCGCATGCCGTACTCCTGAACCCAGGCGCGGTGACCATCCCGCCAGCGCCGGTAATCCCGGTACTTGGCACGGTGCAGCATCGCCAGCTCGGCGCACAGCCGCGCCACCTCCCGCTCCCACCAGCCGAGCGCGGCCAGGTGCTCGGCCTCGGTAGCCGAATCGGCCAGCTGGGTCTCTGCTGCCGGTGCACAGGTTTGCTGACGCCGACAGCGCGCTGGGCGCAGGATATGCAGTGAACTGCGCGGGGAGGGACGGGAACGTGACAGATGCTGACGACGTCCAGGGGCTGTCCGGGCAAGGCGATCAGATATCTCCTGCGGAGGTGAAGCGGTGGAGCAGAGACCTCCAGAAGTTCGAGCGCAGCCGGCTGGAACGCGTCCAGGCGTCGGCCCGTGTCTAGCTGGGCGTGCTGACCACGCTCCTCGGCCTGCTCGGCTCGGTGGTACTGCTCAAGGGCGGTGAGCTGGTTACCGGGGTGACTGATAGCGGGCCATTGCAGGTGATCCTGATAGTCCTAGTAGGCCTGGTCTTCGCGGTCACGGTGATCGCAGTGATATACGGCGGCCAGGCCACCTGGGGCGGTCTCGGAAACATACCGCCACCAGTCGGGCCCAAGGACGACCGACCCAAGGACGACCAGCCCGAGGACGACCAGCCCAAGGACGACCGGCCCAAGGACGACCGGCCCGGGTGGATGCGGGCATGGTCCGGCATCGCGAATTGGCTCGCGATGCGGCCCGACCGCAGGGACGCTGAGCGCGAGCAGGCCGAGCGCGAGGCAGGGAAGAAGCGCTGGGAGATCTACAAGGAACGCAGCACGACAAGCGCCGACCGCCGCAGGGTCTACCTGCATGCATCCAGGACCGCGGGCGTGATAGCGGCAGCGCTGATCGCCGTGCTGGCGATCAGGGCGGTCATCGCGGGAACAGTCTCGCCCGCGCTGACCGAGGTGATCGTGGTTCACCACGGGCAGACCAATTGCGTGCCAGCCAGTAACAACCTGAAGTACACGGGCGTCACGCAGGTCGTCCCGGTGAGCAGCTGCAATCGATAACGGCGCCATCGCAGCGATTCCAGCCAGCGCTGACCTTCCCTGGTCGTGGTGGTCATCCTGTGCCGCTCGAAAATACGATTTGGCCGGTGACCTGCGGGTTCTCGAGAGTCAGACGGCGCGGGTGTATTCGTTGATCAGGCCGCCCAGGACGGGTCGAACTGGTGGCCAGCGGGGGGCCTGCGCCCGGTGGCGGCGCAGGTCTGGGGTGGCGGTATCAGGCGCCCTGTCCTGCCGCCCCAGTCCGACCGTCGGCTGCCGCAGTCGGCGCCACAGTAATAAGCCCAGCGGGCGGGGGACGGCGGGTGGCAGCGGAGAATTGGACGCAGCGGGACTCAGCTGGACTTCGCGGGACGTGATCCAAAAGGTGCATCGCGCTGACCAGGCACACTCGGAAACTACGGACGCCACACGGACAGCGGGCGGATTTCACGCGGCGGGCAATTTAGTATCCGCAGGTCAGCGGCCATTCCGATGGGTGGGGATGGGCTCACTGTAAAACCGCTGCGCACGGCACGTCTAGTGTGCGGCCTCGTAGTGGCTCATAACCTGGGCACGGATCCGGTCCTGCTCCGACATCTCCAGACCGGCCGGGCGGGCCCGTGCGGGTCCCCGTGACCGGCGGGCGGTCTGCTCCGATTTGGATTGACTCATCGCCATTGCGGGCTTGCACTGCGGGCAGGGGCGCGGCGCGTCGCCGTCGAATCCGAGCAGACGGGTGCGCTGATCGCACCGACCGCACCACGGCTGTCGCATTGCCCGTGCTGGCGCGGGCGGCAGCTCGGTTTCGGAGAGCCGGGCCGCGAGCACGGCAACCGGGTTCCTGATCCCGGCGGTGTTCGCCCCGGCGAATTCGGCCAGTCTGCACGGCGTCCAGCCGCTGCCGAGCGCGGCAGCGACGGCGGGGGCGAGTCGCTTGCGCTGGGCCGCGGTCAGCAGCCACCTGTCGCTGTGGCCGGCCATCGCGTCGAAGAACGCGCCGACCGACGCGGCCTCCGGCTGGCTGGCCGACGCGGGCGCAGGCGCCTCGCGCACGGGCGTCCCGGCGGCGGTTCCCTTATGGTTCCCTGGTGGATCGGGTGACACGGCTGTGTCCGGGGTGGCCTGACGCGGCTGTGTACGGGGTGGCCTGTCACCGGTGTGACCCCCGGACAGTTTGTCAGGGGTGACATTCTGTCCGGGGTTGTGGATAACGCGGTCCCCGGTCACGACGGTGTAGGAGTTCGTCGATCCGGCCCGGCCTCCGCCCCTGTGCACGACGACCTGGCCTTCGGCCTCCAGCCGGGCGATCACCCGGCGGACCGTCCGGTCGCTGATGTTCGCCTTCCGCGCGATCGTGGCCGCGGACGGCCAGCATCCCGTGCCGTCGTCGCGCGAGCAAGCGTCGGCGAGTGCCAGCAGGACCAGGCGCTCGTTGCCGGACGTTGGCGAGCTCGCCCACACCCAGTTCATCACCGCGATGCTCATCGCACTCGCCTTGCCCCGCGGCGAGCCGCCAGCCCGCAGACGGGCGTCCGATCCCGGGAGCGGAATGGGAGCGGACAGCATCCGGCAGGTCCGGTCAGACGCGCTCGCCCGCACTGGTCAAAGGCCGCTGAACTGCGCAGACGAGCCTGAACAGGCGGCTTGTGCGCAGGCGCGCCCTGCTGACACGGAAGAGGCCACTGGTTCAATCCCAGTACCGCCCACCAGGTCAACGCCACTTTGGCGGTCTCGTCGGCGAAAGCCAAGAGCCAAACCAAGAGCCTACGGCTACGCTGCTGGTCATGACATCGGCTCGCCGCGGGCACGGCGAGGACAGCATCTACTTCGACCAGGCCAACGGATGCTGGGTCGCCGCGGTCTCCCTGGGCTACTCACCTGACGGCAGGCGACGGCGCCGGACGGTGCGCGGCCGGACCAAGACCGAGGTCCGCGACAAGCTCCGGAACCTGCGCGAGGACATCTTGGCAAATGTCCAGGCGCCGGCGGCCTACACCGTCCGGCAGACGGTCGATGACTGGCTTGATTCCGGGCTCGACGGCCGCTCGGAATCTACGGTCGCGAAATACCGGTACGTGCTCAAGCCGCTGGCGGAGAGCCTCGGCCGGGTAGTCTTGCGCGATCTGACCGCGCATGACGTGCGGACGGCGCTGAGCGCCCTGGCCCGCGACCAGTCCAGCGCCACCGTCGCCATCGCCCACAACGCGCTGACCCGAGCTATCCGGCATGCCGAGGCGAGGGACCTGGTCCGCCGGAATGTCGCGGCCCTGATTGATACACCCAGAGGACAGCCCGGACGGCCCTCGAAGGCCCTGTCTGTCCCGCAGGCCCGGAAGCTCCTTGACGTCGCGGGCGACCTCGAGAAGCACAGGCTCGGCGCTTACGTGGCTCTATGCCTCCAGACAGGCATCCGCACCGAGGAAGCGCGAGCCCTCACCTGGCAGCATGTCGACCTTGATGGTCAGCCCGACCGGGATCCCCCTGTGCCGCCGAGCATTGCGGTCTGGCGTTCTGTCCGCGTGCACGGCGACACGAAGACGCGTAAGTCACGCCGGACTCTCGGTCTGCCGGAGCACGCCGTCGATGTTCTTCGTGAGCACCGCAAGCGGCAGGACAGAGACCGGCTCAAGGCGGGCGACGCCTGGCGAGATCACGATCTGGTGTTCTGCACCGGCATCGGCACTCCGCTCGACGCCGGCAACATCCGGCGCCAGTTCCGCGACATCACCGTCGCTGCGGGCCTCGGCACAGGCTGGACGCCCCAGGAACTCCGGTACACGTTCGTGTCCCTGCTATCCGCCAGCGGAACGCCCGTCGAGGAGATCGCCAGGCTGGCCGGACACTCAAGCACGCGCACAACTGAGGTCATCTACCGGCGCGAACTCCGCCCAGTCCTGACGCGCGGCGCCGAGGCAATGGACACCATCCTCCGGTAGCCAGCACCCGTCGGCTAGAACAGCCAATGCTTATCCACCGATCTACCGGTCCACGCGCGCCAGGTTTCCCTGACGGGAGCCAAGCGCGTCGAGTCGTACACAGTGTGGCTATAGACCGGGAGGTTAGCGCAGAGTGTCCACCGATATTGCGTCGGTTCCGCACTGCCTCATGTGGATTACCGGGTGCGGATCCGCAGCTCTCTGAGCGGTCAGGATGCTGAGACGTCCCCTCATGCCGAAATGAGGGTATCGTGCGAGCGCATGCTTATGCGCTCGCACGCATAGTCACTCATTGTTCAGCAAGGGGAGATTCTTCCACAACGATTTGAGGGGCGTAACCCAACCGGCGAGCCAAGCGCCGGGTGAACAGGTAGCCCGGCCTCGTCGTCCCACCTCCTAAAGATCTTTAATGGCGGAGGTTAAGGGTTCTGCTGTCAGTTGCGGCGTGGTGCGGTATGCCGGGTCAAGGCTATCTCGACCGGGGTGCCTGGCTGATCTTCGAGGAGGTATCAGGGCTTAAGGGCACCCAAGGGCCGCATCTGACCCGAATCCGCGAGTACCGCGTTGAGTTGATCTTCCGGGGCGGAAGCTGATCTTGGCGGACGGGTTCCGGGGGTGCGGGCAGGGGTGAGGCCCGGGCGCCGCGCCGGGTTCGCGTTGTCCGGGTTTCTGGTCGGGGCTGTGCGGGCCAGGGTGGTCAGGACGCTGCGGGGAGGGCCCGGAGGCGGGCGAGGATCTCGGCGAGCAGGCTGTTACCGGGCGGGAGGCGCAGGGTGAGCTGCCCGGCGTGGCGGACCAGCCGCCCGGGCACGGCGATGACCCGCCGGCGGAGGGTGGCGATCATGGCTTTGCCGCCGCGGACGCCGTGACCTTCCACGATGGCCTCGCCGCGGGTGGCGGTGGTGAGCTGGTGCAGCCACGCGGCGATGCTCGCGGCGAGCAGCGCGCCCCACATCCAGGCCATATTCACCCGGATGTATCCGCTGGGCAGATGCCGGAGAGCGGCGCCGTGCTTGCTGTCGCGGAAGATGTTCTCGATCGTGGTCCGGTGACGATACCAGTGCTCCACGGCGGCCGCCTGGCCCGGCGCGGACACGTCCAGGTTCGTCAGGATGAAGCTGTAGCCGTAGATCACCTCCGCCCGGGCCAGTCCGGGGATCGGCAGTGCCCGCTGGTCCGGGTGCAGGGTCCGGCGGCGCCGTGACCGCCGGTCAGCCGAGACCTGGTCCGGGTCCAGCCGGACCCGGCGGATCAGCAGCCGGGTGGTGGCGGGCCACCAGTCCGGGCCGTACTCCGCGACCGCGACCTGCGCATTGTCCATGCCGATCGCATCGCGCCAGTCGTCCTCGCCTATGCCGGCCAGCAGCCGCCAGAGCGGCGCGATCCGCTTCGCGCCGATCGCGAAGCTGATCCGCTCGTCGTGGGCGGCGCGGGCCAGCGCCCCGGCGAAGTACCCGGCGTCAGCGCGCACCGCCACCCGCCCCGCGCGTGCCTTCCGCGGCAGGGCCGCCAGCGCCCGGCGCAGCAGATCCGGCGCCGTCGCCCGCGGGTCATCGGTACCCGACCCCAGGTCAGCGGCCAGCACGATCTCGGTCTCCGCCCAGCTGGCCACATGCGGCCGCCCGGCCCGCTGGCCCTGGTAGTTATACGCCACGCCGCGCTTCTTGCGGCCGTACACCTCCACGTCGGTGGCATCCAGGTCGATGGTCACCGGCCCCTCGGTCAGCGCCGCCGCCCGCGCCGCGGGCAGCATGCCCAGCATCCGCCCGGTGACCGCCGCCAGCCCCGTCTCCACCGCCCGCCACTGCCGCGCGGTGATCCGCCTGGCCAGGCCCGCCGCGGTCGTGGACGCCAGTCCCGGCACCGGGGTGATCAGCTGGCCGGCCGCGTCGGCGCGCTGGCGGTCCAGCCCGGTCAGGAAATCCTCCCCGGCCAGCTGCGCCGCCGCGATCCCGGTCAGCAGCTCCCCGGCCCCGAACCCCCGATCCCGCCGCTTCACCGGCCCGACCGCCGCGTCGATCGCCCCGATCACGCCCAGCCGCCCGCACAGCCCGGTGACCGCCGCCAGCCCCGCGTGCGGAGTCAGCGACGCATCCGCCGCGCCAACGCCCACCTGCCCGCGCTTCCGCTTCCCGCCCCGTATCCTGGCCACCAGATAGGTGTCCTCTCCGCTGAGATGATCGTCACGTCGCAATGATCATCATCCCAGCTCAGAGCGGCACCTATCGGCATTACCGCAGGCGTGTCACCGCCCTACTCGCGGATTCGGGTCAGACGCGAGCCTGCCGAAGGCACGCCTACGCCCGTGGGCGAGGCGCCTTTGCCGTGCCGGTCAGCATCCTCTGCGCCAGGGCACTAAGGCAGCGGGTGTGCGGCGGTACGGAGATATGCCCGGAATACGTTCGGCCCCGCCAGGTGCGCAACCCTAGCGGGGCCAGATCCGAGACAGGAAGGAATCAGGATCTGCACTGATATTACGGCGCTGCCGGTTAACTGTCAGTTATCCCGGTCGGCCGGTCGCAGGCGAGAGCCGTCTGCTGGCCTGAGCGGAACTGGCCGGAATACGGGCTATTCCCGGATCTGAGCCGTCCGGGCTATCTGTGCTCTCCGGCGGGCACTGTGCTCTCCGAAATAGATGACTATGCGTGATATCGGACTATCCGAGATATCTGACATCGGCGGGTACGCGGTGGCGGCTGCAGCCGTGGCGGCCGGGCAGGCCGATGCCGTCCGCTGCCTCGGTGTCTTTGGTACATGGCGTCCAGAGCCAGAAGAAGCCGTCATGGCCGACCCGGAACGAGAACGACACGGTCCGCTCGAACTTCATCGCGGTGATGCGCCGGGGCTTGCTGACTGTAGCGCTGGCGTCCCGGTAGAGCCATTTCGGCCGTGGCGGCTTCGAGACCGCCGAGAGCCGGATGCTGAAGTACACATAGCAGTGCTTAGCGCGCTCGCGCCGGATGACGGCAGCGGGCAGTATCTCGTAAGCGCGGAACTTCTCCGTGCAGACTGGCCGGGAACATTTCTGGCCGCCTTTAATATGCTCGCCGTCGCTGACATAAACGGTCGCGCGGCGGGAGACTGCCAGCGGGCGGGTGCCCGTGCCGAAGACCCTGACCTGGTAGCGGGTGGCGAGGCCCGGCGTCACCGTGAACGTGTACGGGGCGGATCCCGGCGAGAGCGCGATCGTCGTGCCGGGCACCGCGGCCGCGCGGCGGCGAAAGGGGAATGGCTGGGCGTAGAGCCGGGCGACGTCCCCGCTGGCCGCGCCGGTCACGTCGCCGTAGATTGTCGCCGCGGCGTCACCGGGGGTGCGGAAGTAGACGAAGACATCTCCGGTCACGGGCCGCAGATGCGACGCGGCGGCGATCGTGATGGCGAGCCCGGCATCCGCACTGCCCCGGCTGGCCGGGACACCAGGCCCAGGCTTCGCCGCGGCCGCGCCGGGTGCCGCGAGGGCGGCACTCACTAACCCCGCCGCGACGGCGACGGCGATCCGGCGCCCCAATCCAGGCACGCGACCCCGCATTCTTCCGGGCGGCGCCTCTCGGGCCGCCGTGCTGACCAGCGCTTACAGTAAAGTGATCTGCCTCCGCTCGTCTAGGGGCCTGCCGCGATCAGCCGGCCGGATCCGGGCGCAGCGGCGCCGGGCCGGGGTCATGCATGACCGTGGTGATGCGGATCCCGTGCTGGTGCTCCTCCAGTGCCGTAGCCCGGCCAGGGCGGCAACGTCATGGCGGGGGCCCAGGAACACGCGAACTGAGCGGCCCGGGCCGCCGGCGAGGCCGGCGAACAGCCCTGGCCCCTCGCCGAGCGGGCGGACCGGTTCGATCTTGCCGGGCCCGGCCTTCCCGCGACGATCCACTCAGCGGCGCAGGCGACGTCCTCGTCGGTGTAGGCGTAGCTGCCGACCAGGATGATCTCGTCGCGGACGACCGGCCGGAACGCCAGTTCGGTGGCGCCGGCCCCGATGACCACCGCCCGGACATCCTCGCGCCCGGCCACGCCGAGGCGGGCCGCGCGCACGCCGTTGGCCATCGGCTCGGCAAAGGCGCCGAGGCGGCCGTCGAATCCGTCCGGCAGGCCGGCCAGGTTTAGGGCCGGGTGCAGACCCGCTCGGCATATCCGCCCGGCCGGGCGACCCCGATCAGCTGTCTACGCCGGCACAGGTTGCGCGCGCCGGACCGGCAGTAGCGGCAGCTGCAGCACGACACGATCGGGTTGACGGCCACCATGCGGCCCAGCCAGGCATTGTCTGCGCCGTCGCCGAGCGCCACCACGTGGCCGGCCAGCTCGTGGCCCATGATCAGTGATTTGTAACACCTGGTCTAGAGCCCGGCTGACAGCTGTTTCCCGACTCGCCGGGCCAGCCGCCGAACGCCAAAGCGCCCGGTACCGGTGGGGGGTTCCGGTGCCGGGTGCTTGGGGTCTGTCACACGTCGAAATACAGCTCGAACTCGTGCGGATGCGGCCGCAGCCGGATCGGGTCGATCTCGTTCGTGCGCTTGTAGTCGAGCCAGGTCTCGATCAGGTCGGAGGTGAACACGCCGCCTTCGAGCAGGTAGTCGTGGTCGGCCTCCAGGGTGTCGAGGACCTTGTCCAGCGAGCCGGGCACGTGCGGGATCGCCTGCGCCTCGTCCGGCGGGAGCTCATACAGGTCCTTGTCGACCGGCTCCGGCGGCTCGATCTTGTTCTTGATGCCATCAAGGCCGGCCATCAGCATCGCCGCGAAGGCCAGGTACGGGTTGCATGACGGGTCCGGAACGCGGAACTCCAGCCGCTTGGCCTTCGGGCTCGGCCCGGTGATCGGGATGCGCACGCAGGCAGAACGGTTGCGCTGGGAGTACACCAGGTTCACCGGGGCTTCGAAGCCCGGTACCAGCCGGTGGTAGGAGTTGACGGTCGGGTTGGTGAACGCCAGCAGGGACGGCGCGTGCTTGAGCAGGCCGCCGACGTAATACCGGCCGGCGTCGGACAGGCCCGCGTAGCCGACCTCGTCGTAGAACAGCGGCGAGCCGTCCTTCCACAGGCTCTGGTGGCAGTGCATGCCCGAGCCGTTGTCGCCGAACAGCGGCTTGGGCATGAACGTGACGGTCTTGCCGGCGGCCCGCGCCACGCTCTTGACCACGTACTTGTAGAGCATGACCTTGTCTGCAGCGTGCAGCAGGCTGTCGAACTTGATGTCGATTTCCGCCTGGCCTGCGGTGCCGACCTCGTGGTGCTGCATTTCCACCGTGATGCCGCACTCGATCAGCTGCCGCACCATCTCCGACCGCAGGTCGGTGTAATGGTCGGTCGGCGGGACGGGGAAGTAGCCGCCCTTGTAGCGGGGCTTGTAGCCGAGGTTGCCGCCTGGCTCCTCGCGGCCGGTGTTCCACGCGCCCTCGATGGAGTCGAGGTAGTAGTAGCCGGCGTTCGCCTTGGTCTCGAACCGGGCGGAGTCGAAGATATAGAACTCGGCCTCGGGGCCGAAGTACGCGGTGTCCGCGATGCCGCTGCCGCGCAGGTAATCCTCGGCTTTGCGGGCAATGTTGCGCGGGTCGCGGCTGTAGGGCTCGCTCGTCAGCGGGTCATGCACGAAGAACGTGACGTTCAGCGTCTTGTGCGCCCGGAACGGGTCGATCACGGCCGTCGTGGGGTCCGCCAGCAGCAGCATGTCCGACTCGTGAATCTGCTGGAAGCCCCGGATCGATGACCCGTCGAACATCAGGCCGTCGGAGAAAATCCTCTCGTCGAAGGCTTCCGCCGGAACCGTGAAGTGCTGCACGGTGCCCGGCAGGTCGCAGAACCTGACGTCGACGAACTGCACGCCTTCGGCTTCGATGAACGCCAGGACCTCATCGCCGCTCGTGAACATTAACTCTCCCTTGACTGGGCAACGGCCACCGCCAACCCGGCGGACGCGGCACTGACGCTAGCCGATGGCCGTTTCCGCGCCGTGTCCCGTATGTTTCAGCGGCGTTACGCCACCCCCGGGGCCGGCCGGGCCCGCCGCGGGCTTCGCGGCCACGGGGGCAGGACCAGCAGCCTTAACGGAAGGTGCCCGCCGGTCAGCACCCCACGGGCGGCCGGATACGGTGGTCATGTGACAGACCGACGATGGGCCGGGTCCTGGCTGTCGGGCCCGGGGACCCCCGGCGAGGTGCAGAAGTACCCAGGGCAGCGCCTCGGGCTGCCCGAGGAGGGCCCGCGGTCGGTGGCGGGCGCGGGCAGGCGCCTCGGCGCCCTGGTGATCGACTGGCTGCTGTGCACGATCATCGCGCTGGCCATCTTCAAGGTCCAGACCTGGACCATCGTGGTATTCGCGGTCGAGGTGTACCTGCTGACGGCTCTCACCGGCTTCACGTTCGGCAAGCGGCTGCTCGGCATCCGCGTGGCCCGGCTGGACGGCAAGCCGGTCGGCCTGCTGTGGTCACTGATCCGGACCCTGCTGCTGCTCGCCGTCGTCCCGCCCCTGGTGTTCGACCGGGATATGCGCGGACTTCACGACAAGGCCGCCAACACGATCGTGATCCGGATCTGACGGGCCCGATCGAAAGCGGCCCCGGACCGGGACCGGTCAGCGAGGCCGCCCGGCGTAGTTTCTGAGAGTGCCCGGCCCTAGCGCATTCTCGGCCGGGGGGCCTTCGGCATCCGGCCGGTGCGCGGCATCGGGCCCTTGGGCATCTGCAGTGGCTGCGGCAGCGCCTTGAGCCGGAAGTTCAGGTCGGCCACGGCCGGTCCCTTGAGGTTGCGCGGCAGCTTCATGATGTGCCGCTGCAGCCGGCGGATCGGGATCTGGCCGGTGTCGTCCCCGACTTGCACGTCGTAGATCGGCACGTCCTGCGCGATCCGGGCAATCCGCTTCTTCTCGGCCGCGAGCAGGCTCGGCAGCCGGTTCGGCGACCCTTCCCCGACCAGGACGACGCCGGGCCGGCCGACAGCACGGTGGACGACGTCCATGTTCCGGTTCGCCGAGACCGCCGGGGTGATCGTCCAGTTGCCGCGCATCGACTGCAAGATGGCGGCGGCCGCGCCGGGCTGGCCCGCGATCGCCGAGTACTGCGCGGCTTGCGCGAACCGGCCGAAGAGAATCATCGCGACGGCCACGCCGACCAGGATGCCCATCGGGATGAGGAACGGCGCGGTTCTGGTGAGCAGGCCCGCAACGACGAATATCGCGATGATCAGAACTGCGCTGCCGATGACGATGGGCAGGGCTTTCGGGTTCTGCTTGCGGACGATTCCGGCGACCATGCCGATCTGCTTGAGTCGGCCGGGGCCGCTCGCGTCGGCTGCACCCTTCTTCGCCGCCGGAGCGGACTTGTTCACCATGCTCGTGAGGATACGAGCATGGGGCGCTTACCGCGAAACCCGCCCTGGCCGCAGCGGGGCGCCGAATGGCTGCTAGGGCCCGCTGACTGCCGCGCCGCGGCGGTCCATGGCCTGCCGGTAGAGCCGCCCGGCCCGGTAGGACGAGCGCACCAGCGGACCGGCCAGCACTCCGGCGAAACCCATCTCCAGTGCCTCCTCGCTCAGCTCGTCGAACTCGGCGGGGGGCACCCAGCGCTTGATCGGGTGGTGGCGCACCGATGGTCGCAGGTACTGCGTGATCGTGAGCAGGTCGCAGCCCGCCGCGTGCAGGTCCGACATGGCCTGGCTGATCTCGGCGCGCTCCTCGCCCATGCCGAGGATGAGGTTCGACTTGGTGATCAGCCCGGCGGCGCGGGCGGAGCTGATGACCTCGAGCGAGCGCTCGTAGCGGAAGCCAGGCCGGATCCGGCGGAAGATCCGCGGCACGGTCTCGACGTTGTGCGCGAGCACCTCGGGGCGGGCCGAGAATACCTCGGCGAGCTGCGCGGGTTCGGCATTGAAATCGGGGATCAGCAGCTCCACGCCGCAGCCGGGCACATCCTGGTGGATCTGGCGGCAGGTCTGGGCGTAGAGCCAGGAGCCGCCGTCCGCCAGGTCATCACGGGCCACGCCGGTCACCGTCGCGTACCGCAGGCCCATCGCGACGACCGATTCGGCCACCCGGCGCGGCTCGTCGGTGTCGAGCGGGCCTGGCTTGCCGGTGGCGATCTGGCAGAAGTCGCATCGCCGGGTGCACTGGTCGCCGCCGATCAGGAAGGTGGCCTCCCGGTCTTCCCAGCACTCGAAGATGTTCGGGCAGCCGGCTTCCTCGCAGACGGTGTGCAGGCCTTCGCGCTGCACAAGCTGCTTCAGCTCGGTGTACTGGGGACCGGTGCGCAGCCGCGTCTTGATCCACGGCGGCTTGCGCTCGATGGGTACCTGGCTGTTGCGCGCTTCGAGCCGAAGCATCCGGCGTCCTTCGGGTGCGAGTACCACGCCCCTAGGTTACGTCCGTCCCGGCGGCACCCGTACCGCGCGGGCCGGGACCGCACGACACGCCTGGCCCGGCCCGATGTGACGCTGCGGGCCCCGGTCCGGAAACATAGAGCGCATGCCAACGCAGTTTGACCCTCCGTCGGGAACGCGCGATTTCCTGGCCGCTGAATTCGATGACCGGGAGCGGGCGTTCGCGACGATCCGGGACGTCTTCACCCGCTACGGCTTCGAGCCGCTGCAGACGCCCGCCTTCGAGCGGCTCGACGTCCTGCTGGGCAAGTACGGCGAGGATGGCGACAAGCTCATCTTCAAGATCCTGCGGCGCGGCGAGCATGAGGCGTCGGGCGAGGCGGACCTGGCCCTGCGCTACGACATGACCGTGCCGCTGGCGCGCGTGGCCGCCGCGTACGGCAGCCAGCTGCCCACGCCGTACAAGCGCCACACGATCGGGCCGGTCTGGCGCGCGGACCGGCCCGGCAAGGGCCGGTACCGCGAGTTCACCCAGTGCGACCTGGACACACTGGGGTCAGGCTCGCCGCTGGCCGACGCTGAGATCATCTGCGCGGTGCACGACGTCCTCAGCGAGCTGGGCGTGCGGGGCTTCGGGATCCAGCTGAATTCCCGCCGGGTGCTGGCCGGCCTGCTGGAGGCGTTCGGCGTGCCCGCCGGTCTCGGGGCCGGCGTGCTGATCACCCTGGACAAGCTGGACAAGCTTCCGCCCGCGGAAGTCATCGCCGAGCTGGCCGGCCGCGGCCTCTCCCAGGACACCGCCACCGAGCTGGTGGAGGTTGTCGCGGCCCCGGATGCCGGCGCGCGGGTCCGGGACGCGCTCAAGGGGACCGAGCAGGGCCTGGCAGGCCTGGACGAGGTAACCCGCATCCTGGACGTGGCCGGCCCGCTGCTGCCGCCCGAGCGGGTCGGGTTCTCGCCCCGCCTCGTGCGGGGCCTGAGCTACTACACCGGCCCGATCTGGGAGGTGACGGCAGGGGGCGTGCCGGGATCGCTGGCGGGCGGCGGCCGCTACGACCACCTGATCGAGCAGCTCGGCGGACCGGATGTGCCGGCCACCGGCGGCTCGCTGGGCATCGAGCGGATCCTGCTGCTGCGCGGCAGCAGCGAGGCCGGCCGCCGGGGCAGGCTGGACGTCGCCGTCCCGATCCTGAGCGAGGATCTCGCCGCCCGGTCCTTCGCGCTCGCCGGCGTCGCGCGCGGCGCGGGCCTGCGGGCCAGCGTCTACCTGGGCTCCTCCGGCAAGCTCGGCAGGCAGCTGAAATGGGCCAGCGATCAGGGCGCAGCCTGGGCGCTGATCTGCGGCCCGGCGGAGGCGCAGGCGGCCACGGTCACGGTGCGTGACATGACCAGCGGGGAGCAGACCCAGGTGAGCGCTGATGAGCTCGGCAGCTATCTGGCCAGGGCCGCCGCGGGCCGGGAGGCGTAGACCGGGCATGGTGCGCGCAGAGTTCCTTGACCAGGAGGAGTGGTACGAGGGCCTGCCTGGAGCCGTGATCTCAGCCGGCGCGCTGATCATCAACGCCACGGGGGAGCCGCTGCTGGTCAAGCCCAACTACCGGGACTACTGGAGCCTGCCGGGCGGCATCTGCGAGCACGGCGAGGCGCCGCACATCGGCTGCGAGCGCGAAGTGGCGGAGGAGCTCGGCCTCACGCTGGGCATCGGCAGGCTGCTGGCGGTGGACTGGTCGCAGCCGCTCGGCCCGGATGCCCGGCCGAGCATGCATTTCGTCTTCGACGGGGGGATGCTGCCCGACGGCAGGGCGATCGTGCTGCAGCAGGAGGAACTGGACGGCTGGCAGTTCACGCCGGTGCCGCAGCTCGGGAGCTTCCTGCCGCCGCATACCCTGCCGAGGGTCGTCGGCGCGCTGGAGGCGCTGCAGCGCGGGCCGGTCCGTTATCTGCCCCGGCCAGTCAGCTGACCGGGCCAGTCGGCCGCCCCAGCTGACCGAGGCAGTCGAGGGCAGTCGCCCCCTTTAGCTGACCGGGCAGCCGGCCGCCCGTGCGCCGCCAGCGCGTCAAGACCGGCCGCGGGCACTGCTGTGTCCGCGCCGAGAACTGCGGCCAGCTCGCGCTCGACGGCGCCGCAGGCGTCGGTGACGGTGACGGGGCGGCCGGTCTCGGCGCTCAGTGATGTCACGGTCGCGTCTCGCAGTCCGCACGGCACGATCCGGTCGAACCACGACAGATCGCAGTCGCAGTTCAGTGCGAACCCGTGCATGCTCACCCCGCGCGCGACCCGGATGCCGATGGCGCCGATCTTGCGGTCAGGCGCCCCGTCCCGGCCAAGCACCCACACGCCGCTGCGTCCCTCGACTCTGCTGGTGGCCACGCCGAACCCTGCGCACACTGACATCAGGGCCTGCTCAATGGCGCGCACGTAGGCGATCACGTCAATCGGATCGTCGAGCGCCAGGATCGGGTACCCGACAAGCTGCCCCGGCCCGTGCCAGGTGATCTTGCCACCCCGGTCGACGTCGATGACCGGCGCGCCGGGATCGCCGACCGGCCGGTCCAGCGGGTCCGTGCGCCTTCCGGCGGTGTAAACCGGCGGATGTTCGAGCAGTAGACAAGTGTCGGGGATCTCGCCGCGCACGCGCCGGTCATGCAGCAGCCGCTGCAGATCCCAGGCCTGCGGGTAGGGGACCGCGTCCGTCCCGAGTCCGGCCCGGACGAAGGTCAGTGCACCAGCCATGCTTTCAGCCTATTCCCGGCGCGGGCTAGGCGGGAATGCGGCCGGGCCGGGCAGAGCTAACGTGCATTAGGGAGGTGAGCGGCTTGTATTCCGAGGAAGAGCTGCGCAGCCTGAGTCAGGCGCAGCGCAAGGACCTGCTCTGCGCGCTCGCCCGGCTGGAGGAGACCGGTCCACCCGAGGCTCCCGCCGGCGGCCGGCGGCGCGCGATGGCGCTGGCGTTCATCGTCCTCTGCTGCATCGTCCTGGCCGCCTGGATCGGCGTGCTGGCCGTCACCCTGCCCCGCTACTACCGGTCCGGCGGCTGGCGCGGCGCCTGGGTGGGATTCGACCTGGGCCTGCTCGCCGCGTTCGCGGCGACCGGCTGGGCGGCCTGGAAGCGCCGCCAGATCCTGCTCATCTGCCTCGTCGTCCTGGCCACGCTGCTGTGCTGCGACGCGTGGTTCGACGTAGTGCTGGACGCGCGGACCAGCGGCTTCATGTACAGCCTGCTGTCCGCGCTGCTGATCGAGCTGCCGCTGGCCGCGTTCGCCATCTGGCGGGCCCGCCAGCTGCTCCGGCTGACCATCGGGCGGATCAGGCTGTTCGAGGGCAAGCCCGGCCCGGTGCCCCCGCTGCGCAAGGTGCCTATGCTCGGCGCTGATTCCGGTGCCCGCCTGTCCGACCTGTTCGCTGATCCGGCCTATGAGGAAGGCGATGGGCAGGCGGGCACCGACGACCGCTCCTCAGCGGCCCGCTGAGGAGCGGTGTCGCCGGGCGGCTCTGCCTGGTCCCGGCCCGCTCAGGCCCTCCTAAGGTCAGCTCAGGCGGCCGGCTTGCCGGAAGCAAGTTCCGCCGTCAGGGCGGAGGCAAGATCCGGGTAGCGGAACAGGAAGCCTGCCTCCTGCAGCTTGCGGGGCAGCACCCGGGCGCCGGACAGCAGCTCGCTGGACACCTCGCCCAGGCCGGCCCGCAGCAGCGGCGCCGGGACCCGCAGCAGCGCCGGACGGCCTACCGCCCGGCCGAGCGCGGCGGTGAGCTCCGCGTTAGTCGCCGGCTCGGGGGCCGTCAGGTTCACCGGTCCGTCCAGGTCCGGCCGATCCAGCAGGAACCGGATGGCCCGTACCTCATCGGTCAGGGCGATCCAGCTGATGTACTGGCTGCCTGCCCCGATCCGGGCGCCGAGGCCGAGGCGGAAGACCGGCGCCAGCCGCCCGAGCATGCCGCCGTGGCGGCTGAGCACGATACCGGTCCGCAGGCTTGCCACCCGGATACTCGCTTTCCGGGCCTGCGCGGCGGCCGTCTCCCAGTCACGGACCAGATCAGCCAGGAAGCCTGACGCCGCGGGCGCGCTCTCGTCGACGGCCCGGTCGCCGGTATCGCCGTACCAGCCGATGGCGGAGCCGCACAGCAGCACCGGCGGCGGCGGGCTGGCAGCGGCCATGGCCTGAACTAGCGTGCGGGTGCTCTGGATCCGGCTCGCGCGCAGCTCTGCCTTGCGGGCCTCGGTCCAGCGCCCCTCGGCGATCGGTGCGCCGGAAAGATGCACGATGCCGTCGACGCCGCTCAGCGCAGCCGGATCGAGGCCGCTCGCGGCCAGCGGATCCCACGCCACCTCGCCGTCATCGCGAGGCTGACGGCGGACCAGGCGGATCACAGTATTCCCGTCCGCGGCCAGGTCCGCGGCCAGGGCACTGCCGATCAGACCAGTGGCCCCGGTGATCGCAACTTTCATTTGACCGACCTCCTGTGCGGTGCCTGCATGCCCATTCTCGCAGGTCCAGGCGGATCAGTCGCGCGGTGCGGCGGCCGTCGGCCAGTGAGTGCAGGCAGCGCCAGAGTCCCTGGCTAGAGCCCGAGCTCAGTCTCGTAGGCGCCTTCCTCGAGGCGGGACTTCATCGTGACCAGGAACCGCACCGCGTCAGCCCCGTCGACCAGGCGGTGGTCGTAAGTCAGCGCGAGGTACACCATGGACCGCACCGTGATCACTTCGCCGAGGGTGGGATCCTCGACGACGACGGCGCGCTTGACCACCGTGCCCGTGCCCAGAATGCCGACCTGAGGCTGGTTGATGATCGGGGTGTCGAAAAGGGCTCCGCGGCTGCCGGTGTTGGTGAGCGTGAACGTCCCGCCGGACAGATCGTCGGGGCTGACCTGGCCTGCCCGGGTACGCTCCGCCAGATCAGCGATCTTGCGGGCCAGGCCGCCGATGTTCAGGTCCCCGGCGTTGCGGATGACCGGTACCATCAGGCCCCGGTCGGTGTCGACGGCGATGCCGAGATGCTCGGCGTCGTGGTACGTCACCTGGCCGGTGGCGGCGTCGATGACCGCGTTGAGCTTGGGGTGGACCTTGAGGGCCTCGACGACGGCCAGCGCGAAGAACGGCAGGAAGGACAGCTTCACGCCCTCTCTGGCCTGGAAAGCCGCCTTGGCGCGGTCACGCAGCCGGGCGATGGCGGTCACGTCTACCTCGACGACGGTGGTGAGCTGCGCCGAGGTCTGCAGGGACTCGACCATGCGCTGGGCGATGACCTGGCGGGCCCGTGACATCCGCTCGGTGGTGCCGCGCAGCCGGGACGGCACGATCGGCTGACGGCCCGCGCTCTGCTGGACGGCGGGCTCAGCGGGCGCACCGGGGACGAACGACACGGCCTGGACCGGGGCGGCAGTACCGGTACCCGCCTGCCAGGCCGGCGCGGCCGGCTGTGCGGCTGCGGCGGGAGCGCTGGCCGGGGGAGCGCTGGCAGGCAGCCCTGCGGGAGCCGCGGCCGCCGTCGGCGCGGAAGCGGCGGCCGGGACGGCGGCGCGGGCTGCCTGAGCCGCATCCAGGACATCCTGCTTGCGGATCCGGCTGCCGACACCGGTCCCGGTGACCGCGGAAAGGTCGACGCCGTGCTCAGCGGCCAGCTTGCGTACCAGCGGCGTCACGTACGGGCTCTGGGTGCCGTTGGCCGGTCCTTCCAGGTCGGCGCCACCGGCCTGGTCCTCGCCGGGCCGGCTGCCCTGCGGACCGCCCTGCTGCGTGTCTTGCGGGCCCGGGCCAGGCTGGCCAGCCGGGGCGCCCTGCGCCGGCTGCTGGAAGCCAGCCTGCTGGAAGCCCGACTCCTGATAGGGCGCGGATTCGGGGAGGGGGGGCTGCTGCTGATAAGCGGGCTGCTGGGCCGTGGGCTGCTGGTAGGCGGCCGGCTGGCCGGGCTGCTGGTAGGTTCCCGGCCCCGGCTGCGCAGGCGGCTGCTGGTAGGCCGCGGGCTGCTGATATGGCGGCTGGTAGCCCGGCTGCTGGTAAGCGGGCTGCTGCGGCTGCGCCGGCGCCTGGTGGCCGCCGGTGTCATAGCCCCGTGAGCCGTCCGCGACGGCGGCGGCCGGTACCGGCTGCGTACCCTCGGCCTGGTCGGCGCGGCCATCGTCTGAGCCGCCCTGGGCCGGCGCCCCCTGCCCGTCGGCCGGCTGGGCGGTCTGTACCCGGCCGTCCTGGCTTGCGCCGCCCTGGGCGTCACCCGCGCCGCCTGCTGCCCCGTCCTCGTCGATCACTGCGAGCTCGGCCCCGACTGCGACGGTCTCGTCCTCGGCGACCGTGATCCCGCGCAGCGTCCCGGAAACCGGGGACGGAATCTCGGTGTCCACCTTGTCGGTGGATACCTCCAGCAGCGGCTCGTCTGCCTCGACGTGCTCGCCTTCCCGCTTCAGCCATCGCGTGACGGTGCCCTCAGTGACGCTTTCGCCAAGCTGTGGCATGGATACGGAGACCGACATGGCTTTCCGCTGCTCCTTCGTTGATCGACCTGAGCGGGACGCGAGGCGGGACCGGGCCCGTCAGCGGCCTGCTAGGCGAGGGTCATGAATGAAAATGCAGGGGCTTGCCGGCGAGGGCCAGGTGCGCTTCGCCGATAGCCTCGGACTGGGTCGGATGCGGGTGGATGAGCTGGGCGACGTCCGCGGGCACGGCCTCCCAGTTGTAGATCAGCTGTCCCTCGGCGATGAGGTCGCCCGCGCGCGCGCCGACGAGATGGATGCCGAGCACCGGGCCGCCGCCGGCGGTGGCGATGACCTTCGCGGCGCCCTGAGTCTGCAGGATCTGGCTCTTGCCGTTCCCGGCCAGGTCGTAGGTCACCTCGGTCGTCTCGATGCCGCGCTGTGCCGCGACCGCGGAGGTGATGCCCACCGACGCCACCTCGGGGTCGCTGTAGGTGACCCGGGGGACGCCGTCGTAATCGATCGGCACGACCGGCAGGCCGGCCAGCCGCTCGGCGACCAGGATGCCCTCGGCGAAGCCGACGTGCGCGAGCTGCAGGCCCGGTGTCAGGTCGCCGACCGCCGAGATCGTCGGGACGTTGGTCCGGCACAGCTCGTCCACCAGGACGAAACCGCGGTCGACCGCCACGCCGGCCTCCTCGTAGCCGAGCCCGGCCGACACTGGCCCGCGCCCGACGGCTACCAGCAGCAATTCGGCGTCGATGGTCTCGCCGCCTTCCAGCGTGACGGTCACCCCGGAGTCGGTGTTCTTGACCCCCTCGAACCTGGTCCCCAGCTTGTAGCCGATGCCCCGGCGGCGGAAAGCGCGCTCCAGCAGCTTCGAGCTCGACTCCTCCTCCGCCGGGAGCAGGTGCGGCAGCATCTCCACGATCGTGACCTCGGCCCCGAATGACCGCCAGACGCTGGCGAACTCTACGCCGATGACGCCGCCGCCCAGGATCACTACCGATGCGGGGACCCGGTCGAGGGCCAGGGCGTGCTCGCTGGTGATGACGCGCTCGCCGTCGACCTGCAGGCCCGGCAGGCTGCGGGAGGCCGAGCCGGTCGCCAGCAGGATGTGGGCACCTTCGATGACCTGGTCACCGACCCGGACCTGAGTGGGCGACTCAAGCCGGGCCTCGCCCTGGATCACGTCGATGTGGCGGCTGGCGATCAGGCCCGTGAGGCCCTTCCACAGCCGGGTGACCACCTTGTCCTTGTAGGAGTTGACACCCGCCATGTCGATGCCGTCCAGGCTGCTGCGGACGCCGAACGCCGCCCCGTCCCTGGCGTGGTCGGCGACCTCGGCCGCGTGCAGCAGCGCCTTCGTCGGAATGCAGCCGACATGCAGGCAGGTGCCGCCGACCTTGTCCTTCTCGATCAGCGCGACCCGCTTGCCCAGTTCTGCCGCGCGCAGCGCGCATGCGTAGCCGCCGCTGCCGCCGCCGAGGATGACGATGTCGTAGCCGCCGCCGTCGGTCACTGAGATGCTCCTTGCTGTGATCTGCTCTGTCGCTGTCCGGCGTCCCGCCGTCCTCGAACGCGCTGTCCTGCTTCGGGTCTACAGCCGCCCGTCCGCTACGTCCAGCGCCACCTGAACGAGGGTGCGTACTGCCGCGCCGGTACCGCCCTTAGGTGTGTAGCCGTAAGGCTCGCCCTCGTGGAAGGACGGACCGGCGATGTCCACATGAGCCCAGCGAATCCCGGCCGGGACAAATTCCTGTAGGAACAGCCCGGCGACGAGCATGCCGCCAGACCGGTCGCCGGACACGTTAGCCAGGTCGGCCACCGTCGAGTCGAGGCCCTTGCGCAGCTCACCGGGCAGCGGCATGCCCCAGGCGGCCTCGCCGGCCCGCCCCGCGGCGTCCACGATGGCGTCCCGAACGCCGTCGTCGTTCGCCATGACGCCGGCGATCCGCGGGCCGAGCGCGACCAGCTGAGCGCCGGTCAGCGTCGCGACGTCGACCACGAGGTCAGGATCGTCGGAAGCGGCCCTCGCCAGCGCGTCGGCCAGCACCAGGCGGCCCTCGGCGTCGGTGTTGAGCACCTCCACCGTCTTGCCGCCGTAGATGGTGATGACGTCCGAGGGACGCTGCGCGCCGCCGCCGGGCATGTTCTCTGCCAGCGGCAGGTAGCCGACGACATTTACCTGCGGGCCGAGCGCGGCGATGGCCTGCAGTGCGGCCAGCACGGCGGCGGCCCCGCCCATGTCGGACTTCATCGTCTCCATGGACTTCGGCGGCTTGAGTGACAGGCCGCCGGAGTCGAAGGTGATGCCCTTCCCGGCGAACACGATCGTCTTCGTCGCGCCCGGCCGCTGATAGGCCAGCCGGACCAGCCTCGGCGGGTGCACAGAGCCTTGTCCGACGCCGGTGATCCCGCCGTAGCCTCCGTCGGCCAGCGCCTTCTCGTCCAGCACCTCGATCTGTAGCCCGCTGGCGGCGGCCACCCGCTCGGCCTCGGCCGCGAAGGTCTCCGGATACAGCTGCGAGGGGCTGGTGTTCACCAGATCGCGTACCAGCGCCACCGCGTCGGCGCGGATCTGCGCCGCACCGGCCGCCGCGGCCGCATCCTCGCCTGCCAGCAGGATCAGCTCCGGACCGGGCCTGGCCTCGCTGCGGTAGCGGGTGAAGGTATAGCTGCCGAGCAGCGCGCCGAGGGCCACCGCCTCGGCCTCGCCGGCGTTCCGGGCGGGCAGCGCCAGGGCGATCACGGCGGCCGGGCCCGCGGCGAGCGAGCGCACCGCGGCGCCTGCGGCGCGGCGAAGTACCTCGCCGTCGACGGCACTGCCGTCGGCAGTACTGCCGATAGCGGGGCCGAGGCCGACCGCGGCGATCAGCGGCGCGGCCAGCCGGCCAGCCGAGGCGATCCTGGTGATCTCTTCAGGCTTCCCGGTCGCGCCGAGGGCGGCTAGTGTCTGCACCAGACCGCCTTCGAGGGATGCGTCGGCATCTTCAGCGCCCGGCGCCAGCAGCGGCCCGTCGGTGCCTTGGAAAACACCGACGATGATCGCGTCACAGCGGGCGTCGCGGGCGGACTCGGGGGATATGCGAAGCGTCGTTGTCACGGTGGAAGCCTAGTGCCTGCCCGGGGAAGCCTAGTGCCTGCCCGGCCGAGATGGTCACGGCCCTCAGCGAGCCCGGGCCTGGTCCGCGCGGGCTGGAGCGGCTGGAGACCGGCTGGAGCGGCTGGAGATATGCGCCGCTGGACCTGGGCGATGACGGCTGAAATCAGGATGGGAAGTGTTTGCCGGGCGCCCCTGCGGGTTCTTCAATTGCCACGCCGTTGCCGTAGCGCGGACAACCATCGTCACTACTGAGAAGTGACGGCTGTTATAATAGTCGGCATCCGAGACGGCGCGCTGAGCGCTGTCGCCGTGACCTGACCCAGGAGGATTCGTGGGAGCCGGAGCTGGCGCTCTGTTCCTGGCCGTGTTCCTCGCCTGCATCGTGGAGGCCGTAGAGGCGACGACGATCGTCCTGGCCGCCGGTACCGCCAGGGACTGGCGCTCGGCCAGTACCGGGATGGCGGCGGCCCTCGGAGTGCTGGCCGTAATCGTCGCGGTGCTCGGGCCGGCGGTATCTGCGATACCGCTCGGCGCCCTGCGGCTGGTCGTCGGCGCCCTGCTGCTGATTTTCGGGCTGCAGTGGCTGCGCAAGGCGATCCTGCGGGCCAGCGGCTACAAGGCGCTGCACGACGAGGAGAAGCTCTACGCCGAGCACCTGGCCGCCGCGGCCGCCGGGCCGCGCAGGCGGGTCGGGCTGGTGCCCGACTGGTACGGCTTCACGCTGGCATTCAAGGGCGTGCTGCTTGAGGGGCTGGAAGTCGTTTTCATCGTGCTGACCTTCGGCAGCAACCAGCACAACGTCGGTCTCGCGGCCATCGCCGCGGTCTGCGCCGTGCTGCTGGTCGCGGTCGCCGGCGTGGCCATCAGGAGCCCGCTCGCCCGGGTGCCCGAGAACACCATGAAGTTCGTCGTCGGCATCATGCTGACCGGCTTCGGCGCGTTCTGGGGCGCGGAGGGGGCCGGCGCGCACTGGCCGGGCTCCGACGCCGCGCTGCTGGTCGTCATCCCGGCGATCGCCGTCTTCGCGGTCGCGCTCGTCGCGGTGATGCGCCGGACCGCAGCGGCCTCAGTGGCCAGGGCCGCCGTGCCGGTTCCGGCCGGACGGGAAGCAGCCTGATGGGCGCGCGGCTGCGGGCCTTCTGCGCCTTCCTCTACGACTTCGTCATCGGCGACGACTGGCTGGTCGCGGCCGGAGTGGTGGTCGGGCTCGCCCTGACTTATGCCCTGAGCCGGACCTCGGTCGCGGCGTGGTGGCTGATCGCGCTTGTGCTGGTTGTCCTGCTGCCGGTCAGCCTGTGGCGGGCGACCCACGGCAGCAGCGCCGCCACGGTGACGGCCGGGCCGCCCGGTCCGGTCGACGTGCCCGCGCAGCCAGGCCAGCCCGGCGCGCGGTAGCCGGACGCGGAGCAGCCAGGCGCGGCAAGGCAGGCGCGGGCAAGGCAGGCGCAGAGCAAAGCCGGGTGGACGCAGAGCAAAGCCGGGGCGAGCCGGGCAGGGAGCGGATGCAGTCCGCAGGCGCGCGGAGGCATCTTTCCGCCGCTCTTATCAGCGGCTGTGCTCTTCTTCCTCGGCGTACACCCGCGCCGCGTACGCCTCGAGCACCTCTTCGCAGTGCTCCAGTGCCTTGTGCGCGGCGGCGCGCCCGGCCGCGCCGAAGACATCGCGCTCACTGACCCTGGCCAGCCAGTTGCGCAGCTTGACGAGATCGACCTCGTTTTCCTCAAGCTCAGCGTAAGTGAAATGGTCAGCCACGTATTCCTTGCGCACCTGGTCCAGGAAGTCCTCGCATTTGTCGACGATCTCCTCGTACTCGTCGTCGCGGGCAGCCTGGAACGCCGCCCGGATCTCCTGCTCGCCGGCCAGTATCTCGCAGGACAGCAGCACGGCGCTGCCGGACATAGCCAGGATCTCGCTGCGGAGCTTGCGCAGGGCCCGCTCCGCCCGCACGCCGGCCGGCAGGGCAGCCGTCGAGCTCTGCAGGTAAATGGCGCCCAGGCTCTTAATCCGCCGCCACACGGCAGCACGCAGCCTGGTCGGTTCCGACGGCACCCGGTAGATCAGCAGCAGCCAGCCCCTGGGGGCGCCGTCCTCAGCGCCGTCCTCTGCCGCGATGCCGTCCTCTGCCGCGTTATCCGCGGTCGCATGTGCGTCGCCGATGTCAGGAGCATCGCCGGCGTCGTTCCTGGTCTCAGGCACGCTTGCCATTCTCGCAGGAGTGCTGACACCGGCCGCATGGCCGCCCCGCGGCCGGCTAACCGCGCGGCCGCGTCGAGGGCGGACTGGTCGATGGCGGCCTGCCGCCGTAGGGCGGCCGGCCCGTCCGCGGCGGACCGGACGGGGGCCGCCCCAGCAGGGGCCCGGCGGCGGCCGGCCGCCCGCTGCGGGCCTGCGCGATGCGGTCCATCAGCTCCGCCTCGGCGCGGATCTCATCGTCGTTGGGTGACAGCACGATCGTGGCGGTCAGGATGAAGTTCAGGATGCTGATGCCCAGGATCAGCGGCAGCAGGAAGGTCTCCGCCGTGGCCCCGCCCATGAGCATGCCGCCGCCCGCCGGAGCCGGGAACATGTGCATGGCCGCCATCCCGGTGTAATGCATCCCGCTGACGGCCACGCCCATGATCAAGGCGGCGCCCAGGGTGGACCGGACGCTGTGCAGCCGCAGCGCCGCCCAGAGCGCGGCCGTGGCGGCGATGATCGCGATGAGCACCGAGACAGCGAGCAGGCCCCCGTTATAGGTCATCCTCGCGGGCATTCGCATGGCGGCCATGCCCGTGTAGTGCATGCCGGCCACGCCGATCCCGGTGATGACCCCGGCGGCCAGCAGGCTGCGGGTGCCCTCTGGGCCGAAGCCCACGATGAGCAGGCCCACGTAGACGATGGCGACCGCGATGAACATGCTGGCGATCGTGACCGGCACGTTGTAGCGGATGGCCTCGCCGGGAATCGAGTAGCCGAGCATGGCGATGAAGTGCATGACCCAGATGCCGGTGGTGCCGATCGACACGGCGGCGAGCAGGAGCCAGCGTGCGCGCGTAGCGCCCGTGTACGCCCGGGCCCGGACTGTGCAGCGCAGGCCTAAGTAGGCGCCCAGGCAGGACATGACGTATCCGAGTGCGGGCGTGAGGATGCCGAACGAGAAGTTGTGCACGGGAAGCATGAATCGTCCTCAGACGGAAGGCGTCACGGTATCCGGGACGTTACTCCCCGCAGTCCGCCTTTGCGGCGATTCGCGCCACTCAGGCCTGGCCTCTCGCGCGGACCAGGCCGTTCTCGTAAGCGAACACCACAGCCTGCACGCGGTCGCGCAGGCCCAGCTTGGCCAGTATTCGGCCGACATGCGTCTTGACTGTCGCCTCGGACACGAACAGGCGCTGCGCGATCTCGCCGTTCGACAGTCCCTGCGCTACCTGCGCCAGCACCTCCCGCTCGCGCTCGGTGAGGTCGGCGAGCTCAGACGGCGCGGCCGCCTGGCTGGCCGGCAGCAGCGGTGCGAACTGGTCGATGAGCCGCCGTGTCGTCGAGGGCGCGACCACGGCATCGCCGGAGTGCACGGCCCGGATCGCGAAGAGCAGTTCCTCGGGCGGGACGTCCTTGAGTAGAAAGCCGCTCGCGCCGGCCTTCAGCGCGGCGAAGGCGTACTCGTCAAGGTCAAAGGTGGTGAGCATGAGGATCCGCGGCGAGTTTCCGGCCTGGCGGATCTGCCGGGTGGCCTCGACGCCGTCCAGCCGCGGCATGCGCGCGTCCATGATCATCACGTCGGCGGGCCGGGTACGGGCCAGGCTCACCGCGGCCAGGCCGTCGGGTGCCTCGCCCACCACCGCCATGTCGGGCTGCGCGTCCAGCACCATGCGAAATCCGGTCCGGACCAGCTCCTGGTCGTCGACGAGGACGATGCGGATGGTCATGCCGCGCCGTCGATCCGCCGCAGCGGCGCGGCGGGCTGGCCGCTGTGCGGTGCGGTCACGGGCGCGGGCGGCAGGGGGCTGGCCAGACCCGCGGCGCGCTGCGGGCAGGGCAGCCGGGCAGTGACCTGCCAGCCGCCGCCGGGCCGCGGCCCGGCCTGCACCGTGCCCCCGTACATGGCGATCCGCTCGCGCATCCCGGTGAGCCCGTGGCCGGCCCCATCGGTATCCGCCGATGCCCCGAGCCCGTCGTCGGCCACCTCGAGAAGCAGGCCGTCGGGCTCGTACCGGAGCGTCACGGCCGCGGCAGCAGCCAGGCCGCCATGCTTGCGGGTGTTCGTCAGCGATTCCTGGACGACCCGGTAGGCGGCCAGCTCGGCGCCCTCCGGCAGCTTCCCTGGCGTGCCCTGCAGAGTGAACGACACCGACAGCCCGGCGGTGCGGGCCTGATCGAGCAGTTCGCGGAGCTGGGCGAGGCCCGGTACCGGGGCCAGTTCCGCGGCGCCGTCGCCCGTGCGCAGCACGCCGAGCAGCCGCCGCATCTCGGTGAGCGCCTGCCGCCCGGTCCTGGAGACCGCTTCCATCGCCGCGGCCGCCCGGTCGGGGTCTGAGCGCAGCACGTACCCCGCGCCGTCGGCCTGGACCACCATGACGCTGACATTGTGCGCGACGACGTCGTGCAGCTCGCGGGCGATCCGGGCGCGCTCAGCCGCCACGGCGACTTTCGCCTGCGCGTCCCGCTCGGCCTCCAGCCGGGCGGCCCGGTCTTCGAGCGAGAGGTAGTACGCGCGCCGGTAGCGCATCGAGTCGCCGAGGACCCAGGTGATCAGCACCGAGCCGCCGAACATGACGAACGCGAAGAAGAGCCGGTCGAGCGTGCCGAGCGCCGACGGCGCCCAGACCGCGGTGGCGACCACGGCGCCGGCGAGGCAGACGACCAGCGCGGACAGTGACTCGCGCCGCGGCCGGTATGCCGCAACGGTGTAGAGCAGGATGAGGATCGCCACGTCGGCGGGCGTTGGCCCGGGGGTGAACAGCACCTGGAGCGCGGCTCCGGCGGCGGCCGTCGCGAAGGCGGCCAGCGGCCAGCGCCGCCGGAAGACCACGGGGACGACAACCAGCGCTGTCGCCGGCAGCTTCGGCCAGGGACCCGCCATGACGGAGCCGATATTGACTACCGCCAGCACAAACGCGAGCAGGCCGTCCACCAGCAGCGGATGGCGGCGCAGCCACACGTAGACGGCAGACACAGGCCCCAGGTTATGCGGGGGGCGCCGGCCTGTCGTCCATCTGCGGGCCGGCCCCGCTACGCCGCAGGGATGAGCGCGGGAGCCGGCCGGTCAGTCCGCGCGGCTTGGCCAGTAGGTACCGCCGGCCAGCATGTGCCGTCGCCCCCCGCTGCCGCCGCCGGACGCTACCGTGCCGGGATGGCCGACTGCCTTTTCTGCGATATCGCCGCCGGACGCGTGCCCGCGCACGTGGTGTATACCGACTCCGTCGCGGTCGGCTTCCTGGACGCCCGGCCGGTCTTCAAGGGCCACGTGCTGGTAGTGCCTCGGGTGCACTACGTGACCCTGGCCGACTTGCCCGCTGACCTGCTCGGGCCGTTCTTTGCCGCTGTCCAGCAGGTCAGCGCGGCGATGCCCGCGGCGCTGGGCGCACAGGGCAGTTTCGTCGGCGCCAACAACATCGTCAGCCAGAGCGTCCCGCACCTGCACGTGCATGTCGTTCCCCGGACAAAGGGCGACGGGCTGCGCGGCTTCTTCTGGCCCCGGCAGAAGTACGCCAGCGACGAGGAGGCGGCCGGGTATGCGCAGCTGCTTCGCGAGGTCCTAACATCCGCTGCGCCATGACCGGCGCTCAGCGCAGCGCGGTGACGACCAGGGATGCGGCGGTGGCGATCTCGGTGACCGCGCCGAGCACGTCGCCGGTGATCCCGCCCAGGCGGCGGACGGCCAGCCGGGTGACCAGGTAAGCCGCCGCGATCCCGGCGGCGGCCGCCACGGCGAAGATCCAGCCGGCCGCGGCCGCGGCCCCGAGCAGGGCGACGGTCAGCGCCAGGGGGACCACCGGATGCTGGGTGCCGGCCACCAGTGCGCCGAGCCCGGAGCCGCGCGCGGCCGGGACGCTGCGTCGGCAGGCCCATGTCATGGCCAGCCGGCCGCAGGCCGCGGCGACGATGACGGCCACGACGCCGCGCCCGACTGACTGCGCCGCCGCGAGCGCGGCCACCTGGATCAGCAGAGTCAGCGTGACGGTGGCCACGCCGTAGGGGCCGATGTCGGGGTGCTTCATGATGTCCAGCGCGCCGGCCGCCGGCCGCCTGCTGCCCAGGCCGTCCGCCAGATCGGCCAGGCCGTCGAGATGCAGGCCCCTGGTCAGCGCGGCGAGGGCCGTGATGGCCAGCACCGCCGCCAGCAGCGGGCCCGCCCGCCCGATGCGGACGAGCAGCTCGAGAACGCCCGCCGCCGCGGCGCCCAGCAGCAGCCCGATGACCGGCGCCCACGCCATGGCCGCCCTGGCCGTGCGGCGCGTCGGCGCCGGGCCCGCTCCCCGCAGCGGGAGCGCGGTGAGCAGGGTGACCGCCAGCCGCAATCCAGCCCACTGCATGGCAACAGAGCGTAGAGGCCGCCGGTCGGCCGCAGGGTGCAGAGGCCGCCGGTCGGCCGCAGGGTACGGTCAAGCCGGGGACTGACCTGGGGGCTCCGTGACTAACCGGCCATATGTAGTGCTCTCCGCGGCGATGTCGGTCGATGGCTACATCGACGACGCCTCGGCGAGCCGGCTCGTGCTGTCCGGCCCCGCCGACGCCGATCGCGTGGACGCCGTCCGTGCCGGGGCTGACGCGATCCTGGTCGGAGTCGGCACCATCCGCCGAGACGACCCCGACCTGCTGGTGAAATCAGCGCAGCGGCGCGCGCAGCGGCGGGCCAGGGGCCTGCCGGACAGCCCGGTCAAGGTCACGCTGACCGCGACCGGCGCCCTCGACCCGGCCGCCAGGTTCTTCACCGCCGGGCACGCCAGCAAGCTTGTCTATGTGCCCGCGCCGATCGCGGCGACGGCACGAGAGCGGCTCGGGCACGCGGCGACGGTGGTCGCCCTGCCCGGCAGCCTGACGCTCGGCGGGCTGCTGGCCGATCTGGCCGGACGCGGCGTGGCGCGCCTGATGGTCGAGGGCGGTAGCCAGATCCTCACCTGGTTCCTCGCCGCCGGGCTGGCCGACGAGCTCCAGCTGGCGGTCGCTCCTTTCTTCGTGGGAGACCCGGCCGCGCCGCGGCTTGTCGGCCCAGGGCCGTTCCCGCACGGTGCGGCCGCCCGGATGGTGCTGGCTGAGGTCGGCCAGGCGGGCGACATGGCGGTGCTTCGCTATCTGCTCGGCCCGCGCCCGGCCTGATTGCCCGCCGCGGCCAGCTCTGCCGGGGCGGCAGCGGGCCGGCCGGGGCGCCCGGCGGGTCCCGCTGGTCCCGAGGCGGCCCGGCCACGGGCCAGTCGGTCGGGCGGGGCTCGCCTGCACCGGCTGCGGGCTTATCGTGGTCTTTATGGCCGCACATGGTGGTCCGCCAAGGTCCGTCACGGCGTTTTCCTGCCGCCGCAGTGGCAGGATTCCTCCCGTTCGCCCCGCATTAAGACCGCGAATCCAGCCGGAATCGCCGGCCGGGGCCGCCTGCGGCAGCGCTCCGGCGCCGCTGCGCGGCCTTGCCTCAACGTGACCGGTACCGGGGCGGCGCCGGAGCCGGCGCGCCTTCTCCAGGAAGTGTCGCCCACCAGGTGAGCGGCGGCGGCGAGACAGGGCAGGATGGGAGCATGAGGGATACCAGAGCCTCGGCCGGCGGGATGCTGTCCGCGATTGAGCGCAGCGGCTATTACCCCGGCCTGGTTGCTGACGCGGTGTCATCCGCAGTCGGCTCCGATCCTGTCGTCTCCTACGTCGTCCACCATGACGCGCATTTTGATCCGGGCATGGAGGTGCGGCGCCATATGACGGTGCTCGCGCTGACGCCGACACGGCTGGTCTACTCGCACACCGACGAGTACCCGGCGGACGAGACCGATCCCCAGGCCAGGCCGCAGGCGGAGACCAGCACCGAGGCAGTCCGCTTCTCCCGCATCGCGTCCGTGTCGCTGACCCGGGTCATCCACGATCCCGCGTCCTACGTTCCCGGCGCCACGCAGCCCAGTGAGGTGGTGCTCACCATCGGCTGGAATGTGCTGTCGCATCTCGAGCTTGAGCCGGCGCATTGCGGGGACGAGAACTGCGAGGCCGATCACGGCTATACGGGCACGCTCACCGGCGACGACGTGACGCTGCGGGTGAGCGAGGCGGCCGATGGCGAGGATGCGGTCCGCCAGGTGCTTGCCTTCGCCCAGGCCCTGTCCGAGGCGACCACCCGGCCGTGACTTCCGACGGGGGGTCGGACGACATGGGGGCACGCCAGGGGAAGCGGGCCGGCGCGGTGCCCGTGCTGGCCGGGCCCGAGCGCGGGCCGACGCTGCCGCGCTACGGGGAGCAGTCACTGGCCGACCTGTCGTGCTCGGTGCTGGCCTCGCTCGGCGCGCCGGGCGAGCCGAATGTGCTGGACCTGGCCGCGGCGGAGCGGGTGTGCCTGCTGGTCATCGACGGCCTCGGCTGGGATCTGCTGCGCGAGCATCCGGCCGCTGCCCCGTTCCTGTCGGAGCTGGCGACCGCCGGAAGGCCGCTGACGGCCGGATTCCCCGCGACCACAGTGACCAGCCTCGGCTCGCTGGGCACCGGCCGGCCGCCGGGCCGGCACGGCATGCTCGGCTATCAGGTCGCGGTACCGGGCGAGGGCTGGCTGCTCAACGCGCTGCGCTGGGACCGCCGGGTGGATCCGCTCCGCTGGCAGCCGGGATCCACGATCTTCGAGCGGGCGACGGCGGCCGGGATCGGCGCGTTCCGGGTCGCGCACGGATCATTCCGGTTGAGCGGGCTGTCGGCGGCGGCCATGCGCGGCGCCGACTACCGTCCGGCCGACACCATGGGAGCGCTGGTCGCGCACGCCGCCGCTGCGCTGCATTCGGCGGTCCCGGCCCTGGCCATGGTGTATTACGGCGGCCTGGACGCCACCGGGCACGCCTGCGGCTGCTCCTCAGACGCCTGGCGCTATCAGCTCGGGCATGTCGACAAGCTCGCCGAGCAGCTGGCCGGCGCCCTGCCGGATGGCACGGTGCTGCATGTGACGGCCGATCACGGCATGGTGGACGTGGCGCCGGAGCACCGGATCGACGTCGACGCGGCTGCGCAGCTGCGGGCCGGGGTCATGCTGCTCGGCGGCGAGCCGCGGGCGCGGCACGTCTACGCGGCGCCCGGCGCGGCCGACGACGTCCTCGCCGCATGGCGGGAGACCCTGAGTGACACGGCGTGGGTGGTGTGCCGGGACGAGGCCATCGCTGACGGCTGGTTCGGCCCGGTCAAGGAGTCGCTGGCGGCCCGCATCGGCGATGTCGTCGCGGCCCCGGCGGACTCGTTCGCCATCGTGGCCACGCAGGCCGAGCCGCGCGAGTCCGCGCTGACGGGCATGCACGGGTCGCTGACGCCTGCTGATCAGCTGGTGCCGCTGCTTACGTACGGGCACGGGTAGTCGCCGCGGCATCCAGGATTATCCACAGCCGTAACCGGGAACCGCACCGCATCGAGCCTGTTTATCAACAGCATCTGAAGGGTTATCCACAGACGATGAGCCCGGCCCCGGATCCGTTGATCGACGTGGCGGCGCTGGCCGCCCTGCTGGAGGCCGTCCCGAGGCCGCTGCTGCTGGATGCCCGGTGGCGGCTCGGCGGACCGCCGGGCATCGACGGCTACCGGGCTGGTCACCTGCCCGGAGCGGTCTACGTGGACCTGGACACCGACCTGGCGGGTCCGCCCGGCGCGAGCGGCCGCCATCCGCTGCCCGCGACCGCGGACTTCGAGGCGGCGATGCGGCGCGCGGGGGTACGTGACGGCGGCCTGGTCGTGATCTACGACGACGGAGATGCGACGATCGCGGCGCGGCTGTGGTGGAGCCTGCGCTACTTCGGGCACGCGCAGGTGCAGGTGCTCGACGGCGGCTACCGGGCGTGGACGGCCGCGGGCCTGCCGGTCACGACGGCGGACCCGGCGGCGGCGCCGGGAGATTTCACCGCCGAGCCGGGACATATGGCGCTGCTTGACCACGCCGGGGCCGGCCGGCTGGCGCGCTCCGGCGTTCTGCTCGACGCGCGGGCCGGCGAGCGCTACCGCGGCGAGTCCGAGGCGGTGGACCGGGCAGCCGGTCACATCCCGGGCGCGCTGAGCCTGCCGACGGCGGGGAACGTCACTGCCGCGGGGACTTTCCTGCCCGCCGCCGCCCTGCGCGAGCGGTTCGCCGCGCGCGGGGTGACCGGCGCCGGCCAGGCCGTCGGGGTGTACTGCGGCTCCGGCGTCACCGCCGCCCATGAGGTGCTGGCGCTTGAGCTCGCGGGCGTCCCCGCCGCGCTGTATGTCGGATCGTGGTCGGGCTGGGTGGCCGATCCCGCCCGGCCGGTGGCGACCGGTCCCGATCCCGGCTGATACGAGCTGAGAAGGAGCTGAGAAGATAAGCCCGATATGCCAGGAATACCGGAAAGGAATCACCGTGGATTACGTCGCGCTGCTGAGCTTCCGTCCCGCCGCGTCGGCCGCTGACCGGGACGCTGCCCTGACCCGCCGGGCCGCATGGCAGTATCCCGAGAACCTGCGGCTGATCGCCGAGTACTGGCCCATGGCCTCCGCGGTGCAGGTGGTCAGCATCTTCGCCGCCGACAGCTTCGACAGCGTGCTGGAATTCGTCCTGGAGTGGAACGACATCTTCGACGTCGACGTGCACCCGGCCGTCTCGGCGGCCGACGGACTGGAGATGGGACCCGATGTCGTCGGCCGGCTGCCGCGCCTGCAGCCCCGCGATTCCGTGCCCGGGGCAGAACTGGATCCCCCGTCCGCCGCAGAGCAGGATTCCTGAGCGAGCGCGCGCTTGCCCGCCTCCGTCGGCGGCGTCAGCCGGCCCGGCGGTAGGCGCGGATCGCCAGCGGCACGAAGACCACGAAGATCCCCACGATCCAGATCGCGCTCTTCCAGAAGGGGGCCAGGATCGGCATCCCGTTGCCGAGGGCCAGCCCGCGCATCGTGTCGACCACGTAGGTGACGGGCTGGTTGTTGGCGAACGCCTGCAGCCAGCCGGGCATCGTGTTGATCGGCACGAAGGCGGAGCTGAGGAACGTCAGCGGGAAAAGCCAGATCAGGCCGAACGCCTGCACCGACTCCTCGTCGCCGATGGCCAGTCCGGTGAACGCGGAGATGCAGCAGATCGCGATGCCGAACACGATGGCCAGCACGATCATCCCCACCGCAGCGGCGGCGCCGTTCAAGAAGCGGAAGCTGACCGCATAGCCCACGCCGACGACGATCAGCACGGTCACCAGCATCCGCCCGGTGTCGGCCACCAGGCGGCCGGCCAGCACGGCGGAGCGTGCCATGGGCATCGAGCGCAGCCGGTCGATCACTCCCTTCTGCAGTTCCTGGGCCAGGGCGATCGCGGTGCCGAACGTCGCGAACGCCGCCGTCTGGGCGATGATCCCCGGCATCAGGAAGTTGACGTAGCCGCCCGGAACGTTCACCGGGATCGCACCGCCGAACACGAAACGGAACAACAGCACGAAGATCACCGGCTGGATGACGGTGAACACGATGTAAGCGGGCACGCGCATCCAGACCAGCAGGTTGCGCCGGGTGATCGTCAGCGTGTCGCTGACCGCCCAGCGGGCCTGGGTGAGCAGGCCTGGACCCGTGTCGGTGGTGACCGCGGTCATGACGCCGCCTTCGCTGGGTCGTTGCCCCGGCCGGCCGTGTCCTTGTCCTGGGCAGCTGAGTCCTTGTCCTTGCCGGTCTTGCGCCGGCCGCGTCGCCGGCCGCCCGGTGTCTCTTCCTCTTCGGCGGCGTGCCCGGTGAGCGCGAGGAACACGTCGTCGAGCGATGGCCGGCGAAGCGCGAGACCGCGGATCTCGATGCAGGTGCCGTCGAGGTCGCGGACCGCCTGGATCAGTGCTTCCGAGCCCCGTCCGCCGACGCCGACGCTGATCACGCCGGTCTGGCTGTCGACGTTGGGTGCGCTCTCGCCGAGCGAGGTGATCGCCGCGACCGCGTCCTGGACCCGGCTGCGGTCGGGCACCGTGAACTCGATCACGTCCCCGCCGACCCGGCCCTTGAGCGCTTCGGCAGTGCCGGCGGCAATGACCAGGCCGTGGTCGATGACCACGATCTCGTTTGCGAGCTCGTCGGCCTCGTCGAGGTACTGAGTGGTCAGCAGCAGCGTCGTTCCGTCGGCGACCAGCGACCGGATGATGTCCCACATGCCCAGCCTCGACCGAGGGTCCAGGCCGGTGGTGGGCTCGTCCAGGAACAGGACCTTCGGGTGCCCGACCAGGCTGGCGGCCAGGTCCAGGCGGCGCTGCATGCCGCCGGAGAAATTCTTGGCGGCCCGGTCAGCGGCATCCACCAGATCGAACTGCTCGAGCAGTTCGGCCGCGCGGCTGCGGGCGGCTGGCCAGCTCAGGTGATAGAGCCGCCCGATGATCTCCAGGTTCTCGCGTCCGGTGAGCTCCTCCTGGATCGCCGCCGACTGCCCGGCCAGGCCGATCGACCGGCGCACAGCGGCCGCCTGATGCACGACGTCGTGGCCCTCGACCACCGCTCGCCCGCCGTCGGGCTGCAGCAAGGTCGTCAGGATGCGCACCGCGGTGGTCTTGCCCGCGCCGTTGGGCCCGAGGACGCCAAGGACCGTGCCGCGCGGTACCGACAGGTCAATGCCGCGCAGGGCGTGCACCTCGCCGAACGACTTGACCAGGCCCTCCACCAGAATTGCCGGGCCTGAGCTGTTCCCCGCCACCGCATCCTCCTGACCGGGCGCGCCGCGACCAGCGCGCGCAAGCAACCTACCGGCAGTTCCGCTGCCCGGGCGAACCATTAGCATGCGGCGGGCGACCGGCGAATCAGTCAGCCTCCGGTCCTGGGACAGGCATGGACAACCGCCTGCTGGGTCAGGCACAGTGACGGCGTAGGCCGACCGGGAGGAGCCCCATGCCGAGGTTCATGGATTATCACGATGACCTGAAGCTTCCGCAGGAAGCCATCGACCAGATTGCCCAGGGCACGCGGGACGGCGCCACCGACGAATTCGGGGTCCGGCAGGTCGAGCTCTACCACAACCCCGACGGCAAGGTCTACTGCCTCCTGGAGGGTCCGGACGAGGAGGCGATCCGCAAGCATCACGAGGCGCTGCACGTCCCCTGCGGCAACGTGCACCAGGTAGACGGCCTGCTGTAACGCTGCCTGCCGGCCCGCCTGACCGCCCGCCGGCAGGCAGCGCGGCACCGGGGACAGCCTGGCGGCAGCGTAATGGGGTACGTCAGGGGGGACAGCTCCCGGATCCCGAAGAGTATTGCGGATATCAATATCACGCTGCCTTCAGCCCGGATAAGGATCACGACTTCACCACAGCGATACTCTCGATTTTCATAGAAGTCGACGGCGAGGTTGGCTCCGGCGATGTCATGGCCCACGGGTCCTTCGAGTCAGCCAGGTGCATGAGCGGGAAAGCATGTGGAGATAGTGGACACGGATGATCTTCTTGACGCTGATCGCGCGCCGGGTGATCTGAAGTCGATCCTGGACAGGGCAGTCGTCCGTCCATGTCTTGAGGCTGTTTTGCGAAGTGGCGAGCTGCGGCGCTCCGAGACGACAATTATCGAGCACAGGGCATATCCGTTCGGAGGTTCAGATTAAAGGCAGCAGATTGCCGAATCCTCCGGGCCGCAAGGCGGGAACTGGGATCTTCCCCGCACTTGGCTGAGGTGCCAGTCTCGGGCCAGCGCTGAGGGGGAGACAGGCATCATGAGCTACGGCTACGTCATCGACTAGTTGCACGCCGCGCCGGACGCGGCGGCCACCACCTCCTGGCTGTCCGGGGTGCCCTGAGCGCCCTGCAGCGCGGGCGACCGGCTCAGGACCACGACCGCGCCGGCCAGGACGAGCACCGGCACGATCGCGGCGGCCAGGTAGGGCGCCCCGTTCACCCGCCCGCCGAACACCAGCGTTCCCCAGATGATGCTCACGATCGGGTCGACCAGGGTCACGCCGGGCTGCGCAGCGGTGAGCCGGCCCGCATCGTAGGCATTCTGCAGCAGCCAGGTCGCGAGGATACCGGCGGCGATAGTGGCGTAGATCTGCCACGACTCCAGGGTGCCGACGACGCCTGCGCTCATGAACTGGTCGGTGAAGGCCTTGGTGTAGACCGGCCGTGAGGCTGTAGTTCAGCCCGGCGGCCATCCCGAGCAGGGCCGCCTGCCCGGCCCCGCCGCGCCGTAGCCGGCCAGCAGGAAGAACACCAGGATCGCGCCGCCGTTCGCGGCTGAGCCGAGGATCCACGTGATCGGTGCCACGCTCTTGGCCGGGCCGGCCCGGGGATCCAGCAAGACGATCAGCACGATGACCGCCGCGGTAACCGCGATGATGGCGGCCCAGCGTAGTGCGCCCGAGAGCCGCGCCGTTGTCCCGGCGTGCCCCTCCGAGACTTTCCGGGCGGCCCGGCCCTCAAACGCGGGTGTGCGGTCCGGCCCACCTGCCGCCGGCAGTCCGGTACCAGCGGCCCGCACGCCGGCTGCCCTGGCCCGACGTCAGCCGGGAGGCCGGTGCGGTCATGGCACCTGGGGCTAGCTGCGGCCTGCGCGGGGCGACCTCGGCGGCCGGCGGGGACGCGGTCCCGGCGAGCGGCTCCGCCGCGAGCAGGGCCGCCGCGCCTGCCTGACCGGCTGACGCTTCGGCCCGCTGACGAGCTGCCTGGTCGGTCCACGGCTGGTGGTGGCGCCGGAGGCCGCTGGTCAGCGCCGGGCCGCGGGCCACCATGATCAGCCCGATGACCAGCGCGAGGAAGCCCGCCGCCTGCAGCGCGATCATGGCGGGGGAGTCCTTGACGGCATCGCCCAGGACCACGACGCCGAGGACGATGCCGATGACCGGCTCGGCGGCCGTGATGGCCGGCAAGGTGGCGTGCAGCGGCGCGGCATTGAAGGCGCTCTCCATCAGCCACAGCGCGACCACGCTGACCGCGAGCAGGCACCAGCCGGGCCAGCTTGTCAGCAGCAGCATGTACTTGTGGGTGTCCAGGAGGTACACCGCCGGGCGGGTCAGCGCATCCTGCAGGCCGAACACCACGCCGGCGCTGGTCGCGGTCAGGGTTCCCCGCAGATCACCGGTCTTCCTGCGGCCGAGAACCGCCAGGCCGTAGGCGGCGATCGCTACCGCGCCGCCGGCGTATGGCCAGTACGAGAACGACCCGACGGTGAGCTGCGTGCCGTTGACCGAGCGGGCCAGCGACAGCGCGGTCACTCCGGCCATGAGGACCACGGCGCCGGCGATCTCCGATCTGCACATGCGCTGCTTGGACAGCGGCGCGGCGAGCAGCAGGGCGAACACCAGGTTGGTGGCCAGCAGCGGCTCGGCCACCGACAGCGCCAGGTGGCCGATGACCCAGGCGGAAAGCACCTGCCCCAGCACCATCGTGACCAGGCCGGCCCGCCAGCGGGGCTGACGGAGCAGATCAGCCAGCAGGCGCGCGCGGAGAAAATCGGAACGGGGCGCCCGCTGCGCCGCGTCCTGCTGGAGGACGAACCCGGCCCCGAGCAGGATGGCGGCGATCACGCCGATCAGGTATTCCACGAGCCGCGACTACCCCCTTAGGGCTGGTTAACCGGTCTGCTCGCCGATTCGGAGTTTTCCTGCAGTTAGTCCGGAGTTAGGTTAGGCGCCAGCGGCTGCTGGTTCAGCCGTTGCCTCAGCTTGCTCCCGCGGGCAGTCGCGCCTGTCCTGAGGTCATCGGGACAGGCCGCGCGGTCGGCCTGGCCGCCCTGGCCGGGCACGCGCCAGGTCCGCGGCGGCAGCGGTCGGCCCCGCGGCGAACCAGCACGCCCGGGGCGGTCAGCCGCGCTTAAAGTGCCGGTCAGGTATCCGGCGCGGTGAGCGGGGCGCCGGGCGCCGGCATCGCGCTGCCGGACCGGGAGGCAGTGGCCGGCGGCCAGCGCAAGAGCCGGTGCGCTCACCTGCCACCTCCCTGCGGCCAGCTGCCGGTCATTGCGGTCGTGACCCCGCGGCCGGTACCTGGACCGTGCGGGCTTACGACCGTGCCAACGGTCCTGGTGCCGTCAGAGTGCCCGGTGACCTCATCGCCCGTGCTGCACTGACGCCCGTGCGAAACTGCTCTCCGTGCTGAATCGCCGCCCGGTCTGACATCCGGCATGGGCCTGCGGCTACCCGCAGATGGCCTTCTTACCCGCGGACCGATGACGATCCGGTCACGAAATTCCCGCGCTGCGAATGGCGCGATGATCGGCCGCGTGCCGCGCGCAGTAACCAGGGGCGGCCCTGAAAGCAGGCCCGGAGCGACGGCCGGGCCGGCCATGCCGGGCGCCGCGCGGCCGCCGTCGTTAGGTCTGCCTGGCGCGGGGTAGCACCTAGTGATGGTTTCCGCCACAAGCAGTCCCGGCCCGGTGGCGGCGCCGCCGGGAACGGAGCGTCCGCGGCGCTACCGGCCCCGCCTGCGTTACGAGCTCATCGGCTGCGGGCTGCACGGCCACGAGCTGCTGGGCACCGACGTCGCGCAGCTGCGTGCCGAGGACAGCCTGTTCGCCCGCGAGGCGGGCGGCCTGCGATGGTACCGGTGCCTGCGCTGCGACTCGTGGGTGGCGCTGGCCCCGCCTGATCATCCAGCCGTCCGGTACCCGCCAGGCCGGGCGGAGGTCACGCTGCCGCTGCGCGGCCGGCCGCTGCGAGACCGTTACGTACTGCGGCTGATCGCCGTCGACCGGGTCCTGCATTTCCTGGTGCTGTCGGCGCTAGCTGCCGCGCTGTTCTTGTTCGCCAATAACAAAGCGGCGCTGAACGCCGACTTCACCGCCATCCTCAAGGACCTGCAGGGCGGCCTCGGCGGACCGGTGAACAACAGCAGCCACGGCATCGTGCACGACCTGAGGCGGCTGTTCGCCGTCAGCACCACGAACCTGTATCTGGTCGGGGCGGGAGCGGCCGCATACGCGGCGATGGAGGGCACCGAGGCAGTCGGGCTGTGGCTCGGCCGCCGGTGGGCGGAATACCTGACCTTCGTCGCGACCGTCGTCTTCGTGCCCTACGAGGTGTATGAACTAACCAAGAGCATCTCGGCGCTCAAGGTGCTCACGCTGGTCATCAACCTGGTTATTGTGATCTACCTGCTGGCCGCCAAGCGGCTCTTCGGCCTGCGCGGCGGCGGGACAGCCGAGCGGGCCGAGCGGGAAGCCGATACCGGCTGGGCGGCCATCGAGCGGGCGACGCCCGTGGCCGCCGGTCACGTCGCCGCGGTGGCGCTGCCAGCGGACGGATCCGGCGAGTGACGCCGCGGCCGCCGGGCGCGGCCCGGCGGCCACTGGCCGATCCCGTCCATGCGCTCTCGCTTCGGGGACGCCGCCGGCCAGCAGGCGCAGCGGCTATCGCAGAGGAGACAGAGCATGCCGTCCACCGTGCTCCGCCGCACGCTCGACCTCGCGGGACTGGACGTCCCGGTCGTCGAGATCTCCGGCGCGAAGAAAGGCCCCCGTCTGACCGTGCTGGCCGGTGTGCACGGCTGCGAGTACGCGCCCATGGCCGCGGTGCGCCGGTGGACGGTCGGCCTGCAATCGCGGGAGCTGCGCGGCAGTGTCGTGGCGGTGCCCGTGCTGAACCTGCCCGCGTTCCGCGCCCGCAGCCCGTTCGTAGTGCCCGAGGACGGCAAGAACCTCAACCGCTGCTTTCCCGGCAGTCCGTCGGGGACGCTGTCCGAGCGGCTGGCGCACGCTGTGCTGCGCCAGCTCATCACCGGCTCGGATGCGCTGGTCGATGTCCACGCCGGTGACATGGTGGAGGCGCTGGAGCCGTTCGCGCTCTACGACGCGGGACCGGCCGAGGCTGCGGCCGCCGAGCTCGCCGCGGCTTACGGGCTCGGCTACGTCATCCGTCAGGAGCCAGGACCCGACCGTGCGGTCGGCGGCACCACCAGCGCCGCCGCCGCGCAGATCGGCATCCCGGCGATCATCGCCGAGGCAGGCGGATGCGGCCTGGTCGAGCCCGCGGCGGTGGCCACGCACGTCCGCGGCCTTGACCGGGTCCTGGCCGCGCTGGGCATGACCGCTCCGCCCGCCGGCGGAGCGGCGGAAGGCCAGCCCGCGCCGGTCACCAGGCCGCAGCTGCTGGAGCGCTTCCTGTGGCTGCGCTGCGCGGAGGAGGGCTGGTGGGAGCCCGCGGTAAGACCGGGGGAGTCCGTCGCGCAGGGGCAGGAGCTCGGCACCGTCAGCAGCCTGGACGGAGCCCGCGTCAAGCAGGTGATCATCGCGCCGGCGGACGGCGTCCCGATGTTCGTGACCAGCTCGCCCGCCGTCGACGCGGACGGCCTGCTGCTCGGACTCGGCGCCGTGCGCCCGCCGGGGTGACGGGCCGGGCGCGCCGGTTATCCCGCGGCGACGCGCCAGTCAGCCCGCGGCGACGCGCCGGGTAGCCGCGGCGGGGCTGCGCCGTTCGAAGGCGAGGGCTTCCTCGACGAATCCCGCGGCGGCGAGCAGGGCCATATCGGCGCCGCGCGGCGCCGACAGCTGCAGCCCGATGGGCAGGCCCTCGTCGTCCCAGCCGCACGGCAGCACGATCGCGGGATCGCCGGTGATGTTGAAGACCGCGGTGAACAGACCTTCCTGTGCCCCTTCGGGCGTGTCGACGGGAGGCGTCGTCGCCGGGGCCGTGAACGGGGCGGCCGGGGTCAGGAGCACGTCGGCGTGCTCATACGCGGCCGCCGCGCGGGGCAGCAGGCCGTCCCTCAGGCGGCGCGCCGCCTGATAGGCACTCTCGTCCACCCGCGACGCCGCCTGCAGCAGCCGCAGCGTTTCCGGGCCGTAGCGCTCCGGCTGGCTCTCGGCCTGGGCCTGGTGGACCTGCCAGGCCTCCCATAGGAAGATGTCGTCGAACGTCGCGCTGATCTCGGTGAGCGCCGCCCCGTCCGCGTCGGTCACCTCGCAGGCCTGGCCCAGGCGCCCGATGGCGTCGCGCAGCGCCGCGGCGACGGCGGGGCGGATAGCCGGGTCGTCCAGCTGCGGCCGGGCGACGGCCACGCACAGCGCAGCCGGCCGGGGGGCAGGGCGCTGGCCGGTCAGAGCCGCGAACACCTTCGAGGTGATGGCGACGTCAGCGCCGATCACGCCCACGTGGTCCAGCGACGGGGCCAGCGGCTGCACGCCGGCGGTGTCAAGGGCGCCGAAGGACGGCTTGAACCCGGTGACGGCGCAGTAGTGCGCCGGGATGCGGATCGAGCCGCCGGTGTCGGTGCCGAGCGCCACCGGGCAGACGCCGGCGCCGACCAGGGCCGCCGAGCCGCCGCTGGACCCCCCGGCGGTCCGGCCGGGATCGAACGGGTTGCGCGCCTCCGGCACGTCCGGATGCGTCGCGCCCGCGGCGTACTCCAGCAGGCTGGAGCTGGCGAAGATGTCGGCGCCCGCGTCCCGCAGCGCCGTGATGACGGGCGCGTCGCCGGTGGCCGGCGCCGCGCTCATGTCCGCGGGGTTCCCGTTCCCGCGCGGGCTCCCGGCGATGTCGATGAGGTCTTTGACCGCCACGGGAACGCCGTGCAATTCACCGCCCGCCCGGCGGGCGGGGGCGGGGAACAGGCGGACCACGGCGTTCAGGGGCCGGCCGAGGCGCAGGGCGCGCTCGTAAGCGGCCATCAGCTCGAGGCCCGCGACCTCGCAGGTCCGCTCGCCGCGCTCGATGGCCAGGATCAGCTCGCCGGCGAAGGTGGTCAGCGGGCCCTTCAGGTCGCGCAGCAGGTCGTCGACCTCGGTCTTGCGCTTGCGCACCATCAGGTCGCGGTAGATGCCGCTGTGTGATTTGCCGCTCTGCCGGTTGAAGGCCGCCAGCCGGGCCAGCGAGCCTTCCAGGTCATCGGGCTCGAAGCCGTCGAAGCCTTCGGGCCGGACCGGTGCCTGCGCCAGGACCTCACGGGCCACGGCGAGCATCAGCGGCCGCCAGCGCGGGTCCTCCAGGGTCTGGGCGATGGACAGGTCCGACACCGCTCCGGTCCACAGCATGGCGCCGTAGGCTTCCTTGCCCCACAGGTAGCCCATGATGTTGCCGGTCGCCTGCGCGTAGGGCACGACGGCAGCCAGCTCGCGCACCCGGTCGCTGATGCCGCCCTCCGGCTCGCCGATCCGGACCGTGCCCTGGTTGCCCTGCATGATGCGGCCTGGCCCGAGGACGTCCGCGCCGAAGTTGATGAAGCTGACCACCACGCGCCCGTCGCCTGCCACCGCGGACAGGGTGCCGGTGGTCAGGCCGTTCTGGAAGCTGACGACGTAACCGCCGGGCGCCAGCCGACCGCGCAGCAGCTCGGCGGCCTGCGCCGTGTGATGGCTTTTCACCGCGACGGCGGCGCGCTCCAGCGTCACGGGCAGGTTGTCGGGCGTGACCGCGGTCGCCTGGACGGTGAAGTTCTCGACCGGTCCCTCGATGGACAGGCCGCGCGTGTTGATCGCCTCGACATGCGCGGGATCGGCGTCGCACAGCAGCACGTCATGGCCGCCGCGGATGAGGTGGGCGCCGATAGTGCCGCCGATAGCGCCGGCCCCGATGATGGTCAGCTGCACGAGAACTCCAGGAAGATCAGTTCAGAACGGGCCGCCGTGGTCAGTGACACCGGCGGCCGCAGTGACACCGGCGGCCGCAGTGATGCCGGCGGATTCAGTGTTGTCAGCAGGCTCATGGCTGGGCCTGCGGCCGCAGGACGCCGTGCACGAAGTCCCTGAGCACGGCCTGGAACTTGTCGGCCTCCTCGAACTGCGGCGAGTGGCCTGATCGCTCGAAGACCACCAGCCGGGAGTCCGGGATCAGCGCGGCGATGGTCTCGGCGCACGATACCGGCGTCACCCAGTCGGCCCGGCCCACGGTCACCAGCGTGGGGCAGCGCACCTCAGGCAGCCGCGGCTTGAGGTCATAGCCGGGCATGTTGTGCTGGAAGCACCAGTTGTGCGCCTCGTGCCGGTAGATGCCAGCCTCGACGCGCTCGGCGGCGGCCACCGGGTCGTACTCGAAGTCGTAGAGCGGGATGATGTCGGCCCACCGGGCCTTCAGGTCCTCGTTGTCGTAGATCTGGCCGCTCCAGTAACGGTTGAAGTTGTCCCAGTTAATGGTGATGCGGGTCTGCGCACGGGCGTTCTCGTAGGCCCGGTCCAGGTTGGAGTTGTCCGCCGAGGTATCGCGCAGGATCATGCCGCGCACCCGGTCGGGATAGGCGAGGGCGTACTCCATGGCGATAAAGCCGCCGTAGGAACCGCCTGCCACGAAGATCCCCTCGGCCCCGAGCCATTCCCGCAGGCCATCGACGTCCGCCGCCCACTGGGCGTGCGAGAACGGCGGCCTGCCCTCGCTCAGGCCGCAGCCGCGGGCATCGAACACCACCACGCGCAGCTCGTCGGCCAGCGGGCCGAAGGTCTGTTTCGGCTCGGCCAGCGAGCCGATGCCGCCGCCGCCGTGGTGGGCGATCAGCACGGGCGCGCCCTCGGGCCCGAGGACTTCGACGTTGAGGTCATTGCCGTTGATGGTGACGAACACTGCTGCTCTCCCAGGTCAGGTGCTGGCGCGCGGGCGGTTTCCGGCGCGCACGGTCATGCGGGCTGCGCGGCCCAGCGAGTGACGAGCTGGTCGAGGACGTCGAGGGGGACGGCTCCGTTCCCGAGAACGGCGCCGTGGAAGGCGCGGATGTCGAACCGGCTGCCGAGCTCGCGCTGCGCCAGCGCCCGCAATCGCTGGATCTCCCGTCGGCCGATCATGTAGGCGAGGGCCTGGCCAGGCCAGCCGATATAGCGGTTGATCTCGTTCGCCACATTGGCCCGGGTGGTGGCGGTGTTGCTCCACATGAAATCCGCGGCCCGCGACCTGGACCAGCCGTAATGGTGCATGCCGGTGTCGACGACGAGCCGGCAGGCGCGCAGCGCGTCGAAGGACAGCATGCCGAGCCGCTGGAGGTCCGAGGTGTACAGGCCCATCTCGTCGGCGAGCCGCTCGCAGTACAGGCCCCAGCCCTCGACGTAGCCGCAGACCTCCGCGTCGAGGAAGCGCCGGTAGCCCGGCAGCCAGCTCAGGGTCTGCGCTGAGGCGATCTGCAGGTGGTGGCCCGGGGTGCTCTCGTGGAAGGCCAGGGCTTCGTACTCGTAGCGGAACCGGTCCTGCGGATTGTTGGTCAGCAGGCAGTGCGCGCCGGGGCGCAGGCCGCCTGCGGCGGGCGGCCGGTAGTACGCCAGGGCCGCATTGCCGGCCTCGACCGGGTCGATTTCCTCGATCACGCAGTCGGGGATGTCCAGCGGCGGGAACCAGTCCGGGCGGGCTTCCTCGGCGCGCTGCAGGGCGTCGGTGACCGTGGCGACGATCTCGGCGGAACTGGTGAACCGCAGCGCGGGATCCTCGCGCAGCCGGTGCAGGATCTCGGGCACGTCAGTGGTGCCGAGGACCCGCCCGCCGAGCTCGGCCCACTCCTCCTGCAGGGCCGCGAGGGCGTCCAGGCCGATCTGGTGGATCTTCTCGGGGGACAGATCAGTCGTCGTGTGCCGCCGCACGGCGGCCCGGTACCCGTCCGTCCCGCCCGGGATGAAGCGGATGCCGACCTGGTCGTCGGGCCGGGCCACCGGCGCGAGCTCGTGGCGCAGGCAGGCCAGCAGCCGGGCGGCCGCGGGCCGGACCTGGCCCGCGACGATGCCGGCGGCTGCCCCGCCTGTCGCCTCACTGTCGACCTGGCCGGGCCACGGGCGGACCGCGAGGGCGTCCGCGGTGATGTCCTTGGCCAGGTGCCCCTCGAGCTGCTCGATCGCCTGCCGCACGCCGACCTGGGTCGGCACCCGCCCGTCGGCCGCCGCCTGCCGGTAGCGATCGGTGACCGCGTCGAAGAACCCTGGCAGCGCGCGCAGGCGCTCCAGGTACGCCGCGGCGGAGCCGGCGTCGGCGAGCAGGGCGGTGGGCACCGACTGGAATACGACGGACTGAGGAGAGACATAGGAGTCGGCCGAGGCGTTGCCCTCCCACAGGCCGTGCTCGAGATCCGAGCGGGCTGCTGCGGCCAGACGGCCGAGGACGGCGTGGTTGACGGCGTCCTGCTCGCTTAGCTCGCCGGCGGCGATCCGCGCCAGCTGATCTTCGATCTGGCCGATCTGCCGGGCGGTGCGGTCCGCTCCGGCCCGGCTGGGGTCGGGGACCAGCGCGTCGAAGCCCTGCACGCCGAGCTGGGTGGCGTTGAAAGGGTCAGCGGTGTGCACGACCTGGAAGTACTCCTCGCTCAGCCGGGCCAGCTGCGCCGCCGCTTCGCTGTTGTGCTCGCCCGCGGCGCTGGCCTGTGCCCCCGTGGCGCCGTTCCCGCTCATGGCGTCCCCCAGATCCGCTCTAGTGCCCGGTAGATATTGCCGCCGAGCACACTGCGCGCGGCCGCGTCGTCGAAGCCGCGGCTGACGAGCCAGCCGCAGATGTTGGCGAAGTTCTCCGTGGGATTCTCCAGTCCGTCGACGTAGCGGACCGGCTCGAAGTCCGGTCCGCGGCTGTTGGCGCCGATCCCGAGCAGGCCGGCGAAGATCTGGTGCAAGGCGACGTGGTCGCCGTAGAGAGTGTCCGGCCCGAAGGCGACATGGTCGATGCCGAGCAGGTCAGCGCAGTACAGGAAATGGTCCATCACCGACTCGATGCTGTGCCGCGGATGGGCGCCCGACAGCGTCGTATGCGGCGCGGCGGACATGCCGATCACGCCGCCGGTCGCCGCGATCGCCCGCAGCACGTCGTCGGGCTTCATCCGGGGGGTGTCCCAGACTGCCCGGGCGCCGGCGTGCGTCATGAAGACCGGCCGGTCGCTGTGCGCGCAGACGTCGAGCGCGGTCCGGTCGGAGGAATGGGAGACGTCGATGGCCAGGCCCAGCTGGTTCATCCGGGTGACGGCTCGCCGGCCGAAGGCGGTCAGCCCGCCGTCGGTGGCCTCGGCCAGACCGCTGCCGAGCGCGTTGGCGTCGGAATAGGCGATCCCGATCTGCCGCAGGCCGAGGCCATAGAGGACGTCGAGCCGGTCGATCTCGTTCTCGATGGGCGTCGCAGCCTCCAGGCCGAAGACCAGCCCGACCCGGCCGGAGCGGTGCGCCTCGTCGATATCGGCCACGGTGCGGGTGACCGTCACCGCGCTCTGGTGGGCCAGATCGGCCTGCCGCATCCCGAGGTCGGTGATGATGTCCTCGAAGCGCCACGGGGCGTTCCCGGTGACGCAGGCGGTGCCGTCCATCATGTTGTCGAACACGACGGTCATGCCCGACGCGGCCAGCCCGGCGTAGGCGGCGTGCGCCCGCCCGGTGCGGTAATAGTCCGGGGTCTGCGCCATCCGAAGCGGGAAGCGGACCGGATGGTCATGCAGGCTGATCACGATGCTGTCGGCCAGCAGCCGGCGCGCCCGCTGCTCCTGCTCGGGGGTCAGCCCCGCGGCGTACGCGGGCACCCGGCCGAACTCCGGCGCCAGCTCGAAGCTGCGGAAGTCCTTTCCCGCGGTGAGGTAGGAGTAGGCGGTGTAGGCGGCGGCTGCGCCGGCGCTGTCCGGCGATTCGCGCTCCGCGTCCTCAGTCATCTTCCGCGTCCCCAGTCATCTGCGGTCATATCAGGCATCTTCCGCTGTCTCGGCGCGTGCGGGGGAGGCGGCCAGCCGGTGCGGGCCGTCGGCGAGCAGCCGCCACAGCTGCTCCCAGGCCCGCATGCCCTCGCGCAGCCGGCGGATGCGCATGTACTCGTTGGGCGCGTGCAGGTTCTCGTCGGCGGTCGAGAACGAGAAGAACAGCGTCTTGGCCCCGAGCACCTCCTCGAACAGGGCTGCCGCCGGGAGCGTCCCGCCGATGGCGGCCATCAGCACGCGCTCGCCCGGGTAGACCGCCTCGAGCGCGGCGGTGGCCGCGCGGATGGCCGGGTGGCCGGCCGGGATCGTGTAGGCGGGCACCCGCGCGTCGTCGGGCGCCACCTCGACCCGAACGCCCGGCGCCGGCTGCGCCCTGACGTGTGCGGCGATGGCCGCGAGCACATGATCGGGATCCTGGCCCGGGACCAGGCGGCACGACACGTGCGCCACCGCCAGGTGCGGGATGACGGTGTACTTGCCGCCGCCCTGCACGCCGTTGACCTCCAGCGTCGGCCGTTCCCAGAGCCGCTCGAGGGTGCTGAACCCAGCCTCGCCGTGCGCCTGCGCCAGGCCCAGCTCGCGCAGGTACTGCCCGTCGTCGAACGGGACGTCCGCGATCTCGCGCCGGCGCTGTGCGCTGAGCTCGGCCACGCCGTCGTAGAAACCCGGCACGGCGACGGTGCCGTCGCTGCGGTGCAGGCTGGCCAGGATGGCGCTCAGGGCGTGCAGCGGATTGGCGACGGTGCCGCCGTACCGGCCCGAGTGCAGGTCGCTGCGGGCACCCTCGACCCGGATGTCCAGCGAGACCAGGCCCTTGGCGGCCAGCGACAGCGACGGCTCGGTCGGCCGCCACATGGCCCCGTCCGCGGAGATCACCAGGTCGGCCGCCAGCTGCGCGGCGTGGCTGCGCACGAAGGCGGGGAGGTTCGGGCTGCCGATCTCCTCCTCGCCCTCGAAGAGGAACCTGACGTTAAGCGGCAGGCCGCCCTCCTGGCCCGCGAACGCCTGAGCGGTCTTCAGGACGATGTAGACGGGCCCCTTGTCGTCGGTGACGCCCCGGCCCCGGATGACGTCGCCGTCCACGGCCAGCTCGAACGGGGGCGTGGCCCATTCGGCCAGGTCACCGGTCGGCTGCACGTCGTAATGCCCGTAGACGAGGATGGTCGGCGCCCCTGCGGCGCCGAGCCATTCGCCGAGGACGACGGGGTGGCCGCCGGTTTCGGCCACCCGGCCCCCGGCGAAGGCGAGCTGCCCGGCGAGCCACTGCGCCGCGGCGCGCATGGTGCCGGCGGAGGCGTCCCGGCTGACGCTCGGCACGGCGACATACCCGGCGAGTTCCGCCAGGTAGTCCTCGTCGCCGGGATCAAAGGAAAGCATGGCCGCCGTCGATCGAGATCGTCTGCCCGGTCACCCAGGAGGACCGCTCGGCGACGAAGAACTGCACGCCGTTGGCGATGTCCGCGGGCTGCCCGAGCCGGCGCATGGCGATGCCCTCGACCAGCGCCCGCTGTCCCTCCGCGCCGTAACTGCGCCACTGCGCCTCGGTGGTCGGGTTGGACAGGACGAAGCCGGGCGCGATGCAGTTGACCGTGATGCCGAACGGGCCCAGCTCGTGTGCCATCTGCCGGGTGAAGCCGATCTGGGCCGCCTTCGCGCTCGCGTACGCCTGAATGCCGGTCAGGCTCACCGTGCGCCCGGCGCCCGAGGAGATGTTGACGATGCGGCCCCAGCGGCGCTCCTTCATGACCGGCACCGCCGCGCGCGTGCACAGGAAGGTGCTGGTGAGGTTGGCGTCCACGACCTCACGCCAGTCGCCGTCGGTGACGTCCTCCAGCGGGCGGCCCACCTGCCCGCAGACGCCGCCCGCGTTGTTGACCAGGATGTCGACGGCGCCGAGCCCGGCGAAAAATGCCGCCACGGCGCTCGCGCTGGTCAGGTCAGCGGTGTCCCTGTCGACGCCGTGCACGCTGGCCCCGTCTTCGCGCAGCGCCCCGGCGATGGCGGCGCCGATGCCGTGCGCGGTCCCGGTGACCACGGCGGTCTTGCCGGCCAGTCCGGCGGTCACCAGGCCCACCCGCTCTCGAGCAGTTCCCGGACCTCGGCGACACCGGCGTCCCAGATCACCTGCATGTCGCCGTCGTCACGCGCGTAGGCGCCGCCGAGGACTCCGTCCGGCGCCTCCTCGCGCATCTGCGCCGGGCTGAGCAGGCCGGCCCGGTCGCGGGGCATGACCGGCCGGGGATCAGCGGGCAGCGTGACACCGGGCAGCCGGGTCCACGCGAAGTTCTCCACCCAGCCGCCGTGCAGCTGATCACGGTCGAACCGGCTGGCGGCGGCCGCGGTCTGCGGTGCGTTGTACCAGCTGTGGAACAGCACCTGCACGGGCGCGGGCCGCGGCTCGCACAGCCACTCCCGGATGAAACCGGTGACCGGGGCGTTGCCGCCATGCCCGTTGACGATGGCGATGCGCCGGAAGCCCTGCCCGGCGAGGCCGCTGAGCAGGTCCCTCAGCACCTCGATGTAGGTCGTGATCCGCAGGCTCATGCTGCCGGGGAACGCCGAGAAATAGGGCGCCATTCCGAACGGCAGCACCGGCAGGACGGGAATGCCGAGCGGCTCGGCAGCCTCGGCCGCGACCCGCTCGGCGAGAATGGCGTCGGTTCCGAGCGACAGGTAGCCGTGCTGCTCGGTCGAGCCGGTCGGCAGGACAATCCGGTCGTCCCTGGTCAGGTACTCCTCGATCTGCATCCAGTTGGTGTCAAACACCCGCACGATGAGCCGATCCTCCTCGAAGCGGGGCCCTGCCGGATGACCGAGGCTGGTCAGCCGGCAGGGCCCGGTGGTGTGCGGTTACTTCACGAAGTACCAGTTCTCCGGCGTGATGTTGAGCGTCGGGCTCAGCGGGCCGGTCCCGCGGAGGTTGTTATTCACCTCGTTGAGCTGGTAGGCGGCGTTGGGCTGCCACATCAGCGGCAGCTTGGGCGCCAGGTAGTCCTGCCAGTTGTACATGTACTGCAGGTTGGTGCTGGTCAGGGTCTTGCCGACGAGAGAATCGTTGTTCTTGTCGCAGTACCCGCTGGAGTTGGCGACCGCGGTGCAGGTGAACAGCTCCTCGCCGGTGGGCAGGTAGTCCGGCGAGAACGACCAGCCGCCGCCCCAGTTGGCCAGGTCGTAGTTGCACGGCGCCTTGATGAGCTTGCAGTTGCCGCCGGCCAGCGCGGTCACCTGGGTGAACGGCTCGGGCTTGAGGCCCAGCTTGATGCCCACCGCGGCCGCGTTGGACTGCAGCTGCTCCATTTCCTGGTCAATCCACGTCGTCCCGGTCGCGTAGGTCATGCTCATGGCCAGCGGCTGCCCCGACTTGATGCCGGGCCCGCACTTAGCCGGGTCCGTGCAGGTAGTGGTGCCGCCGGGGGTGACCTTCCAGCCGTGACTGGACAGCAGGCTCTTGGCCTTGCCGGGGTTGTAGGGGAAGGGGTCGCCCTTGCGGCCCTGCGAGGACAGGAACTTGGTCACCGGCTGGCTGCCCACCGGTCCGACAGTGATCGTGCCGTAGCCCTTGAGCGGGCCCTTGATCACTGCCTCCTGGTTCATCAGGTAGGCCATCGCCTGCCGGAAGTACAGCTGCCGCAGGATGGGGCCGTTGGGGGTGGTGCTGTTCAGGTTCATGACGTAGTAGTTGATGCCCCAGCTGTACCACGGCGTCATGGTGTAGCCCTTGGAGGACAGCGGGTTCGCGCCGACGGCCGCGTTGGCCGGCTTCTCCGGGGCGTCCTGCTCGGGCAGGTAGCCGTAGTCGATCTTGCTGGCGCTGCTGGGCGACTGCAGCACGCTGTACTCGGCGCTGTCGGTGGTGAACGGCACTTCCTGGAACGCCGCCAGCTTCGGCTTGACCGGACCGGAGTAGGCCTTGTTCGGCACGAAGGTGACGTGGCCGTCCGCATTGAACGCGCTGAGCTTCCACGGGCCGTCCACGATGCTCCACAGCGGCGAGTTGACGTAGCTGGTGAGCTTCTTGGACTGGGCGTCGAGGTAGGTGTACACGGCCTTGCAGTCGCTGACCGTCGTCTCGCAGTGGCTCGGGCCGCTGGCGGTCCGGTCCCAGGCGGTCGGCATCGGCGTGATCTGGCTCAGGTCGTTGTACTGGAACCAGGTGGGCGAGTACGCCTTGTCCATCGTCATGGTGATCTCAGTGGGGCTGACCGCCTTGATGTCCTTGACGTTCGCCGGGAACCCGGTGTACGCGCCGTAGTCCTGCGGCAGCGCCGTTTCCATGTTCAGCCAGAACATCACGTTCTGCGCGGTCACCGGGGTGCCATTCGACCACATGTAGTGCTTCAGCGTGATGGTGACCTTGGTCCCGCTCACGACCGGCGGGTTGGCCAGGCTCAGGCTGTTGTTCACGGTCGGCTGGCCGTTGATGCCGAACCAGTACAGCGGCCGGTACATCAGGCCCTGGAAGTTGAACAGGTTCAGGTTGGTGATGTTGGCGCTGTCGATGTACGGGAAGATGTAGGTGGGCGTAGCAGAGGGCGGAAGCGCGAAGACCGCCGTGCCGCCTTTGATCGGCTTGCCACCCGTGGCGCTGCCGCTGCTGCTGCTGCTCGCGCAGCCGGCTGCCGCCAGGGCCAGCGCGACGACGAGACTACTCATCGCGACCAGTTTGCTGCGGAGCCGAAATCTGGATTTCATCGGCATGGCTTCAGTTCCCATCTGAACGTGTTTGATCATCGCAGCGTATGAAGAGGGACTCGGACTTTTAAAGACCCCCTGGCGGAAAGAGCTCAGATCGTGACGGAACTGTAATGGACGCCTGTCGTATTGATCAGCCGGACCTGGCTTATGAGCGTCTGATACGGGCGGTATCATGCATGGCGGCATGGACCGGTCTGGCCCTCGGAGCCGGCTGCCGTCCAGTCCGCGGGCCGCCGCGGGCGTCCGGTGCGGCGGGCAGGTGGCCGCTGACATGCGGTGCGCCGCAGCCACGGCCTGAAAGCGATCCGAATTGGCCAGGCGGCGGGATCGCGGGGCACGGACGGCCATTCGAGCCCGGTAATCAAATGCCTTCTTATTCCCGCAGCACGCGCCTGGTAATATCCGATTACCGTCAGGGCAGTAGATTATTACAGTCAGAGCACGATCTGATTAACGCTGCCGTGTCTTATTCGGCGATGAAAAGCGATACTGCGCGCTGCCCGTCTGCGCTGCCCTGCCGGTCGCAGTGATCAACGCTGTCGGCCGGGCGGCTCATCGCAGCGATTCCGGAGAGTAACCGGGGGAAATGCCCGCATCTCTCGGGCAGCGCCCTGGTGCCCGCCGGACGCGGAGTGGGCGTCGTGCCCCCGGGAAGATCATCACGGCCGGGTCGGGGCAGAAAGCCCAGCAAAGCACGCGTGAGCGGCCAGATCAGTACCGGCAAGGCCTGAGCCCGGTCGCTCCGGACGCGCTTGCGGCCGGGCCGGCGGCCGCCTGCATTCAGAGAACCTTCATAGCCGCGGTCCGGGCGCGAGCCAGAACGCCGCGCCAATACTGGAAGCGTCCCCGATCCGCCTGACCGCCCTGGCGCATCTAACGACGAGCCCGGCCGCCGCGACCCGTGAGGAGAGCCGACTTGAATCGCATACTGATCGCCGAGCAAGAGCCGCTGATCGCCCGGTTCCTGGAGCGCCGCCTGGAATCACAGGGGTATGTCACCGCGAATGCGGCCGACGGCGATCAGGCGCTGGAGATGGCGAAGTCGGGCCTATTTGATCTTCTGCTGCTGGATCTCAGGCTGCCCGGCCGCAGCGGCCTGGATGTGCTTTCCCGGCTTCGCCCGCGCAGCCGTCTGCCGGTCATCGCGCTCAGCGAGCGGAACGCCCCGGCACAGATCGTCGCGGCGCTTGAGGCCGGGGCGGACGACTGCATGAGCAAGCCCTACGCGTTCGCCGAACTGCTCGCCCGGGTCCGCGTGCGGCTGCGCCCGAGGCTGGCCCGCGCGGCGGCCGGCTGACGGCGGGCCCCCGGACGTCAGATCCGGCTGGCGGGGTACTGCGGCAGGTGGTAGACGGCGGCAATCGGGCTCCAGACAGCGGCGAACCGGGTCTTGGCCAGGGTGGCCTGCGCATCAGAGCGCTGCGCGGCCTGCCAGTTCGCGTCGCCGGCGGGAGAAGGGCCCGCGCAGCCGGCCCGGCCCTGATCGGCCGCCCATGCCGCGTACCGGCGGTCGGACCGCATTGATGCCCGCCACGCCGCCGTCAGCATCTCCACGAGGGCCTTCGCGTGCGGCAGCTGCGCCGCATTGAGCTGGGCCAGCGCAGCGAGCAGCGCCTGCCTGGAGTGTGCTGCCGATTCAAGGGTCCGCTGATCCTGGCTGAGCTCGACGCACTTCGCGATATTGGCGGTCGCGGCCTCTATCTTGCTGCGGTCCCCGGAACTCAGCGCCAGCAGCGCGCTCAGCGACCGGGCTTCCTGACGCGGGTGACCGTCAGCCGGCGGCCCGGCTGCTGCTGAGCTGGCGGCCCGTGCGGGTGAGCCAGCCGGGCTCGCCGGGCGGGCAGTCGCCGGGCGCTGCGAAACGGCCGCGGGCCTGCGCGGCGGGTGCCGCAGCGCCACGATGGCCGTGACCGCCGCGACGGCGGCGATCAGCGCAGCCAGGGCTCCGGCCAGCTGCCAGCGGCGGCCGCGATTACCGGAGAGCGAGGCGCGGCCCGTCATGAATCCTGGCCGGCGCGGGCGCCGTCACCGGCAGCCGGGCGCGAGCGCGCCTGAGCAGCTGAACGGAACACCTCGCGGCCGGATCTCCTCAACATGCCATCCCCAGCGCCATTCACGATGCCGGCGCTCGCGAGAAGTCTATCGATGCCGTCTCCGGCCGCCACGAAATGATCTTGGGCTCGTTCCGGCCGGACGAGGCGGCGTGATACCTATGAGCCCGGAGAGGAAGGCGGGCAGCTCGTGGAACTAGGCATCCTGTCGCTGGGAGATCTGCAGCGTGATCAGCGCACCGGCCGGCCGCACCGGCCGGTGGACCGCATGGCCGAGATTCTGGGCTATGCGGTGCTCGCTGACCAGCTCGGCCTGGACGTCTTCGCCCTGGGCGAGCATCACAGCGCAGATTTCTTCACCTCGTCCCCGGCCGTGGTGCTGGCCGCTGCGGCGGCCAGGACGGCCGCCATCCGGCTCACCAGTGCCACCACGCTGCTCGGGGTGGCAGATCCGGTCCGGGTGTATGAGGACTTCGCCAGCCTGGACCTGATCAGCCGCGCCGGGCTGAGATCACCGTCGGCCGCAGCGCTTTCGTCGAGCCATTCGAGCTGTTCGGCTACGACACCGCTGACTACGACGCGCTGTTCGCCGAGAAGCTCGCCCTGCTCCTGGATATCCGTGCGCGGGAGCGGGTGACCTGGACGGGCCGTTTCCGCCCCGCGCTGAGCGAGGCCGCCGTCGTGCCCCGCACCCTCCAGCAGCCGCTGCCCGTGTGGGTCGGCGTGGGCGGATCGCCGGACAGCGCCGAGCGGGCCGGCCGCCTCGGCCTGCCCATGGTCCTTGGCTACATCGGCGGGACGATCGGGCATCTGCGGCCGCTGGTGGATGCTTACCGGCGGGCCGGGGAGCGCGCCGGGCATCCGGAGCTGCTCAAGGTAGCTATCTCCACCCATTTCTACGCTGCCGCGGACCCGGCCGCGGCCCGCGCCGTGTACCCGTATTACTACGAGTACCTGCGCCCGAAGAGGCCCGGCGGACGGGGCTTCGTCGTCAGCCGGGACGCCTTCGAGGCTGGCACCAGCCGTGACGGCGCGATCATGATCGGATCAGCCGGCGAGGTTACGGGCAAGCTCCTCGCCGGCAGCGGGGCCCTGCGGCTGGACCGCATATTCGCTCAGGTGGACTGGGGCGGCCTGCCCGCCGCGCTCGTGCAGGATTCCATTGCCTGGTACGCCGGCGAGATCGCCCCGGCGCTGCGCGGTACCTGAGCGATGTCTGACGGCCTGAGCGAGGCCCGGTGGCCTGCGCAGGTCTAGTTCCAGTGGACCGCGCCGGCGGGCGGCTTCCAGCGCTGCCAGCCCGGGTGCACCGCGAAGTAACGTGACGGGCCGGGCGGCTGGGCCGCCAGTTGCTCGCGCGGAGACAGGGATGTCGCGCGGGGGACTGGCTCCCACCAGGGCTCATGGCCCAGCAGGCGGCTGAAGAGCTCGTGCCCGGCGGCCACGGGGCCGAGCACGAGCTCGGCGGGCGCCCGCTGATCGGCGCGCTGCCAGCGGAAATCCCCGGACAGGCGCAGCGCCGTGCCGCGGTTGGGCAGCGCGGCGTGCGAGGTCAGGCAGTGGAAGACGAGGACGTCTCCGGGCTGGTAGTCGATCGTGGCCCAGCCGCGCTCATGGTCGCCGAGCACCCGCGGCTGCCGGGGCGGCCCGAGATGACTTCCCGGACGGACGGCCAGGCCGCCCAGCCGGACGGGTATCTGCGTCAGCGGCACCCAGGTCGTGAGCATGTCCTGAACGCCGGTCGCGGCGTAGTCCTGATGGATGTAGCGGCCTCGTGCCATGCCGGGCGGCCGTTCGGGGTAGACCGCGCGCAGGACTTTCACCGGATAGGAGAACGCCTGCGGCCCCAGGATCGCCCGGATCAGGCGGCGCAGCTCGGTCAGGTAGGGGACCCGGTTGAAGGCGGGACTCGTGAGTGCGGCCCGGAAGGCCGGGTGCCCGAGCGCCTCCCGGAAGTCGAGCGCGCGCCTGTCTGCCGATGGGATCCCGTCGGGGGTGACCCAGCCGCCCCGGTACAGCTCGGCCAGCACACTGCCTGCCGCGGCACGTACTGCCGCGGCAGGCAGCAAGCCGCGGAGGAATAGGTATCCGTCCGCGGCCAGCCGGCGGCACAGCGCCTGCGGATCGCGGCGGAGGCTACTGGCATCCGCGAGCTCTTCCACCGGGCCACGATAACCGGGAGCGGGCCGCTGGCGACCGGGCAGCACGGTTTCCCAGAATGGGCTGATCCCCGCGGAATCCGCGGTATCCGGGGTCCCACGGCCAGTGGCCCAGGTCGTCCGCGTACACCAGCTGCATCGCGCGGATATTGCGGCCATAGAGTTCGGCGGCTGCCGGCAAGTGCGCGGCGGGACAGGTCACGTCGACAATCTCGATGGGCGCGCTGCCGGGCACGCAGATCCGCGCGCCCGGCTCGGGGGCGGCCCTGATGGCATCAGCGGCGAGCTCGTTCAGCAGCCGCGCGGCCCGGCTGAGCGGCAGGCCGGTCACGATGAGCTCAGGTCTGTCATGCCCGGCGAGGCCTGCGGTGTAAGCGCGCGACGGCATGAACCGGCCTCGCCCGATTCGCCGCACTGCCCAGCCGCTGCAGGCGATGGAGCGGCGCAGCTCATCCAGCGGGGCGAGCCCGGCATTGTCGAGGTGGGCGGCCCGAGGGGCGAACCCTGCTTCCCTGGCGGCAGTTTGCTGCGACATGTGGCGCGCAACTTTCGATACGGAACGACTCGTATTTAATATTAGGCTGCGGTCAGGCGGGGATGTCAAGCCCCAGCGGGTACGCTCCGTGCTTATGGGCACCGCACGAACTCCGGCGGCCGCGGACGTGGTTCCTGACGCCGTCGCGTCACCCGCCGGGGACGGGGGAGCGGTGGCGCCGCCCGCCCGGCGGGGCAGGCCCAGAAGCGAGCAGGCCGATCGCGCCATCCTGCAGGCTGCCTCCGAGCTGCTGGCCGAGCGGGGCCTCGGCGGGCTGTCGATCGAGGAGGTGGCGTCGCGCGCCGGGGTCGGCAAGGCGACGATCTACCGGCGCTGGTCCTCGCGCGGCACGCTGGCCCTGGATGCTTTCCTGGCCGAATTTCAGGGCCAGCAGCCGCTGCACGACACCGGCACACTGCGCGGTGACATGCTGGCCGCGCTCCGGGCCTGGATCCGGTCTGTCACCCGCACCAGTGCCGGGCGGATGCTCGCCGGCCTGATCGCCGAGGCGCAGCAGGACTCCGAGCTTGCCGTGGCCTGGCGCGAGCGGGTCGTCGAGCAGCTCCGGGCCCAGCACAAGATCATGCTGGACCGGGCGGCCGCCCGCGGCGAGATTCCCGCGGACACCGATCCGGATATCGTGCTCGACCTGCTGTTCGGCGCGGCATATCACCGGCTGCTGCACGGCCATCAGCCGCTGAATGACTGTTTTGCGGAGAAGGTCGTTGACTTGATCATGACGGGCATCTGCCGGCCATTCCCGCCCGGCGCTTAGGGGCGCCACCTGCGCATGTTGCCTGCCAGGGGTGATGCGCGGGCAGGTCGCCGCTGGAGTATCATAGCCTGATTACGCACAGTGCCTGATCTGTTTCGAATGGTGTTCGGCGTAGGGGGTGCGTCGACTGTGCTGGCTCACGGGGAAGTGCGCTGGTTCGGGTGCTATATCCGGCTGATCATGAGAGCGGAAGGCTCACCGCGAGATGCCGGCGGCAGGTAGCGGGGCTGACGCCCGGCCGCGGCGAGGACGGGGTGCGCGGCGCCTGTCGCCCGAGGATCTGAGCATCCTCGCGCTGGAGAACGAGACCGTGGCCGGGCACACATGCAAGGTGGTGGAGCTGCGCGGCGCCGTTGATCTGGATCGGCTGCGCTCCTCGGTCAGTGCGCGCCTGCACCGGGCGCCCGAGCTGAGCATGCGCTTGCGCGATATCGACGGCACGCTGTGGTGGGTGCCCGATCCGCAGGTGGATATGACGGCCCACGTCGTGACGGCGGGCGGCGCCGGGGCAGCGGACGAGGCCGGGTTCACTGCCACGGTGGCGGCCCTGTTCGCCCAGCACCTGGACCGCTCGCGGCCGCTGTGGCGCATCGACGTGATACCGCAGCTGCCCGGCGGCGGCAGTGCGCTGGTCTGGCGCATCCACCATGCGCTGGCGGACGGGCTGACTGCCATGCGCATCGCCAGGGCGGTGCTGTGGGACGGCCGGCCGGTCCCCGGGCCTCGCGCGGCCTCCTCCCGTAAGCGGCAGCGAGCACCCGCGGCTGCGGGCCCGGCCGCTCGTCACCGGCTCGACGGACTGCTGGCCGTCGTGCGCGAGGCGCCGCAGCCGTGGCTGCGTTCGCCCTTCGACGGGCATATCGATGCGCGGCGGGCGGTGGCCTTCACCACGGTCGGGCTGGACGGACTACGGCACGCGGCGGCCGCAGCGGACGGGGCAACCATCAATGATGCGGTGCTGACCGTGGTCGCAGGCGGGCTGCGACGCTGGCTTGTGGCTCATCACGGCCACCTCGGCGCCGTCCGGGTGAAAGTGCCAGTGAGCCTGCACGGCCTGCCGCCTGCGCCCGGAGATGACGGCTCCCGTCCGGGTAACCGGGACTCGTTCTTCTGCCTTGACCTCCCGCTCGGATCAGCCGATCCGCTCGTGCGCCTGACGGCTATCAGCTGCGCTACCCGGATCCGCAAGCAGGATCACGACGCCCAGCATCTCGACGCGATCATGCGGCATCTCGCACGCGTTCCGCGGCTGAGCCAGTTCGCCCAGCGGGTCCTGGCTCACCCGCGCTCGTTCGCGCTGAACGTGTCGAACGTTCCCGGTCCCCGCCAGCCCGTCCACGTGCTGGGCGTACCAGTACGCGCCCTGTATTCGCTCGCCGAGCTCGGCGAGCAGCACGCCCTGCGGGTCGCGGTGATATCGCTCGCGGGCACCCTGAACTTCGGGCTCCTCGCCGACCCGACCCTGGTCGCCGACGTCGACCGCCTGGCCGCCGACATGCAAGCCGAAGCTACCGCGCTGACCGCCCTTCTGGCGCCGGCCTGACAGCCACCGGCCGGGCGCGGCTGAGCTCGTCAGCTTTCCAGGCCTGACTCGCGAGTAGCCCCGGTTACCGCCGAGGTCAAGCATAGACAGATATTTCTGGCAATTTATTGCTAGTTTCTGCCTGGCCTGCGTAGCGTGGGTCATGACATCGGGGCCAGGCGCTCGCCGACCGGCGCGGACTCGGCCGGCGAGAGGATCCGGGCATGGACGAGGATCGGCCGCACGTCGTGTTCGGAACCGGTCAGGTCGGCAGCACCCTGGCCGCGCACCTGGCCGGGCTGGGTCATGCCGTCCGGGCGGTGTCAAGGCACCGGCCGCCTGCGCTGGCCGCGGGCGTCGACTGGCGGCCCTGTGATGTCACCGACCCCGAAGCCGCCGCCGGCGCGGCGAAAGGCGCCTCAGTCGTGTACCAGTGCCTGAACGCCCCTTATACGCAGTGGCCGGAGCGCTTCCCGCCGTTGCAGCGCGGCGTGCTGGCGGCCGCCGCGGCGGGCGGCGCGCTGCTGGTGGTCCTGGAGAACGTGTACGGCTACGGACCGACCGGGGGCCGGCCGATGACCGAGGACCTCCCGCTGGCCGCGACGACCGTCAAAGGCCGCACCCGGGCGGCCATGACCGGGGAGCTGCTGGCCGCTGCCGGGGCAGGCCGGGTCCGCGTCGCGATCGGGCGGGCTTCCGACTTCTTCGGCGCGGGCGTCACTGAGGGGTCAGCCCTCGGCGAGCGCGTCTTCGGCAACGCCCTGGCCGGCCGGCGCGCTGACTTCATCGGGAACCCTGACCTGCCGCACACCTACAGCTATGTTCCCGACATTGCCGCCGGCCTGGCCACCCTCGGCACCGACCCGCGCGCCGCCGGCGAGGTGTGGCATCTGCCCGGCCCGCAGACCGTGACGACCCGGGTGCTCCTCGGCCTGGTGGCCGCGGAGGTCGGGCATCCTGTCGGCATCCGGTCGCTGCCCAGGCTGGCTGTTCGCGCGCTGGGCCTGGTCAACCCGATGCTGCGGGAACTGGCCGAGATGTCGTATGAGTTCGACGCGCCCTTCGTGCTGGACACCAGCAAGTACGAGGCCGCCTTCGGACCGTCCGGTACCCCGCTGCCCGCCGCCGTGACCGCGACCATCGCCTGGTACCGGACGCTGCGGGCTGAATCATGGTGACCGAACCAAGGACGGCATGCGCGCAGGAAGTACCGTGACCGGTTTCCGGCCCTTCTTCGACGCTGCCACCGGCGAGTGGATCGAGTACACCGCTGTCGCCGCGGACAGTCACGGGCAGCTCGTCCGCTTCAACTGGCGCAGCGTGCCCGGCGGTGTCATCACTGAGCACATCCATCCCCGCCAGGAAGAGCGGTTCACTATCCTGGCGGGTGAAGCCCACTTCACCTTGCGCGGCGAGGGACTCGTCGCCACAGCGGGGGATACCGTCGTCGTGCCCGCCGGAGTCCCGCACTCCGAGGGCAACACCGGGCCAGCCGAGATCGAGGGCGTCGTTGAGCTTCGGCCGGCGCTTCTCACCAAAGAGCTGCACGAGGCATTCGCGGGCCTGGTCGCCGACGGCAAGACAAGCCCCAGGGGCGCGCCGCGCAATCCGCTCCAGCTCGGCGCTACGTTCTGGCACTTCCGCCACGAAAGCCGGGTCATCTCGCCGCCGATCTGGGTGCAGGACATCATGCTCCCCCCGCTGTCGGCGCTGGCCCGGCTCTTTGGCGTCAGCCCTTACTACGATCGCTGGGACAGCAGGATCTGAGCACACCGGCATGGCCGTTGACGGACACGTGAATAACAGGGGCGCTGCCGCGATACCGACAGTCCGGGCAACACCGGGTACCGCGAGCAGGGCAGGCGTGATGGCTGGCTCCCGCCGCCCGCAGCCAGGTCATCGGATTAGGTACTGTCTGAGGTCGGCGCCGAGGGTCGCTGACCAGCAGCGTCCGGCCCGGGAGGCCGCGGGCTCGCGCCTGGTCGGGTTGCCGCCGGTGACAGTCGCCGCGGCGCGGCTGGGCAAGAGGAGAGCCATGGAGATCGACGGATCGGTGGCCCTGGTCACCGGGGCCAACCGCGGGCTCGGCCAGGCGTACGCCCGGGAGCTTGTCCGCCGGGGTGCGGCGAATGTCTACGGCGGCGCGGGTGATCCGGCCACGGTCACCGAGCCAGGCGTGACGCCGATCCCGCTCGATGCGGGTCGCGTTCCGCCGGTACCCCAAGCGGGCAATCCCCGGGGCGACGCTGATGAATCACGCAGTCATTTTTCTCTGGATCGTCGTTTTCTTCTTCGCGTCGGCGGGCGCGAGTGCCGGCTACCTGACGGTCAGCGAGATCTTCCCGATTGAAATCAGGGCCGAGGCTCTCGCCGTCTTCTTCGCGATCGCGCAGATCGTCGGAGCGTTCGGCCCGGCTTTCTACGGCGTCCTGATCGGCAACGGCACAGATCGCACCGGCATCACTGTCGGATACCTGGTCGGCGGCGCAATCATGATCATCGGCGGCCTGGTGGAGATCGCCTTCGGGATTGACGCTCAGGGCAAGCCCCTCGAAGAGGTCGCGGCGGCCCTCACCGAGATCGCCTCCTAGGGCCGCCTGGGCGAAGCCCCCGCAGCCGGGGATATGGTCCTTGCGGCTGACGCCGCCGCCGCTCGCGACGATCAAGATACGTGCACTCTGCGTAGCGGGCCGCTACCCTGCCGCGAGATACCAGGCTGCACTCGCGAGCACCGCAGTGTCCGCGGCTGGGCCGGCCGGCCAGTGCGCCGGGCCGGGCCGGGCGGCCCGGCCCGGAGGGGAAGGGGAGGCCGATGAGCGAAGGCGCGGTGGTTCAGGGTCCGCTGCAGGCGGGCAGCCCGCTGCGAACCCCCCGGGCGGCGGCGGTCGCCGGAATCGTCTTCTCCGTGCTGCTGATCGCGGTGTTCGTGCTGCTGAGGCTCTCGGCTCCTGCTGACCCGCGGGTGGCCGGGACGTGGCTGACCGAGTCGGGCCGACGAGCCTCTGTGGGGATCGCGCTGAACCTCGTCCCGTTCGCCGGCATCGCCTTCCTGTGGTTCATCGGGGTGCTCCGGGACCGGATCGGCGACCGCGAGGACCGCTTCTTTGCCACAGTGTTCCTGGGCAGCGGCCTGTTGTTCGTGGCCATGCTCTTCGTGGCCGCGGCCGTCGCCGGTGGCCTCTTCGCCGCGGCAGCGCGGTCATCGGGCCCGCCCGGCGCGGACACCCTGGCGCTGGGCCGCGACGTCACCGAGAAGCTGGTGAACGTCTACTCGATGCGGATGGCGGCGGTATTCACGCTCACGACCGTGACGATTGCGCGGCGTACCGAGATCGTGTCCAGATGGCTTACGGTGGCCGGGATCGCGGCTGCGCTGGTGCTGCTGATCGGGGTGGGCTTCACGCCCTGGGTGGAACTGCTGTTTCCGGCGTGGATCCTGGCGCTCAGCATCGATATCCTCGCGGCCGGCCTGAGATCGGCTGACGGTCCGGCCAAGGCCTCGCGAAGCTGATTGCCCCGCCCGGCGGCGCGCCCCGGAGCGCTCACGGGCCAGTGGGGGAATGCCCCGGCGCTACAGGATGCCTGCTTCCCGGCCTCTGGCGGTGACAGCGCACCGGCTCGAGACGCCGAGCTTGCGATAGATAGTTCGGGTGTGGGTCTTGATCGTGTTCTGCGACAGGCAGAGCTCCCGGCCGATCTCGCGCAGTGACAGTGAGCCGCGCAGCAGCCGCAGCACGGCAACCACGCGCTCGGTCAGCGCCACCGCCTGCGACGCTTCCGCCGGCGGGCTTTCGGCCTGCTGCAGCCTCGCCAGCAGAGCGCAAGCACCATCGGGCAGCGAGGGCAGCTCCTGCTTTGCCTCGGCCAGCAGCTCGGCGGCGCCGCGCCGCCGAGCTGGTGGCGCGAAGCACCGGCGCGAGCCGCAGGAGGATCTCCACGCTGATCCACGGGCTGATGCGAGGTTTGCGGCGCTGCTTCGCCACCGCGCGCTCGAGTTCAGCCCCGGGCCTCGGCGAGCTGACCGCGGGCCGCCAGTACCGCCCCGCGGGCGGTGAAAGCCAGAGAGCCCTGCGCGGCTGCGGGACGGCCAGGATGAGCGGCGGCCACGATCCGGAAAAGGGACCAAGGTCCCTGGTCAGCCGGCGGCCAGGCCTGGCGGCGCAGCCCGGCCTGCGGCGCCCCGGGGCACGACCGCGCGAGCAGGCAGTGCGGCCGCGTAGCGGCGGGAGCGCGGCACACGAAGGTCCGGTCGGCGCGTCCCGTGCTCTTTATTGTTCTCTCCCTGGCATTCTCCTGATCACCGGCGTGCGCGTATTGCTTATTGACATGATCGGAATTCCTGAGTTTGCGGATGTGCGCGATTTTAAATCGCCGGCTCGCCCTTGACCCTTGCTTGACCAAAGCAATACGCTCGCCCGGGGGCTTACGGGAAGAGGGGAGCTGCACCATAGAGTCTTATTTCCGGATATTTCTTGCCTGCCCTCGAACCCCGCGAACATCGCAGTTCGGTAAGGAGAGAGATGCAGCAACGCACGCAACTCACGCGACTCCGGAAACTGGCCGTCCTGGTAGCGGCCGCCGCTGTGGGAGCCCTGGCGTTCACGCCGACGGTAGCGTCGGCGGCCACGGCACCTGCATCAAGGGGCATCGTCATCTCGTCCGCAGTCGGCCCGTTCGGTCCCCAGCTTGTGGTGGGCTCGGGCCCCGACAAAGGCTTCAGCGTCTACATGATCACCAGCGACAATGCGCCCAAGAGCTACGGCTGCACCGCCGTCCACCTGGTGATTCAGGGCCACAAGATTAATTGCACGGGTAAAGGGCCGAATACCGAGTGGCCCGCGGTTACCACGACCGGCAGGCCGGTGGCGGGTCGCGGCGTGAGCCAGAAGCTGTTGGGCACTGTCCGGCGGGCCCGGGTCGGCACCCAGGTCACCTACGCCGGGCATCCGCTGTACCTGTTCGACAGCGGGCCTAACCAGGTCACTGGAGAAGGCTTCAATGAGCCGGGCCTGCCGCCATGGCATGGCGTGTGGTCGCTCATCTCGCCGGGCGGCTACCCGCAGTGGTGGGCCGGGACGCTGACCACCACGACGATCAAGGGCAAGACGGTTCTCGCCGCCCAGTACGAGACGCTGTTCGGCTGGGTGAACTTCCCGCTCTATTCTTTCAGCCGCGACGGGCAAGGGCATGCTGCCTGCTCGGCGAGCAGGCGCTGCGCCCGCGCGTGGCCGCCGATGCTGACCGGCGGAAACGTGGGCTCGCTCGGGCTGCCGACGTCTCACATCGGCGGGCTCGGCATCAGCGGGAACCTGACCCAGGTCACCTATAACGGCCACCCGCTGTATCTGTTCGGCTTCGAGCAGATCGGCCCGGCCGGTCCCGCCGGTAATGGCAACGGGATAAAGGCCTTCGGCGGTACCTTCTCGCTCGTGACTCCGTAAGGAAAGGGCGGCCGGTTCCCGGTGTGCGCCAGACCTGGGCCGGGGCACACCGGGAACTGCGGTCGCTGTTACGCGGGGGGAGCCATGGCGAACATGGCCCAGACGACTTTTCCGCTGCGGCTTGGCGCGGTGTAACCCCACTTGTCGCTGAGCGCGCAGATAATGTGCAGTCCGCGGCCCGTCTCGGCGAGCGAGTCCGGCGTTCTAGGCTGCGGAACCACGTCGCTCGGGTCGGCGACGGCGCATAGCACGCAGGATCCTGGCTGCAGCAGGCCGAGGCGGATCGGCCATCGGGGCCGACTGCCGGCGCCAGGCGGCGCGGCGTGCTGCATGGCGTTGGCCAGCAGTTCAGACACCACGACGGCGACATCTTCGCTGCGCTCGGTCACGCCCCAGCGCTGCAAGGTGACGATGGTGAAGTCGCGCGCTGCGCGGATGGAGCCCGCGTCCGTGCCGGGCGTGCGCGTGGCGATCCGCGGCGGGCGGCTCCAGGCCTGGTCAGCCATCTGCGCCGCTCTCGTCAGCCAGTGGCCGCCGGTGCGGTCTGCCCGTGGTGAAAGGTGTACTGCCATCCCCAACCAACCAACTATCGTCTGGGTTCTTGTTAAATCCTCCACGGTCCAGCCGACAAATCACGGTGCGATAAACATCCGATAAACTTTTGGTCGACTTATCGGTCCGGGCTTAGTGCGTGTGGACATTCTCAGTTTCGCTGCCGTACACAGGATGGGGATAGTGTCGTTGCAGTTCACGGCTCTGCCGCAGGCGCGGCCGGCCGGTAGTTCACAGCGTTATCCCCACGTTGCGCACAGAAGCGCCGGCCCTGCGCACAAGTCATCCACCGGTTTGCACACAGGCAGGCCCGCGAGAGAATCCGCGCACCCGCCTGCTGAGGTCGGCGCAGCGGCAGTCGCCGGGAAGTGCCGGTGCAGTGCCGGAAGGCGGATCAGCGGCCGCTATCGTCTGGCTATGGCCCAGCAATTGATCACCGAGCGGCTCGTTCTCCGGCCCTGGCAAGTCGACGATGCCGGGGGCGCCCTGGGCGCCTACGGCGACGCCGAGGTCGCGCGCTGGCTGGCTCCGTCGATGGACAGGGTTGCCGACCTGGCGGCCATGCGCCTGGTCCTGCAGCAGTGGGTCGCCGAGGACGCGCGCATGATCTCGCCGGCTGGCCGCTGGGCGATTGAGCTTCGCCAGGAACGCCGGCTGATCGGCGGGGCGACCCTGCTGCCCCTGCCACCGGACGAGGAGTTCGAGATCGGCTGGCAGCTTGACGCGGGGGAATGGGGTCACGGCTACGCCACCGAGGCCGGGCTGACCCTGGCGCGGTGGGCCTTCGATCAGGGAATAGAGCAGGTCGTCGCCCTGGTGCGGCCAGCGAACGCGCGCGCCGTCGCGGTGGTGCGCCGTATTGGCATGGAATGGGTCGGCGAGACCGAGAAGTATCACGACCTGCGCCTGCAGGTATTCCGCCTGCGTCCGGGGGACCTTGCGCCGGCTTAACGGGCAGCGCTCGCTCCTGCTGCGCCGGTCACCTGCCCGACGACGAGGCGGGCGACCGCGGGCATCCCGGTCCGAGTCGGGTGATAGGGAACCGGGCCGCCGGTGAGCGGATTGCCCAACCGGAAGCCGCTGACCCACGGCTGCGCGGAGCCGGCGCCGTGGGCGGAGCTTGCGGCAGAAGCCCGCACGAGCTCCGCCCCCGAAGCCGACAGGCCGGGGATCCGTCGCAGCACGGCGTTGACCATGCTGATCTTCGTGAGCGCACCGATGTAGATCACCGGGGGGATGCCCGGCCCAGCCGCGAATGAGCTGCCCAGCGCGACGTACCCGCTGCCGGGCGGGACCGGTGCTGCGCTGTCAGGCACGTGCAGTACCTCCACTAATGCCGCGTAGTCGTCGGCCCTGGCGCTGGCACTCGATTACGTCGTCAATTCTGCGCTGCGGCTATTCCCGGCGCCTGCGCGCCCGAGGTTGCAGCGGGGCGAGGTCGCGCCGGCCGGTCAGGATCAGCCAGGTGGCGGCGCCGGTGATCAGTGCGGGGGCGGCGGGCTGGGGGCCGGCGGCGGCAACGGCGGCGGCGCTGACGGCGATGGCAGCGGCGGTGCGCAGCGCGAGCCGCCACGGACGGCCGCGCCGGATCCGGGCCGCGAAGCCGACCGCAGCCGCCGGGCACCTGACGGAAAGGCGCGGCAAAACGGGCCGCCGTGCCCTGGTCCCCTCCGCCGCCTCAGCGGCTGCCATGTCGGCCAGTGCCTCGCCGCGGCCGGACGTCGTGCGCAGCGCGGTGTAGGCGGCGGCGGCAACGGCGAAGTGCTCAGGATCACCGCCGTCGGGTCGGTCGGGATGGGTGGCGGCCGCGACCCGGCGCCATGCCGCCCGGACGTCGTCGTCAGTCAGGCTTGGGCTCGGCGTCAGGCCCAGTGCCCCGAACGGGTCATCGTCCTCGCGGCCGCGCTGCCTCGCCATCACGGCGCCGCCTCGGGGCCGAACGCATCGTTCAGCAGGCTGCTCACGTCAGGCAGCAGCGTCCCGCCGGGCGGCACCTGCCCGCCGGGGACGGCGGCCGGATCAGCCTGGCCGTTCAGCTCAGGCAGGGGCTCGCCCGAGACACTGCCGGTGCCGGCCTGCGGCCGCGCCGCGGTGCCTGCTGGCCGGGGCGCGGGCCGGACCTGCGCCCGAGCCGTGGCAGGCAGCGCGGCCGGGGCGGCGGTCAGGCGCTTGACCTGCATGTAGGTGACACCGCCCCGGTAGATGTAGGCGGCCTGGCCAACGCCGAGTCCCCGGATGAGCGCCGGGCTGACGACCGGCTCAGGCCGCAGCCGGGAGGAGCCCTGGTGAGCCCACAGCGGGACGCCCAGCAGGCGCCGGCTGGTGTCGGTGACCTGCCGCGTGCCGGCCAGCCCGGCGGCCGGCTCGGGATGCGGCGTGCGCAGCAGCCAGATGCCGCCGTCGGCGGAAGCCGCCACCCGGTACCGGTCGTCTTCGCGGGCGGCCAGGCCCTGCCAGGACTGGGCCGAGACCTGCACGGCCATGCCGAGCGACCTCGCCCGCTCGTACAGCTGCCAGATCGGCAGCCGCCGCGAGACGGCGCTGAACTCGTCGACGGCCAGCAGGATCTCGCGCCTGCTGCCCGCGGGCGCGGCGGCCGCGCTGGCGAGCAGGTCGACCAGCGCGCGCGCCTGGCCCTCGGCGACGGAGATCTCCGCGGTTCCCTCCAGGATGCAGTACCAGGCATCGGCGTCCGCCAGCGTGCCCGGCCCGTCCAGTCCCGCGCCGAGCCGGCGGAAGAGCGTCCGGTACCGCAGCGCGATGTCGCCCGCATGCCGGGCCGCCGCGCGGATCAGCGCCCGTTCGGTGTCGTGCGGGCCGGGCGCGTAGGCGCGGGCCAGCCACCCCGCGTCCAGCCGGGCGAGGAAGTCGGCCGTGCTGCCCGGCGGCCCGCACGGCGCCTCGACGGCCAGCGTGACCACCGCTTCCATCAGGTCGGCGTAGTAGGCCGCGGCGCCGGTGCCGTGCTCGATGAGATCCAGCAAGGTGGTGGTCAGCTGCCGGGGCGGCATTGACCACAGTGACAGGCTGGCCTCGTCGGGCCAGATGGCGGTCGAGCGGGCGCCGGCGTCCCGCAGTACCCGGCGGACCCGGTCAGCCACTCGCCGGGCATCCGCGCCGCCCTTGCAGTCCAGCACCACCAGCAGCGGCGGGGCGCCGCGGCCGGCCGCATGCCGTTCCAGTGCGCTGGCCATGAAGCCGGCCCACAGCCGCAGCAGCAAAGTGGTCTTCCCGGTGCCCGTGGTCCCGATCACCACCTGATGCGAGCGCATCCGCGGATAAGGGATCAGCGCGGCCTGCCTGGCCGGGTGGCCGACCGTCCTGATGACGGCACCGGCCACGAGATCCCCGTTTCGGGTGGTGAGCGGTACTGCGCCGGGCGCGGCGATCCTGGCCTGCGCACTGCGCGCCTGATGGCGCCAGCGGCGCAGGTCGAAGGAGACCGACGCGCCGGGGGACAGGCCGCCCGCTCCGGTCTCCATCGAGCGGATGCGGTAAGACCAGGCCAGTGCCCCGGCCGCCAGGCCGAGCGGAATGGCCGCGGGCGCGACGACGGCGGCGGCGGCCGCGATTGATCCGGCCGCGCCCAGATGCCACATGGCCAGCCAGGCCCGGTAGGGGGCCGCCGCGACGCGCCAGCCCGCGCTTCCGGGGGCGGCGCCGAGTGCGCTGCCGTCGGCCGCGGGGTCCTCGAGGGTCGCGTCCAAGATCCGGTGTAAATGAGACGACGGGCGTAGGTTCCCCTTCAAGAGCTACCAACTCATCGAAGGAAAGGACCTACACCCGTGCCTGTTCGAGTATCGCCTACCGACCGTGTCCACCGCCACATCGATGACCTGTTCGCCGCTGACCGGCCGCTGCCGGAGATCTTGGAGGAGGTGGCCCGGCTCGGCGC
>JBKQMG010000121.1:0-16284 GCA_052146815.1 Streptosporangiaceae bacterium | reverse complement strand
GCCGACACCAGCGTAAGAGGGTGCGTGTCAAGCGGTACCGGAGAATCTATTTGATCTTGCCTGGCGGGGCCTTGAGCTGCGAGGTTCTTGCTACGGCTGGCGCTGACGTGCCTGGATCGCGGGCGCGGGGCAGCCGGCGCGCCCGGTTGGGGGCATGCGGACATTCCGCCCTGGGAGGATGATCTTCCGGCGGGGCGGTTCCGGGTGCCCGTGACCCGGGTCTTCTCGCTCTACGTAGTGCAAACGGGCTCGGCTGGCCCGCGATGCGGGCAGGCCTGCCCCGACAGCGTTCAACCGAGCTGGTGAGAAGGTCCGGGCGACCAGGGGAGAGCTGCCCAGGGTGTCGGACGGGGTTGATCCCCGACGCCGGGACGGGCTCGCTCTCCCCTCATCGGGGAGGAAGGTTCAGGGCACCGGTGACGGGTGCGGGCACAAGGCGCTGGTCAGGCTGCCTCCGCCTGGCAGCGGACGGCGTGCTGGGAGCTGGCGGCGCCGGAGGCGACGGCGGGGTCCCAGCTGGTGTCGTGGACCACGATGGAGTAGATCCAGCGCAGCAGCGAGGCGGCACAGGCGACCCGGGCCTTGGCGCGCCGCGCGCGGGCCGTGGCAGCGGCCGCCGTGACCTGCCCGGTACCGGCATCACCGGCGGCTGCTGCAGCAGCATCGGCTGCCTCGGTCATTGCCGCGTACTTGGCAGCCATCACGGGATTGTGGATCAGCATCGGCCACACCGCGCGCCAGGCAGTCAGGCGCAGGCTGGGCCGGCCGCGGCGGGAGATGTGAGCCTCGCCGCGGAAAGCACCCGAGGCGTTATCGGACGGGGACAGCCCGGCATGCTTGACCAGCGACGATGAGCTGTCATAGCGCCTGGGGTCGCCGGTCTCGGCCAGGATCGCCGCCGCGCCGGTCGCGGTCAGCCCGGGGATGTCCGCCAGCCTCGCCAGGCCGAGCTCGCTCAGGACAACGACCATGTCGGCCTCGACTTCCCGCAGCTGGGCGCGGGTGCGCCGCAGGTCGCCCAGCTCGTCGGCGCACCGGCGCAGCAGGCCGCGCCGGTGCGCGATCACCACGCCCTCGGCGCCGGTCAGCGCGGCGAAGACGCCGCGGCAGATCGAGGCCCGGGCCCGCTGGCCGCCCCATCCGTGCTGGGCGTCGCGGACCAGGGCGGTGAATGCCTCCAGCCCCATCGCGGCCAGCTTGCCCGGCTGCCCTCCGCACCGCGACGTCACCACCTGCAGGGCTGCCAGCCAGGTGGTGGACTGCATCGGCTGGGCGCACGTCTCGGTCACGGTCGGCCAGGCCACTGACAAGAAGTCCTGTATCCGCTGCACCGACGCCGTCGCCGACGTGATCAGGGCAGCGCGCCGGCGGCCCAGGTGCCGCAGGTGCGCCCACGTCTCATCCAGCTCCTCAGGCAGGTAACAGTGCAGCTCAGCGGCCAGCCGGGCGATCATCACGCAGTCAGCCTCATCAGTCTTGTGACTGGTGTAATCCTGCTGCTCACGGGCGATATGGGTAACCAGCGGCTGCACGCACACCAGCGGCAGGCCCCGCTCGGCACACAGCCGCTGCACCTGCAGCCACCGCGGCCCGGTCGGCTCGCACGCCACCGCCACCGACGCGAAGCCCTTCGCCCTGGCCTGTCCCGCCGCCCAGTCCAGCGCCTCGCCCAGCCGGAACGCCTTCACCCGCACCGTCCTGCGGGCCAGCACCCGCACATCATGATCAATCACCGCGATCGCCTGCTTCACGTCCGCCAGGTCAATCCCGATCACCGCGCCATCACGCGGCAGCACCCCGCGAAGCCGCGCCCGCCGTGCGTTACGCTTCCGGTCCCCCCGTGTCATGCCGCTAACCTTGCTCATAGGACGTCCTCCTGTCTGCGCCTGGGACACCAAGCCCGCACAATCGCACCAGGAGGACGTTCCCGCCTCAACCGATTCCGGCAGACACGGCCGCCTCACCGGCCTCGTCCTATTACTACGCCGGGCATCGGACGCAACAGTCACAGCCGGATCAGCTACCCCATACACCACTCCCGTGGACGTGAACTCCCCGCCCCGGGCCACTGATTATCAGAGGGGCGAGTGTCTCACCTGAGGTTGGCAGACAGGGCAGCGGCTCCCGCTACGCACCTCCGGAGAGTGCAGCGTGACCCGCTCACTGACAACCGACGTGAAGACCCGCTGCTACGCCGGTCAAACGAGCGGCTTGTACCTGCTGTGAGGCCAGGCAACTAAAGGGTGCCGTGAGCGATCCTCCTGTTGCGCTGACCACCGGTCTCGCGGAGTATGACAACGGCATCCTGATGGACGGTGACGGACATGTCGGGCGACGTACGGACTCAGTACAGATATCCTGCCTGCCTAGCCGATCATGGAAAGGGTGTCGCGGTTGGCGCAGCCTGAAGACCTGCTCTACGGCGAGGTCGACCGTCAACTCGCCGAGGTTCGAGCAGCATGTGATGGGCTTGCAACGCGGTCGGGTCTCCTGATTGCAGCCACAAGCGTTGCCGCCGCAATCGTTGCCCCTCGCATCGTAACCAAGGTACATCAGAGCTTCCTCGTCCTGATGCTCGTCGCTTTCGGGCTGGCAGCGGTGTCTGGAGCAGTTACTCTCATGCCATGGCTGAAGGTTGGCCCGCGCGCGACGTCGCTGGCGGCGTGGCTCGCCAGTCGACCGACCCCAGTCAATTCCGCATTGCTGTATGATAGCAAAATAGACATTTTGGGAGCTAACCTGAGCCGACTGCTAGTAATGCGGGTGTTCTTCGTGATTCAGGCAGTCATGACAATCACCGCCGCTGGGCTAGCATTGAGTTACTCGGCGTGGAAATGAGCTAACACATGTCGGCTAGATCATCATCCGCTGAGGGCAGCACGGAGGTCGTGCGTGACGCCGCCTACTACGCCGAAGTACGCGAGTCTGTTGGGCGCGGCACGCCATCCGGGCTCCTGGGGACCTCCTCAAGATCCCTGGACCGGTCACTGGAGCGTTTGCAAGCGGCTCAGCAGAGCGTGGTAACGGAGGCCGAGCGGACCAGCAGCGCGATCAAGGTAACTGATCCCAACCTCAAGCCTGGGTTGCCGGAGGAGCGGGCCCATCCCCCCATCCCGGAATTCAGCCTAGGAGACACGCTGAAGGTACATGTCCGAGTGTCTGAGGGAAGCCGGACACGGGTCCAGGTCTTCGAGGGGGTACTGATCCGGCGCCAGGGCGGCGGGACACGGGAGACGTTCACCGTCCGCAAGATCGCGTACGGCGTGGGGGTGGAGCGGACCTTCCCGCTCCACAGTCCATCCATCGAAAAGATCGAGGTTGCCGCCAGGGGGCGGGTGCGCCGGACCGGGCTGCATTACCTTCGCTCGCTGCGCGAGAAGTCAGCATCGCGGAGACGCAGCAACCGCGAGCCGCGCCGGGAGATTGAGCGGGGCCAGGAGGACCCTGCCAGGGCTGGCTCGCGCGATCCGTCAGAAGGCGCGAGCGAGGCCGGTCACGGTCCGCGAGGAAGTTCCCAGACGAGATAGATAGTTGTCGTCGCGACCAGCAGCCGTACCCACTTGGTTACAGTCCAACCCGATCCATGAGAGTCGCGCCGCCTAGGCTAGCTATCCAGCCCTCCGAGGAACAGATTCTCGACCAGTGCGTCGAGTAATTGTCAATACCTGTGGATCGAGATCTTTTAGGCGGCTTCGGGCCGGGCCGCCTCGGCGGCCTCGTCCTCGGGTCGCTCGACGAGCTTGCCGTTGACGAAGGTCGCCCCGGCGCGGACGAGCGCGACCAGGTGCGGGGCGTTGACCATGCGCCAGCGGCGCTGGGCGGACTCGATCAGCTTGAAGGCCATCGCCAGGGCGGCGGCCTTCGACCCGTGGCCCTTGGTGACCTTCGTCCGCAGCCTCACGGTCGCGAAGGTCGACTCGATCGGGTTGGTGGTGCGCAGGTGCACCCAGTGCTCGGCCGGGTAGTCATAGAACGCCAGCAGTTCCTCCTCATCCTCGGTGATCTTGGCGGCGGCCTTGGGGAACTTGGCCCCGTAGGCGGCGGCGAAGGTCTTGACGGCCTTGCGGGCGTGGTCCTTGTCCTCGGCGTTCCAGATCTCTGCCAGGGCCTTCTTCGCGCCCGGGTGCGCGGACTTCGGCAGCGCGCCGAGCACGTTCGCGATCTTGTGGAACCAGCAGCGCTGGGTCCTGGCCTGCGGGAACACCTCGCGGACCGCGCTCCAGAACCCCAGCGCGCCGTCGCCGATCACCAGCACCGGGGCGCGCATGCCGCGCCGGGCGCAGTCGCGCAGCAGGTCGGCCCACGACTCCGCCGACTCCCGGTACCCGTCGGCGAGGGCGACCAGCTCCTTGCGCCCGTCGGCGCGCACGCCGATCATCACCAGCAGGCACAGCTTGCCCTCGCCCAGCCGGATGCCCAGGTGGATCCCGTCGGCCCACAGGTACACGTAGTCCGCGCCGGACAGGTCGCGGGTCATGAACGCCGCGGCCTCGGCCGTCCACGTCTCGGTCAGCTTCGTGACCGTGGATGACGACAGCCCGGCGCTGCTGCCGAGGAACTGACCGAGCGCGGGCACGAAGTCCCCCGCCGACAGCCCGTGCAGGTACAGCAGCGGCAGCACCTCGCTGACCTGGGGGGTCTTGCGCGCCCACGGCGGCAGGATCGCCGAGGAGAACCGCATCCGCTGCCCCGTTTCCGGGTCGGTGCGCCTGTCGTTCACCCGCGGCGCAGTCACCTCCACCGCCCCGGCGCTGGTCACAACGGTGCGCGGCCCGGCGGTGCCGTTGCGCACCACCAGGCGCCGGCCGTCCTCATCGCGCAGCCCGGCGAACTGGTCGACGCAGGCGGCGACCTCGGCCTGCAGCGCCGCAGCCAGCATCTGCCGGGCACCGTCCCGCACGATCTGGTCAATCAGCGACGACGGCTGCCCATCAGCCGCCCGCGCGCCAGCCACGTCAGGCACTACTGTGAGCATGGGCGTACCTTCCCGGCACGGCGTTCCAGCGCTGGCGGAACCTGTCAACCTCTGTGAGGCACCGGTTGCGGGCTTTTACCGGGTGGCGTCCTCCGTGTGCTGTGGCGGGTTGATCCAGGAGGTGCCGGGGATTTTCGGCGGCTGGGGCAGGCTGCTGGTGAAGCGCTCGGGGTGGGCGGCGTAGGCGGCGGTGAGGGTGGCGGCCCGTGTGCGGCGGACGGCGGCGGCGCGGCCGTGGTGGAGGTCGGCCGGGGTATGCAGTCCGATTCCCGAGTGGCGGTGGTCGTGGTTGTACCAGGCGAAGAAGGCCTGGCAGTGGGCCCGGGCGGCTTCGATGGCGGCGAATCTGGCGGGGAACCCTGGCCGGTACTTGAAGGTCTTGAACTGGCTTTCGGAGAACGGGTTGTCGTTGCTGACGTGCGGGCGGGAGTGCGACTGGGTAACGCCGAGGTCGGCGAGCAGGAACGCGACCGGCTTGGAGGTCATCGAGGAGCCGCGGTCGGCGTGGATGGTGAGCTGCCCGCGGCTGATGCCCTGCTTGGCGCAGGTGCCGGCGATGAGCTTCTCCGCCAGGACGGCGGACTCGCGGGGAGCCAGCATCCAGCCGGTCACGTAGCGGGAGTGGATGTCAATGATGACGTAGAGGTAGTAGTACGTCCATTTCGCCGGGCCGTGCAGCTTGGTGATGTCCCACGACCAGACCTGATTGGGGGCCGTGGCGAGCAGCTCGGGCTTGGCCGCGGCGGGGTGAACAGCCTGCCGCCGCCGCTCGCGGGTCTTGTGCGTGCCGAAAATCTCGTCCACGTCATGCGACCAGGCGGTATTCGTTGATCAGGCCAGCGACGTGAGCGTGTTTTCGGACGCGGTAATGGTCGAGGCTGACCGGTTCGGGTAGCGGTTTCAGCGGCGCGGCGCCGTGCAGGGACCTGTGCGGCCGGTGCTGATTGTGGTGGGTCTCGTAGCCGCGCAGGACCCGCCGCAGATGGGCCGGGTTCCAGATGAGGGTGCGGTCCAGAAGTTCGCGGCGGCATCCGCCGATCCAGCGTTCGGCGATTGCGTTCATGCGGGGCGTCCGGATGTTGCAGAGCACGGTCTGGATGCCGGCGTCGGCGAGGACCGCGTCGAACGCGGTGGTGAAGTTCGAGCCGCGGTCGCGGATCATGAACTTGGCCCGCTTGGCTTGTTCGCCGAGGTCCATGAGGAGGTTGCGAGCCTGCTGGGTGGTCCACTCAGCGGTGGGATGCAGGGTGACTCCGAGGATGCGGATCCGCCGGGTCGCGTGCTCGATCACGGCCAGGACGCAGGCCTGGGTGCCGTCGAGCAGGTCGACCGTGAAGAAGTCGCACGCCAGGATCGCCCTCGGCCTGGGAGCGCAAGAATTGTGACCACGTCGGCCCGGTCCGCCGCCGGGCAGGGTTGATGCCGCTCGCCTTGAGGATCTCCCACACGGTGGACGCTGCGACCTTAACCCCAAGACCGGCCAGCTCGCCGTGGATCCTGCGGTACCCCCATCCGGGATTCTCCCGGGCTAGTCGGCGGACCAGTGCCCGGATGTTCCGCTGGGTCGTCGGCCGGCCAGTCCTGCCGCGCATGGACCTGGCGGCCCAGCGGCGGCGGACGATGTCGCGGTGCCAGCGCACGATCGTGTCCGGGGTGACCAGCAGCCGCAATCCGTGGCGGCGCGCTTTCGGTATCACGCTGAGCAGGGCCGCGAGCAGGGCCCGGTCCGCCCAGTTCAGCTTCGGCCGGCGCGGCTGCCGCCGCTGCAGGACGGCGAGCTGATGGCGCAGAATCAGGATCTCTGCGGTCTTCCAAGTCTCATCGCGCCGGGACAGCCGCAGCCACCCGGCGACCCGCGTGATCAGGAGGAACACGAACCGCAGGCACATAGTCGGTGATCATCACGGCCGAACGGCCCGGAGAGCAACCCTGCTGGTCAGAGCCGTGGACGAGATTCTCGGCACGCACAGGCGGTGCCAGGCCAGTAACGTGCCCGGCGTGACGAGCCGATGGCAGCGCAGCACCGCTGGCAGCAGCCGGGCGAGCGCCGCCAGGACCGCCCGGGCGACCCAGTCCGGCGGGGGGCGGGCGACCTGACGCCGCAGCACCGTGACCTCGTGACGGAGCATCATGATCTCCGCATCCTTGGACGCCTGGCTGCGGCCCAGCAGCAGCCAGCCGAAGACCCGGACCATGATCAGATACAGGAGGCGAAGAGACACAGACCGCGATCCTGCCCCAACATGGTCATCCGGCCAAACTGCAGGTCACAGCCCCTGCGTCGAGTTCTGAAGCGGTACAGGGCATCCCGCGCACCGCGCCACCGCCACCAGGGAATTCGCCGCCTCCACGGAAGGCCGGCTGAAGCTGTTCTGCCTGCCCGGCTGCTCACCCGAACCCCGATGAATGGGTCTGGAAGAACGCCAGGCATGACCGCATCGGCAAAACCGGCGTCACCAGCAAAGACGACCTCAAATCCAAGGCCATCGGCGCCCTGCGGCGGCTGCAGAAACGCCCCGGTCTGGTCCGGCATTCTTCGCTGACCCGCACTTGGCCCACATCACCGCATAACCAGAATCAGTCGGACCACTTACGCACGTCTTAGTAGCTCGACCGTCGCGTCAGAGACAGCGACCTCGATGCCGTACCGGCTGGCCAGGTTGATCAGCCACCGGTGTTCGTAGTCGGTCTGGTCGGCCAGCGCGTTAGCGATCTCCTCCAGGTCGAGGCTGCTTAGGTCAAGCACTGGCCCAGAATAGATCCATGCTCTCACTGCGATCACCGAAGCAGCAACACCCGCCCGGTGGCATAGAGACACGTTCTGCGTGTCGGTTAGTGACGTAGGAACGCCCCCGATGCGCTTCGGCTTGGTGAGCTGTCACAGCCCTAGGTATGGGCCGAGGGTGGCCGCTGTCGTTGCGCAGGACAGGTAGTTTTTGGCGTTGTGGAAACCGAAGCCGGCGTCGACGGTGGCGGTGAGGTCCAGCGCGATGCCGTGGAATGCTCGGGCGAGGCGGGGTGGGATGGCGACTGGGTCACCGGGATCGGCGATGTTCACCCATCGCTCGACGCCTTCCGGGCGGGCGCCGAGGCGCCCGCCCGGACCGTCGACAGGGCGGGGAACCAAGCGGTCGAAGACGGCCCGCGGCAGCGCCAGCGGCGATCCGAGGGTGAGGAGGAGCTCAGCCTTCAGCTCGGGGTGTGCGTGCAGCGCCTCATAGGTGACGATGCTGCCGAGCGAGTGGGAGATGACGATGCGGGGGCGGTGCCGGGCGATCCGGTGAGCGACCTCCTCGCGGGCGGCCAGGCGCGCCGGTGCCTCGTCGCCGCGCAGGTAGGCGGCTACCTCACGGAAGAACACTTGGACGAAAAGACGTGTCAGCCGACCGTCTAGGCTGAACTTCTGCGCCACCCAAGAGGCGGCATATCGCAACGGCAGTGTGAGCGCGCCCTGGCTGACCGACATGGGCGCATCCAGGGCATGTAGCCATTCCTCTATCAGTTTCTTCGCTAGCGGGTCCTCCAGTTCGTCCAGATCGGTGCCGTGAGCAGTAGAGCCAGGGTGCAGGTACGGCGCATAGTAGGCGAAGTCCACGTCGAGGAGGTCCGCGGTCACGCCGAGCCCGGCGGCGAGATTCCTGGCCCAACCCGCGCTGGAGGCGGCGCGTACAGCATCGGCGGTACGGTGGCGATCACAATGCCCCACGCCGTGCACGGCGACGATGCTGAGGGTGGTATCTGTGCTGAGGGTGGTATCTGTCGACGGGGTCACGGAAGCTGCCCAAAAGAGGCGGCCAGGGTGAGGGCGATGACCTCGTGGCCCATGCCTAGGACGACCGTATCGTTGGCGGCGACGGCTACGCAGTTGACTTCGTCGGGGAAGGACAAAGTTTCCTGACAGCCAGCAGTGGCCAGGTCCCATACCCGCACGGTGCGATCAGAGCTGGTAGTGATGGCCACCGGGCGGCCGCCGAAGGTCGTGGCGGCCACGTACCCGACCGCCTCGGTGTGACCGCCGAGGGTGGCGATGGCTTGGCTATTGGTCAGGTCCCATACCTGCACGATCCTATCCCAGCTGGCAGTGATGGCCACCGGGCGGCTGTCGAGGGTCGTGACGGCCAGGCACCTGGCCCTCCTGGTACGGATGAGCGGCTTGCCGACCCGGCGGCGACGGCTCAGGTCCCATACCCGTGGCCTCCCATCCCAAGCCTTTGTGATAGCTACCGGGCGGCCGCCGAGCGTCGTGGCAGCCACACTTGTCAACCATGTGCTACGGCGGATCAACTTGTTGATCAACGTATTGATGCGGCTGGTGAGGGGCTTGCCGACCTGGCGGCCGGTGGTCAGGTCCCATACCCGCGCGGTGCCGTCCCAGCTGGCGGTGATGGCCACTGGGCTGCCATCGAGGGTCGTGGTGGCCACGGCGGTCACGAACTCCTTGTGGCCGGTGAAGGTGGCGATGGTTTGGCCGGTGGTCAGGTCCCATACCCGCGCGGTGCGATCCCAGCTGGCGGTGATGGCTACCGGGCGGCCATCGAGGGTGGTGGTGGCCACGCCTGTTACGTCGCCGGTGTGGCCAGTGAGGATGGCGACAGTCCGGCCGGTAGTCAGGTCCCACACTCGCGCGGTGTGATCCTGGCTGGTGGTGATGGCTACCGGGCGGCCGTTGAGGGTGGTGGTGGCCACGCCTGTCACGTCGTTGGTGTGGCCAGTGAGGGTGGGGATGGCTTGACCGGTAGTCAGGTCCCACACCCGCGCGGTGTGATCCTGGCCGGTGGTGATGCCTACCGGGCGGCCGTCGAGGGTGGTGGTGGCCACCCCTACCGCCCCGCCGGTGTGGCCGGTGAAGGTGGCGATGGCTTGACCGGTAGTCAGGTCCCACACCCGCGTGAGTCTGAAGAAGCCGGTGGTGATGGCTACCGGGCGGCCGTCGAGGGTCGTGGTGGCCACGCCCGTGAGCATTTCCTCACCGAGGTAAGAGCCATATTTGCCGACCTGGCGGCCGGTGGTCAGGTCCCATACCCGGGCGGTGTGATCCCAGCTGGTGGTGATGGCCACCGGGCGGCCGTCGAGGGTCGTGGTGGCCACACCCATTACCCTCCCTTGATGGCCGGTGAGGGTGGCGATGGTTTGGCCGGTGGTCAGGTCCCATACGCGGGCGGTGTGATCCCAGCTGGTGGTGATGGCTACCGGGCGGCCGTCGAGGGTCGTGGTGGCCACGCCTGTCACTTCGGCGGTGTGGCCAGTGAGGATGGCAACAGTCCGGCCGGTAGTCAGGTCCCACACCCGCGCGGTGCGATCCTTGCTAGTAGTGATGGCCACCGGGCGGCCGTCGAGAGTGGCGGTGGCCACACCCGTCACGAAGTCATGATGGCCTCTGAGAATGACAGTGGTATGGCCAGTGATCAGGTCCCATACCCGCGCGGTGCGATCCCAGCTGGTGGTGATGGCCACCGGGCGGCCGTCGAGGGTCGTGACGGCCGTTGCTGTGACAAATGAAGTATGACCGGTAAGGGTGGTGATCAGCTCCGCTGCTACCTGCTCCCCTGTCGCCCATACGGGCTGCCAGTCCGCCCAGCGGGCAAGCTCACGGGCGAGATCAGTTGCCTGAAAGCGGGTTGCATCCAGGGCGAGGATCTGTCGGCGTTGTTCGGGTCCGAGGTCTCGGTGGGCTCCGTATGAGGCCCGGTAGACCGCCGCCACAAGCAGTCCGCGCGGCGTCTTTGCGGTTGCCAGAACGGCGTTCACCACTTCGGGATCACCGTGAATAAGGAACTCCGGGTCCTGCAGCAGCTCGTCTACCCTGCCCGCATCCCTGGCATGTTCGGCGGCGTGACGCAATAGGTAGGGGTCGGCCACGCGCCAGGCGCGTCGGCCTCCTTCGGCGGGTGGCACTGACTGCAATAGCCCTTCGTAGACAGCCGCAGCATGAGGTGATCCGTCAGATGTGCTCATGCCGCGCCCTCCCTCGAAGAGCCGTCCGGATTGGCCCGCAGGTGCTCCGCCAAGCCCTCATGGAAGAGCCGGTACAGCGTTGTGGCGTTGGTGTCGATGTCGCGGCGCAGGTAGAAGCGGGCCTGATCCAACGCCTGGCGCAGCTCCTCCGGCGGCACGGGGCCGCCGCTGGGTTGCGCGGACAGCTTGAGCCGGGGGGCGATATGCGCGATGACGCGTTCGGGCATGCCCACGCCTTGGACATATGCCAGGGCGGCCAGGATTGGACGCAGCCAGGGTTGATCGCCTCGCCGAGCCAAGTCTAGCTCTAGCAATTCGGGCAGGCTCAGCGGAACCGCGAGCCCCAGCTCCCTGGCTCGCGCCGGGTCGCGCTCTACCGGCAAACTGAGGATATGGCGGAGGTAGAGGCCGGCGACCAGGAATTCGCCCCAGCCCAACGGCCACTCGACGTCCGGTACGCTGGCCGGATCCTTGACGCCGGTGAGCCTTGCCGCGATCGCCTCGGCAAGGGCCTCACCGGCATCGTGTGTGTCCAGAAGGGAATAGCCGGTGTTGGCCAGCAGGTCGCTGACGTACTCCAGCAGGGCTTCGTAAACGTAGTCTGCCTTGGACTGATCGAGGTCGGTTAGCCCGCCATTTGCCTGCGCCAGTTCCAGCAGCTGAGTAAATCGGGGTTCGCGGCGGGTACCGACCAGCAGTCGCACCACCGCACCACGCTTAGTCTGTACCATCTGGGCCAGGGGCATCAGCAAAGCCTGGTTCACATCTTGCGGCCTGTCGGCCTCATCAAGAGCGTCGATTACGAGCGTGTACAAGGCCTGCGGCTTCGCCGTCGCCATCCTGGCAAGACCTTCCGCGTCCCAACCGGCAGCTGGACGGTCCGCCGCGGCGGCACCCATCTGGCGAGCCAGGGAGTCCGCGATCTCCTCCAGCGAACGGCGCCGCGCGTGGACCACGGCAAGCCGGTCGTTCCTCGCTGGTTTCCTGGACAGAGAGGCCCACAGCGGCCTTGTGTTGTCGCGAAGCTTTGGGTGAGCGGCACAGACCAGGACACCGAGAAGCGCGGACTTCCCTACCCCGGGCTTGCCAGTGACGACCTGAAACGCAGAACCTTGACCGTTGAACCAGCGTGCCAGGATATCGACTTCTCTATTGCGGCCGCGAAAGTAGCCTTGTCCCAGCCCTAGGCCCAGCGCCTCAGTACCTGCTCCCCGGGACATGAAGTGCCGGGGATCGAATGCTCCATCCAGCAGCGGCGCGATACCATCGTCCACGTCGGAAAGGAAACTCACCCGAGATTGCTGATAGCCCGGGTTACGGAAGAACATCAAATGACCTGGCCTTTCGCCGAGCGGTGCACGGCTGATCTCCACGTCCTGAGAATGCCCTCCCGCGCTGAGTATCGCGACCTCACGTTTGATCTCTTGAGCGACGTCCCCCAAAGGGATGTACTCGAACGACGGATCAATCCGCAGAATGCCGTCGTGGTAACGATTGAGTACCGTGGCGGCGGCACGGCTCAGCCGGTAATCGAAGGCGAGATCCCTTCGCCCGGTTGCGGCTATCACCCAGGCCCTACGCTGCCCAGTGGCCATCTCCTGATGCCAGGGCAGGGTCGCTGCGGCCCCTGAGTAACACAGATCGAGTATGAAGAGCGTCAGGGGTCGTGGCTTGTCAGGATATGACTCAATAAGGTCAACCCAATAAGAGACCGAATCGTCGAAAGCTTCGCGGTCGCTGCCGATCACGTGCAGCCCACGATCGCCGCCGCGGGCGAGTTCACCATGAGCAACAAGGTGGATCACCAGCATGTTAGTGCGGGGAGACGTCAGCGCCCCACGGATCTCATCGGCGGGATCCCAGTCCTCGTCCGGTTGCTGGCATTCCACGTAGCCGAAGCGGCTGAGCGAATCGGAGACCTCTGACGCATAAGCAGTGGCTTCTTCCAGCGGGGCCAGCTCGTCCAGCTCTGGCGGGCCGTCATGGTCCTGAGGACGCAGCGGAATACCAACAGCCAGTACCTTCCGAGAAATGGGCTCTTGCTCTATGTCACCATCCATACGGCCCCCTATTTCCTCCTTCGAGGGTATCCGTAAACCGGGCACATCGCTCGCCAGATCGATTCCTCGGCCACACCGCCTGCGCGCCGACGGCTACTGTAGGTCGAGATGCTCCGGCAGGTGCTCGACGTTCTCAACGCCCACAACCTGGATGCGATCATGTCGCTCTTCGCCGAGGACTGCGTGTTCGACTCTCCCAGCGGGCTGGAACGTTGGGGCCGCGGCCGACCCCCAGCCCATCGCTCCCAGCCCTTCTGCCACGCCGGGACCCGAAGCCGGGCAGGGCGAGATCCTCGCCAGCCACCACTACACGGCCGGAAACGATAGATCCCAGGCCGAGCGTCGTTGAATGTTGCGAGTGAACATGCCGGCCAGTGCGCATGCATGCGTGCGCACAACGTCCTCTGTTCGGCAGAAGCGTTCGTGTAGCGGCTGTGCTCCGCGGGGTCGAGGGGGGTGCTCGCGGGCAGTGTCGCGGCTCGGATGCTGAGTTTCGGCTGGAGCTGCGGTCGTCCTGTGCGTGCCGAGAATCCCGTCCACGGCCCTGACCAGCAGAGTTGCTCTAGCGGCCATCTGCCGTGATGATCACCGATCATGTGCCTGCGGTTCGTGTTCCTCCTGATCACGCGGGTTGCCGCGTGGCTGCGGCTGTCCCAGCGCGAGGAGGCGTGGAAGACCGCGGAGATCTTGATCCTGCGCCACCAGCTCGCCATACTGCAGCGGCGGCAGCCGCGCCACCTGAAGCTGAACTGGGCAGATCGGGCACTCATAGCGACCCTGCTCAGCGTGACACCAAGGGCGCGGCGCCACGGGCTGCGGCTGCTGGTCACCCCGGACACGATCCTGCGCTGGCACCGCGACCTCGCCCGCCACCGCTGGGCCGCCAGGTCCATGCGCGGCAAGACCGGTCGCCCGGCCACCCGCCGGAACATCAAGGCACTAGTACTTTCCTGCTGTATGGCCCAGCCGTACCCGTTCTCTTCCAGCCGACGTCTGACTGTTAGGCCGTCAGAACTCTGCCACGCTGTTTCGTACTGAGAAATCGCTCCCCCGCAGCCCGATCCGCGCCGGACCGGTGACCGCCCATGGGTGCGGCACTAGAATCAAGCACGGATGGAGGTGGTTGCGACGAGCACAAGCGCCGATTACCGGCATGATCGAGGTGGCGAGGATCTGATCCCGCTTGAGGAGCTGATCCGCCAGACGCCGGGCGCGCACCCGATCGGCTCGGCCGAGGAACTACGCTGCGACGCATTCGAGACCGATCAGGAGCTCCAGGAGTTCCTGGCCTTCGTCAGCGAGTCGCGCCACGCCGACCTTGCCTGAGCCGCTCACCCAGGCGGTCGTCCTCGACACCGACGTTGCATCGCGCTCATTCAAGGGCCTGCTTCCGCCCACGCTCTCAGCGCGGCTGGCCGGCCGTCAGCCGCTACTCACGTTCGTGACCATCGGGGAGCTAACCCAGTGGACGAACTTGCGCCGCTGGGGACCGCGCAACCGCAGCATGCTCGAAACCTGGCTGTCCGACAAACCCGTCATCCCAGGAGGCAAGAGCATCGCCGTGATCTGGGGCGAACTTTCTGCGGGAGCCACTCAGCGTGGCCGACCGCGGCCAGTTAACGACACATGGGTGGCCGCCTGCTGCCTTGCCTACAGCCTGCCGCTTGCGACGCTGAACGTGAAGGACTTCGCTGACTTCGCCGAGCACGACGGGCTGACCCTGATCAGGACGTGAACCTGTGAGCTGGCCTGGCTCTACCAACTCTGGTCCCTCGCCTACCTGACCAGGCGCCCAGCGCCCAGGGATGCACCTGTCAGCGGCAGCCTAGTCTCAACGCGCTTGACCTGCCATCACCGTGTGCGGTGCCAGAACTCGCGCAGAGCATCTGACCTGGCCCTCTACCCTCGGCACTCATGCTCATTCGCCTCGTCTACCTGTTCACGGTCCGGTTGTTCGGCTGGCTGGCGCTCCTCGCGCGGAGCAACACCTCAAAGGACGCGGAGATCTTGGTCCTGCGGCACGAGGTTGCGGTCCTGCGCCGTCAGGTAGCGCGCCCGAAGCCGGACTGGGCCGACCGGGCTGTGATCGCCGCTCTGGCACGGCTGCTGCCCAGGCGCTTTCGGCTGCATCGGATCGTGACGCCGGGTGCCCTGCTCGCCTGGCACCGGCGCCTGGTCAAGAGCAAATGGACCTGCCCGAACTCCGCAGGACGGCCGCCGATCCCGGAGGAGGTCCGCGAGCTAGTCCAGCGGCTGGCCAGGCAGAACCCGCGGTGGGGGCACCGGCGCATCCAGGGCGAGCTTCTTGGCCTGGGCCACCGCATCGGTGAGGGAACGATCCGCCGGATCCTGGCCGCGGCGGGACTCAAGCCCGCACCGCGCCGGGCGTCGCCGACCTGGCGGCAGTTCCTGACGTCCCAGGCGTCGGGGATCCTGTCGTGTGACTTCCTGCACGCTGACACCGTGTTCCTCAAGCGCTTGTATGTCTTCTTCGTGATGGAGATCGAGACCCGGCGGGTGCACATCCTGGGCGTCACCGCTAGCCCCACTGGAGCGTGGACCGCGCAGCAGGCCCGCAACCTGCTGATGGACCTCGGCGAACGCGCCGGCCGCTTCATGTTCCTGATCCGTGACCGCGACAGCAAGTTCACGCCGCCGTTCGATGAGGTGTTCGCCGGCAGTGGCGTGCGGATCATCAAGGCTCCGTCCGGTCACCCCGGGCGAACTCCTTCGCGGAGCGGTATGTGGGAACGCTGTGGCGCGAGTGCCTCGACCATCTGCTGATCCACGGCGAACAGCACCTTCGGCAGATCCTGGCCGAGTACGCCCAGCACTACAACGATCACCGGCCGCACCAGGCGCGGAAACAAAGACCTCCGCTGCACGAGCCCGGCCAGGCGATCGATATGACCGCCCGGATCAAGCGCAGGCGAGCGGTACGAGGTCTGATCAGCGAGTACCGGAGAGCGGCATAGCGATCGCAGAAAACACCAGCTCAGATAAGGTGTGCGAGTTTTGGCACGGCACAGGAGCGCCCGGAGCCGCCGCCCGGGCCTCTCGTAATGAATAGGTCGTCGGTTCGATTCCGACAGGCGGCTCCAGGAAATCGCAGTTCAACCCCATGATTAGTGATCAAGTTAGGTGCTTGTAACCCTCAGGGGAGCCAACTGGGGAGCCAACTGGTTGCAGGCTCCCTGTTCATGGCGCAGCCGACGAAGCGCCGGGGTCACGGCGAAGACACGATCTGCTGGGACGAGAGCAAGGGCCGCCGGTACGGCTCGGTCAGTCTCGGCT
>JBKQMG010000120.1:0-63355 GCA_052146815.1 Streptosporangiaceae bacterium | reverse complement strand
CGGGCCTGGCCCGCTGTGCTCTCCCGGGGCGTGCTGACGGCGGGCCCGCCGGTGCGGGCCCGCGGGGAGCAGGCTCCGCCGCTGGCCTAGGGCCGGCTGCGGACGACGGTCACCGGGCACTGCGCGTGGTTGACCACCTGCGTGCCCACCGAGCCCAGCAGCAAGTTGGAGAATCCGCCGGCGCCCCGCGAGCCGACGACGAGCAGGTCGGCGGCCTCGGAGGCGGCGATCAGCTCCTTGGCGGCCAGGCCGCTGACCGCACGGACGGTCACCGCGTCGGGGGCGGCCGCGCCCAGCTCAGTGCTGACCTTCTTGACGGCTTCCTCGGCCGCGTGCTCGGCCTGCTCCTGAGCCGGCTGGTCTTCGGGATAAATCAGCGGGTTGCCGGTCCAGTGCCCGGCCGCCACCTGGTGCACCGTCAGGACGGTCAGCGGGGCCCGGCGAATCCCTGCCTCTTTCATCGCCCATTCAAGTGCCTGATGGGAGCCGGTTGAGCCATCGACGCCCACAACGATTCCAGGCATTGCCTGCTCCTCTCACTGGGCCGCCCACCTTTTGGGCAGCCACGAATCCCGCTCCCAGGCTCGCCGGGCACCGGGGTCAGGCGGCAGGGGCGTTGGATACCCGGTCAAGGGTCTTTCGTCCTCTGGCTGCGGGTGCTCAGTGCCAAGGAGCTGACGATCTGGGATGGTAGTCCGATAAACCGATGGCCGAAAGCGCCCGCAGCAGACGATGGACGGCGAGGTGACAATGACGCACCGGCAGGATCGGACTCTGCTCGCGGCCGGGCTGGCCAGAGTAGAGGGCGAAGGCGCCATGTATGTGCGTGTCGGCGCCGGTCAGGTCGAAGAAGTCCGGCTGGACATTTACGAGCCGCCGCGGTTTTTCGAGGCCTTCCTGCGCGGCAGGTCCTTTACCGAGCCTCCGGACATTACCGCCCGAATATGCGGAATATGTCCAGTTGCGTATCAGACCAGCGCATGTCAGGCGATCGAGGCGGCCTGCGGCATCCGCCTGCCGGACGCCCTGGCGGGCCTGCGGCGGCTGCTGTACTGCGGCGAGTGGATCTCCAGCCACGCGCTGCACATCTACATGCTGCACGCGCCGGACTTTCTCGGCTATCCGGGCGCCGTCGAGCTGGCCCGCGATCACCGGGCCATCGTCGAGCGCGGCCTCGCCCTGCGCAAGGCCGGAACCTCGGTCATGGACGTGCTCGGCGGCCGGTCGGTCCACCCCGTCAACGTGCGGATCGGCGGCTTCTACCGAGTGCCGTCAGCTGCCGAGCTGGCGCCGCTGGCCGCGCAGCTGACCGAGGCGCTCGGCCTCGCGCTGGAGACGGTGCGCTGGGTCGCCGATTTCGACTTCCCGGACTTCAGTGTCGGCCACGAACTGCTGGCCCTCACCCAGCCGGGCGTCTACCCGATCGAGGCAGGCACGCTGGTCAGCAGCGGCGGCCTGGCGTTCACGGCCGCGCAGTTCGAGCAGCACGTGATCGAGGAGCAGGTGCCGCACTCGACTGCGCTGCACGCCCGGCTGGCCGGCCGCGACGGCAGCTACCTGACCGGGCCGCTGGCCCGGTACTCGCTCAACTCGCAGTGGCTGCCGCCGCGGGCGGCGGAGGCGGCCCGCGAGGCCGGGCTCGGCCCCGTATGCCGCAACCCGTTCGCCAGCATCATCGTGCGCAGCGTCGAAACGGTGGCCGCGATCGAGGAGGCACTGCGGCTGATCGAGGGATACGAGCGGCCGGACCGGCCGTGCGCCGAGGTCACGCCCCGCGCGGGCACCGGTCATGGCATCACCGAGGCGCCCCGCGGCCTGCTGTATCACCGGTACGAGCTCGATCCAGGCGGCCTGGTGCGCAGCGCGCGCATCGTGCCGCCGACATCGCAGAACCAGGCCGCGATCCAGGATGACCTGCGCGGCTTCGTCCAGGACCGGCTGGACTTCGACGATGACCGGCTGACCCGTGCGTGCGAGCTGGCGATCCGCAATTACGACCCGTGCATTTCCTGCGCTGCTCATTTCCTGCGGCTGCGGGTGGACCGCCGGTGACGGGCGCCGGCGGCGTGGTCATCGGGGTGGGCAATGAGTTCCGGCGCGACGACGGCATCGGGCCCGAGGTGCTCGGGCGGCTGCGCGGCCGGCTGCCGGCTGGCGTACGGCTCGTGCGCAGCGACGGCCAGCCCGCCGAGCTGATCGAGGCCTGGACCGGAGCGGCGGTGGCGGTAGTAGTCGACGCAGTCACGGTCGGCCCGTTGCCGGCCGATCCGGTGACGGCCGAGCCGGCGGGAATCCCCGGCCGCCTGCACCGTCTGGTGCTCGACGCCGGCGATATCCCGCCGGGCGGCCATGTCAGCTCGCATGGCCTCGGCCTGGGCGACGCGATCGGGCTGGCCCGCGCGCTGGACCGGCTGCCCGGCCGCCTGATCGTGCACGCCGTCGAGGCCGCTGATGTCAGCCAGGGAGTGGGGCTGACGCCTGCGGTTGCCGCGGCCGCCGGCGCCCTGGCCGATGCCGTGCTGGCGGACCTGGCGGCTGCGGCCCGCGGATAGTCCCGCAGGCGGGGCCCTTCGCCTCTGTCGCCGCCGGACGCGAGCTGATGAAATCGGATGGAGAGCTTGATGCTCGCGATAATGAGCACAGGGAGTGACCATGACTCGCAGCGAAGCGCATTTTGACGCCATGCTCCAGCATCTGGGAGCGACGTACTACAAGACCATTCACGGGGAGGCCACGGCGACGGACGTGGCGCGCGCGCTGGAGTCGGCTGAGGACCAGGACACCTCGGGGCATGTTCCGCACTGGCTCGGGCGGCGGCATCCGCAGACCGGCCGCTGGCGCGTGCGCGACGTCATGACGACCGATGTCGTGACCGTCGGCAAGAACGCCCCCTACAAGGAAGTCACCCGGATCATGGCGGACCGCATGGTCAACGCCGTGCCGGTGGTGACCAGGGAGCACCATGTGGCCGGGGTGGTATCGGAGTACGACCTCCTGCTCAAGGAGGAGCGGCATCTGCGGCGGGTGGGCACCGGGCTGCCCGCGCACAGCCGCCACGAGAAGGCTCAGGCCGAGGCCCGCGTCGCGGCCGAGCTGATGACCTCGCCCGCCATCACTATCCATCCGGATGCGCCTGTCGGCGTGGCCGCGCGGCTGATGAACGGCCGGCATATCAGGCGGCTGCCCGTCGTCGACCCGGAGGGCAAGCTGATCGGCATCGTCAGCCGCCGCGACCTGCTGAGCGTCTTCCTGCGCCCGGACGACGAAATCGCCGCCGAGGTACACGGCGTGCTGACCGGCATCCTGCTGGAAGAGCCTGACGAGATCGAGGTGAAGGTCAAGGAGGGCGTCGTGATCTTGTCGGGCAGCGTGGCCCGCAAGGACCTGATCCCGGTCGCCGAGCGGCTCGCCGCGGGCATCGACGGGGTCGTCACCGTGGTCTGCAAGCTGACGGCGCGCCCGGCCGCGGCCGCCTCGTCGTAGCGCGCCGGCGCCTGAGCGGCGCTATTCGCCGTCGCTGCCCTGCTCGCCGCGCGCCTGCTCAATGGGCGCCTGATGACCGGGCCCCTGATCACTGCGGGACTGATCACTGCGGGACTCGGGCGAGAATCCCGGCGCGGCCACGTTGTAGGTGGAGAAGACCCGGTCGACAGCCGCGTCTGACAGCCCGAGCTGGCGCAGCTGCGGAATGAGCGAGGCGGTGTTCGGCGCTGCTACCGGCCCGAAGCAGCCGTAGCAGCCGCGGCCGAAGGCCGGGCAGATGGCCCCGCACCCGGCCTGGGTGACCGGGCCGAGGCACGGCGTCCCGCGGGCGACCATGACGCACACGTTGCCCCGGCGCTTGCACTCGTAGCACACGCTCTGCTGCGAGATGGCGGGCCTGCGCCCGGCCAGCAGCGCGGAGATGAGCTCGAGCAGCTGCCGCTTGTCGATCGGGCACCCGCGCAGCTCGAAGTCGACCGGGACATGATCCGCGATCGCCGTTGACGTCGCCAGTGTCTGCAGGTACTCAGGCCGCGGGTAGACCAGCGCGGCGAACTCGGCCACGTCGGCGAAGTTGCGCAGCGCCTGGATGCCGCCGGCCGTCGCGCAGGCGCCGATGGTGATGAGCGTCCGCGACTGCTCGCGGATCTCCCGGATGCGCGCCGCGTCGCCCGGCCTGGTCACCGATCCCTCGACGAGGGAGATGTCATAAGGCCCGGGCGCGGCGGCGGCGGAGGCCTCGGTGAAATGCGTGATATCCACCTCGGCGGCGAGGGCGAGCAGCTCATCCTGGCAGTCCAGCAGGGTGAGCTGGCAGCCGTCGCAGGAGGCGAACTTCCAGACCGCGAGGGTGGGACGTGTCATCTACAGCTCCGCAATCCCGAGCAGCGGCGCTGCCCGCTGATAACTGACGACCGGGCCGTCGCGGCACAGCAGCAGCGGGCCGAGCTGGCAGTGACCGCACTCGGCGGTGCCGCAGCGCATGTTCCGCTCGAGCGAGACCCGGATCCGGCCGGGCCCGACCCCGCGCTCGCACAGCGCACGGGCCGTCAGGCGCATCATGACCTCAGGCCCGCAGACCATCGCCACCGTCGCGGGCGGGTCGATGTCGGCGCGGTCGAGGAACTGCGTGACCACCCCGACATGGCCTTTCCAGCCGGCCGTCGCATGGTCCACGGTGACACCGACGCCCGCGCCGCGCTCGCGCCAGCCGGGCAGCTCGCCTGCGAAGACCAGCTCCGCGGGCGACCGTGCGCCGATCAGCAGCGTGATCCGCCGGAACCGGGCCCGGGCGGCCAGGGCCGCGACCAGCGCGGGCCGCAGCGGCGCGAGCCCGATCCCTCCTGCGACCATCAGCAGGTCGTGGCCGGCGGCGCCGTCCACGTCCCAGTCCGTGCCGAACGGGCCGCGCACGCCGACCAGCTGGCCGGGCTCGGCTGTGCATAGCTTCCTGGTGACCGCGCCCACCGACCGGATGGTGTGCACGAGATCGGGGCCGCCCGCGGTGCCGCTGATGGAGATGGGCACCTCGCCGGCGCCGAAGGCGTACAGCATGCTGAACTGGCCGGGCCGGTGCGCGGGGACGGCGCGGTCCACCGGGCGCAGGCCGAGAGTGACCGTATCGGCGGTCTCGGCGCGGCGCCAGGCGACGCGGTACCGGGCCGGTACCGCGGGCGCGCCCGCGGGCGCCGGGACGGGTCCGCTGCCGGCCAGGGCGCTCGGCGGCGCCGGGTCGCGCACGCCGCGGCCCGCGGGCGGTCCGCCGCCCCGCCGCGCGCTCGCGGGCGCGGAGCCGCTCATGCTGCGCCCAGCGGAGCGCCGCCGCCGTAGAGATCAAGCAGCCGGATCCGGGTGGCCTGCAGCCTGCTGGTGGTCACGGCCATCAGCCGCCGGACGAGCTGGTACCCGAGCTGCGGCCGGCCCTCGCACAGCGCCCGCACCGCCGCCGCGTCGAGCTCGAACGCGGCGGTCGGCTGGATGATCTCGGCGCCGAACTGCCACTCGCGCGGGGCCTCCAGCCAGGACAGCCCGATGATGTCCCCCTCGCCCAGGGTCTGCACGATGAGCCGCTCCTGGCCCGGCAGGCGGATGTCCAGTGCCACGCGCCCCTCGCGGATCAGCCAGAACCGCTCGGCCGGGCCGCCTTCCTCGAAGAGCCGGTGACCGGCCGGGAACCGGACCTCGGCGGCGGCGGCCGCGAGCAGCTCCACGTCCTGCGGCGCCAGCCCGGCCAGGAACGCGTGGCGGCGCAGCGCCGACGGCAGGCTGCTGGTCACGGCTGCTCGCCCTCGGCGGCGCGCTGGCGGTCCTCGGCCTGCAGGGCAGCGACTTCCTCGGTCAGGTCGATGCCCACCGGGCACCACACGATGCACCGGCCGCAGCCGGTACAGCCCGAGGAGCCGAACTGGTCGTGCCAGGTGCCGAGCTTGTGGGTGAGCCACTGCTTGTAGCGGCTGCGGGCCGACGACCGTACCGGGCCGCCGTGCAGGTAAGAAAAATCGAGGTCGAAACATGAGTCCCACAGCTGCCACCGCTCAGCATGATCACCGCTGAGGTCGGTCACGTCCTGCGTCGTGGTGCAGAAGCACGTCGGGCAGGCCAGCGTGCAGTTACCGCAAGACAGGCACCGGGCAGCGACATCGTCCCAGCGGTCCGCGCCGTGGCTGCGCGCCATCAGGTCGCGCAGGCCGCCGGCGTCCATCGAGCGGCCCATCCGGCCGGCGGCACCGGTGACCGCGGCGCGCGCCCGGCCGGTCAGTGCCGCGCCGGCCGGACCGGCGCGCAGCCCGGCGGCCACGGCCGCCCCGGCCGGGGAGCCGATGTCGAGGACGAACCGGTGCTCGTCCGCGCTGGCCAGCTCGGTCAGCGCCAGGTCGTAGCCGGGGCCGGCCTGCGGCCCGGCCCCCATCGAGGTGCAGAAGCAGGTCTCGCCGGGCTCGGTGCAGTTCACCGCTACGATGAACACGCCCGACCGCCGCGCCGCGTACGGCGACTCGGCGTGGGCGCCCTGGCCGAGCACCCGGTCCTGGATGGCGATCGCGCGCAGGTCGCAGGGCCGGACGCCGAAGAAGGCCATCGGCGGATCAGGCTCGCCGGCGGCGGCGAACTCCAGTCCGCCGGGACCGCCCTGCGCCGACCACATCTTCTCCCGCGGCGGTTGCAGGAACTGCTTCCAGGACTGCGGGCCGGCCGAATGGCCGAAGGCGGCCTCGTCGTCGCGGCGGCGCGGCCGGTAGCCGCCGGGCTGCAGCTGCACTCCCCAGCCGAACGGCAGCTCGTCGGCCGAGGTCAGCTCGGCGAGGATGATCGCGTCGTCGCGGACTGTCGGGCCGATCACCTGGTACCCGGCCTCGCGCAGCGCCGCGAACAGGACGGGCAGGTCCGCGGCCGCCATTTCCCGCGGGCTCTGCGACCGGGGCGCATCAGCCACCGTGCCCACCCCCTGCCTGGTCGTAAGGCCTGGTCGTCCCTTTCCGCCTGCGTCCCTTTCCGCCGGCGCCCCTTCCCGTCCCTCATCCTGCTCCGTCTGTCATCATCCTGCCGCTGGCCGCCCGATGATGCCAGGGACCAAAGCCCGGTGCGCCGGCTGAAATGACTTAAGTCCCGCTGTCGCCGGCCGTTGGGCCCTGCGCAGAGCCGGATGCGGGCGGTGCGATGGTAGTGGCGAGAAGGACAAGACCAGAAGACGCGGAGTTACGGGGCGGTCCGCCGGCCCGCACACCGCGCAATCGGGATCCGCGAGAAGCCGGATAAGTCCTTCTCGCCATGACTTGTGCGCGAAGCCTGGCCGGGCTGATGAGTGGCGCTAATTTTCTGCGTATATCATCGGATTTAACCGAATTGCTGCGCCCTACTGTGCATGATTTGCGCGGTGGGCACGCTGGTGAATTCTGGCGATAATGCGATCAGCATGAGGCACCTGCTTCTCGTCGCGCTCGCGAGAGCGCATGAGTTCCCTGTGGGGCGCTGGCCGCCCTGGTGTCCGTGGCTACGCAGGGCCCATCCGGCGGTCGATCGGCGGCGCCCGCCTGGCGTGGCACGTCCCGGCACGCGGCTAGCAGCCCAGGCCGCGGGCTGAGCGGGCTGAGGGAGCCGCGCCCGCGAGGGCCCCGCACTGCCGCGCCTGGTCAGGCCGGCGAGCTGTCCTCGATGACCCTGACCGGGATCCGGTGCTGCGCGTCCGTCGCGGCCGGCTCGGTGATGTCCGTGACGATTTCCAGGATGCCCTGGTCATAGCTGGCCCGGACATGCTCCGCGTCCGCGCCGTCTGGCAGCGTGACCTGTCGGCAGAACACGCCATACCGGAACTCCGAGTGGTGCCTGCCTTCTGTGTCGTCCTCGCGGTCCGCGGTGATGGTGAGGACGCCGCCCGCCACGGTGACGTCGATCTGGCGGCCTGGGTCCAGTCCCGGCAGCTCGGCGCGGACAACGTAATGGCTGCCCGTGACGTAGTCCTCGATCCGGATCGGCTGGGGAGCAAACGGGCGAAGCGCGGCCAGCGGCGATTCCAGCCAGTCGAGCAGATCGGGGAACTGCCCCCGGATGTCCTTGCGTGTCAGCGTGCTCATGGCGCGCACCCTCTTTTCTCGTGCCTGCAGCTCCATCCGACCATCATCAGCGGCCAGCGCGGCAGAGGCTCCGCGCCACCATCGCCGGGACGTCCGGGCTGACGCCTAGGGCCATTGGTCCTTGTGAGGCCGCAGGCGCGCGGTGAAGCGTGGCAGGAGGACAGACACTCCGCGGCAGCGACGAAGAGCGCTGATGCCGTGCGCATCCCTTTCCAGTGGGGAGACATCATGACCGATGCCAGGGGCATTGAAGAGCTGACGCGGGAGGAATCCCTGCGGCTGCTCGCCAGCGTGCCCGTCGGCCGGGTCGTGTTCAGCCACCGGGCGCTGCCGGCTATCCGGCCGGTCAACCATCTCGTCGCGGGCGACCAGATCATCATCCGGGCGAACCTGGGCAGCACGCTCAGCCGCGATCTGGACCCTGGCGGCGGGATGGTCGTCGCCTACGAAGGCGACATGCTGGAGGCAGAGAACCGGGCGGGCTGGAGTGTCGTCGTCGTGGGCCGGGCGTGCCGGGTCACCGACGAGGCCGCGGCCGAGCGATACCGGCGGGTGCTGCAGGCCTGGGTGTCGGGCACGATGGCCGATGTCATCTCGATCCAGGCCGAGATCGTGACGGGCGTCAGGCTGGTGCCCGGGGCCCGCGCCGCCAGCCCGGCCGACGGCACCCAGCCAGCCTGGCTCGGCTGAGCCTTGATCCGGAGAACCGCCGCGGCCTGGCTGCCCAGGGCTTGCCGAAGAATTTCGTTATGCGCAGGCAGGGGGTCTTTCTTCACCACCGGGCGATGGACGCCACGATTATGGCTAGCCCGATGGTGAGGGAACGAAGAAATGATAAACGGTGGTAGTATTAAACTGCCACCACAAAAGGCTGAGCGCATTCTAGTAAGGCCCTCCCAGAATGAGCATCCGGCCAGGGCCGCGCAGCCAGGGGCGGGCTGCCAGCGCAGCGTGATCAGCAGACCACGGCGTCCGGCCGGCCTCGGAGGGCCGACCGCCCCGACAGGGCAGGACGTTCGTCCTCTTGCCACGCCCTGCCGCAGCAAAGAGCATCAATACCAAGGCATCAGGACACCTGCGGCCCCTCGGCATCCGGCAGGATGAAAGGACCCGGTACATGACGGTGACGCACCGGCCGCAGCCGGATGGCCGGGACATGGTCCGTGACCGTGTCGCCCTGGTGACTGGCCGTATGGCCGGCCTCGGTGCCGCCTGGTGCGCGCCGGCCGCGGACCGCGCGCCGGCCGCTCCCTGCTACTGCGATATCGCGGCAGCCGGCGCCGGGATTAGCCGGGACACCTTCGTCGCGAATACGCCCGGCCATGGCAGGCGGATAAGTCCACTCAGTCAGCCAGATGCATTCTTCACCGTCGGCGCCGCGCTCGGCCAGGAAATCCGGCGCGGCACCGGCCCTATTACCAATCCCGGATCAGGCACTGGACCGTATCAAGGCGTCCGGCCCGTGAGCCTCGATTACCGGGCAGGACTGGGCCGTCAGCGACGGCCTGGACATGCGAGAGGAAAGTCATGAGCGAGCAGACCGACGTAGTAGTGGTGTCCGGAACGCGGACCGCCATCGGCCGTTACGGTGGCGGCCTGGCCGGCGTCCCGCCGTGCGACCTGGCGGCGACCGTCGTCCGCGAGGCGGTGCGCCGGTCCGGCGTCGACCCGCAGGATTTCGGTCACGCGGTCTTCGGCAACGTGATCCACACCGAGACCAGGGACATGTACCTGAGCCGGGTCGCTGCCGTGAACGGCGGCCTGCCAGTGACGGTGCCGGCCTTCACCGTGAACCGGCTGTGCGGCAGTGGGCTGCAGGCCATCGTCTCGGCGTCGCAGGCCATCATCCTCGGCGATGCGGAGGTGGCGGTCGCGGGCGGCGCGGAGTCGATGAGCCGGGCGCCGTACTGGCTGCCCAGCATGCGCTGGGGCCAGCGGATGGGAGACGGGGTGGCCGTCGACGCGGTGGTCGGAGCGCTGGGCGACCCGTTCGATCACTGCCACATGGGCGTGACAGCGGAGAACGTGGCGCAGGAGTACGGGATCTCGCGCGAGGATCAGGACGCGCTCGCGGTCCAGAGCCACCACCGGGCCGCGGCGGCCGTGGCGGCCGGCTATTTCGATGAGCAGATAACCCCCGTCCAGGCACCTGCCAAGAAGGGGACCGTCGACGTGACGGCCGACGAGCACATCCGGCCGGACGCCAGTCTGGAGGGCATGGCCCGGCTCCGCCCGGCGTTCTCCAAGGACGGCACCGTCACGGCCGGGAACGCCTCGGGCATGAACGATGCCGCGGCCGCGGTCGTCCTCACCAGCGGCGCCTACGCCAGCAGCCACGGCCTGCAGCCGATGGGCCGCCTGGTCGCCTACAGCCACGCCGGCGTCGAGCCGAGGATCATGGGCATCGGCCCGATACCGGCCGTGCGCAAGGTGCTGGACCGCTCGGGCGTGAAGCTCGACGAGATCGACGTCTTCGAGGTGAACGAGGCGTTCGCCGCCCAGGCGCTGGCGGTCAGCCGGGAGCTCGGCCTGCCGAACGACCGGACCAACCCCAACGGCAGCGGCATCTCGCTCGGGCACCCGGTCGCTGCTACCGGTGCAATCCTGACCGTCAAGGCACTTTATGAGCTAAAGCGGGTATCGGGCAGGTACGCACTCGTGACCATGTGCATCGGCGGCGGCCAGGGCATCGCCGCGATCTTCGAGCGAGTGTGAGCGCAGGCCCGCGCCCGCGGGCCGCTGAAGTGCAGGAGGACATGTAGATGACCAGTGACGATGTGGCCTGGCGGGCTGCCGAGGACGCCGCGGAAGCGCTCGGCCCGGAGTTCGGGCTCGCTTCCCTCGACACGGCGGGCTTCAGCGACGCCACGCTCGCGGTGTTCAGGCGCGCGGCCGGCCGGCCGGCGGACATGGCCGCGGCGTACGTGCGGTTCTGGACCAGCGTGGCGCGCATCGGACCGGTCGCCACGGCTCGCTGGTTCGGGTCGAAGGTAGAGCCGCCCATCCCGGTTCCGCGGGACAAGCGGTTCGCGGACCGAACCTGGAGTGACAATCCTGCCTATTTCGCGCTGCAGCAGATGTACCTCGCGGCGTCCCGGCTGGCGGAGGACACTCTCGCCGCCGGGGCGGGCGAGGCCACCGATGACGCGAAAGCGGGGCTGGCCATCAGCTTCCTGATGGACGCGCTCGCGCCGACCAATTTCCTGCCGACCAACCCGGCCGCGCTCAAGCGCGTCCTGGAGACCGGCGGCGCCAGCCTGGCCGCCGGGGCGGCGAACTTCGTCGACGACCTGCTCACTCACGGTGGCCGTCCGCGTCAGGTGGACAGCCGCCCGTTCAAGGTCGGCGAGAACCTGGCCGCCACCCCGGGCAAGATCGTGTTCAAGAACGACCTCATGGAGCTGATCCAGTACCAGCCGCAGACCGAGCAGGTGCACGCGATACCGGTGCTCGCCAGCCCGCCGTGGATCAACAAGTACTACATCATGGATCTCTCGCCCGGGCGCAGCTTCCTGGAGTGGGCGGTCCAGCACGAGCGCACGCTGTTCGCCATCTCCTACCGCAACCCTGACTCCACCATGAGCGGGGTGAGCCTGGACGACTACCTGATCCACGGCCCGCGGGAAGCGCTCGACGTGATCAGCGACATCACCGGCGCCCCCAAGATCGACATAGTCGGGCTGTGCCTGGGCGGCGCCCTGACCGGCATGCTCGCCGCCTACCTCAGCGAGAAGGGCGACGACCGCCTCGGCTCGATTACCCTGCTCAACACCCTGCTCGACTACAGCGAGCCCGGTGTGCTCGGCGCCTTCACCGACGAGAAGACGGTGGCGGGCCTGGAGAAGGAAATGGCCAAGACCGGCTTTCTGGACGGCAGCCAGATGTCCATCACCTTCGACATGCTCCGGGCCAACGACCTGATCTTCAACTACGTCGTCTCCAACTGGCTGATGGGCGAGGATCCGCCGGCTTTCGACATCCTCGCCTGGAACGGTGACACCACCCGGCTGCCGGCCGCAATGCACTCGTTCTACCTGCGCAGCCTGTACCTGCGCAACGAGCTGGCCCAGGGCGAGATGGAGCTGGCCGGCCAGCGCCTGTCGCTGTCGGACATCAAGAACGACACCTACGTGGTGGGCGCCATCAACGACCACATCGTGCCCTGGCACGGGTCCTACAAGACGGCCAGCCTGCTGGGGGGCAAGGTCCGGTATGTCCTGTCCAGCGGCGGTCATATCGCCGGCATCGTCAACCCGCCCGGCCCGAAGGCCTGGTTCGAGGCGACCACGCACGCCCCGAAGGACGCCGAAGCCTGGCGTGCCGCCGCGGCGAAGCACGCCGGCTCCTGGTGGGAGGACTGGAGCAAGTGGTCGCAGTCCCGGGCCGGCGAGCTGGTCAAGCCGCCGTCGATGGGCAGCAGCCAGTATCCGGCGGTCGGCGATGCGCCCGGCCAGTACGTGCACGGCTGACGCCCGCGGCCGCGCCGGGCCGGACCGCGCGCTTGACAAAACTACCAGTTCTGCATGCTATAGGTAGCAGAACATTAAATTGAGGAGGAACCCATGACCGAGTCCCGTTCTTTGGGCCAGGAACTGCAGGGAGAGATCCTGGACGCAGTCCGCAAGAGCCAGGCGGCAGTTATCGACGCGATCCAGACCTGGGCCACCACGGTACGGGCGATCACGCCGGACCTGCCGGACGTGAACATGTCCTTTACCGACAAGCTGCCCAAGCCGCAGGACCTGATCGCGGGTGCCTACGACTTCGCCGAGCAGCTGCTGGCCAGCCAGCGGAAGTTTGCCGAGGACGTCCTGAAGGCCACCGCGCCCCTGCTGCCCGGTACTGACGACGCGAAGAAGAGCGCTACCGCAGCGAAGTGATCCGCCATCGCGCGGCGAACCCGGCATGGTTCGCCGCGCGATTGCTTGCCCGCCGCCATGCGGCCGGAGGCATGCGGGCGCGTCAGCCACGGCCCGGCTGGTCAGCCGCGGTGCTGCGGGCGCGCCCCCCTACGCGGGCACAACGGCCCGGGGCGATAAGGCACAAAGACCCTGTCCGCTCCCTGCCCCGGCGATGATCCTGACGACTACCCCTACGTCAGCAGGTGACGGCCATGACAGAGATCACCCAGCCAGTCAGCAACGGGCGCGCGGCTACCACGTCCCTGCCGCGTCCGCGAGTGACCCATCCGCCCGTTCTGATACCAGCTGGCCGGGTCGCCCACCTGATCGGCACCGCCGCGCGCGCGCCCTCGATTCACAACACCCAGCCCTGGCGCTTCGCGGCCAGCGAGTACGCGATCGAGCTGCACTCCGACCCCAGCCGCCGCCTGCGCGGCGACCAGGGCGGCCGGGAGATGCTGATCAGCTGTGGCGCCGCCCTGTTTGGCCTCAGGCTCGCCATCCGCGAGATCGGCTACATGCCCCTCGTCGAGCTGCTGCCTGATCCGGGCCGGCCCAGTTACCTCGCCCGGATCACGCTGGGTGACGAAGTCCCGCCGACGGGCCTCGAGCTCCACCTGATTGCCGCCATCCCGCACCGCCACACCCACCGGGGCCCGTTCAGCCCCGGGCCGCTGCCCACCGGGCTGCTGGCCGGCCTGCAGCAAGACGCCCTGATCGAGGGCGCAGCGCTGGCCCTGGTCGATCAGCAGCACTATCAGCAGCTGAGCGCACTGGTGGTGGCCGCCGGCCGCCGCCAGCGCCTGGACCCGATCGCGCGGGCCGAGGCGCGCCGCTGGACCCGGTCCGCGGAGAGCACCGCGAGGGATGGCGTCCCCGCGCAGGCGTTCGCCGCCGAGAGCACCGCTCAGCCCGGCCAGCTGCCGCAGCGGGACTTCGATCTCGGCCGCGGCATGGGGCTGCTGCCGGCCGGCGGCCCGCCGCCCCCCGCCACGGCCGTGCTGATTACCCGGGCCGACACTCCGGCCGACTGGCTGCACGCCGGCCAGGCGATGCACCGGGTTCTCATCCGGGCCGCGGGCTGCTGGGTCTTCGCGAGCCTGCACACCCAGCCGCTGGAGGTGCCGGCGGTACGCGCGCTGATCCGCTCGCGCCTGGCGCTCCCCGGACAGGCGCAGATGCTGATGCAGCTCGGCCTGTCCACCACTACCCAGGCCACGGCCCGCCGCCCCGCCAGCGAGCTGATGCTGGAGCAGCGCCGGCGGCCCATCCGCCGCCGGGCTGCGAAGGCACAAGGTCCTGCTGATGCGGGGCCCATTGCTCCTGACGATCGCGGCGAGCGAGGGGCAGCCTTGCAGTGAGAAAGCAGGGAGGTGGGATGCATGCCGGAGGTGAGCCAGGAGGCTAGGCCTCAGCGACGAATCATCGTGGGCGTTGATGGATCCCCCAACTCACTGGCGGCGCTGCAGCGCGGGGCCTACCTGGCGCGCGATCGCGGCGCCTGCCTCGATATCGCCTACGTCATCCCGCCAGACGCCCGCCCGGCCGAGGAGGCATCCGGCTACCAGATGCTGGAAGCATCGGTCCAGGTCATCGCGCCGCACGGGTTCGGCGTCCCGGCCGACCGCGTGGTGGTGCGCGGCGACCCGGCGAGGATCCTGGTGCAGCTCAGCGGCACCGCCGAGCTGCTCGTGGTCGGCGGCCGGCTCCGCTGCGAGCGCGGCGACCTGCTGGGCGGCGATGTCCTGCCGTACTGCCTGAAGCACGCCGGCTGCCCGGTGGCCATCTGCGCTGATCAGCGGGCACAGGCCCGGTATATGGCGGCACTGGGGGAGTGAGCGGCCATGACAATGACGTCGCAGCGCGAGAATCCGGGTGAGCAGGCAGCCGCCGGGCAGGCCTTCGGCCAGGCCGCCGGGCGGATGGTCGTCGGCGTTGATGACTCGCCCGGCGGCCTGGCCGCGCTGCGGCTGGCCGCCCGGCTGGCCAGGACCGGGGGGGTGCCCCTGGTCGCCGTAAGGGCATGGTCGTTAGGACTGCCCCGGCACGGCGGCCGCCGTCACCGCCCCCGTGGCCGGGGCCATCCGCATGTCATCCTGTATTTCGACGACGCCGAGGAGTGCCGTGAGTCCGGCGAAATCGTGCGCAAGACGTTTCAGGCTGCGATCGGGGGCCTGCCGCAGGACACCGCCGTCTCCATTGAGACGCCCGAAGGCGATCCGGGCCCGGCGCTCACGCAGATTGCCGCCGCCGAGGGCGACATTCTCGTCGTGGGAAGGGAGCGCGGGGAGGCGATGAGGCACCTGGTGCACGGATCGGTGAGCGAGTACTGCAGCCAGCACGCGCGGTGCCCGGTCCTGCTGGTCCAGCCTGCCGCAGGGACGCAGCCGTGAGCATGTCCGCCACGGCCACGTACGCCCTGCTGGCCGACGGCAGCACCGTCGAGATCAGGCCCGCGCTGCCCGGGGATGCCCCTGCGGTGCAGGAGATGCATGCCGCCATGTCTCCTGACAACATTTACCTGCGGTTCTTCAGCGTCAGCCCCCGCGCGGCGGAGCGTGAGGCCAAGCGGGTCTGCCGCGATCCCGATTCTGACCATGCGGCCCTGCTGGCCTGGCAGGACGACCGGCTGGTCGGCGTGGCCAGCTATGAGCCGGCCGGGCAGCCCGGCGTGGCGGAGATCGCGTTCGCCGTCCCCGACGACATGCATGGCCGCGGCATCGCCACGCTGCTGCTCGAGCACCTGATCTGGCAGGCCCGGCGGCTTGAGGTGCGGGCCTTCACCGCGGAGACGCTGGCGGAGAACTCGGCGATGCTGCGGGTCTTCGCGGACGCGGGCCTGCCGGCGAAGCGCCGGATCTCCGGCGGCGTGGTGGACCTGACCTTCCCGCTGCCCGACGGCGACAACGATCTGCGGCTCGACAGTTACCTGGAATCCGTCGCCAGCAGGGAAAGCGTGGCCGACGTGGCGAGCCTCCGCCCGCTGCTGCACCCGCGGTCGGTGGCCGTGGTGGGGTCCAGCCGCCGGCGCGGCACCGTGGGCCGCGCCATCCTGCACAACATCATGACGTGCGGTTTCTCCGGGTCTGTCTATGCGGTAAATCCGCATGCCCGGACCATGGAGGGAGTGCCCTGCGTGGCATCCGTCGACAACCTGCCCGAGCGGGTGGATCTGGCGGTGATCGCGGTGCCGCCGTCTGCCGTCCCCGAGGTGGCCGCGCAGTGCGGCCGCAACGGCGTGCGGGCTCTCACGGTGATCACCTCGGGCCTCGGCGCCGCCGGCGCCGACCTGCTGGCCATCTGCCGCCGGTACGGAATGCGGCTGGTCGGCCCGAACTGCTTCGGGGTGATCGTGCCCTGGATCGGCCTCGACGCCACCTTCGCGGCTGGTCACCCGCCGCCCGGCGTGGCCGGGCTGGTCGTGCAGTCGGGCGGGGTGGGAATCGCGCTGCTGGAGCAGCTGTCCCGGCTCGGCATCGGCGTGTCCTCTTTCGCGTCAGTCGGTGACAAATACGACGTATCCAGCAACGACATGCTGACCTGGTGGGCGCAGGACGACGTGACCCGGATCGCGGTCCTGTATGTCGAGTCTTTCGGCAGCCCGCGCAAGTTCGCCGGAACGGCGCGCCGGGTCGGCCAGCGCATGCCCGTGCTGACCGTCGTCAGCGGCCGGTCGGCGGCCGGCCAGTGCGCGGCCGCCTCGCATACCGCGGCGGCCGCGACGCCGCTGATCACCCAGGAGGCGCTGTTCGACCAGGCCGGGATCATCGCCACCACGAGTCTCGGCGAGCTGATCGACACCGCTGCGCTGCTGGCCTGCCAGCCGCTCCCGGCGGGCAACCGGGTGGCGATCGTGTCCAATGCGGGCGGCGGCGGCGTGCTCGCCGCCGATGCGTGCGGCGATCACGGCCTGCAGGTCGTGAAGCTGAGCGCGGCTACCCGGCGCAAGCTGCGCAGGCTGCTGCCGCCGCAGGCGACTATCACCGGGCCGGTGGACACCAGCCCGTCGGTCAGCACGCATACGTTCAGGACCTGCCTGGAGGAGATAGCCGCCGACGATGGCGTCGATGCGGTGCTCGCCGTGCTGGTCCCGACGGCGGTCTCCGGGCTGCGGGATGCGGTCGCCGAGGCCGTCGTCAGCAAGCCGCTGGCCGTGGCGCTGCTGGACCAGGCTGAATCCGTCCGGCTGCTCGGGCGGTTGCCGGTCGGTGCGCCCGCCGGCAGTTCCGTGCCTGCCGCGGCGTTCCCCGCGAGGCCGCCCCCGGCGCCGGACGCCCGCCGGCCGCCTGCCGATCCGTCCGCCGCCGCGTCCATCGTTCATCCCCCCGCCGCCCCGTCCGTCGCGCATCGGCCGGCCACAGCCGGTCTGGCCGCCGGGCAGACGGCGCGGGCTCTGGATCCGGCCAGCGCGGCGATGGCGGATCAGGACGCCGAGATTGTCGATACGGCCGCGGCGGCGGTCACCGGCGTGCCTTCCTACGCTGACCCGGCGAGCGCGGCCCGCGCGCTCGGCCATGCCGTTCGCTACCAGGCCTGGCGCCAGCGCCAGCGCGGCAGGTTCCCCGAGCTGACCGGGATGCGCCCGGCGGACGCGCGCACCCTGGTTGCCGGGTTCCTGGCCGCCTCGCCGGCGGGTGGCTGGCTGCCCGAGGCCGAAGCCGCCGAGCTGCTGTCCTGCTACGGCATCCCGATGGTCGCCAGCATGACGGCGGTCACCGAGGAGGAGGCGGTCGCCGCCGCCGCTCAGTTCGGCGGACGCGTCGTGCTGAAGGCCGAAGCCGAGGGCCTGGTGCGCAAGGCCGACGCCGGAGGCGTCCGGCTCGATCTGCGCACGGCCGCGGAGGTGTCCGAGGGCTACCGGGCGCTGGCGGCGGATTTCGGCCCCCTCCTGCAGCGGGTACTGGTCCAGCCGATGCTGACCGGGGGCGTCGAGGTACTGATCGGCGTGGTGCAGGAGCCCGTCTTCGGGCCCCTGGTCGTCTTCGGGCTCGGCGGCCTGGCGACCGAGGTGCTCGGCGATCACGTCGCCCGGCTGACCCCGCTGACCGACACTGATGCCGACGAGATGATCCGCACGGTCCGCGCCGCCCCCCTGCTCTTCGGTCACCGCGGCATGCCGACGGTCGACAGCCGGGCGCTCGCCGATGCGCTGCTGCGAGTGTCCCGGCTCGCCGATGATCTTCCTGAGCTCACTGAACTCGACCTCAACCCGGTCGTCGCCAGGGAAGACGGCATATATTGCGTCGACGTGCGCGTGCGGATCAGCCCGGCCGAGCCAAGGGACCCTTTCCTGCGCCGGCTGCGCTGAGCCCGCCCGGCCGCGCAGGGGCCCTCCGCCCGCGGGGCACGCCTGCGGGCGGCGCGCGTGCCGCAGCCCGCTGGTTCGCCTCGGCCGGCGTAAGCTGCCCGGCGCCGGGCAGGCGGCCGGGCAGCCAGGGCGAAGGTCCTGGCAGGTCAGGCGAAACTCCTCTGACCCGCCCGGCGCCGCACGCGTCACCATGGATGCAGCCGGCAGCGCAGACGCCGCGGCAGTACAGACATACGGAGGCAAGGCAGATGCCAGCAACCAATGGCCAGGCTCCCCGGATCGTCGTCGGAGTGGACGGATCGGCGCCTTCACTGGCCGCTCTGCGCTGGGCAGTGCGGCAGGCCGCGCTCACCGGCGCGACCGTCGACGCCGTCGCGGCCTGGCAGTACCCGGCCGTGGTGGCAGGCTACGGCTGGGCTCCTGTCATGCCGGCGGATGACATCGACTTCGGCGAGGTCGCCGAGAAGACCGTCACTGATGCGATCAGCCAGGTGGTGGATCCGGGCACCGGCGTACGCGTCAGTGCACGGGTGGAAGAGGGCAATGCCGCGGCAGTGCTGCTCGACGTCGCCGACGGCGCCGATCTGCTGGTCGTGGGCAGCCGCGGGCACGGCGGTTTCGCCGGAGCGCTGCTCGGCTCGGTCAGCCAGCACTGCGTGCATCACGCTCCCTGCCCCGTGGTCATCATCCACGGCGCTCCGCAGGAATCGCGCCCCGAGCAGGCAGCGACGGCAGCAGGCAAGTCGGCAGCGAAGCAGGAAAGCTGACAGCGGCGCCGGCGTTATTCGCCGGGAATCCAGCCGCCGGGCACGGCGGGCTGACCGTCGGGATGCTCAGGGGTGCGGTTGGCGAACTGCCTGGCCTCGAGCGGGCCCCATTCATGCCGGCGCGGGCCTGACCAGCGGGCAGGGACGGCGTCGATGCCGAACGCCAGCTTGTAGCCGGCGGCCTCGTAGTTGACCCGCCAGCCCCGGAAGTGCGGCCAGGCTTCCTCGGCCGACCGCTCCACGGGGAATCCGGCGGACGTAATCCGCTCCCAGCCCTGCAGGAACTCCTCCCGGCTCAGCTGGATCGGATCGTCGGGCCGCGGATCCTCCTCGACCGGGATCCGCAGCGTGCGGGTCAGCTTGCGCAGGCAGGTGAAGCCCATCTGCACGCACAGCCGGGCCGAGAGCGGCGCGCCCTCCGGGCAGGCCGCCAGATGCAGGGCAGCGGCGTCCAGCACGGCCAGCTGCGAGACGACCCAGGAGCTGCGCGGCTCGAGGGACCGGAATCGCAGCAGGAACGGGTAGCTCGAATGGGATTCCGCCACGTCAGCGGACCAGCGCTCCCAGGAATCGTAGGTGAGCGCCAGCTGCTCGATGCCGCGCGCCATCTGGGCTCTGGCCAGCAGCTCGGGACCCCAGGCGGGGATCCCGGCGCGGGGACTGAGCAGCGTGACCTCAGTTTCGCGGCGGTTGTAGGCGGCGTAGAGGGTGGGCAGGTAGGCGATCAGGACGGCGACGATGACCAGTCCCGACGCGGCCGCGAGGAAGTCGACGACGCTCGGCTCCGCGCCGGCCCTGGCGGCGAAGCCGAGGGTGAACAGCGACGAGCCGGCTTCACGCAGGGCAGCCGGGAAGCTGCCGCCCGGCAGCCACAGCAGCAGCCCGTAGCCGACGATGAAGCCGCCGAGCCAGGCGAGGAGCAGCGCGCCGAGGGCGACGACGGGCTGGCTGGCGAGCAGGGCATCCCGCCGGTCCCATGACCGCACCAGTCGGACCGCCGCGCTGTAGAAGGAATCCACAAACCGGTCGACGATCTTGATGAACCCGACGCGGCCGCGCGGGATGATCAGAGTGACGGCCACGTTCACCCAGATGGCCGCGACGATCAGGGCCCCGAGAACCGCTGCTGCGATGTGCACGCCTCCTGATGCTAAAGGCCGCGGACCCGGCCCCCTCGTCCCGGCTCCACGCATCGCGCTGCGGCGGTCCGCCGCCCGGCAGCCGGCCGGGGCCTTGTCTGATGTGTCCGCCACCTCCGTCCGCAGCCCTGTGCGGGCGGCGGCGCCGGGCTCGGCAGGTCAGTGATTCTGCGGGGGAACGGCACCGCCTGGAGCTGAGCGCAGTGGCCCGGCGTCCTCCTGGCCGGGGTGGCGGCCAGCCTGGTCGCTGCGCTGGCCCCGGTCGATAAGGGCCTGGACGCCGTCGAGGATCCGGCCGCCGTGGCGGCCTCCGCCAGCCGGTGATGCAGCCCTCTTCTTGTGCCGATCCGCCGCACGCTCATCATGAGCTGGTGAGCGAGCCGCAGTTCGAGCCGCACGAGGGCGGCGTCAAGGTCGTCTTCGATGTCCGCGCGGACGAGGCCGGGGAGATCGCCCGGACGGTCGCGGCCGCGGGATTTGAGGTCAGCCGCTACTACGGACCCGGCCGGCAGCCCCGCCGGGGCGGCTCGGCGCCCGGCTGGATCCGGCTGGGTGCCGCGAACGGCCGCTGCGGGAGTTCACCGAGGCCGAGTACGACGCCGTTGTCGCCGCGTTTGACGCCGTCCGCGGTGCGACCGGATTCAGCTGCGCCCGGATAGGCGTCGACCATCGGACCGCCGGCGGCGGCGGTGATCCTGCTGGCGTGCCCGAGCCGCGCAGGCCGGTCGCTGCCGCCGGCTCGGGCGCGGCGGCGCGAGCGGTCACGCCGCCGAGCTGACTCGGCCTGATCAGCCCGTCAGCGCGCGCGGGTGATCAGTGCCAGAGCCTGACAGCGTGCTGAGGCAGTCAGCGTGCTGAGCCGGCCAGTGCGTCTATCTGCTCGATCTCCGGCCTGGTCAGCGAGAAGGTGAACAGGTCGAGGTTGGTCTTGATCCGGTCCGGGTCGACCGACTTGGGAATGACCGGGATCTCGTGCTCCAGATGCCAGCGCAGGACCACCTGGGCGGGCGTGACTTCATGCGCCGCGGCGATTTCCGCGAGGACCGGATGGCCGAGGTCGGTGTCCTTGAGGGGGCTGTAGCCCTCCACGACGATGCCCCGCTGGCGATGGTCGGCCAGGACCCGCGCGTCATAGCGCACCGGGCTCCAGCGGATCTGGTTGACCGCGGGGGTCTGCCCGCTGGCAGCCAGGTTGTCGATCTGGTTGAGGGTGTAATTGCTCACGCCTACCGACCGGGCGAGGCCCTCGGCCTGGACTTCCAGGACCTCGTTCCAGATCATCCGGCACAGCCGCGGCTGCGGCGGCGGCCAGTGCACCAGCCACAAGTCGACGTAGTCCGTGCTGAGCGCGCGCAGCGATGCCCGTAGCACCGAGCGCGCCTTCCCGGCGTCCGTCGGGCGGACCTTGGTGGTGATGAATACCTCATCCCGGCGCAGGCCGCTGTCCTGCAGTGCCCGGCCCACCGCGACCTCGTTGCCGTACATCGTCGCGGTGTCGATGTGCCGGTAGCCGGCGGCCAGGGCAGCGGTGACCGCCGCGTGCGCCTGGTGCCCGCGCATCGGCCATGTGCCGAACCCGACCGTGGGCATCTGTGCGCCGCCGCGAAGGGAGACCGCTGGTATATCGCGCGTGTCGCTCATGCGGCCCATTGTCCGCCATGCCAGCCCGGGCGCCAGTGCCGCCGCCCGCTTCAGCTCACCTCAGTGCCACTACGGGCAGTCAGGACGGCCAGCAGGTCGATCAGCCGGAGCGTTACGGGACTGGGCGCGCCGCTGCCGATCGTCCGCCCGTCCAGCGAGAGCACCGGCGCGATACCGCCCATCGTGCCGGTGACGAAAAGCTCGTCGGCGGTGTGCAGCTGGGCTGCGCTGTAATCCCCGATCACGCAGGGGATGCCCGCTTCCGCCGCCAGTTCCAGCACGGCGGCCCGGGTGACGCCCTCCGGGCAGGCTGCGGCTGACGGCGTGCCCAGGGTCCCGCCCGAGACCAGGAAGACGTTGGTCGCGTTGGTCTCGGCGGCGAAGCCCCGGTGATCGAGCATCAGCGCGTCGTCCGCTCCGGCGACGTTGGCCTCGATCTTGGCCAGGATCGAGGGCAGCAGGTTGTTGTGGTGGATCTTGGGGTCGAGGCTGTCCGGGGGCGGCCGCCGCACGCTGGAGGTGATCAGCGTGATCCCGCCGGTGTCGTAGACCGGCGGCTTGTGCTCGGCCAGGACGATGAGAGTGGGCCCGGACTGGTTCAGCCGCGGGTCCATCCCGCTGGTGATCTTGACGCCACGGGTCAGCGTCAGGCGGATGTGCACGCCATCGTTCATCTGATTGGCGGCCAGCGTCCGCCGGATCTCAGCGATGATCTCCTCGTCGGCGGGAACTGACGCGAAGGCGAGCGCCCCGGCCGATCTCCGCAGCCGGGCCAGGTGCTCGGTCAGCCGGAAGATCCGGCCCTGGTAGACGCGCAGGCCCTCCCAGACCGCGTCGCCGCCCTGCACAGCAGAGTCGAAGGGGCTGACACCCGCCTCGTCCCGGTGGGTCAGCCGGCCGCCGACACTGACGATCAGGTCCCGGTTCCGCTCGTCGAACTCCTGCAGCATTGCGCACCTCGCTTTTGTGTGACCGGAGAATGTCTTCGGCGGAAGGGCTGCACTGCAGTCTCCATGGTCACTGGGCAGGCGCCTCGCACGGCCCGGCAGTTGCGCGGGCGCGACTCATCAGGCCGGCGGCGATGGCCTGGCGGCGGGTCAGCACGCCGCGCTGAAAACCGGCGATTTCGCCGCAGCCTGGCAGAAGCTCGCGAGACATTCGGCCAGCATCGCGTCGGCCCGCGGAACCCGCCTAGCCGCTGCGCGGACATGTGGATGGCCGCGTCTCCCGGACGCGAGTCCGGTGCATAACCCCGGTCCGCCATCAACCCGCGCGATATAAGGGCCGCATACCCGCACCGGCCTCATGATCACGGAGAGTTCATTGCGGGAAACCGCCGCATCAAACATTCCGGTATCATCATGGAGGTGGGGGGCGGGAGGGACAGGTGGAACGGGCGACATGCGCCGGTCAGCAGCGGAGCTTGTGGTCGGCAAGTTCGGCGTAGAATTTCTCGCAGCGCGCCGCCAGCGGCTCCAGCGCGAGGGGGAGGTCGGGGGGCGCCGACTCGGCGCCCGGGCCGAACCCGGTCGACCGCCAGACACCGTCGTACCAGTACTTCGCCCACACCCCGTCGTACGACCGGGGCCCGGCCGGCCAGGACAGCATCGACGGATCGAACGGAATTGCCAGCGCATCGCACAGCGCCTCGAGCGCCGGTCGCGGCGCGCGCAGAATGTCGCCGGAGTCGATGACCGGGCCGCCGAACCTCCGGAAGATCTCTACCTGCTGGGCCAGGCCCAGGTCAGCCAGGTCCGGCGCTGACCGGACCCGGGCGTAGGAGGCCAGCAGCCGCCGCGGGTCGCGGATCAGGAAGGCGTGCCGCAGTCCGGCCAGGGCCGCGGGATCCACGTCGGGCAGCAGATGGTGGGTCATGTGCTTCTGGTAGAAGATCGTCCTGCCGTCCGGCAGCGGCATCGACGTCAGCGCGCTGATCACCTCGCGCCACCCGTTCGGCATGGAAGCGATGATCTCGTCGCGGCCCGGGTGCGCGATCCCGGTCCGCGCCAGGTAGAACCCGTACAGCGGCTCGTCGATCACCAGCGTGTCCGGGCGGTTCCCGAAGGACCGCATCAGGGCGGTGGAGATGGTTCGCGGCCCGGACCACATGGCGATCCGGGCCGCGCCTCGCACCGGTGCGGTCAAAGGACCACCACGGAGCGCAGCACCTCCCCGCGGCCCATCTTGGCGAAGGCCTCTTCCACCGCGTCCAGCGCGATGGTCTCGGACACGAACTTCTCCAGCGGCAGCCGGCCCTGCAGGTGCAGGTCAGTCAGCATGGGGAAGTCGCGCGACGGCAGGCAGTCGCCGTACCAGGACGACTTCAGCGAGCCGCCGCGGCCGAAGTAGTCCAGCAGCGGCAGCTCCAGCGTCATCTCCGGTGTCGGCACGCCGACCAGGACGACCGTCCCGGCGAGGTCACGGGCGTAGAAGGCCTGCCTGTAGGTCTCCGGGCGGCCGACCGCGTCGATGACGACGTCGGCCCCGTTGCCCTCGGTCAGCTCGCGGATGGAATCGACCGGGTCGGTATCGCGGGAGTTGATCGCGTGGGTGGCGCCGAATTCGCGCGCCCACTCCAGCTTCCGCGAGTCGACGTCCACGGCGATGATCTTGCGTGCGCCGGCCAGGTAGGCGCCGAGCACGGCGGCGCTGCCGACCCCGCCGCAGCCGATCACCGCGACGGCGTCGCCCCGGCTGACCTGCGCGGTGTTGAGCGCCGCGCCGAGTCCCGCCATCACCCCGCAGCCCAGCAGGCCGGCCACCTCGGGCCGGATCTGCGGGTTGACCTTGGTGCACTGGCCGGCGGCGACAAGCGTCTTGTCGGCGAACGCGCCGATGCCCAGGGCGGGGGATAGCTCCGTGCCGTCCGTCAGCGTCATCTTCTGGGTGGCGTTGTGGGTGTTGAAGCAGTACCAGGGACGGCCCCGCGCGCACGCCCGGCAGTGTCCGCAGACGGCGCGCCAGTTGAGGATCACGAAGTCGCCGGGCGCCACGTCGGTGACGTCATCGCCCACGGCCTCGACCACTCCGGCGGCCTCGTGCCCGAGCAGGTACGGGAAGTCCTCGCCGATACCGCCCTCGCGGTAGTGCAGGTCGGTGTGGCAGACGCCGCACGCCTGCACGGCCACCAGCGCCTCACCAGGACCCGGATCCGGGACGACGACGGTGGTGACCTTTACCTGGGCGCCTTTTCCGGGGGCGATGACGCCCCGCACCTCATGTGCCATCGGGACACGGTCCTTTCATTGAGCGCATAACGGGATATCACCCGTGCTCAGCCTGCCAGCCTGCTGCGCCGCGGCGCTGATCTCGGGGCGATGATACGGGCTAGGGCAGCATCTCGGCTGAGGAGAGCGCCGCCGCCGGCTGGGCCCGGCCCGGCAGGGCGGGCGGCGCCGGGGGCGCGGCCGCCCCGCGCCGCCACCGGCTGGTCAGGGTGATCGCGACGTCGGCGGGCGCCGCGAGGGCCGCCAGCGCGTCGGTCAGGTCGCCTGCGGCCACGTCGCACAGCGAGAAGCGGTACCGGGGCGGATCGTCGCGCGGGGCCAGCAGGCCAGGCGCCCGGAACACATAAGTCAGCGGCAGGATCAGCAGCAAGACGGTGGCGGCCACCCGCCCTGGCAGCGCCTTGCGGAAGTGCTCGATGCCGGCGGCCGGGCTCAGCGCTACCTCGAGCCGGGCTCCGTAACGCCTCGGCGAGATGCTGACCTGCTGGATCTCGGTCCACGGCAGGTGCCGGTGCTGCCGGCGGCGACGGCCGAGCCGGCGCATCGCGCCGCCGCGCAGGCCCAGGGTGATGCCGTTCTCATCGGCGGCGAACGCATTGTTGCGCATCGTGCCGAGTACCGCGAGCACGGTCAGCGCGGCGACGGCCAGGGCGCCGAGCGCAATCGGGGCGTACCAGGTTGGCAGCCGGCCGGAGAAATACACCAGTGCGGCGATGACCGCGTACCAGAGCGGGATGGCCCAGAGGCAGCCGCGCGGAAAGACCGGGGACGGCCCTCTGACCAGCAGAATGTAGCGATTACCCACCCCGGCCTCCCGTGATGCGCGATTACCGGAATCATCCGCCGCGGGCACCGCACCCCGCAAGGGCCAATCCGGGCGCTGATGTGACTGCCGACCTGGCCTTCTGTATCCCGGGGCCCGCCGCGCCACGCCGAGTCGGCCCGATCATGTAGCGGGCCTGCCGGCTCCTGCCGCATGATGTAGTGATCTCAGATTGAGATCAGGCCCGGTTTCGGCGTCAGGGGTACATGTTCCATGAGCATCGGATGGCCGCAGGGGGATCAGGACGTGCGGGGGCGTTACGCCGCCGCCGCCGACCCGTGGCCGTCGGATTCGGAGACATTCGGCCAGCCGGTCAGCGGCGCGGCGGAGCCCGGATCACCTGATGAGGGCTACCCGGATGCATGGGCCGCCGGCCAGCCCTATACCGCGCCGTGGGAAGACGGACCCGACGACGGCGGCGGTCGCCGGTCACCCTCCTCGCCTGCCGCGCAGCCATCCGGGGCGGCCTGGCAGGCGGAAGCGCCGCCAGCGGCCGACGAGGACGACGAGGACTATCAGTGGATCCGCTATCTGGGCGGCGGCCGCGGATCGGGGTCCAGCCAGGCCAGCGCGCCGAGCTCTCCGGAGCCTGCGCGATCCGCGGAGCCTGCGCGGTCTCCGGAGACGGCGCGGTCTCCGCAGAACGGGGGCCGCGCCCAGCGCAAGGCCGACCCCGCCGGGATCAGATCGAGACGGGCCGGCCGCCGCAAGCAGCACGAGGAGCCGCAGGCCGGGTCTTCCGGCTACGCCGCTGCTGCGGGTATCGCTGGGCTCGCGCAGTCCGATCACACCGACCCCGCCGGGGACATTGCGGTAGTTGCGCCGCCCGAGCGCGAACGACCTGCAGGCCGGCCAGGCCGGCGGCGCAAGCCCGCGGCGGAGCCCGCAGAACCATCCAGGGAGCTGCGGCAGCAGGAAGAGCAGGAGCGCCGCCGTCAGGAAGCGCAGCGCGCGGAAGCTGAGCGCCAGCGCCGTGAACAACACGAGGCTCAGCAGCGGGCTGAAGCCGAGCAGCAGCGGCGCGTAGCCCAGCGGCGCGCGGAGGTCGAGCGGCACCGCCGCGAGCGTGCGGAGCACCAGCGTGCCGAGGCTGAGCGGCAGCACCGTGAGCGTGAGGCGCAGCAGCGCGCCGAGCAAGAGCGCCGCGTCCAGGAGGCCGAGCAGGAGCGGCGCGACCGCGAAGCGCAGAAATCAGCTCTGGCCGAGCAGTCGCGGCGGGAGAAAGAGACCGCGAAGCGGGAGCAGGCCGAGCAGAAGCGGCAGGAGCGCGCGGCGCGCGAGCAAGCCAAAGCGGCCGGCCAGCGGAAGGCGGCCGGGCAGAGGGCCGCCAGGCGGAACATTTCCGTCAGGGACAGAACTCCCGGGCAGGCTGAGCCCGCCGCGCCGCAGCAAGCGCTGTCCCGCCTGGCGTCCAGCGTCCAGACCCTCAGCGCGCCCGTCGAGGCGCCCCTCACTGCTCCGGCCGTCAGTGCCCCGGCCGTGAATGCCCCGGCCGTCAGCGCCCCGGCGGTGCCTCGCGTCACGCGCTCCTCCAGCCGGGCGCAGTCCCGCAAGAAGTCACGCAGACTGCTGTGGCTGGCCGTCAGCGGCCTGGTCGTGGCGGTGGCCGTTGCCGTCGCGGCCGTCGCGGTCCTGCTGCGGCCGGCCGCCGGGACCAGGCATATCCTGATCACCCCGGCCCGCATCGGCTCTTACGCCCTGGCACCCAACTTGGCCAAGGAGATGAAGGCCGAGCAGCTCAAGAGCGGCATCGTGGCGCGCAGCAGCGGCGAGGCAACCCACGTTGTCGACGCGGTGTATGAGGATGCGGCTCGGACCGGACCGGAGATTGTCCTGTTCATCGGCGGCAACCTCTCCGGCACCTCGGCGAGCTCGTTCATCTCTAGCTTTATCGGCAAGCTCCAGGGCGCCGTTACAGCCAGTCCCGGCTCGCTTGCGGGTGATGCTGCCTGCGTGCCGAGCGTGGACGGCCGCCCCGCCGAATGCGCGTGGGCCGACAATGACACTTTCGGCGTCCTGGCCTCACCTACGCTGAGCGCGACCGCGCTGGCGAATGAACTGCGCCAGATGCGGCCCGCCGTCGAGCGGCGGGCGGGGAGCTAAGCCGCAGGGATTCGCCCGGATGAGAGGCTGGCAGTCCGGACCCGCGTCCCAGACGAGTGCCTCGGGGACGACTGGGGCGGCGACGTCACTCAGTCCTGCGGGCTGATGCCGGACACCCGATAGGCGGGCGGTGTCGCCTCGCCTCCGGGTTCCGGCCTTTACTCCGGCTCCGGGTCTTGCCCGGGCTCCGGCGTTACTCCGACTTCTTGGTGCCGTCCTGGGGGCGCTGCGTACGCAGCGACAGCCGGGTGATAGCCATGGCGATCGCGCCAGCCAGGACCGCGAGCCCGGCTAGCTGTCCCCCGATAAGCCGCGGGTCGAGCGGCAGGGTGGCCGCCGTAGTCGCCGCTCGGACGCGAGTGCCGCCGTGCCGCGATGGCCCCGTCACGGTCGGGAAGGACAGGCTGGAGCGGGGCGACGGCGAGGTGGACAGCCCCGGAGAAGTCGGAGAGACCGTCGGGAAAAGCCCGGAGGGATCCGTCGCCGAGGTCCCTGGCTGAGGCACGGCCGGCAGCGTCACGGGCGGCAGCGTCGTCGATGCCGGGGGCACCGTGGTGGTGGCCGGGCCAGTACCCCCGCCGATGGCCCGGGTGCTGGGAGCCGGGGCCGGGGTCTTGTCGTTCTTCCCGGTGACCGTCACCGTGGCCGAGGACCGGTCGGATGCCGCGCTCGCGTTCGTGGCCCGGCCGGTGAGCGTGACATCCTCGCCCCTGGCGGCGCGGGAGCCCACCTTGACGCTCGCCTGCAGCTCGTCAGTCTGGCCGACCGGCACGGTGCCGAGGCTGCAACTGGCCCCGGTAGCCGACGGGCAGACCGTGAACTTCGGCGACCCGACATGAGCGACGGGCGCGAGCGTCACGGCGGCGGTCACGTTCTTGCTCGCCGCGCGGCTGCTCCAGACGAAGATCGCGTAAGTAGCGATGTGACCGGGCCGGACCTTACTCGAGCTGAAGGCCTGGACCAGGACGCACAGATGCGGGGCCTTGGGATGCGGCGACGGTGACGGGCTCGGAGACTTGCTCGGGCTCGGGCTGCTCTTGCTGGGCGAGGGCTTGGGGCTCTTGCTGGGGGAGGCCGTGCCAGTCGGGCTCTTGCTGGGCGAGGGCTTGGGCCTCTTGCTCGGGCTCGGGCTGGTCTTGCTAGGTGACGGCTTGGGGCTCTTGCTCGGCGAAGCCGTGCCGGACGGGCTCTTGCTAGCGCTCGCGCGGGGAGAAGGACTCTTGCTGCTGGCGCTGGCGCTCGGGGACGCGCTCTTGCTGGTCCTGGCGCCGGGCGACGCGCTCTTGCTCGCGTGTGCGCTCTTGCTGGCCGACGGCTTGCTGCTTGGGCTAGCCGCGGCCTTCTTGGCGGCCGACGTGTGCTTCCGGCTGGCCGTGCTCTTCCTGGCGCCCGGCCGGTGGGACCGCGAGGGCCGCGCTTGGGTGAGCGCCTGCGTGTTCGCGACCGAGACGCTGGCCGCCGAGGCGGGAACAGAGGCACACGGCGACGCTGAAGATCCGCCTACTGGCCCCTGCGGGCTCGCGAGGGCGGTGCCGAGCATGCTGAAAGACAGGGCGCTGGCTCCTGCAAGAGTGACCAGCGCGCCCGAGACGACGCGCCGTGTCCTCACAGGAACGGCACCCCCTCGGTCCAGGTCGTCGCGATGACGACAGCGCTGGTCTCCATGCGGGTCATAGTAAGCACGGTCTAGTTAAAGATTCCCCTCCCGTCCAGTTCGACACCTTGAACATCACCCGAACGCCGGGGGGTGGGAGACAATGCTGTGCCGGGCGCCGCGCCCGCTGAGCGAAGGAGGCCCAAACGGACCCTCGTAGCGTCCTGACCAGGCCCGCAGCACCGCCAGACCTCGTTTTTCGGTACGGGCCCAATGAGGAGAACGTGGCCGACCTGCGGCTGGCGTCACTGGCGCCGCAGGCTCCCGGTCCTGAGCAGCGGCCCGGGACCTTGGTGATGTTTTTGCATGGGGGTTTCTGGCGCGTGGCGTTCGACCGCGCGCACACCGGGCCCCTGGCGGCGGCGCTGGCGGCTGAGGGATTCGCCGTTTGCACCCCGGAGTACCGCCGGACCGGTCAGCCCGGTGGCGGCTGGCCGGGCACCTTCGATGACGTGGCCGCGGCCGTCGACCTGCTGCCGGGGCTCGCGGCCGAGACTTCTGGCGGCCGGGTCGATGCTGGCCGGGTGGTGCTTGCCGGTCATTCGGCCGGAGGGCATCTGGCATTGTGGGCGGCCAGTCGGCACCACCTGACGGCCGGCTCGCCGTGGCGGTCCGCCCCGGCCGCGGCCGGCGTCGTCGCGCTGGCCGCGGTCTGCGACCTGGCCGCCTGTTATGCCCAGGATCTGGGCGATGGCGCGGCAGCCGCGCTAATGGGCGGAAGCCCGGACGAGGAGCCCGCCCGCTACGCGAGGGCCGATCCGGCCGCCCTGCTGCCGGCCGGCGTGCCCGTCCGGCTGGTGCACGGCTCGGCGGATGACAGGGTTCCGTGCCGGATGAGCCTCGACTACGCCGAGCGGGCGAGCCAGGCCGGCGGCGACGCGGACTGCGAGGTCCTGCCGGGCGCTGACCATTTTGCCCTGATTGATCCGCTCTCGGCCGCGTGGCCGCGGGTCGTGGCGGCCTTCCGGGCCGCGGCGGGGAATCGGGGTCCGGCGGCACCTCGCCCGGGCGGCCTGGCGTGACCTCGCCGAGGCGTCCCGGACAGCCTGAATCGTGTATGCTCTCCTGGCGCGGCTACGCTGGCCGGCGGGTGATTATCCGCCGGAGGGCGTAGGTGATCCGGTCAGGCAGCGCCTGTGACCGGTCGTGCGCGCCCCCTTAGCTCAGTCGGCAGAGCGTCTCCATGGTAAGGAGAAGGTCTACGGTTCGATTCCGTAAGGGGGCTCGCAGCTCAGAGGCATGAGTTCGAAATTAGAATCTGTTAAATATCTGTATTCGTGGACCGAGTCGTGGGAGACGCTCCACTGCCCTGAATGCACAGGATGCCCATCGACACCTCCGCCCCGTCACGCAGGGTAACGCCGGGTGGTCAGCGGCTGCCGGGTCCGGCGTCTGCGAGCCGGAGCCGATCGCCTGCCCGTTTCCGCCGGGCGCGGGCCGCCCCGGATCCTCGCTTTAGGGCCGGCAGCAGCTGCCTTGAGACGAGCAGGTGCTGGATCGCGTGTGGTGACTACTGCGATCTCAATGCGAGGCAGCTCACAGCTGTTCGTCGAGGAACTTCGCGGCGGCGGCTGGGTCCATGATGTTCGACCAGATCTGTTCTTCAGGAGCCACCGCTCGTTCTGGCATGGCGTAATCGGACATCCATGCGTCGGGCTGGCAACCGGGTATGAGGCTGAGGATGGTGGCGACGAGCCGCCTTGGCACCGATCCGATGATCCGGATCGCGACGTAGGCTTCGTGGCCCTGGTCAGCCAGGACCTGGATGCCCAGGGCGGCGCCGTCGAGCATGACGGCGTGCTCGTGCCCGTCAAGCAATGACTGGCGGACCAGGTCGTGCACCGTCTTTCTCAGCTGACGTTCCGCCCGTGCCGCGGACTCGGCCTGCCATCGCAGATCATCCTCATGACCGGGCAGTAAGTACCTGCTGTAGGTGGTGCTGCTCAGAGGCGGTGAGTGCTCGGCGTTGTAACGGGCCCTCGCGGCGCTGCCAGTGCCGTGTAGAAATCCTCGGGCGAGCCCTCTTCGCGTTGCCCTGCCGCTACCAGCCACGGGAGATCGGCGTCGACCCACGCGGCGCCGCGCCATCGCTGGATCTTCACCTTGAACAGCACCTGGTCATCGATCGCGCTGATCCGTTCCTGCGGCGTCTCGTCGTCGGCGAAACGCTCGGTTGCCTTGGCGAGCAGCGGATGGGTGATCTCATCCAGCGGGGTATCGACGCGCGGGACGGGAAGCGCGAGATCCTCGCGCAGGCAGCGGATTGTGGGGCGGGCCCGGTCAGCCACGGTCAGCTGTCCTCCTCGACCCCGCCGACTGAATTTAGCTCCGCGCGAGTCATCCCGGCCAGCATCGCCACCCGCGACGCGCGGCTGCCATCGAGTTCACTCAGCAGCTCACGCATCCCTGCCTGCATCTCCTCACGGCGTGCGTCCAGGTAGAAGGCGACTGCAGCCTCGACGAGATCCTTCTTGCTCATGTGCAGATAGTGCGCACCACTGGTGATCAGCTTGTCTCCCTCCGGGGAGATTTTGACCGCAGTCTGCCGTGGCGCATGCTCCGTCATCGTCATCGCCGCGTTCCCCTTCCCTGCGGCACACTCTCGATCTGGTGCCTCCAGTACCTCCAGTGTAGTCGAGGGAGGTATCCGCCGGGATTCATCCCCGTACTCCATGCCCGCGCGGCTCCTGGCGGGCCCGCAGCGGGCATGACGCCGGACCGAGGCCTGCCCCGGCCCCAGGCGGCGCCGAGTACGACTGGCTGGAAAGCCGGTGCCCGATTGCGCCCGCGACCTCGGCCGCATTGACGCCTACCTCGAGCTTGCCGAGACGCACGGGATCGAGGTGGAGCGGTGACCGCGCCGGCCGTCCTGACGGTCGGAAGGAGGCCGTCTCCCGATTCTTCCGGCATCTCAGCTCAGGTTGGCCAGCAGTGCAGGCCACCCTCCTTGTATCCCCATAAGTTGCCGTCGGCTCGGCGACCGCCACTCCTTGAATTCCTCGGGCGGGACGCTGCATGCTCTCCTTGGTCCCGGGGGGGGGGACTCCCGGTGGGGGGCTGTCGGGCCTGCCGGTCCGCGCGCATCGGCCCTCTTTCCTGCGGGTTCACCGGTCCGGGGTCGGCAGCAGATTCGACCAACGCCGTGCCGGAGAGCGACGGTGGAGTGACGGGCCGCACTAGCCTGATCAAATGAGTTGAGGCGCCTAGCCGGAGTTTCCGGGATAAGTTGATCTTGAGGGTGTTTGCGCTGTTCAGCGGGTGTTCCGGGCCGGGCTGGGCGTATTACCCATGTCAGCGCCTGGGGGCGTAGCGGGTGAGGCCGAAGATCTCGCTGAGCTTGTCCTGGAGGGGTGTGGTTTCGGTGAGCATGCGGTGGGCTCGGGGGCGGCCCCGCTCGCCCTGGTAGAGCAGGGCAGTCTCGCCGATTCCGGCGAGTTCGCCGAGTAGCGCGCGGACCGATAGGTCCAGCCCGGCCCGGCGAGCGCGCAGCCGCATGAGGTGGGCGGCTTGGAGGGCGAGCACGCAGGTGAAGACGTGGACGCGGATGTTGTGCTCGGTCCAGTGGTGCATCGGGCTGAAGGACACCACGTGCGGGTTTTTGAGCTGCCGGAAGCTGAACTCGGCCTCGGACTGGGACCGGTAGCTGGCGATGACCTCGGCGGCGGGCCAGTCGTAGTGGTCGGTGATCAGGATGTGCTTGCCGAACAGTTGTTCTTCCAGGGCTGCGCGAGCGGCGGTGTCGATGCCCCAGGCCAGGCGGAGGTCTCTTGGTTTCTCGCCGGATAGCTGCCAGGTGACGGTGCGGCGGACCCAGGGCTTGCGGGTGATCGTGGCGATCTCTGCCTCGATCTTGTCCCGGGTCCGGCGGGTCTTGCCGCGGGCGAGGGTGGCGGCCAGTTCGCCGAGCTTCTTGCCGGCTTTGGCCAAGGTGGTGCCGTCGAACCCGGCCGCCTGGCTTTGGTGCAGTTCCGGGGAGTGGGTCAAGATGGCGCGGCGCTCGGCGCCGTAGACTTCCCGGCGGGTGTCGTAGGCGGTCAGCCCGCCGAACCTGTTCCTGTCGACGATGCTGCGTACCGGGGCGGGCAGCACGGTCAGGTCCGGGCAGTCCGAGGCGGGCACCGATCCGACGTAGCGCAGGCCGGTCCCGGCGAGATAGGCGAAGTTGTCCGCGGAGTTCTGCCCGGCGTCGAACACCACCGTTATGTCCGCGCCGTCACCTGGGCTGTCTGCGGGCGGGCGGCTGGCCGCGGCGGCTATCGCCTGGTACTGGCTGCGGAGCTGGCCGGTCATCGCGGGAAACTGGGTGACATCGGGCCGGTCGCCGGGATAGGCGTGCCAGGTCAGCGGGATGCCGCCGTCGCGGGTGACCACCAGCCCCAGCCCGACCAGGCGCAGATCCGAGCGCTTCTGCTTGGCCTTGCCCCGCTGCGCGATGGGCGCCTTGCCGTTGCCGGTGTCGATGAAGGTGGCGAAGTTGGTCATGTCGAGGGCTACCGACGAGATGTCCAGCTGATGCGCGGCGGTCATCGCCACCGCGATCCGCCGGGAGATCTCTTCCAGGTGCTCCGGCGAGACCGCGTGCATGGCGTCCCAGAATCGCCGGTGATCCAGCACGCTGCCGGGGATCTTGGTGAACCGCGGCGCTGCAGTCCTGGCCCACCAGTCAGCGAATCCTCGCTTGGAGCACGGGTCGGCCAGCCGGTTCAGCGCCGCCAGCACCAGGAAAGTGCCCACGGACGCGCCTGCATCAGACCGCCGCGCCCCGGCCACCTCATCGATGATGCCGGCCACGCCGAGGTCCTCCAGCAGCCCCCAGGCGGCGGCGACTGCGCCGAAATCCTTGTGCTGGACCCGATCCGGTAGCCCCAGCCCGGCGCCGCGCATCGCCACGGCCAGCTCCTCCGCGCTGCCCAGGTATTCCTGCGACACGATCCGGGGCTTGCCGCCGACGCGGGCCGACTCCACCAGGTAGTAGTAGGTGGCCTCACCACGCTTCTTGCCGATAATCGAGGCCATATATGGGTAATACGCTACCGTCTGCACCAAAAACCAGCACCGGCAGCTCGCATGGCTGGGCTGGCGCACCCTGCTGCCAGCACTGTCGCCGGGTTCGTCCTGGCCGGCCTCTACGGCGCCGCGCTGCTGATATCAGGCCGCGCCACCAGGAAACAGCACATCCCTTCGGCCCCTTCATGATCGCCGGGGGGGTCGCGGTGATTCTCGCCTGGCATGGCGCGGGTTCTCACTTCGGGTGACACGAGGCAGCGGCCTGCCCGGCGCAGGGCGGCGAAAGCCCGCGCTGCCGGGATGCGCGGTGAGCCCATCAGGACACGGTCGGCCCGCCCGCGCAGCCTGCTCTGGCATCTGGGTTTGACATTGAAGGGTTCACGCGGCACTCTATAACCATCTCATTCTAAAACTGGATGGTTATGAATGGCCAATGACCGGCTCAGCCTCGTGTTCGGGGCGCTCGCCGACCCCATCCGGCGGGCGATCCTGACCCGGCTGGCCGAGGGCGAGGCCACCGTCGCCGAACTCGCCGCGCCGTTCAGCGTGTCCCAGCCGGCGATCTCCAGGCACCTGAAGGTGCTGGAAAACGCCGGGCTGGTCTCGCGCACCCGGCGGGCGACCGCCCGGCTCAGCCGCCTGGAGGCCGAACCGCTGCGCGAGGTGACCACCTGGCTGGCCCGCTACCAGCGGTTCTGGGACGAAAGCCACGAGCGGCTCGACGACCTGCTCGCCGCCCTGCAAGCCCGCCAGGACGAAGACTCCGGCCAGCATCCGGCCGTCACAGCGAAGGGGAACGACGATGAGTAAGACACAGATCACCGCGGAACCTGGTATCCCGCAGATCATCATCACCCGCGAGTTCGGCGCACCGCGCGACCTGGTATTCCGCGCCTATATCGAGCCGGACCTGCTGGAGCAGTGGCTGGGCCCCCGTGACCTGGCGATGACCATTGACCGCTACGACGCCCGCGACGGCGGTACCTGGCGCTACGTGCATTCCGACGCGCAGGGCAAAAGCTACGGCTTCCACGGCGTCTTCCACGGCGATCCGTCACCGGATGCCATCGTCCAGACCTTCGAGTTCGAAGGCGCACCGGGCCACGTCTGCCTGCAGACCGCCACCTTCGCCGACCGCGGCCCCAAGACGCTGGTGCGCACCGTCTCGGCCTTCCAGTCCGTTCAGGACCGCGACGCGATGGTCGCCTCCGGCATGGAACGCGGCGCCCGCGACTCCGGCGACCGCCTAGACGAACTGCTCGCCAGGCTCCAGCCCAGCTGACCTGCGACCCGCCCACGCGCCGGGGGGCGCAAGCCCGCGCCCCGGGGACGAAACCTGAAGGAGATAGCCATGAGCATCACCAGCACCACCGCCCGGGCAGACCGCGAAACCGGGCAGACCCACAGCGGCAAGCGCGCCCGCAAGAACAAGATGATCTGGGCCGCCCAGGTCCTGCTGGCCGCGGTGTTCGCCTTCGCCGCCACGCCCAAGCTCGCCGGCGCGCACTCCGCGGTGGCGATGTTCGGCCAGATAGGAGCCGGGCAGTGGCTGCGCTACCTCGCCGGAACCGCCGAGCTCGCCGGGGCGATCGGCCTGCTGATCCCCCGGCTGGCCGGGCTCGCCGCGGCCGGGCTCGCCGCCGACATGGCCGGCGCGACTATCATCAACATCGCCGTGCTGCACAGCCCCGCCGCCGCGATGACCATCCCGCTATGCGCCGCCCTCACGGTCATCGCCCGCGCACGCTGGGAGCACACGACCAAGCTCCTGGCCGCGCGAACCGGGCGGTGACCCCGGCCCGCCACGCCGCACACCGCAGCGGCCCGCCGCTGGTGCCCACCGGGGCCAGCGGCGGTCAGCGCCGGGATCCAGCCAACGCGTTACCCGGGCCGGTGATGCCGACCCCCGGCGACCGGCTAATCCAGGCAAGTCACGAGGAGGACGAGATGAGAACGGTACGGCTATACATGACGATGACCTGCGACGGCTGTTTCGCCGGCCCGGGCGGCGAACTCGACTGGATGGCAGCCGCCCCCGACCCCGAGATGAACCGCGACGTCGTCGACCTGATCGGCCAGGCCGACACCGCGTTCATGGGCTACCCGACAGCGTCGGGGATGATCCCGTACTGGCGCCAGGCCGCCGCCAACCCTGCAGCCTCCGAGGGAGAGCACGCCATCGCCGATGCTGTGAACCGGGTCCACAGCCTGGTCCTGTCCAGGACCAAGGAGGAGGTCCCGTGGGACAACGCCGAGCTGCTCATGGTGCGAGACGAGGACGACCTGCGCGAGGCGGTCAACGCCGCCAAGCACCAGCCCGGCCGCGACATCGGGGTGCCAGGAGGCATCCGGACCGCGCAGGCATTCGCGCGCCTCGGGCTGATCGACGAGTACGTGCTCATGATGCATCCGGTCGCCCTGGGCGAGGGCCAGCGGATATTCAGCCGCCGCACCGACCTCGCCCTGCACAGCGCCAAGGCCTACCGCTCCGGCGTGACACGCCTGATCTACCGGCCCCGGTAACCGGAACGCGACTTCGCGACCGCGCCCAAGGTTCCTTCGCGTGCCCGGCAGCAGACCTCACTCCCGCCCGCTGAACCCGGCCGTGCATGAACGGCCACCGCCAGTCCAGATGTCCAGCTCCCACCACACGCCCGGCCCGGACAAGACAGGCAAGAGACCCCAACCTCGCCAACTTCCTGTGGGACGGCCACGGGTGCACCTGGTCGATTTCGAGGATTCCGGCCCCAGCGACCGCGCGTTCGAACTCGCGCTCCTGGCAGAGCACATCTCCGCATGGTCAGGCGCCCACCTGGACGCGGACGCCTTCCTGGCTCTGTTCGACCTGACCACGGCGGAGACAGGCAGGCTGCTCCAATTCCGGCCCCTGGCCGCCCTGTTCCGGCTCACGCTCCTGCGGCCAGGCAGCCGGGCAAGCCGGCACAACCCGCCCGGCACCCTGAAACGCCAGGCCGATCGCCTCCTGGCCCTGCTCGGCTACTGAGACAGAAACCGGACCCCCGATACCTCCGGTCACGGTGATATAGGTAATACGCCAGGCAAGCCCCGCACACCCACCGACCAGCGGAAACAAGAACAAGATCAACTTATCCAGGAAACTCGAGCTAGGGTAAAGGGGCCCAGGTTGGTCCGGGAGCGGGTGACATCGTGTCCTATGTGATTGAGGTGCCGGTCGTTGGCGGTGGGGTGCTCAAGGTGCAGGCCGCTGATGCGGATCTGCCGCCGGGGCTTGAGCTCGCCGCGCTGCGTCCCGGCGAGGTGGTGGCCCGGGCGAGTGAGTCGCTTGACAGTGCCCTTGACCAACTGCGACCGGCCTTAGACGTCATCCGTCGGCGGCTCGAGGCGCTCGCGCCCGACGAGGTCAGCGTCGAGTTCGGCATCGTTCTCGGGGCCGAGACCGGTGTCGTGGTCGCCAAGGGCACGACCGAGGTCCACTTCACCATAAGCCCTGAAGTGGGCCGCCGGCGATGACTGAGGCATGGATGGCCGCCGCTGAGGCCTCGGTGCTGCGTGTTCACGGGGTGGATGGCGGCGCGGTCGGGGTCGGCGTCCTGATCGGGTCCCGCACCGCCGTGACCTGCGCCCATGTCGTCAACGCCGTGCTGGGCGCGCGCCGCGCGAGGAGCGAGCTCCGGGTGACGTCATCGTTGAGGTTGACTTTCCCCTGCTCGGTGCGGCGCCGGCTCGAGTCGCCGTGACCGGATGGGCTCCGCCGCCCCCAGCCGGGGACGACATCGCCGTGCTCACCTTGCCGGCCGCCGCGCCTAGGGGAGCCCGGCCGGCGAGATTCCACGGTGGGCAGCCGGCGCCCGGCACTGCCGTGCAGATGTTCGGCATGCCCGCAGCGCGGCCGGCGGGCGTCTGGTCTACGGCCACGGTGCGGGGCCCGGTGGCCGGCGGCCGGCTTCAACTGGATGGCGCACCGGATTCGGCCTGGCGGGCGCAGCCGGGCTTCAGCGGCGGGCCCGTTTTCGAGGTTGGCTCCGGCCTGATGGTCGGCCTGCTGGCTGAGACCGCTTCGGTACGGGCGGCAGAGCGCGACGGCTATGCCATCCCGCTCGACCGGATCGCGGTGCTGTCGCCCGGCCTGCTGAGCACCCCCGAGCGGTCCCAGCCGGACGTCGGCGCCGTCCGGAGGCTGATCGACGACGCATTGTCCACCGAGGATATCGATGACCTGGCGCTGGATCATTTCCCGGAGGTCTATCGCGACTTCGTTGCCGGCACCGGGCGGCGCGCCCGGATTCGGCAGCTGGTCGAGTACGCGTCCCGGCGGTACCGGCTCGACGAGCTGGTGGCGCTGGTCCGCGAGGCCAATCCGGCCGCCACGGATGCGCGCGGATAACCCGCATGGACCGAGAACTTCGCCTGAACTCGATCGATCGCTATGTCAAGCGGTCGCCGCATTTCGTGCTGGAGGAGCACGGCCACTGCGAGGTTCCCGCCGGGTGCGGTGGCGTCGTACTGCGCTGGCTCAACCCGGCGACCACCGTGCCGGTGCGGCTGGAGCTATGGGTCACCGCGTCGGGAGATCACGGTGCCGTCGGCGATGCTGAACGCGGCGAACAGGCTGGTGATGCCGTGACGGTAGTAGCCGTGGCTGCGCCGCTCGGGCATGCCGGGCATCATCGGCAGCACGGCTGGGACCGGTCCAGGGCCTGCATGCCTGACTTCTCATCCACGCACAGCACCACCGCCCGTTCGGGCGGGTTGTGGTAAAGCCCGACAACATCGACGACCTTGTCGACGAACGTCGGATCCGACGACAGCTTGAACCCGTCGGCCAGGTGCGGCCTGAGCTCGAACTTCCGCCAGATCCGCCCGATCGTCGACTCGGACAGGCCGCTGCGGCGGGCCATCGAGGCCCGCGACCAGTGCGTGGCGTCCTTCGGGGTGTCCTCCAGCGTGGCCGTCACGACGTCCTCGACCTTGTCCAGCAGGATCGACGGCGGCCGACCCGGCCGCGGCTCGTCGACCAGGCCATCGAGACGGTCGGCGATGAACCTGCGCCGCCACCGGCTCACCGTGCCCGGCGTCACCCGCAGGCGGGCGGCCCCCTGCTTGTCCGGGGAGCCTTCCGCGCAGGCCAGCACGATCTTCGACCGCAGCGCCAGGGGCTGGGATGTCTTCGCCCGCCGCGACCAGCGGACCAGCTGGTCACGCTCCATATCCGTGAGCACCAGCCCTGACTTCGGCCGGCCCGGGCGCTCACCGTCGCACAGGCCGTCCACTCGCGCCGCGGCAAACCCCCTGCGCCAGCTGCCCACCGTCATCGTCGTGACGCCAAGATCGGAGGCGATCCGCTCGTACACCGCGCCGGGCTCCGCGCACCGCAGCACGATCTTTGATTGCGGTCCATTGTGCGGGCCATTCGCTTGCGTTACGGTTCGTTCAGGGATCTTCCTACGGCGAGGGCCGAACCATGCGGAGCGTGCGCCACTTAGTCGACACGCTCGCCCGCGACCGTGCGGCGCTGCATGGGCTGCGACACGATCCCGCCGCTCTGGCCAGGTCGCTGAACCTAAGTGCCGCCCAAGCTGACGCGCTGCGCAGTGCGGACGCGTTCTTCAAGACTGAGAAACCGATCCTCGACTCCCCGCTACAGGTGAGCCCCACCGTCGGCAGCCAGCGGATCGCTACAGCCGCGCGATTCGCCGCTCCGGCGGCACCCGCCCCCGGCCTGGCCGCCTCGGCTGACACCGGGACATTGCTGCCAGGGCCCGACACCGGGACGTACACGATCTCGTCGTCGGCAACGGCCACTGCCACAGTGGTAGTCCCGCCGCCGGCACCGGCCGGGCCACCGCCGCCCGCCGCGCCGGCGGTTCCCGGGATACCCGGTGTGCCTGGGGTTCCAGGGATACCCGGCATGCCCGCTACCCCCCAGGCGCCTGTCCTGCCGGGCTACCCTGCGGCCCCAGTAACGCCCCCGACCCCGACCCCGGCGCCGCCAGCGCCTGTGGCGCCGTGCCAGCCGTCGCCACCCGGGGCGCGCACAGAGGCGCCCGTCTGCCTGCCGGGCTCGCACCCACATCAGTGCGGATGCCAGGTCGCGATCGCGGCCCAGGTCGCCAACCTAGCCACTACCGCCGCTGCGGCGATCGCCGCAATCACGGCAATTGCCGGCCAGCCGCCGATGGCGACTGGTGCCCACTTTCATCACGGGCCCGGAACCACACAGTGCGGGCGGTGCCCATAATGTCCGCGCGAAAATCAAAGACACGAGGGGCAAGGGCAATGACCGAAACGACAGGCGACCCCAGCACTTCTAGTTCCCTCACCTTGAGCACGGGGAGCACGAGCACCGCGACGCACACCGGCACCGGGACGCACACCGGCACCGGGACGCACACCGGCACACACACTGGCACGTCTCCGAAGGGACCGCCACCGTCTCCGAAGGGACCGCCTCCCGCTCCGGTAGGACCGCCGTCTCCGAAGGGACCGCCGTCTCCGAAGGGACCGCCGCCGGCCCCGCAACGGCCGCCGGTTCCGCAGCGGCCGCCGGCGGTACCACCGAGCCCCGTCGTGCCCGGTGTGCCGACGACGCCCGGTATCCCGATGCCCGGCTACCCACCAACTCCCGTGCAGCCGCAGTTCCCTTCGCAACCGGCAGCGCCGGTACCAGGCCTGCCGGTGATGCCGCAAGTGCCCACCCCGCCAGGAATACCCGCCTCGCCGCCGGCGGCGCCCTCATCGCCCTCATCGCCCTTCCCGGGCTACCCGCCAATGCCGTGCCCGCCGCCATCGGCGATGCCGTGCCCGCCGGTCAGTACCGGCGGCTGCAACTGCTGCAGCTGCGTGGCGATCGTCGGGATGGTATCGGCCGTCTCAACTACGGCGACGACCGCCATCACCGCGATCACAGCTATCGCGGGCGCGGCGCGCGGCTGCTGAGCGACGACACGATAACGATGCGTCCCGACGTCAGCGTGCTGATACCCGCGCACAACGAAGGCCCCCGGCTGGCGGCCACGATCGACTCACTCGCGGCCGCGCGCACCACCAAGGCCCGCCTGGAGATCATCATCGCCGATGATCAGTCCAGCGACGAGACGGCGGACTACCTGCGTGCGGCGTGGCCCGAGCTGTCGCGCCACGAGCGCCTCGACGTCCACCTCAGCGGGCTGGAGGAGCGCAGCGGCATCCCGCGCACCCGTAACTACGCCGCCACATTGGCCAGCGCGGACATCTTGTTCATCACCGACGCCCACGTACGGATCTCCGCCGGGTGGGACGAGCTGGTCTACCAGCACATCCGGCCAGACCGGATCCTGGCAGGCGTGGTCACCGAGGCCAACACTCCCTTTGTCGGCTACGGCTGCCGGCTGGTGGTGCCCTTCATGGGGACGTACTGGAACAAGAAGGCAGTCGAGCGGCCGACCGAAGTACAGGTGGCGGCCTGCCCGGCCACCGCGCTGACAAGGGAGCTGTTCAACCGGATTGGCGGCTACGACGACGGAATGATCATGTACGGCGCCGCCGAGCCCGAGTTCAGCATCCGCGCATGGCTGTCCGGCGCGGAGATAATCCTGCTACCGGGCCTGCGCGTCGAGCACCGCTTCAAGCCGCCGGACGAGCGGATCGCCTTCATCCGCGGCATGCGCGAGCACATGGTCGCCAACGGCCTGCGGTTCGGTCTGCTTTATTCCGACGAGCTCGGAGCCATGCAGTTGCTGCGCTACTACTCGCTTAAGTTTCCGAACCTGTTCGAGAAGGCGGTGGCCAAAGTCGCCGACAGCGACGTGTGGACTCGACGGTCCCAGCTGCAGGAGACGCTCACCCGGCCGTTCTCGTGGTTCGTCGACCACTTCGGGCTGACCGACTCGCTCGGCGGCTCACTGCCATGACCTGCATCGTTGCGGGACGCGCGGACGGCTGGCTGTCATGGACTTGACGATCACGCTGCTGCGCGCCGACGACCTCCTGGCTCTGACCGTGCGGACGACCAACCTGCGCTTGGACACCACCGATCGCGACAACCCCAAGCTGGTCCGGGATCCCGCCGGGTCCCGCGCGCTGCTGACCTTCGAGTTTCCGCCCCAGTCGGTGTTCGAGCAGGCCTACTTCCAGACTTCGGTGATAGCTCAGCCGACGTTCAATCCACCGCCGAGCACTCCCAGTCTGCCGCCGCCGCCTGGTCTGCCGAGCTCGGCGGACTCGCCGCAGCTGCCGCCTGGCTCCACTGGGGCGAGACTCGCGGGCGGAAGCCGACTGGTCTTCCAGCTGCCGGACAACGTCGCTGAGGTCCCTTACTCGATCGAGGCGCTGCTGGACTGGAGTGCGCTGATCCCGGTGCTGCCCGATGCAGCCTCGGTTCCGCCGGGAGCGAGCCAGGCGGCTGGACAGAGCCCGCCGCCGATCACCGAGCCCGGCCCCGACGTGACCGCCCTGGAGCTGCCGTACCGGCTGGTCATCGCTCCGAACGTGTCGGCACACGCGCGCCCCGCGTGGATGCACGCCGTTGCGCCAGTCGAGCACGCGGGACGAGCCGAGCTGTGGCACACCCGGCTCGCGGCCCTGTCGACTCAGCAGGCTCACGCCGCACCAGCGGAAGCCTCACCGCAGAATGAGCTGCCAGTTCGCGTCGTGTGGTCACCCGACTTCGTCGAGGGCGGCCCGCTTCCGTTACACAGCACCGATGACGAGCCGTTCCGCGGTGCGATGTCGGAGCGTGACCGCGATCAGATCGTCATCCTCAGCGCCGGGTTCTCCGGTTACGAGATCACCGAGACCGACGGCAGCCAGAGGACCTATGTTCCACAGCCGGTGTCAGCCGAGAGGCTGTTCCTGTCCAGCCTCGGCGGCTGGCTGACCTCGCGGGGCGCCTGGGACTACCCGGTTACCTATTTCTACATTCCGACCCGACCCATCCGCGAACTGCCCGCGCCGCCGGGCGAGGCCGGGCCCGGACGCGCCCCGTCGGCCGTCCCTGTGCCCCGGCCGGATCCGTTACTGCCCGTTCCCGTCCCTGTACCTGCCTCGTTCGCGGTCGGAGCGCTGGACCTGATCGAGTGGGACCACATCGCCACCCAGGGCCGGGATCACTATGTCCGGATCGTTTACGAGGGATACCTCTACCCATTCGGGCACAGGGCTTCCCTCGTGAAGGTCACCGAGCGGAAGGTGCAGGCCCCGAACGGCACGGACGGCAACCCCAGCGACTACCCGGTCGCCTACCTGCGCCAGCGGATGTACATTGTGATCCGCGAGCGCGAGAAGACCTACGGGAACGCGCCGTTCCAGTACTCGGGCCGCGAGATGCCCCTGCGCGAACGGGTGCGCATCAACGTCCACGTCACGCCCGATATCGATCCGCCCGCATTCATCGGCACCTCGTCGTTCCGTGTCTACGTGAACGGCTCGCCTTACCCGTTCCCCCTGGTCGGGACCGACGAGGCCGGCGCGGACGTGAACTTCCTGGCTCCGCTGATCTTCGTGAGCATCGCTGAGACGGACCTTGCGGCCGTGCAGGCAACCTACGCAGGCGACAACACCCTGCGTCAGTGCGTGGTGCGCGGGCGCAACATCGCATACGCCGATCCGGCAGCCGGCGACACAATCCTCAAGACCAGTTCGCTGTATTTCAACGCCGAGCTGACCACCGCCGAGCTGACCACCGCCGAGCCGTCCTATCCCAACGCGCCGTTCCTGCCCTCGCTGGATGCCGCCGCGGTGACCGTGCCCTCACTGGCTGCACTCATCGGCCAGAACACCGCGGTGCTCATCTCCCTCTACGCCCCATTCCTGGTGCACGGCCTGGACCCGCATGCGGGTGTGTTCGCGCAGGTCGTCGGTACGCCCGCGGCGGTCGGGTTCAGCGCCGACAAGAGCGGCGGATTCGCCCGGCCGAACATCGCGCTGAGCGCCCTGTCGGCTCGCAAGGGCCTGGTCTCCGGTAGTCCCGACGACGCGGCCAGCGGCGTGATCAACCCGGCCGCCTATTTCGGCGACATCGACGCCAAGCTGTTCGGCACGATCGACCTCGGCAAGCTCATCCCGCTGGAACAGGGCACCGTCGTCGCCGACGCGGCGCAGAACGCCCCCGAGATCCGCACCCAGGCAGTGCCGGACCGGCGGCACCCGACGATGATCACGACCAAGATCAACTGGTCACCGCAGCTGCAGAACTATGCGCCGCCGAACTCTCCGCTCAGCATCGTGTTCAACGCCGAGGGCCAGCCGCCGGCAGTGCTCACCCTGCAGGTGCGCATCGAGGATCACCTGGACGGCACCCCGCCCGCCTCGATGGCCCACGGGAAGCTGACCAACTTCGACCTCACGCTGTTCGGCGTCATGGGCCTGAAGATCGCCGCGATCACTTTCGACTCCAGCAACGGCGCCAAGTCGACGGTCGCGCTGCAACTGGCCGCGAAGAACCCAATCGGCTTCCAGGGCCCGCTGGAATTCATCCAGACCCTGGCCGACATCCTGCCGCCCGGCTTGTTCGGCGGATCGGGCCCGTCCATAACACTGACCTCGACCGCCTTGCGCGTGGCGTACACCATCGGCCTGCCGCCGATCACGGCCGGAGTCTTCTCGCTGCAAGATATCGCGATCACCGCCGCGCTCGACCTGCCCTACCTCGACGGCAAGCCGGCGGTCGAGTTCGCCTTCGCCAGCCGCGCCAGGCCGTTCCTCGTCACGGTCGAGATTTTCGGCGGGGGTGGTTTCGTGCACCTCGTCCTGGACGCCGACGGCATCAAGATGGTCGAGGGCGCGATCGAGTTCGGCGCCAACTTCTGCCTCGATCTGGGCGTCGCTACCGGCGCCGTGCACGCAATGGCCGGCATCTACTTCCAGCTCGCGGGCAGCTCGTCGGACCTGACCGGGTTCGTCGACATCGGCGGCGAAGTCTCGGTACTAGGGATCATCTCGATCTCCCTCGACCTGAACATCAGCCTGAGCTGGCAGAGCTCGCCTGCGGGCAACGTCATCGAAGGACGGGCGACGCTGACGGTCTCGGTCCAGGTCCTCTTCTTCAGTGCATCGGTCCAGTTGTCGGTCGAGCGCAGTTTCAGCGCCGGCAGCGGCGATCCGAAGGTCGACCAGCTGATGAGCACCGACGACTGGTTGCGCTACGCGGGCGCGTTCGCATGATCGGGGAGGCACGATGATCCGCCAGTCGATCGTCGCCGTCGTACTGCCCGCCGGCCTGGCTTCAGGCGCGAACTTGCGCGCCAACGTGTACCTCACGCCGCGGCTCTCTGGCGCGCACCTGCTCTCCGCCTTCCCCGACTGGCTCGACTGGACGTCCCTCGTGCAGCGTCACGGGCTGCGGTTCACCTTCAGCTGCGGCGGCCGCACCGCGACGCTGGCAGCTGACACCTCCGCGCTGCGGCCCGACATCTGGCAGGCAGTCTTCGGGCACGACTCGATCGTCGATGAGTATCCCGCGCCGGACTTCGACCGGCGGCTGCTCGTCTCCTATCCCAGCCGGGACGCGCACGACTTCCTCCGCTACGCCTACCAGTTCGCCACTACCACGTCCGGCCGCGACCGTGACGGCGGCACGCTGCAGACACTGCTCGCCGACTTTGTCTTCCGCGACGAGCACGGCAACTCCACGCTTGACGACACGCTGAGCCACCTTCGCGTCCAGCTATGGAACGAGCAGCAGGGGGGCGCGGCGGACTCTGGTAACACCGGCACGACGACGCCTGAGCTCGCCGCCGGTGCCGCGCTCCCCATCACGCAGCCGCCGCTGACCAGGCCGGCTGGCACCCGGCCCATGATCGAGCGGCTAGCGCTCTACCACCACCTGCCGCCCGCGCCCGGGCGGCCGCCGCTGCCGAGCACGCCCGGCGAGCTGGCGCGCCTCATCGACTTCCACCAGGCGCTCACCGCGCTGACCGGTTATCCGAGCCTGCTGCCGGCCCTCGGCCTTGCCTTCGCGGTAGAGCTGCCGGGAACCCTGTGCCCGGCTTCGCCGGAAGGCGGCAGCTACCTGTCGGTGCAGGTCAGTGCCCTGGATGCCGGCTGGACGTGGACGCACCCGCCGACGCTCGGTGCGCCGGCCACCGCATATGTCCGCGGCCCGGATGCCTTCTCAGCCGCACCGGCGACCGCCCCGGCAGACCTCGCCAGCGGCATCATCCAGCCCGCCGACGTCCTTGACGGCTTCCTCGCGCTGACAGCATCCGACTTCCACCTGGTCGGTGTCGACCTCGACGGCGCGCTGCTGAAGGCCATGGCGCTGGCCGACAGCCTTGCCAACGCCTCCGATCCTCAGCTGGACGATGGCCTGCTGCCGGCGCTGCGTTCGTCCGGGATCTCGCTGTTGGCCGACGACCGCGCCCAGCAGCTCCTCCGGGCCATCCGCGACAACAAGGGCTTCGACGCGGTGCTGACTGGCGCCACCGTGCGCGCTCTCAACGCGCGCGACCTGACCCGCGGCTACCGCATCGACATCTACTCCGACCGCAGCGGACAATGGCAGTCCCTCCACCGGCGGGATGGCACCTATCGCTTCGGTGACGGCAGCCTCGTAGTCCACACAACCGACGAGGAGGGATTCACCCAGCTGGCGGTGACGCAGCCAGCCGACGATCCCAGCCGCAAGACCGACCCGGTTGCAACCGCGGCAGGCGCCCCGCAGCCGGGCACTGACCTTTACGTCAATGAGCGGATCGCCCGCTGGAACGGGTGGGGACTCTCCGCGCCCCGGCCCGGCACGCCGCTCAACCGCAGCCCCCATCCAGCCCTCGCGACGGACCCCGACCCGACCGCCGGGCAGTCCGTGACCACCTTCAATGCGGCTACCTCTTTCGTGCCGCACCCCGGCGCCCTGCCGTTGCTGCGGTTCGGGTCGCGCTACCGCGTGCGGGCGCGCGCGGTTGACCTGGCCGGCGACAGCCGGCCGCTGAGCGCCCCGGCGGCCGATCAGGTCGTCTCGCCGGCTGACGGCCAGCTGTTGCCGTACTACCGCTACGAACCAGTCGGACCGCCGGTCGTCGTGCTGCGGACGCTGCCCGGGCTGGGCGGATCGCTGCTTGAGCTGGTGATCCGCAGCTATAACAGCAACCCGAGCCTGGACACGGTCGCCACCGACGAGGTCGACGAGCGCCATGTCGCGCCACCCCGCGCGGCTGTGCAGATGGTCGAGCATCACGGCATGCTCGACGATGCGGCCGGCCGGCTCCGCGGTGATCCGGCAACCTACGAGCTGATCACCGCCCGCGATCGCGGTGAGATCCCCGTAGTCGGACAGGATCCGATCGAGACCGGCCCGCAGCTCGTCGTCCCCTACTTCCCGGATCCCCCGGCCCGCGGAGCCGCACTCACTGACCTGCCGCAGACGCTCACGGCCACCGATGGCGTCATCACCAGCGGCGCGCTGTCCTACATCCCGGTCGCCGGGGTGAATCCGCGGCCGGGCTCGGTGACGAAGGTCAGTTTCGGCCGGGCCTGGCCAGAACGGGAGGCCTTCCGGATCCGGCTGGCCGAGGGTGACGTCCCGCCGACGTGGAACGACGGCGAGCGCGTCCTGACCGTGGTCTTGCCCAAGGGCCAGGTCGCCACGACCGCGCTGAGCTGCTTCACCACGCCTGATGACCTCGACCTGCTCGGGGTCTGGAACTGGATGCGGGAGCTGCTCGAGGCCCTCGACGCCTATGCCTTGCAGCAAGCCGATGCCGCGCCTGAGCTGGTCGCGATCGCCGAAATTGGCGGCCAGCTGACCCGGCAGGTACTCGACGGCGGCAACGAGTTCATCACCCCGTCGGCGCAGCTGCAGCTGACCCATGCCGTCCAGCAGCCCCTCGGACGCCCCAGCTGGACCCGGCTGCCGATCGTCCATAACCCTGCCTCGCCGATCGTCGCCGCGGCGCTGGCGAACTCCTTCTGCCCGGTCACAGCCTGGCGCAGCCTTGGCTCGCATCACACCGTGCTGCTCGGCGCACTGCAGATCAGCGGGGCTACCACAGCGGCCATCGACCTGGAAGCGCGCTGGATCGACTGGGTCGACGACGTTACCCAGCCCGCCCCGACCAGGGTGCGTGCCTCGGCCCATGTCGAGCGCATCCCGCTGCCCTCGCTTGCGGGCGGGCCAGTAGCCGCCGACGGCACCGGCGTCCGGCAAGTCGCTGTCTATATCCCGAAGATCGATGCACTGTGGTTCGCTGCCCCCTTCGACCAGCTCGACGGCGTCGAGTCCCCCTTCGACGTGGCCGCGCCGATGCACCAGCTCGGCGACACCCTGCACCGGACCATCCGCTACCGCGCTGTCGCCAGTTCGCGATTCCAGGAGTACTTCCCCGAGCCCGGCACCGTCACCAGCCGGACCGGACTGGGCCTTACCGTCGACGTGCCAAGTTCGGCCCGGCCACTGCCGCCCGACATCGTCTGTGTGCTCCCGACGTTCGGCTGGGAACGGCAGGTGTCGACCGACACCAAGACCGAGGTGCGGGTAGGGAACGCGCTGCGCGTCTATCTGCGCCGTCCGTGGTACTCATCCGGCTCCGCGGAGGAACTTGGCGTCGTGCTGTGGTCGGCCGGTCAGGCTGCGCCGAGCGACGACCAGCGCGAGGCAAGCAAGGCGCTGATCACGCAGTGGGGGCTAGATCCGATCTGGGCATCCGGGCCGATCAGCGACATTCCGTCGCTCGACACGTTCCCGAACGCTGCGCACCGCGGATCGGGGCTCACCTTGCAGGAGAGCACTAAGGTGGTCGACGTCGCCGGCCACCCGGTCGGCTATGACGCCGACCGCCAGCTCTGGTACTGCGACATCGTGTTCGACAATCCCAGTGCCTACACGCCGTTCGTGCGCCTCGCGCTCGCGCGGTACCAGCCCCGCTCCATCGCCGGCGTCGAGCTATCACACGTCGTACTGTCCGACTTCGCGCAGCTGAGCCCTGATCGCTCGGCAACGCTCACCGTTGATCCGGCCGATCCGCGCACAGCCCGCCTGGTCGTCGCCGGGCTCGCCCCGACCGGGCCGACGCAGCCTTACTTCACGGTCACCGTCGAAGCCCGGCACCCCGACATCAACACCGATCTCGGCTGGGAGCCCTCGTCGCCGGCGCAGGCGCTGGTGACCGAGGACAGCCCAGCCCCGAGCCAGCCCGCCTCAGTGCTGTACTCAGGCACGATCCGCTTCGCGCACCGCCCCGCGCCGGGCAGCTTCCGGGTAGTCGTGCGCGAGTTCGAGGTCATCGAGGCCGACCCGCCGCCGACCGCGCTGTCGGACACGCCGGAGTACGGCGCGCGGCTTGTCTACGTATCAATCCTCCCGTTCGACTACCCACTCGCGGTGGAGGCGACATGACGCGGTGGCACGGATGACCGACCCCCTGCTCTATCTTGAGGAGTTCTTCGCTCCAGCCGAGGTCGCGCAGCTGCAGCGATACCTGATCGACCGCGAACCAGACTTCATCGCGAGCGAGGTCATCAGCGACGGCGAGGAAGGCCGTCGCCACGAGGACTTCCGGCGCTCACGCGTCCTGTTCGACGTCGCTGATGTTTACCCAGTCATCGCCGAGCGGGTGCTGGCCTATTTCCCCTACGTCATGGACCGGCTGCATCAGGCAATGTTCGAGGTCCGGGAGATCGAGCTGCAACTCACCGCGAGCAACGACGGCGAGTGGTTCAAGCCGCATCGCGACAGCGGGCACGGCCCGGTGCGCAGCCGCGAGCTGACGTTCGTCTACTACTGCCACCGCGAGCCGCGTGCATTCGCTGGCGGCGAGCTGCTGATGTTCGGGCCTTACGACGATGCATCCGATCCCCGAGCCCAGGAGCGCTGCATCAGCTTGTCGCCAGCGCAGAACTCGATCGTCTTCTTCCCCAGCCATTACCTGCACGAAGTCCGGCCGGTCAGCTGCCCATCGCGGCAATTCGCGGCTAGCCGCCTGACCTACAACGGCTGGCTGCACCGATGATCCCCGACTTCTTCCCGCGCGAGCGCTACTACTGCGTACTCGACGAGCAACCCGATTTCCTCGTGCCGGGCCGCGCGCTCGAGCCCTACGCGGCAGTCGAGCAGTCCGAGCCGCTGATCGTCAATCCGCGGTGCTGGCTCGGCTGGCATGGTCCGCTGCCCCCAGCGCTGGCCGCTGCCGCGGTCTCGCCGGGCCGCCTGTTGGACGTACCGTGGATCATCTGGGTGGACGACCCCGACCGGGCTACCCTATGGCCCTACTGGCTGGGCCCCCAGTATGCGCAGCAGTTGCAGCACCTCGTGCCCGGCATGGCGTACGAGGGCGGCCTGCCCGATGACGTGGTCCGCACTCTCCGGGTGGCAGACATCCTCACCGCACCGGACGCCGCGGCCCGGCGCCGCAAGTCGTGGGCAGACATGGTCGCCGCCGGCGCTCCGCAACTCGACGAAGGCTACCTGCCGCTGTCCGGGCTCATACCGCCCTACCAGCTGGGCGCGCTGCGCAGGTACTACCGCTATCACACCAGGGCCGGGACCTTTCCCCTCGGCGACGAGCAGACGCCCGGCCGCTACGTCTGCTACGACGAGCCCATGACGCGCTTCGTGCACCAGCAGCTCGCTCGCACGATCAGCGACGTCGCCCGGCGGGTCCTCGTACCGTCCTACAGCTATCTCTCGCTCTACCAGGGCGGCGCGACCCTGGATCCGCACACCGACCGCGAGGCATGCGAGTACACCCTGAGCCTGTGCACCGACGCCACCCCCGACCCGCTGACCCACGGCGCGTGGCCATTGAACGTGATGACCGCTGCCGGGCCCCAGGCATTCACCCAGGACATCGGCGACGCGCTGCTGTTCCGCGGCCGCTACCTCACCCACTGGCGCGACCGGTTGCCGGAGGGCTACACCTCGTCGTCGATCCTGTTCCATTTCATCGAGGCGTAGCGCACCCGTGGACGCCGATCCGTGACTGCCGTGTACTACTCGCTGACCTGCGATGCGAACGGCCCCCACGAGCTTCAGTGGACGCGCAGCGTTGACAGCCTGCGCCGGCACAACCGCGACATCGATGTCACCCTGTGCCTCTACGGGCCCGCGCGTGCCAACACACTCCAGGCCGCCGAACGCGCCGGGGTGCGCATCCTGGCCATGGGCAACTACGCCGAGGCGTTCGGCGACATCCCCGAGCACTGGCGCCGCGCCCTCAGCCGCTACCCGACCATGCACAAGCTGCTGTCGCTACGGCGATTTGCCGCCGAGCCCGCGCTGGACGAGCTGATCTACCTCGACTGCGACACGTACCTATTCGGCGACGTGGCCGAGCTGGCGGCCCGCTACAGCCGGTGCCACTGGTATGCCCGCGAAGAACCAGGCAGCACCCGCAGCCATTACGGCTATAACCCGAGCTACCTCAACGAGAACGCGCTGGCAGGCCTGGCACGGTCCGAGGGCCTGGTGCATGTTCCGCCTTACAACACCGGCGTATTCGTACTCAAGGCATCCCTCGTGCGCATGTTGGTCACCTTGCTGGACGACTTCTCGTGGTACGCGTGGCGCCTGTTGCTCGGTGCCTGCCTGTGGCAGCCGCACCTGGTCGACGATCGTGGGCTGCTCGATTTCGTCCACGCGACCGCTGGTGCTGGTGAGCGGCGGCTGGCGCTGCCGTATCCGTCCAGCAACTTCTGGATCATCGAGCAGATCGCGACCTGGCTGACACTAGGTCGCGTTCCTGACCTGACCCACGACGTGCTTGAGCGCCCGGATGTGGTGCAGGCCGACGAATACTTGACACAGGCTCCCGGCTACCTCGTAGCGCATTACTTCAGCGTCGGCGAGGAGCGGTTCGTGGCCCGACTAGGAGCGACATCATGACCTACACGCTGACATCGATCCCGCTCGCCCCGATCGCCGGCGTACACGACGGCACCGGCACGTTCCAGAACTCCAACTGGCTGGTCGTGCCCAGTTCCGTGCCGCCGCCGGGCAATCTCGGCTTCTTCGGCAAGACAGTCGACGTCACGACCATGCTGTTCGCCATCGCCGACAACGTGGTACCGAACTGGTTCGGCGTGGCGATCCCGAAAGGAATCACCGAGTTTACCAACGCGCACATCTTCTTCCACCCCACGCCGGCCCAGGCCGGTTACCTGGACAGCGACTACCCGGCAAAGTCAGGCAAGTGGCCGCAGCTCTTCTACTACATGGAGCGGCTGGGCTATCAGCTCGACGGCGCCGCCCGCGACCAGGTGCTGATCATGCCGTTCCTGACCGAGGCCGCGAAGGACACCGGGATCCTTCCCGGCAACTGGCAGCAGATCGTGTCCGCGATCCTCACCGCGGTGCGCGATACGGTCACAGGGACACCCGGAGCTCCGATCAGCCCCTCGGCCGCCGTCGTGTCAAGCTTCAGTGCCGGGATCATCTACTCCGACTCATTCCGCAAGAATGCTCCTGGGCTGTCGGCGGTCCTTTCCGAGGTGTGGGATCTGGATGGCAACTTCTCCACCTACCAGTCGATTTCGAAGGCGCTGTCGGCGAGCGCGGGCTGCCGCGTCATTCAGTACGACCAGATCTCGTCGAACGACCAGCTCAGCTTCCACGTCCCGCGACCGCGCTGGGTCGACTACGTGCAGCCGCCGACGAGCAGCGTGCAGGTGCACGGGCTGATCCGTGACTTCATGTTCTTCCACGGCGCGTCGATCACCGGCGTCGGCGACACCATCGCGACTCCCGGCACCGGGACCGCGACCCACACCGGCACGGCGACCCACACCGGCACGGCCACGCACGCCGGCACTGCGAGCCACACCGGTACTGCCACCCACACCGATACGACGACCGGGCCACTTCCGACGTCACCTTCGCCGAGTCCGGCCGCGCCTGTTCCCGGCCTGCCCGGACCGGCGCTGCCGGTTCCTGGCGTGCCCATTCCTGCCACGCCAGTCCCGGCCGTGCAGGCACCATTCGGCACAGCGCCGGCCGTGCCGACACCAATCGGGACGGTTCCCGCTGCGCCAACTCCAGCTGCGCCAGGCCCCGCTGCGCCGCCGCAGGCCGCGCCGTCACCGGCGACAGCCTTGCCGGTTTGTGCTACCTGCGCCCCGAACTCGACCGCTGCCCTCGTCGCGCTGGCAGCGAACGTGGCCCAGACTGCCATCACCGCGATCGCCGCGATTGGCGGGAGTGCACAGGATGCGCCATGGATACCTCAGCCCCGTCACTCAGGGTAACGCCGGGCGGTGAGGAGCGCCGGATCTGGCGGCCACGAGAGCCAGGCCAACGGCCTGCCCGGCTGCTGCCGGGGCGTGGGCAGGCCGGAGCCTGGCCGCCCGGTCAGCAACGGCTGCCTTCCTGCGCCGACGGCGCCTGCCATGCTGTCCTTGCCCGGCCCGCGCTGCACGGTGGTCCACCGCGCATCGGGCGCCGCTCCGGCGCGGGCTCGCTCGCGGTCACGAACGCTCGGGGTGTCACCGAGACCGCAGTCACGGTCATGGGCGCCGGGCTGTAGCGGTAGACGATCGTCGCCCTGGTCGTGGTTGCATTCTTCGCCGGCCGGCGTCTGCCAGCGCTGCCCTGCGCCCCGGAACGTCAGGCTGCTGATCCTCGCGCCCCGGCCAGCGGACCTCCGCGCGACTGCCGGTAATGCCGGGGGCGCCCGCCAGAGGGCCAGGGCGCGCAGCCGACGGTAGTTCGTGCTGCCGCATCCGGCCATGCCGGCGATCGGTGTCTTGTTCGCGAGGCCGGGCGCTACATTGAGTTCAAAGCCGCCCCGGCGCACAGTCGGTAGCAGCGGGCTGGTGCCGATGCCGGCCATGCCAGGAGCGTAGGTCTGTGACCACTAACCCGCCGCCGCGCCAGGTAGCCGGGACCAGTCAGCTGCGGCGCGGCCTGCGTGCCGCGGCCAGCAGCGCGCGGCGGCGCGCCAGGGTCAGGGGCTCGCGGCGGCGTGGCGCGCGCGAGCACATCCGGACGGTGGAGCTCCCCGGCCGGGTCCTGCGGGTCGCTGTGCGGACCGGCAAACCCGAATGGCCGCCGCTGCTGATGTGCAACGGCATCGGCGCCCGGCTCGAGTTGCTGCAGCCCTTCGTTGACGCGCTTGACCCGCAGCGGGAGGTCGTCCGGTTCGACATGCCGGGCATCGGCGGGTCTCCTGAGCCGGTCATGCCCTACCACTTGTGGACGTTCGCGCCGCTGCTGAGCGGCCTGCTCGGCCAGCTCGGCTACCAGCAGGCTGACGTGCTGGGCATCTCCTGGGGCGGCGGGCTCGCTCAGCAGTTCGCCGTGCGATGCCCGGACCGAGTGCGGCGGCTGGTGCTGGTGGCCACCGCCTCCGGGGCACTGATGGTGCCCGGTCACCCCCGTGTCCTGCGGCACATGCTGACGCCGCGCCGCCATCGCGACCCGGCATACGCGGCCGCCATCGCCGGCGAGATTTACGGCGGCAGCATGCGCGCCGGCCCGTCGCGCACCAGTCAGCTGCTGAACGCCACGGCAAGCACCGGGCCGGGCAGGGGTTACTACTACCAGCTGCTGGCCGCCGCGGGATGGACAAGCCTCCCGGTGCTGCCGCTGCTGCGCCAGCCGACGCTGATACTCGCCGGCGACGACGACCCCCTTACGCCCCTGGCCAATGCGCGGATCATGCACCGGCTGATCCCCCGCAGCGAACTGCACGTCTACCACGGCGGTCACCTTGACCTCATCTCCGAGCCCGAACGCATGGCGGCAATTGTGGAGACCTTTCTCACCGCCGGCACCGGCAGCGCCGACGGCGCGCCGACCAGGCACCGCTGGCGAAGAAAGGCCAGGACCTGACACATATAACCGGCGAGCACCCCAGGGACTAAACCCGGAACCGGCCGCTGCGTTCGCAGGGCCGGGTCGAGCAGCGGGCCGGCTGCATCAGTGGCACGCTTATTGGCGTCTTTCGAACATGCTAGCGAGTCATCTGCCCGTGAGGAGTGCCATTCGAGTGGCACTGGAGAGGCCGTCAGGTGGCAGGCGGTCGGGATTTGGGCAGCTGGGGACAGCGGGGGAGCGTTTCCTGCTGCCGGAACAGGTGCGGCGAAGGATCAGGTGGCGCTACCGAGGTCAGGGATCAGTGGCCAGGATGGTCGGGATGGGAGCGCCGCGGGTCCCAGCAGTTCGTGTAAACGAAGGCCGCTAGTCGCTCGGCCGCCGAGGCAATCAGGGCTGTGACCTGCAGGAGGCGTGGCCCGAGCCGAACCCAGGTGGTTTCCGGTTCTGCCTCGTCCAAGCGACGGGCGACGATCAGCATTCCGGTTATAGCTGCGCGGTCCTGGGCGTCGATGTTGGCCCCGCCGGGCGCGGCGTCCAGCCAATCGAGTATGGCGGCGACGGACGAGGCGCAGCCCAGCTGCTGCTGAAGGTCCCGCCGCAGTTAGGTCCTGAACCAGGGCACGGCCGTGGCGCCCGGGTCATGCAAGGCGACGGCCGCCAGCCCGCGGGCCTGGCCGAGTAGGCCCGCCGCGGCCGCTTGGTGACTTGGAAAGCGCGGCCAGCGTCGTCCGGGCCTCGCCGCTGAGGGTCGACAGGTTCTCGGCCATCTTCACCGTGACCTGGGCGTTCCGGTAGGCGGTCCCTGGTGGTCGTGGCAGCGTACTTCGCGACCGGCGACGCAGGCTGGTGAGCGCTGTCGTCAGGGTGCGGGTGCCAGCGAGGTAGATGTTGCCTGGCGGGACCCCGGGGAAGCCGCGGGCGATCGGGTTGCGAGTTTCTTCCGTAGGCATGGACCGCGCGACTCTACCTAGGTAGAGTCCCGGGTCATGGCTCGTAGCACCGGATTTTCCGCACAGACACTGCGGGTGCTGGCTTCGCTCGAATCGGACCCCGTCACCTGGCGGCATGGCTACCTGCTGGCCAGGGAGACCGGGCTGCGGTCGGGCACGCTGTACCCGATCCTTATCCGGCTGGCCGAGCGCGGCCTGGTCGAGGCGTGCTGGGAGGACGGACAGCCGGCCGGACGCCCGCGACGGCACCTGTACCGGCTCAGCTCCGAAGGGCTGGCCGCGGCCAGGGCGGCCCTGGCCGAGCCGGCCCCGCTGAAGCACCCGCACGCAGCCGTGGCGGGCCGGGCGGGCAGGCGCCGGATGGCGGGAGAGGGAGCGTGATGGACCGCCTCGCGAAGATGCTGGCCGGGCTGCTCGGACGCTCGACCAGGCTGCTGCCGCCGGCCCGGCGCGACTGGGCCGAGGCCGTGCTGGCCGAGACAGGCGAGATCCCGGCCGGGCTGGCCCGGGTGGCGTGGCTGGGTGGCGGGCTGTGGATGGTGACACGGGAGGTACTGATGCGGGCCGTGCGAGTGCTGGCGTTCGCCGCCGGGGCGGCGGGCGTGGTGTGGGCCGGCTGGCCGGGAATCTCATCGAACTCGGCCGTACCGCTGAACCGGATGTACGTCGTGGTCACCGTGGTGGCGCTGGCCGTGCTGCCGGCAGTGGTCCGCCGTTACTTCGGGCCGCCCCGCTCCGGCTGGCGGCCGGGCGCCGCACGGGTGGGCGGGTACGCGCTGGTGCTCGCGCTGATCGCCGCCAAGGCGGTGAAGGACCGCCTGGGCAGCAAGCTCGGCTTCTACTTCGCGATCGCTCCCGGCGAGTGGGTCCTCCAGGTCGTGCTGCTGCTGCTCGTCCTCGCCTACGTGGCCGGGCTGCTCATCCTGACCTCCCAGCGGAGCATCCAGCTCGCCCGCGGGACCCTGCCAGCCGTCACCGGGCTCGGCGCGGTCACCGGAGGCGTGGTGTACGCGCTCAACCCCTTCGGCGTGCCCGGCAGCGACAACAGCGCGTCAGGTAACTGGTGGTGGCTGACCGCCCTGCTCCCCCTGACTACCGGGTACCTGGCGGCGCGGCTGTCCGCCCGCGACACCAGGCCGGCGGCCCTGGGCCCTGTCCAGCAGAGTGCCCTGGCCGCGGCCTGCGCCACGACGACGGCTGCCCTGCTGCTGGCCGTGCTCGCCTCGGTCACGATCGCGCTGCTCCCGCACCACGTGCCAGGCCAGGCCGATGCCAGGAACAGCGGCGTGTGCCAGACCTGCGACCCGGACCGGACCGTGATCCCGCCGGGCCTCCGGCCCGAGTACCAGGCGGAGATCTCCGTCGGCCAGGCCGGCACGCTGCCCCTGGCGTCACTCCTGGTCGCGCCGTTCTTCGGCGCCTGGATTGGCGTCATCGGCGGGGGTCTCGCCCGTCGGCGGCCCGGCACCCGGCGCCGGGTGGCCGACGGCCCGTATGCCGTCTCACCAGCGCCGCCCGGCCGCCTCATGGCCTCCGACACCGACCGCGACCAGGCCGCCAGCACGCTCACGGCCGCGTTCGCGCAGGGCCGGCTAACCAGAGAGGAGCTGGACCTGCGGACGGGCCAGGCACTCGCCGCGCGGACCGGGGCCGAGCTGGCCGCGCTCACCGCCGACCTCCCCGCCGTGCTTACCAGCGCCCGGCCGGGGCGCAGGCCCGCCGGGACTGGGCCCCGGCGGGCCTCAGGCAAGGCAGTCACGTGGTGCGCATGGGGGCTCGTCACGCCCGTCCTTTTCACGCTCGCTGGTACGCTCATTCCCGGCCCCACCCCTACCAATAACGAGCCCATCGGGAAAATTGTATTCCTGCTCATCCTCGTCTATATCGTCTCCTGGCTGGTAATCGGGGCGCAGATGCTCGCCACCTGGTACCAGCAACGCTCCCGCCCGGGAGCCGGCCGGGATCTTGCGGAGCCGAGTCCGCCCGCCGCGAGTAAATGAAAGCCGCGAGAGCGCCCCGGCACCGTCTGGCCCGCATGCACGGCACCCGGCGGTACCGCAGGCTCGCGCTGCTGCCGATGCCAGCCGGGACCCGGTCCCGGCCATGTCGCGGCCGCAGCGGGCAGCTGCCTGCCGGACACTGCTGCCCGAGCACATTCCTCCTGGTCTCCTGGGCGAAGTTGAGCGCGGCCTCCACCAGTGGCGCACAGCCGTCTGGTTAGGTTCAGCGAGCGGGAGGGTCCCGGCGCACAACATTGGGCGGCCCTAAATCAGGGCGCGGCTACGTCAGCGGTCGTGATACGAGTGGCAACTGCACCACGGATGGCAAAGCCAAGGCGGTGTCGTCGGCCTTACGGAGCAAGATCAGATTGAGTGGCAGATTGAGTGGCCAACGGCGCTCGCCGGGGACGGTCCGGGGCTTGCGAGAGCTTGTCTGCGCTCGTGTTCTGCCTGGTCAAGGGGATCTACCTGCAGGCTGGAAACCCGCCCGCGGTCCATGGTAAGGAGAAGGTCTACGGTTCGATTCCGTAAGGGGGCTCCACGAAATCCCAGGTCAGCCCCAGGTTCCCGGGCATCTGGCAAAGCCCCGAAGATCATCTGACCGTCATCTGACCGTCGTTCTGGGCGTCGATAGGCGGCACTCAGGAGCACGGATTAGCCCGTGATAGCAGGGCAATCAAGATCGGCGGGGTACGCCGTTGAACACTCTGACGCGGCCCGGGCTGCATCCGTCATCGCGGTCGCGCTGTACCCCGGCGTCATCCAAGACAGCCAACTGCCTCGCTACCCCCGCCTGAAGCAGCTCGAGCATCGTCGCATGCTCACCCAATGAGGCATCCGGCATCGGATCGCTGAACACTTGGTCGACCACCATCGCCAACTGCTCAGCCTGCTCACCGCCCTCCGGGCGCAACTCTTGGGCCATCATCTCGACAGCAGTGCTTGCCGCCCCTCGTATCGCACGTTCCTGCTTCGTGCCTAGGACCAATACGGAAAACGCAGCGGGAAGGCGGGTTGGGTGAAGCACCATCCACCTCTATGAAGGGTCGGGTCGTCGAGACGAGGTCCCGCCACCCTGTCTCCGACCCGGCCCTTCATAGAGGTGGCGCTGGCGCTCTCTAGACAACAGGGGGCGGCCCTTGATGGCGTCTGCTCCGGTCCTGTCGCGACTCCAGTAGTGGACTTGAGGATTGACCTCAGAGGATGCGGTTCCTGGCTCAGTTGCCATGCGCGGGTTCGGCGCCTGCCAAGGCAGTTGCGATCCGGTCAAGGTGACGCGCCCAGAGTTGCGGATAGAACGCGGCATCCTCCGCACTTAGGCCGGAGAATTGCACCCTCACATTTGTGCCGTCACCCATCGGGGTGAGCGTGATCTTGATGAATGTAGGTGTCGGCGTCGCTGTGTCGGTTCCTTGACGGTCCCATCTAAGCAGCATGCGGTGCGGGGGATCTACTTCGATGTAGCGGCCGGCAATTGCCGTCCCGTCGAGGTCGAGGTGGAACGTCTCCCCCACCGCGAGGAGCTGTCACGAAATTCCGTTCATCTTGACGAGGCCGGTCCACGTCCAAGAGGCACGAGCAGTCAGGGTCGGCTGAATGAGCTCACGGAAAGCCAGACCTGAGCAACCCACTGGGAGCGACGAAGTGTCCCGCATCACGAACGGCAGCGGGTCCGCAAGCGCATCGTGTGGATGCACGTGCATCATCCAAGAGCCGTGAGCCGACCTCGGCGATGGCTGTGAACGAACCCGGCTTGGGCTCATCTGCCGATGGTAAGGGCGAGGAGGGTATCGACCGCAGTTTCGAACGGACGGGTACTCCGTTGTACCTGGGCGAGTAGGAGTCCTCCTTGGAGCGTGGCGAGCAGAGTAGTGGCGAGGTCGTCCGGGTCGATGTCGGACGGGAGTTTCCCGTCGGCATGAAGGGATCTGAGTCCATCGCCGATGGCGGCTGCCCACTGATCGAACCCTGCCGCGATGAGCGCTCGGGCCTCGGGGTCACTCTCGGCGAGTTGACCACCGAGCGAGCCAAGTGGGCAGCCCCCCTTTGCGTTGGTGCGCTTCGCTGCGGTGATCACCATGTTCCGCCAGGCTTCGACTCCGTTCGCGCTGCTGAGCGCGTGCCGCTGGTGATTGACGATGGTGTCGGCTTGGTAGTCGATGACCGCCTGCACGAGTTCGTTCTTGTCGGGGAAGTAGTGGTACATCTGAGAGCCGCTGACTTCCGCCGCCACCTTGACGTCTTCCAAGGTGGTGCCCGCCACCCCGCGCTCATGGATCAGGGCGGCAGCCTCCTCCACTATTCGTGCCCGGGTGCGTGCTCCCTTGGGGGTGAGCCGCGGCCGGTCACTCGTCTCGTTGACCATGCACCCATGCTAGCAGGATTTTGAGTTTGACAACCCAGTGCCGAACTGTGAGAGTGAGTCGCACCACCCATTTTGGAGCGAGAGGACGACACATCGCATGACTGACCTAGAGGGCAAGACAGCTCTGGTAACGGGCTCGACGAGCGGTATCGGCAAGGCGGCGGCCATAGCACTGGCCGCCCGCGGCGCTCACGTACTGGTAGTCGGACGCGATGAACAACGAGCCAAAGACGTGGTCGCCGAGATCGAAGGCAGCGGCGGCAGCGCGACGTTCAGGCTCACTACGTTGGGCGACCTGGAATCGGCCCAGGACCTGGTCGAGTGGGCCACCGAGGCAGGCGACGGTCACGTCGACATCCTCGTCAACAACGCCGGCGTCGCCTTGGTCGGACCATCGTACGCAGCCACCGAAGCAGAATTCGATGAGACCTTTGGACTTAACGTCAAAGTGCCGTTCTTCCTCGTTGCGGCCCTGGCACCAGCCATGGCCGAACGCGGATGGGGTTCGATCGTCAACGTCTCCACGATGGTCGCTAGCTTCGGACAGGCCGGTATGGCTATGTATGGCGCCAGCCGAGCGGCTCTCGAACTGTTGACGAAGGCCTGGGCCGCCGAATACGGCCCGCGTGGTGTTCGGGTGAATGCCGTTGCCCCCGGCCCGACGCGCACCGGGATGACCAAAGGTTTCCCTGACGAGATGGTGAATCAGCTCGCAGCACTGGCACCAGCAGGTCGCGTAGCTGAGCCTGAGGAACTTGCTGCGGCGATCGTCTTCCTCGCCAGTGATGACGCCAGCTTCGTCCACGGCGTCACTATTCCAGTCGACGGTGGCCGAGTGGCGACGTAACTCCCGTCGTCGGCGCCGCTTAATAGTGAAGATCTAGAGCACAAATCATAACCAACAACTGAGGAGTATCCACATGAGCGCATACGTAGTTATCGAATTCACGGTCAAGGACCCGGATGTTTTGCGTGAGAAATACAGCCCCAACGCTGGGCAGACGGCCAAAGAGCACGGAGGCGAGGCTCTCGCCAACAGTAACTGGGAGATCCTGCATGGCGATCCCATGCTCTCCTCAGGGGCGATCATCCGGTTTCCGGACCATGAGACGGCCGTCAGAAGGTACCACTCGCCTGAATATCAGCAGCTGATCGATGTCCGAAGTGTCGCGATGGATGCCCGTTTCAGCTTGCTCGACGGCCTCCCTAGCTGATCGAGGTGGCTCCAGATGCTGACCTGCCGTCCTTGCTTCGGGCCATCTCTATCGCCGCCGGTGGTCAGCACGACGACTGGGACGAATTCGATGCCGTCATGGTCCGAGAGCGCCGACTCGCAGTGCTCGTCGACCCGCTACGGGTCTATAGCAACCCGGGAGCACCGGCGGACGCAACCCGGCAAGAGCTGTCCAGCCTGGCTGGGCCCGTAGAAGATGAGAGGGAATCACGATGAGCACACTCCCCGGAAAGACCGTGCTGATCACGGGCGCCAACGCCGGGATCGGCAAGGACGTGGCCCGGCAACTGGCACTACGTCCCGACATGGCCCGCATCTACCTGGCGTGCCGGAACAAAGACCGGGCGACAACGGCCACGGCCGAGCTCGAAGCGAAGACCGGCCGGCGCATCTTCGACATCATTCTCATGGACGTTGCCGATCCGGGCTCGGTCCGCGACGGCCTGGCGGGCATCAACGGATCGCTCGACGCGCTGGTCATGAACGCCGGTGGAATGGGCGGCAAGACGCCGATGGACTTGACCGCCGACGGGGCCACTTACATGTTCGCGCAGAACGTTCTTGGCCACGTCGTCCTCCTCGAGGCGCTCCTGAAGGAGGACCGGCTTGGCGAGGTGGCGGTCTACGCCGGAAGCGAAGCAGCCAGGGGAGTCCCGAAGATGCGGATGAAACGGCCATCCTTCGTCTCAACCTCCGCCGACGAGCTCGCCACTGTCATCGACGGCAGCTATTTCGCCGACCGCAAAAATGACCTCGCTTTGGCCTACGGGCAGGTCAAGTACATCGGGGCCCTCTGGATGGCCTACCTGGCCCGCCAGCACCCCGACCGCCGGTTCATCACCGTGAGCCCCGGCAACACCACCGGCACCCAAGCCCCCAACGACCTCAAGCTACCGCTACGTATAGCTGCCAAATACGTCATGCCCCACCTGGGTATCGCCCACAAACTTGACGTGGGCGCGAGGCGACTGGTCGACGGCGTCACCGACCCGACCCTGAAGAGCGGCGTGTTCTACGCCAGCGCGGCCAACACGATCACCGGTCCCCTGGTCAACCAAGCGGACATCTTCCCCGCCCTGGCCAACCCGTCCTTCCAGGACCACGCCAACGAGGCCATCCACCGCTTTATCACCTAAAGACATTCGCGCAATACCGGGCCGAATGGCTTCCGCAAACGCTCAGGTTCACATTGGGTTCCATCGGGCACGTCCGGCACAGGAAAGGACGAGCAATGCCTGCGTCTGTGACAAGCGAGAGGCCCGGAAAACGAGACCGCCTGATAACCGGCGCGCGCGAAACGATTTACCGCCAAGGATTCGAAGCCACAACCATCGCGGATATCGCAGAGGCCTCCGACGCAGGGCGATTCTAAGATCGCTCACTGGAGCCAGATGGTTACGACGAGCAACCGTCACCCTGGGCGATCCGATACACAGCGCCAGCCGCGCTGCTCTCCGAGTTAATTCCTCGTCACATTTCCAAAT
>JBKQMG010000119.1:0-3371 GCA_052146815.1 Streptosporangiaceae bacterium | reverse complement strand
GCGCGGCAGCGCCGGCGGAGCCGGCTTGCAGGCCCGCCGGTGATTTCGGGAATTGTCAGGCGGCCTGGGTGGTGCCCGCTTCGCCTGGTTCGGGTTCGGGGAGGCGGCAGAGGGTGACTTCGAAGCCAATCGCCTGCCCGGACTGGCCGGCGTCGTAGGAGGGCACACTCTTGATGCCCAGCCCCTGCCCGCCCAGGAAGATCACGGCGACCAGGGCCAGCCAGCCGAGCACCGCAGTCTTGCGGTGCCGGGCGCTCCACCCGGCGATCCGTGCTGAACCGATCCGTAGCGCTGCTGCCCGATCACTGAGGCCCGATCCTGCTGCCACGGCGCTGCCATCCAGCCAAAAGGCCCGACCGCCATCTCCGGCGATCAGGCCTCTGACCTGCACTTCCTGGTAGCGGGGGCAGGATTTGAACCTGCGACCTCTGGGTTATGAGCAGTACGACATCCGTCTCTGCGGTTCCGGAGGGTCTCACTCGTATCTGCCCACCTCGGCCTGTGTGGGCTTGGCATCTCCCAGCGTCTTGCCGGTCTCCCCGGACTCGGCCCGTCCCGCCGCGTCCCGTTTACAGATCCGTTTACAGGAACAGTCCTTGGCCTGCGGGTTTCTGCATCTCCCGTCCTCCTAGCTCGTAGCTGCCAGCCCTGGGCCGTGGGCTCGGTTTACCTTGAGTGCCGCCGCAGCGCCGGGCCTTCAGCGATGAAGGAAAATACCCGCGGGTTGCGCTCAGTCTCGGGCCGGCCTGGCGGGTTTATACAGGTGAGGGCGAGGGCCGGGCTTGAGGAGGCGCGCATGGACTGGGGCAGCGACGCGGCATCGAAGCGCCAGTTCGAGGGCTTCGCCGCCGAGGCGTCAGACTCGCTGTTGCGCACCGGCTACCTGATGACCGGGGACGTCAGGGATGCCGAGGACCTGGTCCAGGAGACGTTCTTGCGGGTAGCCCGGCGGTGGAACCGGGTGCGGTCGATGGACCATCCGGCCGCCTATGCCCGCCGTATCTTGATCAATCTCGTGCTTGATGATGCTGGCCGCCGGTCCCGGCAGCAGGCGGAATTGGGGCCGCAAGACGCCGGAATCAATGCCGCCGACGAAAGCGCGACGCAAGCGCTACGGGAGGTTGATGACCTCGCGGAGTTCCGCTGGGCCTTGGCCCAGCTCCCTGCGCGGCAGCGTGCCGTGCTGGTGCTGCGCTACTGGGCGGACCTGCCCGTCGCCGAGGTCGCCGACATCCTCGGCTGCTCGGCCGGGACGGTCACCAGCACCGCATCCCGCGCAGCAGCCCGGCTTGCCCAGGCGCTTACCCGCAGTGGGTCGCCGTCCACCGGACCCACCCGGCCATCATGAAAGGAAGTACCTGATGCCTACCGACGAACTTGAGAACCAGCTGCGCAGCACCCTTGCCAGGGCTGCTGCCGATTTCGAGAATCCGGACCAGGCCCGCCAGCGGCTGCTGCAGCGCGATTATCACCCCCGACGGGGGAACCGGCGGCTAGCTGCAGGCCTCACGGCCGCCGCGACCGGCGCGGCCCTCGTCCTAGGTCTCGGCCTGTCCGGGGTCTTCGGCTCCGCCAGCTCGCAGCCTGCCCGGGCACATCTCGCCGCATTCACGCTGACCAGCAACCATAACGGCACGGTTACGCTGACCCTGCACCCGAACGTGCCCCTGAACCCCGGCGCCATCCAGCACGCACTCGCGCGGCACGGGATCCCCGCTCTCGTCAAGGTCGGGAGCTACTGCTACTCCAATCCCGCGCCCGCCAATAACGGGGCCGTCCAGACGTACCCGAAGTTGCGCGGCTACCCGCCGGGCGAGCGGCTGCCCACGACGCGGGTGGTGATTGACCGGTCGGCCCTGGCGCCGGGGACCGAGATCGGCTTCGGCTTCCTCCACCACAACCGCCTCTTCGTGCAGAACATCATTTACGACAACGCGCACACATGCACAACCAGCCCTACCGGCAACTGATAGCCGCCTTGTTCTGGTCCGGCCGACATCGGGCAATGTCAGCCGGACCAGAACTGTGGCCCGGGTTAAGCCTGCGATGAGGGCACCTTGCTGAGCATGGGCAGCGGCGCGGGGAGCGCCCGAAGTCGGCGCCGCGCAGCAGCGCCGCCTGACAGTGGTCACGACCGACGCCGCCCCGACAACGCGGACGAGAGCGAGGCGGCGTGACCGCGGCACGTTTACAACCGGCATGCAGAAAGCCCCTTCCATGATCGGAAGGAGCTTCTGACCCAGACCGGGCACGCCGCCGGTTGCCGACGTTAAACCTTGGCTGCTGCGGTTGCTGTCAGCAGGTCCCGTGAGCCGTCTGGATGAAGTAAAGACTCCTATCTGTTCTCGTCCTCCGGGACGTCCGCAGTCTCGGCATTTTCTTCGGGCACCTTATCTGCGGTCCTCGCGCGTAGATTGTAAGCCCGGTCGAAAATCTCGGCCACTGTTTCCCGGATCTCTTTGCGGACGGTTTCCTCGTCCCCGCTGAGATTCTCAATGTTCCGCTGATAAAGAACGAATGTCGTACCGAACGGCAGCTGCGAGGGTGTCCCCGCAGCCAATTCTCCGCCCAACGGAAACACACTGTTGCTGGGCCCGCCGTCTGGAACGGCGGGCAAGTACCACCGACAGTCCGGGTCCAGACCGTTCTCGACCCAGGACTTTTCTGGAAGCCACTCCACATCGGTAAAGACACCGGATGGACCGGCTACCTCCGAGTCGTGGATCCTGATCTCTTTCTCAACTTTCGCCCAGAAGTCTTCGCTCTCCATCCGGTATGGCACCACCCAGGTGCCTGAATCGGAATTCAGCTTCGCCGCAGCGGCGAAGTCAGACTGCCCTGCGTCACTGTTATCCGGATCGAGCCAGATCTTGACCTGGCCGCGTAGCGCCCACGCAGGGCCGAACCGATTGACCAACCCGAGAAGGTCGTCGAGGCACTTGGCTGAGTCGCTGAATCGGCCCCGTCGGTAGAGCGCGACCGCAAGGCGCCAGCGTGCCTGGGCCGACTTTGGGTCGGCTTCGACTGCCGCCTGGGCGGCAATCCGGGCATCCTCATAATACTCCAGCCACCAGAGCGCCTCCGAGGCGAGCACGAGCGACGCGACCCGGATCGAAGTCGATGGCTCCTGCAGGTGGCGATGCGCGGTCCACAGGGCCCGAAGGGGATGCTCGCTGCAGCTACGCATGTGCTCTTGGAGTGTCTCCAGAGTACCCTTGTCCGATTCTGCGGCCCGATGGCGGTGTTCAGACCCGAATCCGCGAGTAGGGCGGTGACACGCCTGCGGTAATGCCGATAGGTGCCGCTCTGAGCTGGGATGATGATCATTGCGACGTGACGATCATCTCAGCGGAGAGGACACCTATCTGGTG
>JBKQMG010000118.1:0-52699 GCA_052146815.1 Streptosporangiaceae bacterium | reverse complement strand
GATGAGCTTTTTGTTGTTGCCATTGTTGTCCATGACCCAAAAATTTCCATTAAAGGTGTATGCGATTTTTGAGCCGTCCGTGGTCGCGGCCGCCTATGAGCAGGCCGCGACGGCGAGCTCAGCGGTTCTTGTGGAGCAGCTTGTGCCCGGCAGCGACTACCGGGTGCTGGTGATCGACGGCCAGGTGGCAGCCGCCGCGCAGCTGCGGCCCGCCTCGGTCACCGGAGACGGCACCGCCACCATCATGCAGCTGGTCGCGCAGGTCAACGCCGATCCGCGCCGGGGCGACGGCCACTCACGTGAGCTGACCCGGATCCTGCTCGACGAGGCAGCCGTTGCCTGCCTCGACGAGCAGGGCCTGGACGGTCAGTCCGTGCCCGCCGCCGGGCAGCTCGTCGCGCTGCGTCAGAACGCCAACCTGTCCACCGGGGGCACTAGCTGCGACGTCACCGACCTCGTGCACGACGACATCGCGCAGATGTGCCGCCGGGCCACGGCGGTGTCCGGGCTGGACATCTGCGGGATCGACCTGCGGCTGGCCGACATTTCCGCACCGCTGCTGACTGAGGCCGGGGGCGCCGCCCAGCAGGCGGCGGTGCTGGAGCTGAACGCCTGCCCGGGCCTGCGGATGCACCTGTCTCCGGCCGAGGGCTCGCCCCGGGATGTCGCCGCCGCCATCGTCGACAAGCTGTATCCGCCCGGCGCGCCGTCCCGGGTACCGGTGATCGCCGTCACCGGGACGAACGGCAAGACCACCACCGTCCGCATGATCGGCCACATGCTGCGCCAGGCGGGGCTGCGGGTGGGGATGTCCACCACCGACGGCGTCTATATCGGCGGCCGCCTGGTCTACACCGCCGACGCGTCGGGTCCGCGGTCGGCGGAGATGGTGCTGGACGACACGACGGTCGAGGCGGCCGTGCTGGAGACAGCCCGCGGCGGCATCATCCGCCGGGGCCTCGGCTACGACCGCGCCGACGTCGCGGTCGTCACGAACATCGCCGCCGATCACCTGGGCGCCGACGGAATCGAGGACCTCGATGAGCTGATCGAGGTCAAGGCCCTGGTCGCCGAGCAGATCCACGACGCCGGCACGCTGGTGCTCAATGCCGACGACCCGGCGACGGCGGCGCTGGCCGGCCGGCCGGCGGTCCGGCGGCGCGGGCCGGACGTCCGCCTCTTCAGCGTGACCGCCGGCAACGCGGTCATCGAGCAGCATGCCGCGGCGGGAGGCATCTGCTACCTGCTGCGCGCGGGCGAGCTGATCGAGAGCGAAGGCGGCGAGGAACGGCCGCTGCTGCGCGTGGCGGATCTGCCGGGTGCCTTCGGCGGCCACGCGGCGCACGTCGCCGCCAACGCGCTTGCCGCGGCCGGCGCCGCCCGGGCTGCGGGCACCAGCATCAAGGACATTCGCCGGGCGCTCGCCACGTTCACGCCGGGCGAGGCCAACCCTGGCCGGGGCAACCTCTACCGGGCGGCCCGCACTCCGGTGATCGTCGACTACGGGCACAATGCCGCCGCACTCACCGCGACGGGCCAGATGATCAGCAGCATCTGGCGCGGCGCCGCCGCCACGGCCGCGGTCACGCTGCCCGGCGATCGCCGCGATGACCTGCTGGCCCAAAGCGCCGAATCGATCGCCGCCTGGTTCAGCCGGGTCGTGGTTTACGAGGACAGCGACCTTCGCGGCCGCAGGCCCGGCGAGATGCAGGAGCTGATCATCTCCGCCTTGCGCCGGGCACGTCCGGACATCATCTGCGAGCAGGCAGCAGGCCCGGAGCCGGCGCTGCGCAGGGCAATGGCGCTCGCCGCGGGCGGCCCGGTGCTGTTCCTCTACGAGAAGCTGGCCGCGGCCCGCGACGCCCTCGGCGCTGTCGGCGCGCAGCCCGCCGCCGAGGCCGCGCTAAGGCCGGCCGCGGGGACGCCGGCCGGGGACGATGGTCCGCCCCCGGTCGTCACCTTTGGCCCGGACGGTCACGCCCGGCGCCGGCGTGCGGCGCGCGCGCTCCACAGGTAGGCGGCCAGCGGCAGCGGCAGCGCGACCACCAGCAGGACCAGCGCGAACGGCAGGGCGGACGCCAGCCCCGTTTCCTGCAGCGTGGTGTAGATCTGCAGCGGCAGCCCGAACGGGTGGTAGGCGATGATGATCACTGCCCCGAATGCGCCCATCGCCCGGGCCCAGGCGACGGCGAGGGCCATGGCCAGGCCCGGTGCGGCCAGCGGCAGGGTCACGCGGCGGAATACCCGGCGGGGCGGGTCGCCCAGCAGGCCGGCCTGCTGCTCCAGCCGCGGATCAACGGCGCTGAACGCGGCCTGCGCGCCCAGCACGTAATACGGCGCCGACTCATACACCTCGGCGATGACCAGGGCCAGGAACGTGTTGGTCGCCGAAAGATGCAGGGCGCCGAGCCACTGCCCGATCAGGGTGTAGGGACCCACCATGAAGATCAGCAGCAGGCCGATGACCAGCGGCGGCAGCAGCAGTACCAGGAGCATCCCGGCTTCCCACACCCGGGGGAACGGCAGCGTCCCGCGCGCCAGCATCCGGGCCAGCGGCGTGCCGAGCAGCAGCAGGACGGCCAGGGTCACGGCCCCCGACTCCAGCGACACCACCAGCGGGTCCAGTGCCCCCGGCACCGTCAGGGCCGACGTGATGGCACTGAAGGACAGATGGGTCAGCAGGGCAATGACCGGGCCGAGCAGGGCGAGCCAGATGACACCGGCCCCCGCCACGGACACCAGACCGGAGACCGAACGGATCGCCGGTGGAACTGCCGTCACCCGGCCCGGTCCGCGCGGCCGGGGCCGGCCGGGGAACTCGTCCCCCCGGCCAGCCCCGCCGGAAGCGGGCGAAGGGCTAGCTGCCCAGCTCACTTTTCACCGCAGCGGGGATGGCGCCGCTGTCACCGAACGCCGTCGGCTTGAGCAGCGCGAATCCTCCCTGCTTGTACTGGGCCAGGCCCTCCTTGGACAGGGTGTACTTCACGAAGGCGATCCCGGCCGGCGTGGGCTTGCCGATGATAGTGATGTCGATGACCTGCGGCGAGCCGGTCTTCGTGGTCTTGACGCCGCCCTTGCTGATCGTGATCGACGCCTTGGCGTACTGCGGGGCGTCGGCGAAACTGCTGAGGTTGATGGCGGTCGGAAGCTGGATGTAGTGCAGGTGGAGCTCCTTCGCCTGGGTGATGAACGCGCTGGAGGCGTCCAGCTGCCCAGACTGCAGTGTCGCGTCCAGGGAGGACTCGGCGTAGATCTGCGAGGAACTCGGCGAGGCGGGCGGGCCGCCGAGGATCTTCGTCACGATGTTGGCGGGCAGGTGGTAGTGGGCCTGGGCGAGTTCCAGCATGTAGATGAAGTCGCGGCCCTGCGGGTCAATGTTGGGATCGGTCCGGCCCAGCTTGAAGCCGGGTGTCTCCATCAGCGTGAACAAGTCCTTCAGTGGCTTCTTGCCGCTGGCGATCGCCTCGAACTGGGGGGCGTACTTGCTCTTGGGGTTGTAGGCCACCACGATCTGGGTGCCTGCGTACTGCACGTACCACTTGGTGAACTTGGGCTCAAGCGGCGTGATGTTGTCGCCGCCCACGCTCTCGAAGACGTCAGGGCTGATCTCGTGCGAGGCGATGTCCGCCTCCAGGTCGCCGGAGGCCGCGCCCATGCCGGAGTACTTGTATCCCTCCGCCTTGGTGAAGGCCGGGCCGGCGACCTTCTCGCTGAGGTACTCAAGCGAGGACGCGTAGGCGACGTTAGCGGTGCCGGACGGCTTGCTGCCGCCGCTCGCCGACGATGACGACGCCGATGAGCTGCCGCAGCCCGCCGAGACGAGCGCGAGGCAGGCAATAGCAAGCAGGGCGCCCAGCCGGGCGCCGGTCTTGGCGTTGATTTCAGTCATTCGCTGACAATAGCCAGTTGGATTTGCGCGCCGCAAGAAGACCTGACATTGGCCGCGGACGGCGGGCTGGGCTGCTCCCTGCGCCGACCGGCGTTGCTGTGACCCGGCGCGCGTCAGCCGGCCGCCTGGGCCGCCGCGGCGAGGTTGACGCCTGCATGCGCCCACGGCCGGGTGAAGCCGACGGGGTCCCGGTCACCGTAAGGCGCCACCCGGATCGGGAAGCCGGTCGCGTAGGCCTCGATCATCTTCCCCCCGCCGATGACCAGGCCGACATGCCCCGGCGCCGTGACGGTGCCGTCCGAGCCGGCGAAGAAGACGAGGTCGCCCGGCTGAACCTGGCTCGCGCTGATCCGCGGCCCCCATATCCACTGCTGCTGTGATGTGCGCGGGATGTCCACGCCCGCGGCAAGGTAAGCCTCCATCACCAGGCCGGAGCAGTCGTAGGCGTCCGGTCCGGTGCCGCCCCACAGATAGGGCTTGCCGAGCTGCGCCTCGGCGTAGGCGATCGCCGTGGCCACCGTGTTGTTGGGCGCCTGGCCCACCCCCGTGAGGCATGTGGGCGCACTGTCCAGGGTCACCGGGCTGACCGAGTAACCGCCGGCTGAGTACTTCCCCGCCCAGTACAGCACGGTCTGGACGTAGGACTCCAGGTGGTTGTAGGCGAAGATCGCGCCGGAGACGTCGGCGAGAACCCCGTGCTCAAGCAGGTACTTCGCCGCCCCCGCGATGGCGTCGGCCGGCTCGTAGACGCTGGCGACGCCGTCACCGTTGGCGTCGGTCGCCACCCCGTCGACCTTCTCGCCGGCGGGGTGCACCGGGGCGCCGCCCCAGGTGTCGCCGGCCGCGCCGCCGATGCCGATCTGCATAGGGCCGGCGGCGCCGAAGCCATTCGACCCGCTGTGGACTCCGGGCAGGTTGCTGCGGCCGTCGTCGCTTTCGACCTCGCCGATGCCGGCGAGGATGACCCACGGGATCCCGTATTTCTTTCCGGTCGCCTTGAACAGCGCCAGGTAGTTGGCCGGGATCGTGCGGGCGCCCTGGCCCAGGGCCGGCTGGCTGGCGGACCCGCCCTGCGCCGCTGAGCAGGCGCTGCCCGACTCATACAGCAGGCCGCCGCTGGCGAAGAGCATCATCGGGGCCGTGAGCAGCGCCAGCACCAGCAGCGCGGCCACGCAGATCAGCGCGGCCACGACGCCCCGGCCGGGGGGACCGCCGCCTCGCCCCCAGCTCACGAGTTACCCGCGGACGCCAGCTCGATGCTGGTCACCTGCCAGCTGCCGGCTCCGCCGCTCAGGGTCACCGCGTAGTCCACGGTGAGCTGGCTCCGGCCGCCCGTGTCGGTCATGTGCTGAGTGACCGCCACGACAAAAGTGATGCTCGACGGGCCGAAAGCGCGCAGCGAGCTGACCGCCGCCGTCCCGGTCGATACCTGTTTCTTGCTCGTCCGCAGGCTCGCCACGCCGGGCGCCGAGTAGGCGGCGGCCAGCTGCTGGGCGAGGGAAGAGCTGATCATGCTGTGCATCGGGGCGAGGTACGCGGACGCGTTCCGGTCGTAGGAGAAGGTTCCGTAGTCAGTCCCGAAGGTGACCGCGAGCCTGGCGGCGCTGGTCAGCTCCGCCGGGGTGAAAGGCAGCCACTGATAGATGTTGGCCGCGCCCGCGGATGGCGCCGTTGAGCTGCTTGGTTCGGGTGAGCCTGTTGCGGTCGGGCTCGCTGGCGCGGTGCTGGGCTGCTGGGGAGCGGGGCTGGTCACAGCGGGCCTGCGGCCTTGCCGCGCCTGCGCATGACCGATCCCCTCCGCCCGGGGCAGGAGCATGTACCAACCCAGCCCGGCGAGCGCCAGGACGATAACGACGAACACCGCCTTGCGCTGGAGAGGCGTCAGTTCCATCGATCTGCCCGCTACTTCCGCCGCCAGATCGACTTGAGCCAGAACGGCGCGGGCGCCTCCGGCGTCGCGCTGCCCGGCGCGCCAGCCGCCGAGCCCGCGTCACCTCCGGGACGCTGACCGCCAGGGCCAGCGGGCCCGGCCGGGGCCTCGCGGGCTGGGGCGGGTCGTTCGGGCGGCAGTCCGCCGGGCCGCTGCGCCGGCCCCGCGGGCCGGCCTGACCACGGGCCGGACGGCCGCCCCGGTGACGGCACTGACCGGGCGGCGAACGGACCGGCGGACCGGGCCGCGGGCGCGGCCAGCTGGCGGGCCGGGGGCGCAGCCGGGCGGGCAGCGGCCGGCTGACGGACCGGTGCCGGCCGAGCCGCGGGCTGGCGGACGGGCACCGGGGCCCTGGGCTCGCGCGCAGCGGGCTGACGCGCCGACGGGGCCGCGGGCTGGCGACCTGGCGGCACCGCGGGCTGACGACCCGGGGAGGTGCTGGGCTGGGGGGCACTGGGCTGACGCGGGGCGGGCTGGCGGACAACGGGCGCAGCCGGCTGCCGGGCGGCTGGTGCGGCGGGCGGGCCTCCGGCGGCCGCGGCGGCCCTGCCCGGCAGCGGATCGGCCGGGCGCGCCGGGGTGCCGCCCGCGGGGCGCTGCGCCGGGCCGCGAGCGGGCGCACCGGCCGAACGGGCCGGGCTGCCGGGCCACACGGGGCGGCCTGCCCGGGTCCCTCCGGCCGGCCGGGCCGGGTCACCCGTGCGGGAAGTGCCCGGCCGGCCCGCAGCGGCAGGCACAGCACCCGCAGCCGCAGGCGCCGAGCCTGCCGCGTCCTTGCTGCGGTTCCAGGCGGGCGGCACGCCAGCGGCGGCCGGGCGCGCGGGCAGTGTCAGCGGCGGGGGCTCGTCCCGGCTGCCGCCTTCGGCAGCCGCGGCCGCACGTGCCCTGGCCCGAGCGGTCCGTCCGGCTCCGGCGGCCGCCGGAGCTCCGTCGGAGTCTGCGCCCGCAGCCGCGTTCTCGGCACCGGAGCCCGAGGCGCTCTCCAGGTCCTCGGCCTGGGCGCCCCCGCCCCGGCCAGACAGCCCGGCGGCCGTGGCCGCGCTGGCTCCGCCCGCCGCCGCTCCTACCGCCAGGCTGGCGGCCTGGCCGGGGTTGCGGCGGGCCCAGCGGGCTACCCGGTAGCCCGCGAAGGCGGGCACCGCGATCGTCGCGGCGGTCGTGGTGTTGCCCCGGGCCGTCGCGGCGGCCCGGCTCAGGTCAAGCTCAGCCCGTTCGCGGGAGCCGATCACCCCGTAGCCGACCGCCGAGAACAGATGCTGGAACGGCTTGCGGTAGATGAACGCCGCGACCGTGACCAGGGAAATCATCAGGATCTTCAGCGCCCAGGGCAGCACGGCGTCGCTCGTGCCCATGATCAGGGCGTAGCAGTACAGCAGCACGCTCAGGACCAGGGCCACCGCTGCCTGCTTGAGCAGGACGCCGATGAGCATCTCCACCCAGCGCAGCGCGACCACCCGGCCGAAACCAGGATGGGTGCCGATCAGCAGGAAGAACGGACCGACGATGAGCAGTAACAGGAACCCGAGCTTCAGCAGGATCAGCGTCACCGAGATCAGCAGCACGAGAACTCCGGCCACCACGGCGGCCAGCAGCGCCGCGAAGGCGATTTCCAGCCGGCTCGTCCACTGATTGCCCTGGAAGAGCGGATAGACGGCCGGATACCGCTGCTGGAGGCTGGCCGCGATCCCGGCATACGTCGCCTGCTTGGCCTGGATCAGCCCGGTAGTCGGCTTCTCGTTGACGGCCAGGGCCTGCGACCAGAGCAGCTGACGGCCGTAGATGTTCACCGGGGTCGGTTTCCCGCCCGGCGCCGAGTAGGTGGTCGTGCCGAACTCCCCGTCCAGCCAGGGCTTGCAGACCAAGACCGTCCACAGCTCGTTGGCGTTCTGATCCACCACCGTGCTGCCCGCGGTGTAGCTGTAGCTGGACGGCTGGATCTGCGGGTCACCGCGACGGACGGGCAGGCAGCTGCTCTGGCCAGGGCTCGGCAGCTTGGCGAACGCGACGTTAAGCGCCTGCGAGATGCCGTCCGACACGCCCTTTCCGACACCCGTGAAGTCCGCTGGCCTGCCGATCAGCCAGATCGCCGCTGCGCAGGCGATCACCATCCAGACGGTGCCCTCGATGGTCCGGGAGCCGCGCTTGCGGATGAGCCCCTGCCAGGCCAGCCAGATCGCGCCGATGATGACCACGATCGCCAGGTAGGGGAAGTAAATGGCGTTGCCGAGGCTGGTGATGAGCTTATCGGCGGCGTTGCGGAGCCAGGACAAGATGCCCTCGCCCGCGGCCGCCTGGTACAGCGTGATGGTGACGCGGTCGATCGACTTGGCCAGGTCGAAGACCATACCGGCGACATTGTTGCCGATCAGCGAGGTCATATCGGAGCACTGCAGCTTGGTGGCGGCCCAGTACTGGCCCGCAACCCCGTATTCGTTGTAGGGGGTCGCCAGCACTGGCCCCGGCGACGCCGGCGGCCGGATCAGTGAGTCGATCCCGGAATTGGCCGGCTCGGGATCGGGCAGGGACGGCTGGCAGATGTTGTTCAGGTCGCCAGTCAGCCCGGAGCTGCCCGCCGCGCAGAAACCGAGCAGGCCGCCGATGTCGCCGATCCCGGGCACTGAGCACAGGCCGCCCGAGGCAGCAGTCCGCGAAGCTGCCGCGGTCCGGGTCACCGCCGCCACCGTGCGCACGGCCGCCGGCCGGTCCTGCCGCGGCCCCGCCGCCTGCACCGCTGCGGCATGCGCCGGATGAGGCAGCGCCAGCAAGCCGGCCAGCACGGCAAGCACCAGCACGGTCTTGCGCGGGAGACGGCGCGGTCTGCGCATTCGGGAGGCTCCTGACGGGGGTCTCGTCATCGGTGCGCCGGCTATCCGGCAGGCGGTCGCGCAACCTGCGCGCCGTCAGGGCCCCCCGGCCCGCCTCCGGCGGCGACAGGAACATCCCCGGGCCTGGCCCGGGTGGGGTTCGTGTCCAGCCACTGCCGAAGCTCATCAGAAATAAGGTCAATGCCGACCCGCCCGGCCCGGCCATCCAGATCCCGGAAGATGCACTCGCCGTTGCCGAGGCCCCGCAGCGCGGCCTTGTGCTCGTCGGATGGTTCCAGTCCGAGCAGCGACAGCACGCTGGCGACCTCCGCGCGTTCCGACGAACGGAACGCGAAAACACTGGAAAGGCAGTTGGTCACCTGCTCGTTCAGCAGGTCGCCGGCATTCTGTGAGACAAGGATCAGCGCGGTGTTGCGTGACCGGCCCATCCGCGATACCTCGGGGATGAGCTTGGCCCCCTGCGGCGTCGAGGTAATGGCCCACGCCTCGTCCAGGATGATCGCCTTGGGCAGCCGCCGGTCCATGCCGTTGAGCAGCCTGCGGGCGAACTGCGACACCAGGTAGAGCAGCGCGACCGACAGGCGCTGCTCGTATGAGTAGTCGTCGCGCTTGACCGCGACGTCGGGCATGGTCAGCCCGGCGAGGGTGAACACCGTCGTCCAGCCCGCCGCGTCGATCCGCTCGCCGCCCGAGGGCGCGAAGCACAGCTTGGCCAGCCGCATTTCCGACATCGACCGGAGCACGGCGCCGAGGTTGACCGACGCGGGATCGGCGGAGTTCTCCAGGTGAGCGACCACCTTGCCGAGGCTGGGCTGGTCCTGGCCGGCGACGGTGCCGACGGCCTGGATCATCGCGCTTTCCCGCTCTTCGCTCATCCTCGGCAGCAGCAGCCGGAGCGTCTCGGTCGCCATCGTCCGCCGTTCGGCCAGGTCATCTCCGAAGGAGAACGGGTCGAGCAGGCCGGGAGCCGCACTGCCCAGCGGGACTACCCTGGCCTTGCGGCCGCGCTGCTGCAGCAGCCCGGCCAGCGACTCGGCGTCGCCCTTGGGATCGATCACGGCCACCGTGACGCCGCGCAGCGCGAACTGCAGGATCAGCAGCAGCGCGAGCGTGGTCTTCCCGCCGCCCGGCTCACCGGTGATGGCGACGGCGGTCGGCCGGTTGCGCGCGGCGGCCACCAGCGGATCGAAATGGACCACCGACCGAGCCCGGCCGAGCGTCTCGCCGATGTAAGGACCGACCCAGCCCGCGTCGTCCGCGGCCCGGTCACCGAGGTCGACGGTCGCTGTCGGCATCCCGCCGGCGATCGTGTAGAGCGGCTGGCGCTGCAGGTAGGAGTTGAGGCGCACCCGGTCGCCGGGCAGCGATTCGCGCAGCAGCGAGAACTGGTCACCGGTGGAACTGACCACGTCGATGCCGATGTCGCGGTAGTGCTCCGTCACCGCCTCGGCCCGCCGGACGCACAGATCACGGGACGGAGCGGTGACCATGAGCCGGTGCCACCCGTACACGAACGGCAGCCGTTCCTTGGTGATGCCGTGCTCCAGGAGCCTGGCCGCCTCGATCTGCTCGGCGAGCGCGAGGGGCAGCTCGGCGCCCGCCTCCCTGATGTGGGCGTCCATGTCCCTGGCATGCGCGAGCCGGCGGCTGACGTCCTTGCTCGCCCTGGCCGGCGGGATCAGCTTCATCCGCAGGCTGGCCTCCACCGGGAAGGGCAGTGCGTCGGCGAAATGCAGCCACGGCTCGCCCTCGGGGAAGTACATGACGTCGGGGAACCGGGAGAAGGACAGGAACGCCGCGTAGGACTCCCCCTGCGGGTGCTCGAGCCGCAGGAAGGTGCGCCCGTTGTGCACCTGGCCCTCGACCAGCGCCTCGATCTCGCCGGCGCCCCACGTCCGGCGCTTCGCCGCGGACGGCGGGGCGTCGCCGAGCGTGCCCAGCAGCGTATGCCGGAACAGCCAGGCGATGTCGTCGGACGTGGCGTGCCGCGCCGCCAGGGTGCTGGCGCCAAGTGCCCGGCCGAGCCGCTCGGCGTGCTCAGACCACCGGGCGATCTCGCCCGCGGACACCGCCTCGTCCTGCAGCCCCATCGCCTGCTCGCCGGCCCGGTAGGCGGACAGGAACTGGGAGAACAAGCCGCCCGACAGCTGGGCGCGCATTCCGCGCTGGCCCAGCCGGACGCCCAGGTAGATCTCCTTGGCCCAGAAATCCTTGGCCCAGACATGCCGGTACGCCTCATCGAGGTACTCCAGCCAGCCCGGACCGCCGTCGGAGGTCGCGTCCAGACCGGTAGCCCACTCGGCAGCCGGGTAGGACCGGTGCACCACGCGCAGGTGCACCTCCGCGTCGGTCATCCGGATGGCCGCGAGCGCAACCGTGATGTTGGCGGCGAGCGCCTCGCGCTCCTGCGGAGTGGTGAACTCATACGACACGGTCGGCACGCGGTAGTAAGCCCAGGCGTGCGTCTCGGTCAGCAGGATCCGGTCATCGAAGTAGCGGACGGCTAGCCGGCTCCGTCCGGCGGCGCGGGCACTCATAGTCGCGCGCTCCGCAGCGCAGGCTCGTCAGCGAGCCCGGCGATAAGGACCCCCGCCAGCGCGGTATAGGCCTGCACGGCGGGCAGGCTGAGGGAGTCAGCAGGCGGCCGGCCGGCCTGCGGCGCGGCCGCGGCCTGCGCAATGTTTTCGGCGCCTGGCCTTCTCAGCGCATCGTCCCAGGGAACTCGGACGATGGCGCGGCACCGGCCCCTGGCGACCGTCTCGGCGTGCTCGACGTGCTTCATCGTGGCCTGGCTGACGCCGTTAAGGACGGTGATCGACCTGCTCGCGATCGACTCGTGCCCGTGCGCCTCCAGCCACTCATGGGTCATCGCGAGCGCGTGCGCCGCGTCGGCGCTGGCGGGCGCCACCAGGACCAGCTCGTCAGCGACGGCGAGCACCCGCGGGACAGCGGGGGCAGCGGGATCGGCCAGCGTGAGCGGATAGCGGCCGGAGATGACCTCGAACATCCGGCTCAGGTCCTCCTCGGCTGAGTCGCCGTGCGCTTCGGCGGGGTTGGCCGTAATCACCTCGAGCCGGGAAGCCGCGCGACCAGGACCGGGTATGCGACCGGCCTGCGGCGGCACCTGGTCCATCGCGGGCACGGCTCTGGCTCGCTCCGACAGCGACCAGCTGCCGGGGTTGAGGTCCAACACAGCGATCTGGTCCGCGCGCAGCAGGGCCAGCATCTCCCCCGTCATGAGCGTCGTCACCGTCTGGCCCGCGCCCACCGTGCAGCCGAGCACCACGACGCGGTGCGGGCCGGTGACGGCCAGGCGCGCCCGGGCCCGGTCACGCGTCTGCTGATCGGGCCGGCCAGGCCGGTGGCCGCCCGGCACCACCACGACGCGCTCGTGCCAGCCATCGGTGCGCGCCGACGACGGCCTGCTCAGGGCCCGCTCTACGACGCGCAGGGGGCGGGACGGCTCAGCGGCGACCCGAGGGCGGACTGGTTCTGCGGCGGGCCGCGGGACCTCCGGGGGCGGCTGGATGGGGCCGGGGGACGCAACGGGGATCTCAGGGAGGGACTCAGATACGGCGCCGCCGCCAGGCAACTCGGCCGCTGACATTCCAGGCTCAGGCATCTCAGGCTCAGGCGTCTGGCGCTCGAGCATCTCAGGCTCAGGCGCCTCGGGCTCGTGTGCCGCGGTTTCCGGCGCTCTCGGCTCATGCGCACCAGCTTCCGGTGCCTCAGGCTCGGGCGTCTGTGCTGCTAGCGCCTCGGGTCGGCGGGAGTCATCTTCGTCGCAATCCTCAGCTGGCTCGCCGGACCCGAGGGCGGCGACTTCATCGGTCCGCGGCTCGTCAGCCGACTCGCCCTCTGCGGCCCCGGACATTCCGGCGGCCTCGGTTTCCGCGGGAGCCTCGGGCACCCCGGCCGGCTCGGGCACGTCGGCAACCTTGGGCATCCGGGTGAGATCGGAGGCCTCAGCCCCGGAGCTGCTGACAGTTTCGGGCACCTCAAAGCTCGGCATATCCGGCTTCTGAGGCTGCGGGAGCTGCGGTGCGGCCGCACCGGCCCCCCGGCCCCGAACCGGCGGTGGCGCCCCCATGGCCCTGGCTGTCTCGGCCGCTGGCCATGCGGCAACGGCGCGGGCGATGAGCTCCGCCGCCGAGTCCGTCAGGACAGGCGCCTCGGGAGCTGGTTCTCCGGCCACTGGGTCCTCGGCGACTAGGTCCTCGGCCGCCGAGTCCGCGCCGGCCAGCTGATCGTCGTTCTCCTGCTCCGCGGGCGGCAGCTCGCCGAGCGGCAGCGCTTCGGCACCGGGCGGCAGCTTGGCGCTCAGTTCCTCTGCGGGCGCCAGCGCGGCATTCGCTTCCTCTGCGGGCGCCAGTTCTGCGGGCGCCAGTGCGGCGGGGACCGGCGCCGCCGGAGGCAGTGCGAGGGCCGGCGCATCGGCGGCCGTGACCAGTACCGGGGGCGCCTGGCGCCACACCCGGCAGGTGATGGTGATCTCTTCTTTTTCCGCGAGCGGGGCAAAGCGGCACCAGGTCCGCGGCTCGCTCAGGTACCGCAACTGCGAGTGGACGAGCTCAGGCAGCCGTTTGCTTTCGAGCACGGGCCTGGTCGCGAGCCATGCGAGCACCGCGGGCGGCAGCACGTACAGCCACAGCAGCGTGTGGCTGAAGGAGAGTCCCAGCAGGGCCAGCACCACCACGTAGGGCACGGCAATGGCCGCGAATACCGCTATCTGGCCGACGGGCAACGGCATGGGCAGCCGAAAGTCATACAGCTTGTACAGCCGTTTTTCTATCCGCCAGATGTTGGTATAGGTGGGCAGGTCCACCCTGCTGCTCTCCCTTCCGCCTGCTGTCGCGGGACCTTTAAGGCCGGTTCAGTGAACGCCGAGCGCGTGCGCAATACCGGTGGCGAGCGACTGCACAATGCCCGGCGTGTAGAAGATAACGGCGATTGCGATGGCGAGCACGAAGAACTGGACGAACCGGATGATCTCGCGAGTGAACAGGAAAAAGATGGCAACGATTCCGACAATCCCAAGGAACAGCGGTCCGAACAGGCCCTGAAGGTACGACACAAGACCGGAAGTGCTGAGCGCAAGGGGGGATGCCGCGGTAAGCAGGTGCGACGACATCTGTTCTCCGGGGGGTTGGGAGCCTGGTTATCGGGGGGTCCGGGCGATCGGGAGGCCTTTTATCATGGCGGCCCCGACAGCTGGCCGGATGCGCCGATCGCCTTGACGTACCAGTTCCCGCCGTCTCGCACGACGGTCAGGTCGTAGGTCATCTCCAGGTCGGCATGGGCAGCGCCCACGGGCGTCGCGCCGGAGGCGGGCTGCGCGGAGGGCAGCTGCCAGACGACCACGGCGGTGATGCGCCGGGTCGGGCCGCCGACCGGAACGGTGAGCTGGGAGATACTGCCGAACGAGACGGCGCCGCCCAGTCCGCTGACCTGCGCCCCCGGCGCGAGGAAACGGCCGAGCGTGCTGTCGCCGCTGGCAAAGGCCCGGAAGAACGGCGGCAGCTGATTCTGCAGCTGCGCCTGCGCGGTCGTATCGGTGCTGGCGACCGTCGTCGGCGCGGGCGGTGTCGCGCGCGGCGGGGCCGGGAGGAATGCGGGCTCGCCGGAAATGGCCAGGGCGCCGGCCGAGGAATAGACCGGTACGCCGAGCTCCAGCAGGCGGCCGCCGCTGACCTCGGCGAGCAGGGTAACGATGGCCTGATGCGCGTTATCGACCTGGACGCGGGCGACCTGCTCTGATTCCAGCCGCTGCGATCCGGCGCCATTCCAGCCGAGCTGGGAATCAGATCCGGGCGGCAGGAAGGCCGCCAGCGCATTGCTGCGCCTCGCTGCTGCCGCAGGGCTGTAGTTCAGGTAGATGCTGCCGAACTCAAGGGCGTAGGCCTCCGCGAGCGTCGCCGGGTAGCCATGGCCCGAAGGCGCGGCGGTCGTCGGCACGCCGGCCGACGTGCCCGACTCTCCGGTCACGATCGCGGCGACACCCCGGTAGCCGATCACCAGGAGCACCGCCCATACCACTGCGCGCCCTAGCCAGACCAGCCACCTGCCGCCCGAGCCGCGGCTGCGCCGGACCGCGCGCTGCCGCGCGAGAGGACTGGCAGGGCTCGGCGCATCCGGCGTCCCGGGCAGCACCTCATCGCCTGCAGCACTCGGCTGCCCGCGCTCGAGGGTCGCCCTGCGAACCATCGCACCTCCGCTCGCCCTTCTGCGCCTGCGCAGCAAGAAATTGCGGCGCACCCTTGCCCGTCTGGGCACCATTCTGCGGCAAAACGCCCAGCCAACCGGCGATTGAGGCCGCCGGCGCGTCGGCGTGGCGCGCTGCCCGGCCGCTGGCGGGTGCGCCTGAACCCAGGTCACGGGCAATGTGACGCCCGCGGTGTGACCATTACTGTGACAACGGCCGATGAAATGCGGCGATAGCCTAAAGATCCGGGCAGTTTGCCCGGCCAGCAGGCATCCCTGGCCGTGCGGGCGGCGGCCCTGGCGCGGCGAGCGGACCTCAGGACGTCCGCCCGGCCGCGGCGGTGCCGATGATCCACGCCAGGATCTGCGCCTCCTCATGCCAGGCGTCATACCGGCCGCTGCGCCCGCCGTGCCCGGCCACCATCTCGGTCTTGAGCAGGAACGGGCCGCCCTTCGCCTCCGCCTGCAGCCGCGCGATCCACTTGGCCGGCTCGCTGTAGAGGACGCGGGTGTCATTCAGGCTCGTGACCGCGAGAATCGGCGGGTAGGTCGCGTCCACGGCGATGTTCTCGTACGGCGAGTACGACTTCATGTACTGGTACACCTCGGGGTCGTGCAGCGGGTCACCCCACTCCTCCCACTCGGTCACCGTGAGGGGCAGTGACGGGTCGAGAATCGAGGTGAGCGCGTCCACGAACGGAACCTGCGCCACCACGCCGCCGAATGCTTCCGGGGCGATGTTCACCGCAGCCCCCACCAGCAGACCGCCGGCCGAGGCGCCGCGCGCGATCAGGCGCTCCGGCGACGTCCACCCTGAGCTCACGACGTGCCGGGCGCTCGCCACGAAATCGGTGAACGTATTGGCCTTGCGCAGCATCTTCCCGTGGTCATACCAGTGACGGCCCATTTCGCCGCCGCCGCGGATGTGCGCGATCGCGTACACGAATCCGCGGTCGAGAAGAGACAGGCGCGCCACCGAGAAGCTCGGATCAGCCGAAATCTCATAGCTGCCGTACCCGTAGAGCAGAAATGGCGAGCTGCCGTCGCACGCCGTTCCCTTCCGGCAGACCAGCGAAATCGGAATCCTGGTGCCGTCCTCGGCGGTCGCCCATTCCCGGTACTGCTCGTAGTCGGCGGGGTCGTATTCCCGTCCGTCCGGCAGCGGCAGCACCGGGCGGCGGCGCAGCAGCGTCAGCGAGCCAGTCGCCATGTCGCAGTCATAAACGGAATCGGGAGTCACCAGCGAGGCGAAATTCAGCCGGTAGGTGGTCGATGCGTACTCCGGATTGGAGCCCGGCGACACCCGGTAGACCGGCTCGCCGAAACTGACGTCGTGCCCGCTGCCGTCCGGGCGCAGGATCCGCAGCCCGGTCAGGCCGTCCCGGCGGAGGTAGAGCACCAGGTAGTCAGCAAAGGCGTCGACGCTCAGCAGCCGGCTGTCTTCGCGGTGCGCCACGATCGGCGTCCAGGCGGACGGATCAGACACCGGCGCGGCAACGAGCTCGAAGTTCTCGGCGTGGTCGTTATGCAGGATCAGCAGCCGGTCGGTGCCGTCGGCGGTGACCTGATGGTCGACCTCGTACTCCACGCCCTGGCGGCGCGGCAGCACCACGCTGAAGTCGCCGGCGGGATCCCCCGCGTCCAGCAGCCGGGATTCGCTCGTGAGCTTGCTGGTGGAGGAGATGATCAGGTAGCGCTCGCTGCGGGTCAGCCCGACGCCGACCCAGAAGCGCTCGTCCGGCTCCTCGAATACGATCACGTCGTCGGCCGCCGGGTTGCCGATCATGTGCCGCCACACCCGGTACGGCCGCCAGGCGTCGTCGACAGTGATGTAGAACAGCGTGGTGGCGTCCCTGGACCACGCGGTGCCGTAGAAGGTGTCCGGGATCTCGTCCGTCGCCGTCTGGCCGGTCGCGAGGTCCTTGACCCGCAGCGTGAAGCGCTCGTGGCCCTCGTAGTCGGTCGAGTACGCGAGTAGCCGGCCATCCGGGCTGACCGAATAGGCACCCAGGGCAAAGAACCGCTGGTCGCCGGCCAGCTCGTTCGCGTCCAGCAGCACTTCCTCGCCGTCCAGGGGCGCGCCGTCGGCCGTCATGGGCGGTCCGGCGTCGTCCGGCCGTACCGCGCGGCGGCAGAACACCGTGTACTGCCGGCCCTCCTCGGTCCGGGCGTAGTACCACCAGTCGCCCTTGCGGGACGGAACCGACAGGTCGCTCTCCTGCGTGCGGGCCTTGATATCGCCGAAGATCGTCTCGCGCAGCTCCGCCTGGCCAGCCGTCATCGCCTCGCTGTAGGCGTTCTGGGCCTCGAGGTACTCGATGGTCTGCGGGTTGTTCTTGTCCGCCAGCCACGAGTACTCGTCCACCACGGTGTCGCCGTGATGGGTGCGGTCGGCGGGGATCCGCTGGACGGGCGGCGGGAGCAGGCGGGCTGGGGCAGAGGGCGGGACAGTGCTGTTAGTTAGCTCAGTGCTGTTAGTTAGCTCAGTGCTTTTCGTGGGCTCGCTGCTCATGGCCGCGCAGTCTATGTGACGGCACGCTAGCCAGAAAGACGGCGTCTGCCCGGGATCCGCTACCGCATGTCACGAGGCCCGCGCGCTGCGCAGACCGCCCGGAATGCCCCAAGCGGATGGTCTACGGCCCGTGCGGAGGCGTCCGCGCTGACCTGAGCTGCGAGATGGCGCCAGTGCCCTGCCCGTTCACGGCCGGCGGCGCGGTGCCGTTCCGCGCGGAGTCGAGCGTCGGTACCGCCGATCTCCCGCTTTCCCCGCAGGCGGACAGCGCACTGCTCGCCGCGGCCCGCGGCCGGCCGGTGGTGCTGACCGATCTGTCGGCGCGCCCGTTCGACGCCCAGGGAATCGAGAAGATCGCCGGAATCCTGGCCGGCTCGTGTGACGCACTGCTGGCCGGCGAGCATCAGAACACCCCTGACTTCCGGCCGGCCCTGATGACATCCACTCAGCGCGGCAGGGCTGGCGCTGCCCCGGCAGGCTGGCGGCCAGCGCCGCCGGACCGCCGAGCCCGGCCCCGCTGTCCAGCATCCGGACGCCGGGGACAGGTCCAGCTTCCGGCCGAGCCAGCCTGGCCGCGCGTAATCGGGCCCGAGGAGTTCGGGGTGCGGCCCGTGCTGGCTGAGCCGATGCAGGGCGCCTGCCGCGCAGCGAGCCAGCTGTTCGGCCTGCCGACTGTCGCCGCCGCCGGGCAGCACCTGCCCTTCGCCGACGGCTCCTTCGACGCCGCCTTGATCCTCGGCGTGCTGTCCGCGCTGAGCGACAAGCTCCCCGCCCTCGCTGAACTGCGCCGCGTACTGGTCCCGGCCGGACAGCTCGGGCTCCTGGTCTACCTCCGGTTCTCCCCGTAGCTCCCCTGCACGCCGGAGGGAACCGAGTTCCCCTCTGAGGCGGAGCTGGACAGCCTGCTGAGGCGCAGCGGGTTCACCGTGCGCGCCCGGCAGGAACTCTCCGGCCTAGATCCGGCGCCGGCTGCCTGGCAGCGCCGCGCCGACCGGGTGGAGGAGTTCCTCGCCGACGCTCACTCCGGCAATCCGCGCTGGCACCAGGCGCAGGAACAGCAAGAGTGCATGAGCCGCCTGCTCACCGACCAGCACGTCCGAGCGCGCGTCATCCACGCCCTCGCCGACGGGCCGGCCCTAGCGGACGCCGTAGAGGTATTCGAGGGCCAGCTGATCGAGGCGCTCGAAGCCCATGCCGCGCTCACCGAGCGCGGCGGCGTCGGGGGCATAGCCGCGGATGTCACGCCAGGTCTCGCCCTCGGCCAGGGTGGGCCGCGAGAGGTCGGGCACCCGAGCCGCGCGCAGCGCCTCGGCAACCTCGGGGTCGGCCCGGAACGCACGGGTCTTCTCCCGCAGGATCAGGTAGTTGCGCATGCAGGCGGCCGCTGACACCCAGACACCTTCGTCGTCCTCGGTGCGCGGCGGCTTGAAGTCAAAGTGCACGGGACCGTCGTAGCCCCCGGATTCGAGGGCATCGACGACCCAGAAGGCGCCGCGCGCGTTCCCGGCGCCGAAGCGCAGGTCCTGGTCGTAGCGCGGGCCGTGCTGGCCGTTGAGGTCGATGTGGAACAGCTTGCCGTGCCACAGCGCCTGGGTGATCGCGTGCGCGTAGTTCAGCCCGGACATCTCCTCGTGCCCCACTTCGGGGTTGAGGCCCACCATCTCGGGATGCTCAAGCTCGGTGATGAAGGCCAGGGCGTGCCCGGCGGTCGGCAGCAGGATGTCGCCGCGGGGCTCGTTCGGCTTGGGCTCGAGCGCGAAGCGCAGATCATAGCCCTGGTCAAGAACGTACTGGCATAGCACGTTGAACGCTTCCCGGCACCGGTCCAGAGCGGCGCGCACGTCCTTGGCGGCGCCGGACTCCGCGCCGTCGCGGCCGCCCCAGCACACGTATACCTTCGCGCCTAGCTCGGCCGCGAGGTCCAGGTTGCGCATCACCTTGGCCAGCGCGAACCGGCGCACGTCCCGGTCATTCGCGGTGAAGCCGCCGTCGCGGAACATCGGGTGCGCGAACAGGTTCGTCGTCGCCGTGGTCACGACCAGCCCGGTCTCGTCCAGCGCGGCGCGGAACGCCGCGATGAGCTTGCCCCGCTCGTCCTCGTCGGCGTCGAACGGGAACACGTCGTTGTCGTGGAAGTTCACCCCGTACGCGCCGAGTTCCGCCAGCTTCCGGACAGCGCGGCCGGCGGCCATCGGCGGCCGGACTGCCGAGCCGAAGACGTCCACGCCCTGCCAGCCGACAGTCCAGATGCCGAACGAGAACTTGTCGGCCGGTGTCGGTACATAGCGTTCTGTGCTCACGGTCAGGTCCCTTCTTTCCAGGCAGTCACATCCACACCGCGGTATTTCCAGCCCGCGGTCACACCCTTGCACGCCGCGGTCGTTAGCCCGCGGTCATCTTCAGGCCACGGTCACACCCTTCCAGCGCCCGCATCATTCGCAGCGCCCGGGTCATTTCCAGCTTGCGGTGTCGTCGCGCAGCGCCGCGTACCGCGCGCGCAGGCCGGGCTGGGCGGCCCCGGTGTACTCGGCAGCCGGCCGGGCCGGCGGCCACGGCGGCGGCTCGGTCGCTCCGGCCAGTGCCCAGGCGGCCTGCCGCGCCGCGCCGCGCGCTACGTACTCCCCCGGCTCCGGCACGAGGACCGGTGCGCCGAAAATGCCGGGCGCGAGGGCGCGCACCGCCGCCGATCGGGAGCCGCCGCCGATGAGCAGGACCCGCCGCCGGGGCACGCCCTGGGCGGCGAGCAGGTCCGCCGCCTCGGCCAGCGAGGCCAGGACGGACTCGACCGCGGCCCGGGCCAGGTTCTCCCGAGAGGCGTTGCGGGTCGTCAGGCCCCGCAGCACGCCGGTAGCACCGGGCCGGTCCGGCGTGCGCTCGCCGTCCAGGTACGGCAGCAGGGTGATTCCGCCCGCGCCGGGCTGCGCCGCCAGGGCGAGGGCCGACAGCCCGTCCAGTCCGCCGCCGGTCAGCGCGGCCCCGGCGGACAGGACCAGCGCGGCGTTGATCGTGCAGACCAGCGGCAGGAACCGCCCGGCCGCGTCCGCGAAGCCGGCGACTGCGCCGGACTCATCAGCGGCGGGCACGGGGCTGACCGCGAAGACCGTGCCCGAGGTGCCGATCGAGACGGCGACGTCGCCGGGCTCCAGGCCCAGCCCGAGCGCGGCGGCCATGTTGTCGCCGGTGCCCGCGGACAGGACCGCGCCCCCGCTGCTCTGGCCGACGACCTCGGCGGGCCGCGCCACCCGTGGCAGCGCCAGCCGATGACCGAGCGCGTCCGCCGCCACCTCCGGGAGCCACGTCCCGTCCGACGGGCGGAAGTATCCCGTGCCGGAGGCATCACCCCGGTCAGTCGTGGCCTCGGTCAGCGGCAGGAAGGCACTCGGCGGCGGGGCCCCGGACGAGGCGGCGGACGGCGAGGCAGGGCCGGAGAAGCCCGCCGAGCGGGCCGAAGTGGCGGGCGCGGCTCGCAGCCGCCACGTCAGCCAGTCGTGCGGCAGCAGCACGGCGGCGGTGCGGGCGGCGCCGGCGGGCTCGTGCTCGGCCAGCCAGCGCAGCTTGGTGACGGTGAATGATGCCGTCGGCACGCTGCCGGTCTGCTCCGCCCACCAGGCCGGGCCGCCGCGCTCGCGCACCAGCTGCTGCGCGGCTCCGGCAGAGCGCAGATCGTTCCACAGCAGCGCCGGCCTGATCACCGTGCCCGCTTCGTCCAGCGCGATCATCCCGTGCTGCTGCCCGGCCACCCCGATCGCGGCGGCGCGCTCCAGCAGGCCGGCGCCCGCCTGCTGCAGGGCAGCCCACCAAGCCGCCGGGTCGCATTCAGTGCCGGCCGGATGCGGCGCGCTGCCGGATCCGACCACCGCCCCGTCTTCGGCCCGGCACAGCAGGACCTTGGTGGACTGGGTCGAGGAATCCACGCCCGCGACGAGCATCGTGGTCCTTTCTGGCGCTGCGTCCGGTGCGCAGCCGCGCTTCAGTCTGCGGCAGGCTACGGGTATTCCCCCGAAGGTTCTCATAACGACCGCGGGCGGATCACGCGGGCCGGGGCCCGCGTGCGGCTACGCTGCGCGCTTGACCACCCGCGCGATTAGCGATGACAATCACTTGAGTCCAAGATCGCGCCAGCCATGCAGCCGAGGGAGGCCAGGTGGCATCGACGGCGGATAGCCGTGCCGCGCGGCCGATCATGGCAGATGTGGCCCGGCTGGCCGGCGTCTCGCACCAGACTGTCTCGCGGGTGCTTAACAACCATCCCAACGTCCGGGCCCGAACCCGCGAGCGAGTCCTGGACGCGGTCCGGGAACTGGGCTACCGGCCCAATGCCGCGGCCCGCTCCCTCGTGACCCGGCGCACCAATGCCCTCGGCGTCATCAGCTTCGACACCACCCTGTACGGGCCCGCGTCGATGCTGCACGGCATCGAGCAGGCGGCCCGCCCCGATTACTCCGTCACCATCGCGAGCCTGCCCGGGTTCGATCGCGGCTCCGTGCTCGAAGCCGTCGACCATCTGCTCCGGCAGTCCGTCGAGGGGATCATCATCATCGCGCCGCAGACCGCGGCCGTGACCGGGCTGAGGGGCATGACGGCAGACGTCCCGCTGCTCGCCCTCGGCTGCGGCATGCTGACCTCGCTGGCCTCGGTGGCGATCGACAACGCGGACGGCGCCGGGGTCGCGGCCCGTTACCTGCTCGGCCTCGGTCACGAGACCGTGCATCATCTCGCCGGGCCGGCCTACTCACAGGACGCGCAGGAACGGGTCGAGGGCTGGCATGAGGCCCTGCACGCGGCGGGCACGGCAATCTGCGAGCCAATGCGCGGGGACTGGTCGGCGCGCAGCGGGTACGAGCAGGGCCTGCGGCTCGCGCTCATGCCGGGCGTGACGGGGGTGTTCTGCGGCAACGACCAGATGGCGCTCGGCCTGCTGCGCGCCCTGTCCGAACGGCGGATCCGGGTGCCGGCTGACATCAGCGTCGTCGGGTTCGACGACATCCCCGAATCGGAGTTCTTCCTGCCGCCGCTCACCACCATGCGGCAGGACTTCGGCGAGCTCGGCAGACGGGCGCTGCGCCTGCTGCTTGACCGGATCAACGGTGATCAGTCGTCACCCGGCATCCCGGTCGCTGCCGAGCTCGTCGTCCGCGCCAGCGCCGCGCCGGGCCCACGGCGGATTCCAGGCGAGCCGGGGCCCGCTCACCGGGGATATCGCCGCCAGACCCGGATATAGACGCCAGACCGAGATACATAAGTCAAACCAGACGCACGTCAGGAGGATCGAGCGTGAGAATGAACCATGGCTGTTAGCGCTAACAACACCGGCTCCTGCGTCGTGGGAGTGGACTTCGGCACCCTCTCGGGGCGCGCACTGGTCGTAAGGGCCGCTGACGGAGCCGAACTCGGCACGGCCGTGCACGACTACGCCAGCGGCGTGATGGACGACACGCTCGCCGCCACCGGCGGGCAGCTGCCGCCGGACTGGGCCCTCCAGGACCCGGAGGACTACCGCGAGGTGCTGCAGCGCGCCGTGCCCGCGGCCATCGACCGCGCCGGGATCGATCCGGGGACCGTGATCGGCATCGGCACGGACTTCACCGCGTGCACGGTCATGCCGACCGCGGCCGACGGGACGCCGCTGTGCCAGCTGCCGGAGCTGGCCGGACGACCGCACGCTTACCCGAAGCTGTGGAAGCATCACGCCGCACAGCCGCAGGCGGACAGAATCAACGCGCTCGCCCACGAGCGCGGCGAGCCATGGATCGGCCGGTACGGCGGGAAGATCTCGTCCGAATGGCAGTTCGCCAAGGCGCTGCAGCTGCTCGAGGAGGACCCGGAGATCTACCAGCGGGCCGACCGGTGGATCGAGGGCGCCGACTGGATCATCTGGCAGCTGACCGGCCGTGAGACCCGCAACGCCTGCACAGCCGGCTACAAGGGCATCCGGCAGGACGGTCATTACCCGTCCCGCGAGTTCCTCGCCGCGCTCAACCCGGGTTTCGCCGATTTCGCCGCCGGGAAGCTCGAGCACGAGATCCTGCCGCTGGGCGCCCGCGCCGGGTGGCTGACCGCCGAGGCCGCGGGCTGGACCGGGCTGCCCGAGGGCATCGCGGTCGCGGTGGGGAACGTGGACGCGCACGTCACCGCGCCTGCCGCCGCCGCGATCGGGCCCGGTCAGATGGTCGCCATCATGGGCACCTCCACCTGCCACGTCATGAGCGCGGCTGCGCTCGCCGAGGTACCGGGGATGTGCGGGGCCGTCGACGGCGGCATCGTGAGCGGATTGTGGGGCTACGAGGCCGGGCAGAGCGGCGTCGGCGACCTTTTCGCCTGGGCGGCCGAGCACGCCGCCCCGGCGGCTTACCGGGACGAGGCGAGGCAGCGCGGCATATCGGTTCACGACCTGCTTTCCGAGCAGGCCGCCCGGCAGCCCGCCGGGGCGCACGGGCTGATCGCGCTGGACTGGCTGAACGGCAACCGCAGCGTGCTGGTCGATCATCATCTGTCCGGCGCCATCGTCGGGCTCACCCTCGCCAGCCGGGCTCCGGACATCTACCGGGCGCTGGTGGAATCGACCGCCTTCGGCACCCGGGTCATCATTGACGCCTTCGGCGATGCCGGGGTTCCCGTCACGGAGCTCGTGATCGCCGGCGGCCTGCTGCGCAACGAGTTCGTGATGCAGATCTACGCGGACGTGACCCGGCGCCCGCTCAGCGCCATCGCCTCCGAGCAGGGACCGGCGCTCGGCTCCGCCCTGCATGCGGCGGTCGCCGCCGGCGCGTACGCCGATGTGCCGGCCGCCGCCGCCGCGATGGGCGGCCGGCGGACCGCCGTCTACGTCCCGGACAGCGCCGCCGCCGACACCTACGACGAGCTGTACGCCGAGTACCTGCGGCTGCACGACTATTTCGGCCGCGGGGCGAACGAGGTCATGCACCGCCTGCGGGCGATCCGCCGCCGCGCTCTGGCGCGCCAGGAGCCGGCCCGCCAGGCGCCGTCTGATCAGGAAGGGAGCCAGCTGTGAGCACTGACGCCCCGGCGAGCCCCGGCCTCGCGCAGGCGATCGCGGCGACCAGGGACGAGGTGTGCGCGCTGCACGCCGTGCTGGTCGACAACGACCTTGTCGCCTGGACATCCGGCAATATCTCCGCGCGGGTCCCCGGCGCCGACCTGATGGTCATCAAGCCGAGCGGAGTCTCCTACCGCGACCTCACGCCCGCGTCCATGGTCGTCTGCGACCTGGACGGCCAGCGGGTCGAGGGCTCGCTCAGCCCGTCCAGTGACACGGCCACGCACGCCTACGTGTACCGGCACATGCCGGAGGCCGGCGGGGTGGTCCACACCCATTCCCGGTATGCGACCGCGTGGGCGGCGCGGGGCGAGGCGATCCCGTGCGTGATCACGGCCATGGCTGACGAGTTCGGCGGCGAGATACCGGTCGGCCCGTTCGCGCTGATCGGCGGGGACCAGATCGGCCGTGCCGTCGTGGCGACCCTCACCGGGCACCGCTCCCCCGCCGTGCTGATGGCCCGGCATGGCGTGTTCACGATCGGGCCGACCGCCGGCACGGCGGTGAAGGCCGCGGTGATGTGCGAGGACGTGGCCGCGACCGTCCATCTCGCGCGGGCGCACGGCGAGCTGGAGCCGCTCCCGCAGGACCAGATCGACGCCCTGCACACCCGCTACAAGCAGGAGTACGGCCAGCGCTGAGGCGCGCTCGCCGGACAGCCGTGTCCGGGCCCCGCGCACCGCGGATCGGCCGCAGGAAACTAAGGAGCCCGCTGGCGCAGGGTGCGCAGGCGCCACGGGCCGTTGTTAAGGAGTGAGGATGTCAGACCGCAGGCCGCGCATCGGGATCCTGGGCATTATGCAGGCCCTCTACGACGAGATGATCCCGGGGATTGCCGAGCGGCAGGAGGGCTACGCCGCCGAGCTGGCCGGGCACCTGTCCGGTATCGGGGAGTTCATCCCCAGCAAGCCGGTCAGGTACCGCGAGGACGCCGAGCGGGCCATGCGCGAATTCGAGGCCATGGACCTGGACGGGATCATGGTGGTGATGCTGACCTACGGGCCGGCGATGCGGGTGGCGCGGCTGCTCGCGGAGTGCCGGCTGCCGGTCCTGCTGGCGAATATCCAGCCCGAGCCAAACGTGACCCCGGCCTGGAACATGGACGACATGACCTACAACCAGGGCGTGCACGGCGCGCAGGATACCGCGAACGCGATGGTCCGGGCCGGGCGCCGGTTCACCGTGCTCACCGATGACTGGAAAAGCGAGTCATTCGCGGCGGACGTGGGCCGGTGGGCCCGCGCCGCGGCGGCGGCGAGCGCGTGGAAGTCACTGAAGACCGCGATCTTCGGTTATGCGATGAACGACATGGGCGATATCCGGGTGGACGAGAGCGCGCTGATCCGCTCCCTCGGCCCGCAGATCCTCGCGGTGGCACCCGGCGACATGTACCGGGGCATGCTCGCGGTCACCGACGCGCAGGCGCAGGACGTCATCGCCTTCGAGGACGCCAGCTTCGAGATCGACCCGCGGCTTTCCGCCGAGGAGCGCCAGGACCACGCCCGCATGCAGGTCGCCATCGAGCAGATCCTCGCCGAGCGCGGTTTCGGTGCCTACACTGCGCACTTCGACGCCATCGGCGAGGACGGCCGCTTCAGCCGGCTGCCGCTGGCGGCCGCCTCCAGCCTCATGGCCAAGGGATACGGATACGCCGCCGAGGGCGACGTGCTGACCGCCTGCATGGTCTACGCGGGGCACGTGCTCATCGGCGACGCGCATTTCACCGAGATGTACGCGATGGATTTCCCGTCGGACTCGATCCTGCAGAGCCATATGGGCGAGGGGAACTGGAAGGTCGCGCGCACCGACCGGCCGGTGAAGCTCATCAAGCGGCCGCTCGGGATCGGCAAGCTGGCCGATCCGCCGACGTTCCTGTTCCAGCTGCAGCCGGGCCCGGCGACGCTCGCGGCCCTGGTGTCCCTGGAGGGAGAGCGGTTCCGCCTGGTGGTCGCCGAAGGCGAGAACCTGGACAGCCGGGAACTGCCCGCGCTGGAGATGCCCTACGGCCAGTTCCGGCCCGCCAGCGGCGTGCGCGCGTGCCTGAACGGCTGGCTGGGCGCGGGCGGCCCGCACCACGAGGTGATGAACCTCGGGCACCATGCGGCCGGCTGGAAGGCGTTCTGCCAGGTGACCGGGATCGAGTTCGTCCAGGTCTGACGCACCAAAGCTGCACCGGGGCCGGCCGGGCCGGAGTGTCTGCCCCGGCGGCCGTTCACGCGCTGCGGTGACGCTCCTGCTGAGCCTTGCGGTACTCCGCTACGACGATGTCGGTCAGCTCCGCCACGGAGGTATCCGAGCTCTTCTTATCCACGGTGATCATGCCCTGCTGGAGCAGGTTGACCCGGTCGCATATCTCCAGCGCCTGGCCGTAGTTGTGCGCGATGATGATGATTGACACGCTGGCCTTTTCCTTGAGGTCGCGCACCAGGTCCAGGATGATCGCCGCCTCCTTGACGCCCATTGCGGCCAGCGGCTCGTCAAGCAGCAGGATCTTCGCCTCCGAGTAGACCGACCGCGCCACGGCTATCGCCTGGCGCTGCCCGCCGGACAACTGGGCGACTTCCACGTCGACCGACGCGATGTTCACTCCCATCTCTTTCAGCTGAGCCGCGGCCGTCTTGCGCATGGATCGGTTGTTGAGCAGCGGCCAGCGGACGCGCTCCCGGTTGAGGAACATGTTGTGGTACACCGACAGCTGGTTGATCATCGCGAGGTCCTGGTAGACCGCGTCGATGCCCAGCGAGCGGGCATGGTCCACCGACTTGAGGTGGACCTCCTCGCCGTTGAGCAGGATCCGGCCCGAATCCGGCCGCTGGAAGCCGCAGAGAATCTTGAGCAGAGTGGACTTGCCGGCGCCATTGTCGCCGAGCAGGCCGAGTACCTCCCCCTTGCCCAGATGCATGTTGATGTCGGTGAGCGCCGTCACCGCGCCGAAGCGCTTGCTGACGTGTTCCACCTGGAGCACGTCGTCGCCCGGGGCGCCCGACACGCCCGCTGCTGGCTCGGTAGTCATAGGTCGCTCCCCGCTGCTCGCAGCCGTGCAAGCCGCACGTTGGCAATCATCGCGATGAGGATCGCGCCGCCGTAGATGATGGGCTGCGGGTTGGCGCTGACACCGGCGACATTGAAGCCGTCGGTGATGGTGGAGATCACGATCGCGCCGAGGAACGCGCCGAGAATCGTGCCCTGGCCGCCGAGCATCGCGGTCCCCCCGATGACCGCTGCGGTCACAGAGAGGAACATCGGCTCGTAACCGCCGGCTGACGGGTCGATGGTGTTGCCGTAAAAGGCCACCTGAAGGCCGACCAGTGCTCCCAGCACGCCCGTGATCATGAAGTTGCCGTAGGTGATCCTGCCGACGTTGATCCCGGCTTCCCGCGCCCCGAGCTGGTTTCCGCCGGTCGCGACCGTGTGCAGGCCCCACCGCGTCCGGTTCAGCACCACGTAGAAGATCGCGGTCAGGATGACGGCCCAGATGAACTGGGACCACGGGTCGGCGCCGAGATACCTGCCGAGGGTGGCAGCGCTCGGAGGGATGCTCACCGGGTAGGCATGCGACGTCGTCAGCACGATCCCGAGCAGGACGAAACCAGTACCGAGCGTGGTGATGAAGGAAGGTACCCCGAGCGTGACCGTGACGAATCCGTTGACCCACCCTACTATCAGCCCCATCACCAGACTGGCGATGATCGCCAGGAATGCCGGGAAGTGGTAGTAGGTGATCGCGAAGTACATGATGAACGGCGAGAGCGCGTAAGTGAAGCCGACCGACAGGTCGATCTGGCCGCAGATCAGCAGGAAGACTTCGCCGATCGCGATGATGATGATCGGCGCGGCGTTCTCCGACAGCAGGTCTATCGCGTTCGTGCTGGATACGAAGGTTGTCGGATAGCGGATGCCGAAGTACAGGAGCAGCACGATCGTCACCAGCAGAACGGTGGCCTCGCGCTGCCGGGCCACGAACCCGACGCTGCGCCGCATCACACCAGGGCCACCACTTCCGCCGCCCGGAGAACCCCGTCCGAGGGCTTCTTGGCTGCGTGTGGTGATGTCGCTCACGATGCCTCCGTTCTGTGCTCAATGCGCTGCACGCGCCGACAGCGGCCACCGGCCTGGCGAACCAGTCCAGTCTGCCGCTGTCGGCGCGCTGCCCTAATTCCGGGAGTCCCGGGCCGCTCTGTCAGGAGTCCGTGGTCGCGATCGGGTTGCTGATCGCGCCAGACGGCCGCGGAACGTACGTCTGCGCCGTCGTCGAGCCCTGGAACCGGCTGGGCTTGGTGTAAGGCGCGGCGTTGCTCTTGGTAATGAAGGTCAGGCCGGTGTCGGTGTCCGACGGGCCCAGCGTGCCGCCCGAGAGGTTGTACAGGTAAAAGTACAGCGTGGGCAGGAAGCCCTGCAGGTACGGGTCCTGGTAGATGGTGAAGTCGGTCAGGCCCTTCTCGATGTTGCTGAGCGTCGTCGGGGTGGTGTCGAAGCCGCCCGACGGGATCTTGCCGGCCAGGCCGGTCTCGCTCAGGGCCTGGCCGAGGAACTCGGTGGAGCCGCCGTCCACCGCGAAAGCGCCCTTGACGCTCTTGTTGCCGATCAGGTAGGCCTTCATGGCTCCGAGCTCCGCGGACGTCAGCGCCCCGGTGGCGACTTCCTTCACCGTGTAGCCGGCCGGCTTGAGGATCGACACGGCGCCGTCCTCGCGAGGCTGGATGTTCCCGGTGCCGGGCGTAGCGATGAAGATCACGACCTCGCCGGGGGTCTTGACCAGGGACTTGATCCGCTCTCCCATCTGCTGGCCGGAGGTGTACAGCGCCTGGCCCACGTAGGCGAGCCGGTTGCTGCCGATGTCGGCCGTGCCGTTGGCGTTGACCGCGCCGTCAGCGTTGTAGGTGATGACCGGGATACCGGCGCTCATCGCGCTGCCGATCGGCGTGGTGAATCCGGTCGAGGTAATCACCGTGGTCGCGATGCCGTCGGCCTTGGCGGAGATGGCGCTGTTGATCGCGCTCACCATCTGGGACACCGTCGAGGTCGTCGACCCTTCCCACTTCGGCACGGGAATGCCGAGCAGCGCGGCTGCGTCCTGGAAGCCGTACTGGGTCGGCACGAAGAACGGGTTAGTCGTGACATGGTTGACGAACCAGTACTGCGCGGACGGGCCCTTCGGGAAGTTCCCGCCCGCGCTCTTCGTCGCGGCGGCCGAACTGCCCGACGAACTGCACGCCGCGAGCAGCGCGGACGCCGCAGCAGTCGCGCTGACCATGCCCGCACCGGACAGGAGCTTGCGCCGGCTGGGGCCGTCCTTCATGTTCAGGGTCTCGATTGCCTCATCGACCTTCGGGTCGACTCTTCTCATCACGGGCCTCCACTTTCTTTCGGGCAGAAATGTGTCCCCTAGCTGATGGGCGAGCAAGATGGCCCGCGCCGCAGGACATGCATACGGGCAATAACGGGTGGCAGGCTCATGGCCGGAGAAGCGGAACTTGTCCGTCGGGCAGGGCAGCCAGGCGTGACCGGATGATCACTCATGGCCGCCAGGATCCGCTCGCAGTCGCCCTTGGCGGATCCGCACGATGCTTGCTGCCGATGACCTTCTCCTGTGCCCTGTCACTATCGGTGTGCCGTGCTGGCGCAGGTGCCCCAGCATTTCGGCAGCATGGACGCAGGGCGCACGCGCTGCCGTTGTGAGCGCTAACAATGTCAGGCCGGTTACGGCGGTGTTAAGCCTGTGAGGCCATAAGCTAGAGCAGCCAGCGGTACCCGTCAACGGCTAAATGAGGCCAGAGGCCAAGATGTGATCTGATGGCCGCAGGTTCAGCAGGAGACGCCTGGTGCCTGCCGGGCCCGGTATGTGCGTGACGGCAAGGTCAGACGTTGAACCGGAACTCCACCACGTCGCCGTCACGCATCACGTAGTACTTGCCCTCGATCCTGGCCTTGCCGACCGCGCGGGCGGCCGCGATCGATCCGGCGGCCATGAGATCGTCGAAAGACGCGATCTCGGCCTTGATGAACCCGCGCTGGAAATCGGTGTGGATGACGCCGGCGGCCTCCGGCGCGGTCGCGCCGACCGGGATGGTCCAGGCCCGTGCCTCCTTGGGTCCCGCGGTCAGGAACGTGGACAGGCCAAGCGCGGCAGAACCGGCCCGGGCCAGCTGGGCCAGCCCCGGCTCGCCCATGCCCAGCTCGGCGAGCAGCTCGGCGGCCTCGTTCGCGGACAGCTCGGCCAGCTCCGCCTCGGTCCTGGCGTCCAGGAAGATCGACTCAGCCGGCGCGACCAGCCCGGCCAGCCGGTCGCGCAGGGCCTTGTCGCCGAAGCCGGCGTCGTCGACGTTGAATACGTAAACGAACGGCTTGGCGGTCAGCAGCTGCAGCTCACGCAGATCGGCGAGGTCAAGGCCGGCGGCCGCGGCCCCGGCGAACAGCGTGGTGCCGCCGTCCAGCACCTGCTGCGCCTTCGCCGCCGCCTCGGCGGCGGCAACGCGCTCGCGGTCCTTGCCGGACCTGGCTTCCTTCGCCAGCCGGGGCGCGGCCTTCTCCAGCGTCTGCAGGTCGGCCAGCATCAGCTCGGTCGCGATCGTCTCGATATCGCGCTCCGGCGAGACATCGCCGTCGACATGACCGACGTCCGGGTCGGTGAAGACCCGGACGACCTGGCAGATAGCGTCGGTTTCCCGGATATGGGACAGAAACTGGTTGCCGAGGCCCTGCCCCTGCGACGCGCCCCGGACCAGCCCGGCGATATCGACGAAGCGCACGGTGGCGGGCACGATCTTCGCCGAGTGGTACAACCCGGCCAGCGCGTCCAGGCGCGCGTCCGGGATGCCCACGACGCCGACGTTGGGCTCGATCGTCGCGAAGGGGTAGTTGGACGCCAGGACGCTGGCCCGGGTCAGCGCATTGAACAGGGTTGACTTGCCCACATTGGGCAGTCCGACGATGCCGATAGACAAGCTCACCTGGGCGATTCTAGGTGCGCGCCGGGGCTCCTTCGGCGCTGCGGCCCCCCTCAGGCGGCCCCGACCGCGCCTGGCGGGCGGCCCCCGCCAGGCCGGCCAGACCGGCCCGGCCGGGCGTGTCAGCGGGACTCTGTCGGCACCGGCTGCGAGCATGGCCCGTATATGAACGTGATGTCGCTGCTTGCCGGGCTGCTGGCTGGCGTCCTGCTCGGGGCCGCCATCGGCTACCTCTACGCGCGCGGGCGGCTTGCGACCGCGACCGCCGACCTGACGGCCCAGGCCCGCGCGGCTGACGAGCGAGCCCGCGCCGCGCAGGAGCACACCGCTTTCGTGGAACGGGCCGCCCTGGAGAAGGCCAGCCTGATCGACGGGCAGCTCGCCGAGCGCTTCCAGGCACTGTCCGCCCAGGCGCTCGACCAGAGCACCCGGCGCTTCCTGGAGATCGCCGAGGGACGGCTGGGCGCGGCCAGCGCCAGGGCCGCCGGTGATCTGGACACCCGCCGGGCCGCCGTGGAAAACCTGGTGCAGCCGCTGAGGGAGACCCTGGCCCGGGTGGAGAAGCAGCTGCGGGAGACCGACGCGGAACGGCTCAGGTCGCACGCCGCGCTCGCCGAGCAGGTGACGATCGCGCGGCAGAGCTCAGACCAGCTGCGGGTTCAGACCCAGGCGCTGGTCACCGCGCTGCGACGGCCCGAGGCCCGCGGCCGGTGGGGCGAGATGCAGCTGCGGCGGGTGGTCGAGCTGGCCGGGATGAGCGCCCGCTGCGACTTCGACGAGCAGGTCAGCGTGAGCGCCGGCGACGGCATCCTGCGGCCGGACATGGTCGTGCGGCTGGCCGGCGGCAAGAACATCGTCGTCGACTCCAAGGTCACGCTGGCCGCCTACCTCGAGGCAGCGGAGTCCGGCGACGACGCCGTCCGCGAAGCACGCCTGGATGCGCATGCCCGCCATCTGCGCGACCACGTCGACCGGCTGGCCGCCAAGGCCTACTGGGCTGCGCTCAGCCCGGCGCCGGAGTTCGTGGTGCTGTTCATTCCGGGCGAGGCCTTTCTCGCACCCGCACTCGAGCGTGACCCGGCGCTGCTTGAGCACGCGATGGCCCAGAAGGTGCACATCGCGACCCCTACGACGCTGGTGACCATGCTGCGGACCGCTCAGTACGCCTGGCAGCAGGCCGCGCTGTCGCAGAACGCACGAGCCGTCTTCGATCTCGGACGCGAGCTCTACGACCGGCTCGCCGGGATGGGCAAGCACGTGGACGGCCTCGGCAAGGCACTCGCCAATGCGGTGACCGCCTATAACAAGTCGGTCGGGTCCCTGGAAAGCCGCGTGCTGGTCACCGCCCGCAAGCTCAACGAGCTGGGCATGGTCGACGCCGAGCTTGCTGCGCCCAGGCCCGTCGAGGAAACGGTCAGGGCTCTGTCTGCCGCAGACCTGATGACCGAATCGGGCCCGGAGCTGGTGACGGGCTCCCCGGAGGGCGAGGCCGCCGGTGATCATGCCGCCAGGCCGCCGGCTCAGCTGCTGAGCGGGCATCGCGTGATCGAGGCAGCCGGCTGACCGGCTGACCGGATAACTGACCGGAGGCCGGCAAGCGGCCACCAGGCGATAAGGGTGCGGGGGTAGTGCGAAGTGCCGCAGCGGACATGGCCGGCACGGCTGGCTTCATCAGCGCGCAGCGCCAGCAGGCCGGCATACGGGTCAGGCCTGCCCGACCCTGAGGATTACCAGGTCCCCGGCCAAGGCCACTGGTCCGGGGATCGCGGACCCCGCCTGCTGTCCGGCAGCGAGCTAGGCAGCATCAAGCTGCCGGACAGCGAACAGCCGGACAGCGAACAGCCGGACAGCAAGGTGTCGGGCAGCAAGGTGGACAGCTTGCTAGGCGGCAGCCGGCCGCAGCTCAGGGCCCGGGCCGCGCTGCTCGGCATGCTCGCGGTGTTCCTCGGCGGCGCACTGGTCTCGGACTGGCTGCACATCGGGATTCTCACCGGCCTGGCTTTGCTCGCCGGCTGGCTGGCCGGCGCCTGGTATACCGACCGCCGGGATCTTCCGTGGATCGTGGCGGCGCCCCCGATGATCTTCCTGTTCGCCGTGCTTGCCGCCGAGGTGATAACCGCACAGGGCAGCACGGGAACGGCCGCCGCAGAATCAGTGCTGGCCGGAACCTTCCTGACCCTGGCGGGCACTGCGCCCTGGCTGTTCATTGCGGTCATCGCAGCGGTGGCCATCGCCATGTCCCGCGGGCTCCGCGAGACTGTGCGCACGCTGCGCGCCCAGCTGCGGAGCGACCGGCCAGCCCCGCGCCGCGACGCTCACCAGCCGGGCCAGACGGCCCTGTAGCGGCGGCCGACCGCGTTAAGGACCGCGGCCTTGCGCAACTCAGCGGGGGCGGCGAAGCTCGTGCGGCAGGGCAAAGACCATCCGCTCCTGCACGGACTCGACTTCCTCGACTGTCCCGAACCCGGCGCTCGCCAGAGCGGCCAGCACCCCGGTGACCAGGTCCTCGGGCACGGAGGCACCGCTCGTGACGCCAATCGTCTGGACGCCCTCCAGCCACGCCGGGTCAACGCCGGCAGCGTCGTCCACGAGGTAAGCCGCGGCGGCGCCCGAATCCAGCGCCACTTCCACCAGGCGGACGGAATTGGAGGAGTTCGTCGATCCGACCACGATCACCAGGTCCGCGTCAGCGGCAATCTGCTTGACGGCAGCCTGCCTGTTCTGCGTGGCGTAGCAGATGTCGTCGCTGGGCGGGTCCAGCAGGTGCGGGAAATTTTCCCGCAGCGCGGCTACCGTCTGCTGGGTCTCGTCGACCGACAAGGTGGTCTGAGACAGCCAGGCCACCTTCTCAGGGTCTCGCACCGGGACGCCGGCGCCGGCCTCGGGGCCATCGACCAGGTGAATGCGGGCCGGTGCCTCACCCGTAGTCCCGATAACCTCTTCGTGGCCTTCGTGTCCGATGAGCAGAATGTCGTAATCCTGGGCCGCGAACCGGCGGGCCTCGTTGTGCACTTTGGTGACCAGCGGGCAGGTCGCGTCGATCGTCCGCAGATTCCGGTCCCTGGCCTCGTCGCGTACCTGGGGGGCGACGCCATGGGCGGAGAAGACGACAACCGACCCTTCGGGGATCTCGTCGGTCTCATCGACGAAGATGGCGCCGCGCTCCTCAAGGGTCTGCACGACGTGCTTGTTGTGCACGATCTGCTTGCGGACGTACACCGGAGCACCGAAGCGCTCCAGAGCCTGTTCAACCGTCTGAACAGCCCTGTCAACTCCAGCGCAGTAACCGCGGGGCCTGGCGAGCAGGACACGTCGGGTGGGCACGGACATGCCACCCATCGTAGGCGACGGCCGGTACGGCAGGGCCAGCCGCCATGGCCCGGGGCCGCCGGCCGCGCGCCGCGATCGGCCAGGTTTCGGCCGGCCGCCTCTTGCGGCGGCCGCCCATATGACGAGAATCGTGCCGAGGTAACCCGCGCCTCCGTGCCCGGCGATGCCCCGCCCCGCCACCCGCATACGCGGCGGCCAGTCCCACCTTCCCCGGAGGAGAGCGATACCGATGCCCTACCCGCAGGTCACTGACCGCCTGAAGGATGCACCGATCAAGGCACTGCGGGCCGTCTTCGCCGGCATCGGCCACATGCTGCTGGTAGTCGACCGGGCCAGGACCCGCACGCAGGAGCAGCCCGGCAGCGGGGCACCCTGGCCGCAGGAGCAGGCCCAGGCCGGCGACGTGGCGCGGCCTGGTGAGGGGCCGGCCGCCGACCAAGGGCAGGCAGCAGGCACTGGGGAGAGCGCCGGCACTGCCCAGGCCGCCGGCACCGCGCAAGCCTCGGGTACTGCCCCGGAGAGCAGCCGGCGGTCGCTCTACCAGACAGGTAACGTCCGGCTGCTCTCAAGCAAAGGTCTGGCCGATGTGGGGGACGCCGCCGCGGAAACCACCGGTAGCGCCGAGACCCCCGCCGTGCCCGAAACCACCCTCGATGAGGCTGATGAGGCTCCCATTTACGAAACCTCGCCGGGCCCCGGGGCCCCCGCGGCGGCTCCCGGCCTCGACCTGAGCGCGGCCGAGGCCGCCGGCGCGCCGGCCGAGGCTGTGACCGAGCCGGCCGAGGCCATCACCGAGCCTGCGGCCCAGATCGCGACCGAGCCGGCCGTGGCTGAGGCAGCAGCCGGGCCGGATGACCTTGCCGAGGCGACAGCCATACCCCATGAGGCCGCTGAGGTGCAGGGCCGGCCGGCCGGCCCTGAATCGGCCAGCCTGCCGCTGCGCAACTATGACGACCTCACTTTCGCCTCGCTCCGGGCCCGGCTGCGCAATCTCGACGCGGCTCAGCTCCGCGTTCTGGTGAAGTATGAGCAGGCCCATGAGGCCAGGGCAGCAGTCCTGACGATGTTCGAGCGCAGGATCGCCAAGCTCAGCGCCGGTCAGGACTGAGCCGGCCAGCACCCGCCAGCCGGAGGTTCTGCTATGCCGCTTGACACCAGCGCCGATGCACCGGTGCCCGTCCGCACCGTCCTGCGACTGGTGGGCGAGTGGATCGGCCGTCTCGGGCGCGTGTGGGTCGAAGGCCAGATCGCCGAGCTCAATAAGCGCGGCAGCACTGTTTTCCTGGCGCTGCGTGATCCGGTGGCGGCAGTCTCCGTACGGGTCGTATGCGCCCGGACTGTGTTCGAGGCGACCGATCCGCCGCCGGCCGAGGGAGCCCGGGTCGTGGTGTGGGCCAAGCCGGAATTCAACATGGCCAAGGGCTCGTTCTCGCTGAGCGCGCTGCAGATCCGCGCCGTGGGAATAGGCGAACTGCTCGCCCGGCTGGAACGGCTCCGCCGGGCGCTGGCGGCTGAAGGCCTTTTCGCGCCCGAGCGCAAACGGCCGCTGCCGTTTCTGCCCTCGATGGTGGGACTCATCAGCGGACGCGAGTCAGCGGCCGAGCGTGACGTGCGGCAGAACGCGGCCCGGCGCTGGCCAGCAGTGCAGTTCCGGGTGGAGCAGGTGGCGGTTCAGGGACCACGCGCGGTCGATGACATTATCGAGGCGCTGCGGGCGCTCGATGCTGACCCGGTGGTTGATGTCATTATTATCGCGCGCGGCGGCGGATCAATCGAAGATCTGCTGCCATTCTCTGACGAATCGCTGATTCGCGCGGTAGCCGGCTGCGCCACTGCAGTGGTCAGCGCCATCGGGCACGAGCAGGACACGCCGCTGCTTGATTACGTGGCGGATGTCCGGGCCTCCACGCCCACCGATGCGGCCAGACGCGTGGTGCCCGATGTAGCTGAGCAGCTGGCGATCATCGGCCAGCTGCGCTCGCGGGCCCGCCGGTGCCTGACCGGCCGTCTCGACCGGCAGGCATCCTGGCTGGCCGCCATGCGCAGCCGCCCTGCCCTGGCCAGCCCGGCCAGGGAGCTTGACCGGCGCCAGGAGCAGATACTGGCCCTGACCGAGCGCGCCCGGCGGTGCCTGTCAGCGCGCCTCGATCGCGCCCACGACGACGTGGCGCACACCAGAGCCAGACTGCTCGCGCTGTCGCCCGCCGCGACGCTGGGGCGCGGTTATGCGATCGTCCAGGGCGAAGACGGCAGCGTCGTGCGCGCCGCGGCCGACGTAGCGCCGGGCGCGGCACTTACCCTCAGATTTGCCCAGGACCAGCTAATTGCCACAGCAAATGAGCAGAAAAGGACAATACGAAAATGATAACAAGTTAGGCAGAGCTAATTACTCTGCGTGGCGTTTCCGGCGTCACCCTTATGGCGAAAACTAAGCTAGCTCTCATTGGCGACGGCACAATGGCATCCCGCTTGATCGCGGCATTTGCCTGATGCGTTCGGCGGCTATCCGCCCTCCGGCTCACCGTCAGCCATGTGAGTGAGTGATCGCCAGCTCAGGGGGGGCCAAGCGTGCCTGTGGTGCCAGCAACGACCAAGCGCGGCAAGATCCGCAGGCCGGTGCCAGCCCGGACCGCAGGCGCGCAGCGGCCGCATCGGCCGGCTGCTCCTCCTGATGCCGGCCAGGTCGGGCCCGCCGCGGAAGCGCCCCCGGCCACGCGGGCACAAGCGCCGCGTGCGCCCGGCCTGGACGGAGTGCGCGCTCTGGCGGTGCTGGCCGTCATCGCTTTCCATGAGAACCTCTCGCTGCTGCCCGGCGGATTCCTCGGCGTCGATGTGTTCTTCGTTCTGAGCGGCTTTCTCATTACCGATCTGCTGGCTGTGCAGTTCGGCCGCCAGGGCCGGATCGATCTGCGCGGCTTCTGGATACGGCGCGCGCGCCGGCTGCTGCCGGCTCTGGCCGTCGTGCTCGTCGCGGTTACCGCCGCCGTCGCGGTACTGGCCCCCGATCAGCTGGGCAGCCTGCGGCCTGCGCTGCTCGGGGCCGTCACTTACACGAGCAACTGGTGGCAGGCGCTGGCGCATCAGTCCTACTTCGCCAGATTCGGGCCGCCGCCGCCGCTGCAGCACTTGTGGTCGCTCGCCGTGGAGGAGCAGTTCTACCTGATCTGGCCGCTCATCCTGGCCGTCGTCCTGGCCCGGCTCCCTGGCCGGGCACGCGCCGCGGTGGCCTGGGTGGCCGCAGCCTGCTCCGCGCTCCTCATGCTGGCGATCTACACCCCCTCGGATCCGTCCCTGGTCTACTACGGGACCGACACCCATGCGACCGCGCTGCTGGTCGGCGCGGCGCTGGCGCTGAGCTGGCCGCTGGCGCGCCTGGCGGCAGCACCGGCGGTCGTGGCCCGGCGCCTCGACGTGCTGGGGCTGGTGAGCATCGCCGTGCTGGCCTGGGCGGCCTGGCACTTCTCGGGCAGCGACCCGGCCGTGTACCCCGCCGGGCTGGTTCTCGCGGCGCTCGCGGCGGGCGGCCTGGTGGTGGCCGCGATCAGCCCTGGCGCGGTCAGCCGGGCGCTGGCCTGGGGCCCGCTGCGCTGGCTCGGCATCCGCTCCTACGGGATCTACCTGTGGCACTGGCCGGTGATCGCGCTGGCCGCCGCGGTCGCGCGCACGGCGTCGGACACCACCGTGCCGGTACGGATCCTCGAGACGGTCCTGCCCATCGGCCTGGCCGCCGCGTCGTGGCGCTGGGTCGAGGAGCCTGTGCTGCGGCGCGGGCTGCGGGTCAGCCTGCGGGCCGCGCAGGCGAAGCTGGCGGCTACCGTGGCCGCCGCCCGGCGATCGCCGGCCCGTGCGCTCCCGCTGACCATCCCGCTTGCCGTCTTCACCGTGGCCTGCACGGCCGGCTACGGCATCCTGCATTCCCCGGCCGGCTCGACCCTGCAGCAGCAGATCGCCAGGGCGCAGCAGGTCACCCAGACGCCGCCGGCGGCCCCTCGGGAGCTGACCGTGCCGTCGGGGACGACCGTTCCGGCGCCGGCGCTGATGGCGGGGACGGCCGGCAGTCACCGGATCCGGTTCTCCGGCTCGATGATGACTGCCGTCGGCGACTCGGTGATGCTCGCCGCCGCTCCCGAGCTGCACGCTGCTATGCCCGGCATCTACATCGACGCCGAGGTCAGCCGGCAGATGAGCGCAGGCCTGCAGGTCGTCAGGCAGCTGGCCGCGGATCATCTGCTCCGCCCGGTCGTGGTCGTGGGCCTTGGCACCAACGGGACCGTGACGCCCGCGCAGCTCCGGCAGCTGCACGCGCTGGTCGGCCCGGATCGCCGCCTGGTGCTCGTCAACGTGTTCGTCCCGCTGCCGTGGGAGAACCAGGACAATCAGAGCATCAGCTGGGCCGCCCGGCATTACCCGAACGTCTCGGTGGTCAACTGGAAGTCGGCCATCGAGCACCGCACGAATCTGCTGTGGGGGGACGGCGTCCACCCGCAGCCGGACGGCGGCGCGCTCTACGCCCGGCTCGTGCAGGCGGTGGCACGGTCCGCGGTCAGCGCCGGGCAGCCGCACGCGGCGCCGGCGGCCCGGGCCGCTCAGATCCAGGTCCCGGGCCGCCGCCCGCTGTAGCCGGCCGGCAGGCGCTGGATCAGGCGGACAGCTAGGGTGACAGTGTGACGGCACCCGATACCGCACCGCAGTCAGCCTCGGCCCACGGCCGGCTGCCTTACGAGCAGGCGCGCGATGAGCTGACCGAGCTGGTCAAGCGCCTGGAGGCCGGCGGCCTGACCCTGGAGCAGTCGCTGGAACTGTGGGAGCGGGGCGAGCGGCTGGCCAGCATCTGCGAGGAGTGGCTCGAAGGCGCCCGTGCCCGGCTCGCCGCGGCGACGGCGCCGCGCCCCGAGGATGGCCGCGATCCCTCGGCCCCGTTCTGAGCCGGGCAGACCGCTGGCGTCGACGTGATGTCCGCGTGCTACCGCCCAGCGCGCCCGGAGCGCCGCGGCGGGCTGAGCCGGGCCAGCACTTCCAGCACGCCGTCGGCGATGCGCCGGGCGGCCTGCGCGTCGGCGGCCTGCGACATCTCGGCGACCGCCACCATGAGCGCACCGGTCGTGACAATGGCCACCGCCTCGTCCAGCGGCTCGGCGCTGCGGGCGAAGAACTCGGTGTTCCTGGTGGCCCAGGCCGCCAGCCGCTGCCGCCAGGCCCGCTCGAAGCCCGGCGGGCCGTCCCCGCGCACGAAGAGCCCGGCGAGTTCCCGCTGCTCCACGCACACTTCCAGATAGCCCCGCGCGCCGGCCAGGAAGAGCTGCATGGGGTCAGTGACGCCCGCCGCCCGTGCCCGCCGGACCGCCAGCCGGGTCCGCTCGGCATTCAGGTTGTCCAGCTCTTCGTAGAGGGTGACGTAAAGGTCGGCCTTGCCGGAGAAATGGTGATAAAGGCTGCCGACGCTCGCTCCGGCCAGCGCCACGATCTCGGTGATCCCGGCGTGCGCGTAGCCCTCGGAGAGGAACACTTCCCGCGCGGCCGCCAGCAGCCCGCTGCGCGTCGCTGCGCCGCGAACGGAGGCGCGCGCGAACGGCTGGGCGGGGCCTGGGTTCATCGGATCAGCGACTCTCCTCGGGGAAACTCGGTCGGTGCTGGTCGTGGAAACTGGGTCGGTATTAGGGCTAACGTCCGCTGGCGGACTACATAGGATTTCATCACGGCCACAGGGAAGGCGCATCCGTCATGACCGAGAACCACACCACTGCCACTCCGGCGGGCGGCGAGCTGCCGGCGAGCGTGGCGGCGCTGCCCGAGCCGGGACGGCGCGCGCCGGACCGTAACCTCGCCATGGAGCTCGCCAGGGTGACCGAGGCCGCGGCCATGACGGCAGCGCGCTGGGTGGGGCGCGGCGACAAGAACGACGCGGACGCAGCCGCGGTCAACGCCATGCGGCTGCTGATCAACACGGTGTCGATGAACGGCGTCGTCGTCATCGGCGAGGGCGAGAAGGACGCCGCGCCGATGCTCTACAACGGCGAGCAGGTGGGCGACGGCAGCGGCCCGCTGTGCGACGTGGCCGTCGACCCGATCGACGGCACCCGCCTGTGCGCTAACGGCATGCCGAACGCGATCGCCGTCATCGCCGTCAGCGCCCGCGGCTCGATGTATGACCCGTCGGCCGTCTTCTACATGTCCAAGCTGGTCACCGGACCGCAGGCCGCTGATGTCGTCGACATCGACGCCCCGACCGCCGACAACATCGCCGCAGTGGCCCGGGCCAAGCACTGCTCGCCGCACGACGTCACGGTGGTCATCCTGGACCGGCCGCGGCACGCCGAGCTCATCTCGGAGGTACGGGCGGCCGGGGCACGGATCAAGCTGATCACTGACGGCGACGTGGCGGGCGCCATCATGGCGGCCCGCGAGGGCACTGGCGTCGACCTGCTGCTCGGCATCGGCGGCACGCCCGAGGGCATCATCGCCGCCTGTGCCATCAAGTGCCTGGGCGGCATGATCCAGGGCAAGCTCACCCCGAGGGACGACGCGGAGCGCGCCCGCGCCGTGGACGCCGGGCACGACCTGAGCCGGGTCCTGACCACTGACGACCTGGTGGCCTCCGACGACGCTTTCTTCGCGGCCACCGGGATCACCGATGGCGAACTGCTGGCCGGAGTGCGCTACCGGTCCGGCGGGGCGATCACGGAGTCGCTGGTCATGCGCGCCCGTTCCGGGACCCTGCGCACGATTCACAGCGAGCACCAGCTCTGGAAGCTCAATGCCTACAGCGCCGTCAACTTTGACGGCTGACGCCGCAGCCGGCCCGGCCGCGATCGGCGCCGGCCCGATCACGGGCGACGCCCGCGAGCATCTCGCCGAGAATCTCGCCGACCTGGCCGGCCTCGATGAGGAAGCCGTCGTGACCGTAGGGAGAGCTGATCAGCCGCACGCTGCCTGCCCCCGGAATCCCGGCGGCTAGCTCCTCCTGCTGGCTGAGCGGGTAAAGCCGGTCGCTGTCGATGCCGGCCACAACAGTGGCGGCCTGCACCCGGCCCAGCGCCGCGGCCACACCGCCCCGGTCGCGGCCGGCGTCGTGGCTGTTCATCGCCTCGGTCAGCACGACATAGCTGCCGGCGTCGAAGCGCCAGGCGAGCTTGTCAGCGTGATGGTCCAGGTAGGACTCGACGGCGTACCGTCCGCCGTCCCAGGGATGCTCGCTGTCCTGATGCCGGCGGCCGAAACGGGCGCCCAGCTCAGGCTCGCTGCGGTAAGTGACATGAGCGATGCGCCGCGCGACCCCCAGGCCGCGGTACGGCCCCTCGCCGGGCTTGGCATCGTAGTAGTCGCCGCCCCGCCAGCCGGGGTCGGCGCGGATCGCATGCAGCTGGGGGGCGGTCCAGGCGATCTGCTCGGCCGAGGCTGCAGCCGGGCACGCGAGCAGGAACAGCGACCTCACCCGGCCGGGGGCGCTCACCCCCCACTCCAGCGCGCGCATGCCGCCCAGCGAGCCGCCGACGACGGCCGCCCAGCCGGTGATGCCGAGCGCGTCCGCCAGGGCGACCTCGGCGGCCACCTGATCGCGGATGGTGATGAACGGGAACCTGCTGCCCCAGGGCCGCCCGTCCGGGGCCAGCGAGGCCGGCCCGGTGCTGCCCTGACAGCCGCCGAGCGCATTGGGCGCGACCACGTACCAGGTGGCCGGGTCGAGCGCCCGGCCGGGCCCGATCAGCTCCCGCCACCAGCCCGACGTCGGGTGGCCGGGCTCGGCGGGCCCGGTGACATGGCTGTCGCCGGTGAGCGCGTGCAGCACGAGCACCGCGTTGGACCGGTCTTCGGCCAGCGTGCCCCACGTCTCGTAGGCCAGCCGCACGTCCGGCAGCGCGCCGCCTGCTTCCAGCGGGAATTCGCCGTTCAGCGTGAACCACTGGCGGCGTCCCGGCGGGTCTCCCTCCCGCCACGCGCCGGTGGCAGGAGGGAGACCCGACTGCGAAATCACGGTCAGCTGACCGACTTCACGGCGCGGAATCCGGTTTCCAGGTCAGCCTTGAGGTCCTCGATCCCCTCGAGGCCGACCGACAGGCGCACCAGGCCGGGCGTGACCCCGGTGCTGAGCTGCTCCTGCGGGGTGAGCTGGCTGTGCGTCGTGCTCGCCGGGTGAACGACCAGGCTCCGCACGTCACCGATGTTCGCCAGATGACTGAACAGCTGGAGCGAGTCGACGAACCGCCGGCCGGCTTCCACTCCGCCGTGCAGGTCGAAGGCAAGCACCGCGCCCGCACCGCGGGGCAGGTACTTCTGCTGGGCCGCGTGCCAGCGACTGGACGGCAGGCCCGCGTAGTAGACCGCCTCGACCTCGTCGCGTCCTTCCAGCCACTCGGCCAGCGCCTGCGCGTTCTGGTTGTGCCGCTCGATCCGCAGCGAGAGCGTCTCGATGCCCTGGATGAGCAGGAAGCTGGTGAATGGCGAGATCGCCGGGCCGGTGTCGCGCAGCAACTGCACGCGCAGCTTCGCCGCGAACGCGCCCGGGCCAAGGACGGGCCAGTACTGCAGGCCGCCGTAGCTCGGGTCGGGGTCAGTGAACTCCGGGAAGCGGTCGGCGTGGGCGCCGAAGTCGAAGCTCCCGCCGTCGACGACGACGCCGGCGATGATCGTGCCGTGGCCGCCGAGGAATTTCGTGGCCGAGTGCACGATGATGTCCGCGCCGTACTCCAGCGGCCGCGACACGTACGGGGTGGGCACGGTGTTGTCCACCACGAGCGGCACGCCGACCTCGTGCGCGACGCCCGCTACGCCCTCGATGTCGAGGACGTTGCTGCGCGGGTTGCCGATGGTCTCGGCGAAGAACAGCTTGGTGCTGGGCCGTGCGGCCGCCCGCCACTCCTCGAGGTCGTCCGGGTCCTCGACGAAGGTGACATCGATCCCGATCTTCGGCAGCGTGTAGCGGAACAGGTTGTAGGTCCCGCCGTACAGGGACGCGCTGGAGACAATGTGGCTGCCAGCACCGGCCAGGGTGAGGACCGTCAGTGTCTCGGCGGCCTGACCGGAGGCCAGGGCGACGGCCGCGACCCCGCCCTCGAGCGCCGCCAGGCGCTGCTCCACGACGTCGGTCGTCGGGTTCATGATCCGGGTGTAGATGTTGCCGGGCTCGGCCAAGCTGAACAGGTTCGCGGCGTGCTCAGTGTCGCGGAAGGTATACGAGGTGGTCTGGTAGATCGGCGTAGCACGCGACCCGGTCGTCGGGTCGGGCTGCGCGCCGGCGTGTATCTGCTTGGTCTCGAAGGACCAGGCGGCGGACTCGGGCTGATCGGACATCAGGATCTCCTTGCGGGAATGTACGGGGTGGCTCTGCCGCACTGACGCGGCACGGACCGGCGTGAATGCTGGACGTAAGAGACCCGGGCGGGGCTGCGCTGCCGCCCCGGCAGGTCTCGCTCGTCAGAGTGCCCGACACCGTTCGTCGAACATTCGCCGCACATGCGCCCCGGCCATCGGCAGCGCGAAACGCCGGTTCGCCAGAGCCTCAGGCAGCTGCGGACTGGACACCTGACGAACCCTACATGAGTGCAGGGAATAGAGGTAGGGACAGGGAGGCCGGTCGGGCGGGCGACCGGCCAGGTCAGCCGCCCGCGCGCTATCCCGCCTGCGGCCGGAGAATGGCACTGCCAGTGGGCGCAAGGTCTTGCGCGAGAGTTCACAGAGACGTAACGTACTCGCCAGTAGCTTGCCGTCAAAGCCCTTGAAAACATAGTTTTCCCCCCCAAAACTCCCGAACGTGACAGCCTTTCCTGGTTGGTTCCGACCGTACTGAGCTGTCCGATAACCGCTGCCGCAGGAAGGGAGCTGACCGCCCCGAACTGAGCGATCGTGCATGCCCCGAGCACACTGATCACGGAGGAAAAGATCAGATCATTTTGTGCGACGAGCCGGACTCCGGCCTGGACCCGGTGCGGACCGCTCACCGGTCGCTGCTGCTGATCGACCTGAACACCGAGATCGACGCCACGATCCTGATCGTGACCCACGACATCCAGATCGCCCGCACGGTCCCTGACAACGTCGGCATGCTGTTCCGCGGCAGCCTGGCGCTGCGGCAGACCGGCCGGCTGTTCGCGCTGGCCGGCAGCGTCGTGCGGCTAACCTTCCGGCGGCCGTTCCAGTTCCGCGAGCTGGTCGAGCAGTTCTGGTTCATCGCGAGCGTGACGATCCTGCCGTCGCCGCTGGTCGCCATCCCGTTCGGCGCCGTCATCGCGCTGCAGGTGGGCTCGCTGGCCCGCCAGCTCGGCGCCGAGCCGTTCACCGGCGGCGCGAGCGTGCTCGCGGTCGTCCAGCGGGCCATCCCGCTGATCGTCGCGCTGCTGATCGCCGGGGCGGGCGGCAGTTCACCACCATGCGCGTCAAACTCCGACCTGCGCGCGCTGATTATCGCCGCGCCGCGGGCCGCGACGCAGGTGGCCGGGCTGCTGACCGACAACGACCCCGACCTCGGCGTCATGCTCGCCAACCTGCTGACCACCGCCAGCCTCACGATCACCCGGCAGAGCGCGCTGGACGAGCTGCTCTGCGCGGCCGTGGCCCTGCTCGTCGCGGCGCTCGCCGCCGGGTGGTTCGGCTGGTCCTGGCATCAGGCGGCGAGCGCCGGACCGCCTGCTGCCTCCCTGGCGCGCGACAGGGCGCTGCAGGCCGGCGAGCAGGGCCGTGCAGAACTCCAACACCCTCGATTACGCCACGTCGGCCAGGGACTCGGACTGAGGCTGCAGTCGTCCGCCGGCAGCCTGCACACCGAGGTCCTGCGCGGACGCGCGGCGTTCGAGCAGCAGTCCGCCAGGCCAGGACCATCACCACCGCAAGAGTGCACGAAGGCAGCATGCGCTCATAGAGTCGCAAACAACTCATAAGATGCCGCCATGCATGTGGTCGTGAGCACCCCCGGGCCCGGCTGGGCCATCATCGTGGCGGCCTTCGGGACCATCGCCGTGGCTGCCGTTGCCGTCTGGATCGCGTGGTGGCTGAACCGGCAGGCAGGACGGCAGCTGGCGCAGGAACGGGAAGCTGCCGACAAACGCCACCGCGAGGCGATGGCGGCCGCAGATGAGCGACTGCGCGAGGATCACCTCGCTGCGCAGGAACGCGAGCAGCGGGCCGAGGCTTACGCGGTGCAGGTGACCCCCGCCGCCATGACGCCGGAGGCCTTCGGCTCGCGGATCGTCCGTGACCCCGAGGTGCCCGTCGAGTGCCCGGTCGTCGTGGTCGTCAATCACGGCCATTACACGATTACCGGACTTCAGGCGCAGCTGCGGACAGCCGGCGACGGCCGGGCCGGCTACGACAAGACCGAGTACTTCTCGTCCCGGTGGAATGTCCCCTCTCAGATCACCCAGCTGCTGTCCTGGCACCAGGCGGACGTGCCTGCAGGTGTCCTGGCTCCTGCCGACGTGGGGATGCGGTTCAGCCGCGACGCCATGCCCGTGGCTGATCTGACCGGCGCTTACCCGGCCGTGCGCTGGCGCGATCACTGGGGAACGTGCTGGGAGCACAAACAGGGCATTGTCCGGCGGGGAGCCGAGGACGAGGACTGGGAGCCGTAACCCAGCTCGCTGACGGCTCTAGACATTTGCCCCGGTCGGTATAAGGCTGAATGCGCTGGGCCGCAGTACCGGCCGGCCAGGTCCCCGGCCGGTGGTCTGCCGGGGGCATCTAGGGCTTGCCGCCACAGGGGGATGCGGGCATGTGATCGGCGGGGTGATCAGCATGAACCCGGAAGCTTTGCGGTTGCCGCCTGGCCATGCACTGGCGGCAGACTGCCTGGACTGGCGATGACGGCGGCCGAATCTGATGGCATTCCCGGTCGCTCCCGTGGCCTGAACGACACCATGCCGCAGCGCGCCATACCAGGCCCGGCGGCGTGCTGGGGCGCTGACGATGCGGTCACTGAGCTCTACGCCGCGAATTACCTCACCCTGGTGCGGCTGGCGGCACTGCTGGTGCGTGACGTGGCGACCGCCGAGGAAGTGGTGCAGGAGTCGTTCGTGGCAATGCACGCGCGGTGGCGCCTGCTGAGGGACAGCGACAAGGCTCTCCCGTATCTGCGGCAGGCAGTAGTAAACCGGTCCCGCTCCGTGCTGCGGCATCGCACCATCGTCGACCGCCACGCGCCGAAACCGCCGCCGGACATGCCGAGCGCGGAGCAAGGTGCACTGGCACTGCTCGAGCGCTCAGCCCTGGTCGCCGCAGTGCGCCAGCTGCCCCTGCGGCAGCGGGAGGTAATTGTGCTGCGGTATTACGGCGGCCTGTCAGAAACTCAGATCGCCATAACCCTGGGGATCAGCAATGGCGCCGTCAAGAGCCATACATTCCGGGCAATGTCGTCGCTGCGCACCACCCTGGATGACCAGGTATGAATCAGCGCGATCGCGACCGTGATTACGACGAGGTTCTGCGCCGCGCGCTGCACGCGGCAGCCGACTCGGTGGAGCCCGCCGATGACGGCCTGCAGCGGATCCGCAGCAGGCTGACCAAGCCGCACTCGCCGTTTGCCGCCTGGATGATGACCGCCTGGGCGGACATGGCCGGGTGGGTGCTAGCCGGATGGCAGTCCGCCCTGGAGCGGCTGGGCGCCGATGAGCCACGGCGGCTGGTCCGGCACCGTCCGGCTGTCGTGCTGGCTGCTGCCGTCGTACTGGCTGGCGCAGGCGCGCTCGCCCTGACTCCGCTGCCCCGGCAGGCGGCAGCGGACACCGCCGCGCTTCTCCGGTTTGTCGAGGGCAAGCCACCTGCGTCCGGCACCAGTGCGGGCGGGAAGGGCGGGGGCGCGGGCACGCCGGCGAGCGGAACGTCCTCGACTGCTCTTTCACCCGGCGGCCGCACCCGCAGGCCCACCCCATCGGCCAGCTGTGCCCCGCAGCCGGCCTCATCGGGGATCGCTTCGCCCTGCGCGAGCGCCAGTGCGAGCCCGCGTGTGTGTCCGAGTGCGCGCGCGACCGCGACGTCGAGTGCCTCCGCCATCGCCACACCCGTCCCCTGCCCCAGCACCAGCGCCGCCCCGGCCCCGAGCGCCAGCAGCAGCCCGAGCCCGGCCACCAGCAGCCCGAGCCCGACCGGCAGCGCCAGCCCGACCGGCAGCGCGGGCCCGACCGCGAGTCCCACTGGCAGCCCGAGCTCAAGCCCGACGGGCAGCCCGAGCTCTACCGGCAGCCCGAGTCCCAGTCCGGCCAGCCCCAGTGCGGCCAGCCCGAGCCCGGCCAGCAGCCGGGGTCCGGCCACGGCCCGGCCGAGCCCGGTCCCATCTGCCCGCATAACCGTCACCCCGCAGCGCGCGCAGCACCACTGTGTGGGCTGGACCGCCAACCCGGCTCGCAGGGTTGACAGCCAGCACTGCCTGCGGGAGGCACCCGCCGGCCCGAGGATCTCAGCGAGGCGGTGATCCGTCGGTGGTCCGGCCGGGCGGCGGCCGCCGGACGCGGCACCACAGGCGCGCGAGGACAGCACCGGCGAAGACCACGATGCCAGGGTCACGGCCGCAAAACCGGCGAATCCAATGCCGATCGCGATCAGGGAACTCGGCGAACTGTCCGAGGCCGAGTGGTCAGCGACCACCAAGGCGATCAGCGTACTCACCACGATGAAGACGCCGCCGATGGCTGCGAGCGCGACGGCGAGGCATTAGATCGTCGTGGACCCTGGTAGACGAGTGTTGGCGTTCGGACGCTACGCGCAGCGATCACAGGTGACATGGCGTCAAGACTGAAGCTGGTCCGAAGCCTGATCCGCCGGTCGATCTCGTCTAGGCATCCGGTGCCTGGGAGCCAACGCCACGTTGTTCGCAATGGGACGAGCAGCACAGATGTTCGCGGACGTCCGGTGCCTCGTCGCGTGCCAGCCGCTGTCACCCCGCATGGTCCTTCGCGAGATAGGACGAAAGAGTCGCCCGATAGGTTGGAGGAAAAGCTAACCGTCGCCGCGCGGGCGCCTTAACGGGCTACGGTGCCGCGACGGCGCAGGCTAGGCCAGCGTGAGCGCCGCGGCATGACGGCCTTGACGGTGCCGCCCACGGCGAACAGCCGGATCTCGATGACGGGCAGCCCGGCGGCGGGCTGGGGGGTCCTCGGCACGCGGTTGCGGGTGAGGACGGCGGTACCGGTCACCTCCACGGCGACGCCGTCGGGGACGATCACTTCGAGATGCCCGGCGATCACGGTCGCGTAGATAGTGACCCTGCTGCTCTGCAGCAGGGCTTCCCGCAGGTCCAGGACGACGTCACCGCAGATCGCCGTGACGGGAAAGCTCTCCGGAACCACCCAGCGGCCGTCGCGCCGGTCCTGGCTGAAGATGCCGCTCACGCTGCGCCGACCATCGAGCCGGATCGGCTGGGCGGCCGGAGCGGCAAGATCGGCGGTGAGGGAGGCGAGCTCGCCGAGGGTGCGCGCCGAGTAGGCCCGCTCGGCTCGCGCCGAGTGCTCGCCCAGCGTCAGCCGGCCGTCGGCCGCCGCCTCGCTGAGCAGAGCGACGACGCGCTCGCGGTCTGCATCAGAGGCACGCAGATCACGCGGCGCCGGTCGGGAGTTCACATCCCGACGATACAAGACCGGAACCAGGTCAGCACTGGCCGAACACCGGGGTACCCGGGTGAGTGCCGACGGGAATCGGGTGAGGACCGGCCTGGGGTCGGCAGGCCGGCACCTGCCGGTGCCGCGGTCATCAGCGCGGGTGCCGGGCCGCTCAGGTCCACGTGGCGCCGCTGTCGGCCGTCTCAAGCGCCAGCACGGCTCCTGACTCGCTTGAGTAGTACAGATGCCCGTCCGCCGCGCCGATGGCAAGGACGGACGGTGCGCCGCGCGCCTTCTCGGTGCCTACCTTCTTCCAGGGCTCCCATTTGCCGGCGGCGAACCGCCGGGCCTGGATATGCCCGTCCTTGCCCAGGCCGGCTACGACAATCACGCCGTCAGGCCAGCGGGCCGAGGAGACAGCCGCGACGATCGATCCACCGAGATCCTGCACATCCGGCTCCTTCGGCTTGCCAAACGCCTGCGCCATCGCGGCCTGGCTCGGGTAGCGGGCCAGATCGCGGTCGATGGCGCTGCTGGTGGCGTACTGATGCAGCGCCCATATCTTCCAGGGCGCGGGCACCTGCGGATGACCGGGCTTGCTGGACGGGTCGGCGATCCACAGCGGGTAGCCGCCGAGGCCGACGCAGTTCCCCGCGCCTGCGAACGACAGGAACGTGTACAGGATCGGCCTCCGGGTCAGCCTGCGGGACAGGTCGGCCATGACCGCCTGAGCCCAGGCGCTGACCTCGCTCGCCGTCCGGCCGTCGGTGACCTCCAGGTCGAGCGCCACGCCGTCCTTCGCATCGAGCCCGAGCCCATCGAGTTCGCTGAGGAAGAAGTCGACTGTATCCGTGGCACTCACGGACGGATGGCCGAACAGGTAGGCGATGCGGTACTTCCTATGCTGCTTCAGCCACGCCCAGTCGGCTGCCGCGTCCGGGTTCACGTAGCGGATCCCGTTCGGCTCCAGTTCGGTTAACTTGACCGCGGCCCAGCCGATGTTCCCCGCCGGATCGCGCCAGGCCGCCGGCTTCCCCTGAAAACCGGATACATCGACGCCTCGAAGAGTGTGGCGCACGACCGTATCTGTCACGCTCTCAGGCCCGCTCATAGCGCAATAATATCGGTACATATGCCATTAGGGAGATATCTACCCTGAGTTCACGTCAATGGCGTTCCCGCCCGGCGGCCCAGGGCCGGCCCCCGTCGTCGGCCTGCGCAGGCCAGCATCACCGCGTGTGCACCAGCCGGCTGGCCGTGCATCTGCCGCGAGGCGGCCCTCCTCTGTTAGTTTCGTAATGCCAAATATCTTGGCGCAGCGGGAGGGCGGCGTGACAGCTGAGCACGGCGTAGCCGAAGGCAGGCGTGGTCTTCCCGGCGGCCACTACAAGTGGGTCGCCTTGTCCAACACCACGCTGGGCATGCTGGCGGCCACGGTCAACGCGTCGATCGTGATCATCGCACTGCCCGCGATCTTCCGCGGCATCCACCTGAACCCGCTGACCCCCGGCAACGTCAGCTACCTCCTGTGGATGCTGATGGGCTATCTCGTCGTCTCCGCCGTGCTGGTGGTGACGCTCGGACGCCTCGGCGACATCTACGGCCGCGTGCGGATGTACAACATGGGCTTCACGGTCTTCGGGCTCGGTGCGCTGGCGCTGCCCTTCGACCCGTTCACCGGCCCGTCGGGCGCGCTTTGGCTGATCGGCTGGCGGGTCGTGCAGGCCACGGGCGGCGCCATGCTGATGGCCAACTCGCCCGCCATCCTGACCGACGCGTTCCCCTCTGACCAGCGGGGCACCGCGATGGGCATCAACCAGGTCGCGGGCATCTCCGGCTCGTTCATCGGGCTGATCCTGGGCGGGGTGCTGGCCGCGGTCGACTGGCGGCTGGTGTTCATCGTCTCGGTGCCGATCGGCCTCGGGGGCGCCATCTGGTCCTACAAGAGCCTGAAGGAGATCGGCGCCCGGACCAGCGCCCGCATCGACTGGCTGGGCAACATCACCTTCGGCCTCGGCCTGATCGGGCTGCTGACCGGCATCACCTACGGCATCCAGCCCTACGGCGGCCACTCGATGGGCTGGACCAGTCCGGTTGTGCTTACCGGTCTGATCGGCGGAGTGGTCTTGCTGGCCCTGTTCTGCGTGATCGAGCTCAGGGTCACCGCGCCGATGTTCGACCTGCGGCTGATGAGAATCCGGGCCTTCTCCGCGGGCGTCACCGCCACGCTGCTGGCGTCGATCGCCCGCGGCGGCCTGCAGTTCATGCTGATCATCTGGCTGCAGGGGATCTGGCTGCTGCTGCACGGCTACAACTTCATCGACACCCCGCTGTGGTCAGGCATCTACCTGCTGCCGCTCACCGCCGGCTTCGTCTGCTCCGGGCCGCTTTCGGGCTGGCTGTCGGACAAGCACGGCGCAAGGATCTTCGCCTCCGGCGGGCTGCTGGTGTCCGCGGCCGCCTTCGGCGGCCTGCTGCTGGTGCCCACCGACTTCAGCTACCTGAACTTCGCGGTGCTGATCTTCGTGGCCGGCGCCGGGATGGGACTGTTCTCCGCGCCGAACGCGGCCGGCATCATGAACAGCGTCCCGGCCCGGCAGCGCGGGGCAGCCTCCGGCATGCTGGCGACGTTCCAGAACTCCGGCTTCGTCCTGTCGATCGGCATCTTCTTCTCGCTGATGATCGCCGGCCTCGCGGCGACGCTGCCGACCGCGCTGACGCACGGCCTCACCGCCCAGGGCGTGCCGCTCGCCGTCGCCGCGAAGATCGGCCACACCCCGCCGGTGGCCAGCCTGTTCGCCGCGTTCCTCGGCTACAACCCGATTCGCCAGCTGCTCGGTCCCACCGGGGTGCTCAGTCACCTGCCCCCCAGCCACGTGGCCCTGCTGACGGGCAAGACGTTCTTCCCTCAGCTCATCTCGGCGCCGTTCCACCACGGCCTGGTGCTCGTGTTCAGCATGGCCATGGGACTGCTGGTCGTCGCCGCGATCGCCTCGGCCTTCCGCGGCGGCCGCTACGTGTACGAGGAGCAAGGCGCCCCACCAGCCGACGCAACCCCGAACGGCCAGGCTGCGGCTCCACCCGCGGCCCCGGCGACGCGCGGTGCCAGGACTAGCGGAACCGGCAGGGGTCATGCCCGGAACGGGACCGCCGACGCTGAGTCTCTCGCCGGCACCGGCCAGCACGAGACCGCCGAGTAGGCCGCGCGGTAGCCCGGCGAGCTGCCGGTCGCATGCCGGGCAGAACAGGAATTGCGGCCGCGTCCGCTTATTTTGGCCGCACAGGGGCCTTTACTGGCATGGCGGCTGGCAAAGGACATCCGGCGGCCCTCTTCAGGGCAGCGTGCGGGGGCACGCAGGCGATTAGGCCGAGCCTGCCTCGAACTGGTCGGCTATTTCCCTGGCCAGCGCCAGTGATGACGTAGCGGCCGGAGACGGAGCGTTCCGTACGTGCGTTGCCCCTGGTGTCTGCGAGATCAGGAAGTCGTCG
>JBKQMG010000117.1:0-4464 GCA_052146815.1 Streptosporangiaceae bacterium | reverse complement strand
TGACAAGTTGATGCAGGCGGTGGAGGAACGCGTCTGCGACCAGCCGGTCCTGAAGCTGCTGCGCGCGATGCTGCGCGCGGGGGTGATGGAGGACGGGCAGCTTCGGCGGCCGGTCACCGGGACCCCTCAAGGCGGGTTATGCGTAGCTGCGCATAAACCGCCTTATGAACAGTGCTGGATTATGCGCAGCGCTGGCCTGCTGGGCCTGGTGACAGCGACGCTGGGGGCCGAGCACTGCGCATAACCGTTCCTGGTGCGGAGGCTCACAGGTTGGCGAGCCAGTTGAGCAGCCCGGGGTCCTGGTTCCATTCGGGCAGGTCGTCGCTGACGATGTCGGTGTAGGCGGCTTCGAGGGCTTTGCGTTTGGCCTCGGTGGAGGCGCGAGCGTAGATATCGGTGGTGGCCAGCTCGACGTGTCCGAGGATGTCGCGGATGTAGGGCAACGGCACGCCTGCCTCGTAGAGGTGCATGGCCCGGGAATGGCGTAGTACGTGCGGGCTGAGCTCGGCGTGGGCGAGTGCCGGGTCGCCGGTCCTGGCCTGGTATTTGCGGATGATCCAGGCGATCCCGCCGCGGCTGAGCTTGCTCCCGTGCTGGTTGACGAACAGCGAGTGGTCGTCGTGACCAGGTCTGTCGAGGCCGTGCTCGGCGAGGTAGGCGTTCAGCAGCGCGGCGGTGTTGGCGCCGAGCGGGACGTGGCGGGTCTTGCGGCCCTTGCCGGTCAGCACGGCCAGCGGCGGGGGCTGCAGGCGGATGTCGCGCACGGTCAGGTCGGCGAGTTCCTGAACCCTGGCGGCGGTGTCGTAGAGGGTGGCCAGCAGGGTCGCGTCACGGCGGCCCCGCCGGGTGGACCGGTCGGGCTGGGCGAGCAGACGGCGGGCTTGCTCGACCGTGAGGTGGTTCACGCCCGGCTGGGCTGTTTTCTTGGCCGGGACGGCGAGGATGTCCTGGCAGCCGGCCATCCGGGCAGGGTCTTGCGACTGCAGCCAGCGGAAGAACGAGCTGAGCCCGGCCAGCCGCTGGTTGCGGGTTGAGATGCTGTTGTGCCGTTCGGTCTCCAGCCAGTCCAGGAACCCGGTGATGGCGGCGGCGTCGATGTGATCGAGGGTCAGCCTGTCCGGCGGGATGGATCTGACGTCGCCGAAGAAGACGATCAGCAGCTTGAAGGTGTCCCGGTAGGACGCGATCGTATTCGGTGAGCATCCGCGCAGCCCGGCCAGATGCGATGTGAGGAAGCGCTGCAGGCAGACCGCGAAGTCAGTCGCCATCGCACGGCCCTGCCTTGAGGGGCGGGACGACGTCCCCGAAGGCACGCTGGACCCGGGCGATGATGTGCGGGTAGGACCCGGCGGTCAGCCTCAGGTAGTAGTCGGTGTCGGCGATCGAGGCGTGACCCATGTAGGCCTGCAGGACCGGCAGCAGCGCGCCGGCGTCCTCGCCGCGGGCGAACCACGACCGTAGATTATTCACCGCCATCGTGTGGCGCAGATCGTGGACTCGGGGGCCGTGGCCCCGCCCGCCGTGGGGGATGCGGGCCTGCCACAAGAACCGGCGGAAGTTCCTGCTGACGTTCATGAGCGTCAGCGGGAGTCCTTTCCTGCCGGGGAAGAACCAGTCCCCGCCGGTGCGCCCGGCGATCTGGGCGTGATAGGTGGCGAGCCGTTCGCGCAGCGGCGCGCTGACCGGCACCTGCCGGTCTTTGCCGCCCTTGCCATCACGGATTGTCAGCACACCGGTCTCGACATCGACGTCGCCGAAGCGCAGCAGCCGGGCTTCGGAGGCACGCAGGCCGCAGGCGTAGATCGTGCGGAACAGCACCGGCATGACCAGGTGCCGGAACGGGACCTGCGAGTCGTAGTGGCAGCGGTCAGTCTGGGCGAACAAGGCCGCCAGCTCCTGATCGGTGTAAATGTGCGGGAGGTAACGAGCGGGCCTGGGCAGCGCTCCGCCGGGCAGGACGTAGGCCGGCACGCCCCGCCGGCCTAGCCAGCGGGCCAGCTCCCGCACCGGCGCGGCCAGGCCGTGCAGGGTCGCCGGCTTGACCCCGCGCTGCCGTGCCGCCGCGATCCAGGCCTCGGCCGAGGCCCGGTCAGGCGCCTCCTGCCCGGGGAACTGGCTGGCGCAGAACGCGGCGAACCGGGCCAGCACCCGCTCCTCGGCGTCATACTTATAACCCGTAGCGCGTTTCTCGGTAACCAGGGCCGTGATCGCGCCGGCCATCGTGACGGCGGGGCTCACCGTGACACCTCCGGCGCCGGCGCGTCCGGGTCCAGCGCGCACTTCGACAGCAGGCCCAGCGAGGATTTCAGGTAAACGCCGGTCGACCGGACAGACTGATGACCGAGGATGTCAGCGATCTGCTCAACCGGCGTGCCGCCTTCCATCAGCCTGGTCGCCAGCGTATGACGCAGCGAGTGCATGCCATGACGGCGTTTCTCGCTCACCGGGACGTGCGCAACCCGGGCGTGCTTGACCAGGATTCCATGCAGATGCTCCTGGTCGGAGAACGGCCCGATCGGGGCCAGGTGCCGCAGGAACACCTGGGGGCAGTCACTGTCCGGCCGGCCATGGCGGATGTAGTCGATCACCGCCCACCCGACCTCTTTCAGCAGCGGGAGCTGCACCCGGTCACCGGTCTTGGCCTGCACCACGAACAACCGGTTGCCGGCCCAGTCGAAGTCGGCGAACTCCAGCCGCCGGATGTCAACGCCGCGCAGCCCGAGCCTGGCGATCAGCAGGATGATCGCGTAGTCCCGCTTCCCGCACGGGTTGTCCCGGTCAATCGCGTCGAGGATCCTGGTGACCTCGCCGGGATCCCATACCGACGGGATCCTGGCCTGCCTGGCCGAGCGTGCCGCCGGGACCGCCTCCAGGCAGGCGCCATCGACCAGGCCGTCAGCCGAAGCGAACCGCAGGAATGACCGCACCGCGCACAGCTTCTGCTCGACCGTCTTGAACTGGTAGCCGGCCAGCGTCGCGACGAACGCCCCGATCATGTTGGCGTCACAGCAGGCCAGCCCGCCGCGCGTGCCGGTGAACGCGACGAACTCCCCGGCCAGCGTCCCGTAGGCCCGCACCGTCGATGCCGAGAGCCCAGCCGCGCGCAGGTGCGCCTGGAACCGGGCAACCGCCTCGGCGCCGGGCCCGTCCAGCTTGCTCACCGACCGGTTATAGCGGCGCAGCACGGCCCCGTGCGCCGCGTACTCGCCGAGCATCGCGGCGACCCTGAACATGTAGATGTCATTCGGCTTCAGGGTGCCGGCCTGCTCCTTGCCGAAAAAGCCGCCGCAGGCCTGGTCGACCCACGCCATCGCCACATCCAGCGAGAACTCTTCCGCGCCGCGGGCAGCGAAGTACTTCTGCAGGCGGCGCCAGCAGCCCCGGTACCACACCATCGTCGAGTCCTTGTAGCCCAGGCGCACCAGCTCCGCGTCCAGGCCAGACACCAGCGCAGGCAAAGCGACCATTGCGGCCGACCTCCGATCACGCATGGCCCGGCACCCTGCCGGGCTGCATGACCGGAATCCTCGGGGTTATGCGCAGCGCCCGCTCGCCGATCCGGCCCCCACCAGGCCCGGCAGGCCAGCGCTGCGCATAACCCAGCACTGCTCATAAGGCGGGGTGGTTTCACCCGTCATGTGCAACGTCTGCCTGCACCGGGTCGACCGGGCATGGGACGAGCAGGACGGGATCCTGGTGCGGTATGCCGACGATGCGGTCGTGATGTGCTGGTCCCGCAGCCAGGCCGAGCGGGCGCTGGAGCGCCTGACGGTCCTGCTGGCTGGTCTCGGCCTGGAGCCGAAGGCGGCGAAGACCCGCATCGTGCACCTGGAGGAGGGGAGCGGGGGCTTTGATTTCCTCGGCTTCCATCACCGGCTGGTGCGCTCGCGGGGGCTGAACGGGAAGCGGCCGGTGGCGTTCCTTGCCCGCTGGCCCGCGGACAAGGCCATGCAGCATGCCCGTGACCGGATCCGGGAACTGACCCGCCGGTCGCGGCTGCTGAGGCCGGTGAAGTGGATCGTGGAGGACATGAACATGTTCCTGCGAGGCTGGGCTGCCTTCTTCAGGTTCGGCAACTCAGCGGCCCGCTTCGAGAAGATCAGGGACTACGCGCGGATGCGGCTGGCGCTGTTCATCAGCAAGCGCCACCGCCGCTCGCGGGAGTTCGGCTGGTCGGTGGTCACCTACCAGTCCCCGAATCAGCTCGGGCTGGTCACCTTGTCGGGAATCGTCGTCGACCCCAGGCCCTTCCGGGACTGGCGGGCAAGGCCGAATGCCGGCGGTGAACGGCGTCGGTGAGCCGTGTGCGAGAGAACCGCATGCACGGTTCGAGGCGGCGGGGGCTGGAAACGGAGCAGACCTGACCAGGGGCACTGGGGTGGCACAGCCGACCGGGAAACCGGCGGAAGAAAGGCCTCATGCCCTACCGTCAGCAATGCCACCGCGCCAGCCCCCGACCCTACG
>JBKQMG010000116.1:0-10416 GCA_052146815.1 Streptosporangiaceae bacterium | reverse complement strand
CAACCGCTTCCCGCACGTCTGGGTCAACCTCGAGACCGACCCCGCTGCGGCCGCCGTACTGGGTCACCATGGCCTGAGCCCTGAGCACTCCGCCCGACCTTGCCAGACCTGGGTGGGCACAGCAACCGCGAGTTGGGTTTCGCCGAGCTGGCGATGTCCGCCGCCGAGAGCTAACAGTCCCCCCGGTTGTCCCCCACGACCGTTCGAATTTAGCCTCCTACCTGAAGCCCCCTTACGGAATCGAACCGTAGTCCTTCTCCTTACCATGGACCAACAGGATGTCTCTCTACCGGCCGCACGGGCTCTGATCAGGGAGAACATTGGCACATGGCAGCGTTGGCTGGCACCGGCAGGCCCTCGCGAGCACCATTCTGCCCCACAGATTGCCCCCGAAATGATCTCGCCGCAAGACCGGCGTAACGGTTGCCCCTGAGTGGTCGAAATCATGTTCGCACTGGTTCACGCGCCGGCCCAGCTCGGGGCAACCTGACCACGACTACCGGGCGACGCGGGCCGCTTGCTCCTTGCCGCCGGACAAACTGTGTTCGGTCAGGGATCCCTGACCCGAACACCGTCCATGGAGGGGCATCATCCCTGGCGTCGCTTGGAGGGTTTGGTTGCTTCCGCTGGCGGAGACGATTTGAGCCGGTCCGAGACCAGCTCGCCGAGGCGGCGCCATGCGGGCGACGATGCTGTCACTGCTTGAGCTGACAGCAGGGTGTTGATGGTCGAGATTGCGGCCTCGGACCCCGGTGGTGGCGGGCGGGGGGGTTGCTTCGCCAGCCAGGCGGCTGCCTGGCCGGCCAGGTCGATCAGGCGGGGGTCGTCGGGGTCCCAGTCGTGGGCTTGGTCCCAGGCCACGTAAAGCCGCCGGAAGCCGGGGTCGGCGAGGGCGGCTTTCTTGTCCGCTGCCCACTGCGCCACCTGCTCGGGCATGCGAGCCATGAGCAGCGTCCAGCCGTCGCGTTCGAGGGTCATGGCCCGCTCGCTGACACCAAGGGAGCGGATCTGGTCGAGGAGATCGGTCACGTCGGCGGGCAGGACGAGTCGTTCGCCGGCCATCAGCCCGGCGAGCTGCCGGCGGAGCTGTTCGAGGTCCCTGATCCGGTCCTGGAGCGTCTGGTCGATCTTGGCGATGGCACTGGCGAACTGGGCGGGGTCGGAATCGAGGAGCTGCCGGACCCGGCCGAGGGGCACGCCGGCGTCGGCGAGGGTCTTGATCCGGATCAGGTCGACCACGGCCTGGGCGTCGTAGCGGCGGTAGCCGGACCGGTCACGGACTGGTTCAGCGAGCAGGCCCCGCTGGTGGTAGTGGCGGATGGCCCGGACCGTGACACCGGCGTGAGCTGCCAGCTGGCTGATGGTCAGCACGGCTCCGTCGGATGGGGTCCGCGGCGGGGCGGGTGGCCGGGTCACTGCGCTGGCGCCGCTGCCGGGCCCCGGTTGTAGCGGGCCATCGCCCAAAGGTAGCCGCCGACGGCGATCCCGGCGCACCAGGCGGCGCTGACGGCGGCGTGATCACCGACCGGGCCGCTGGTGAGCAGGCCGCGCACGGTATCGGTGAAGGCGGTGAACGGCTGGTAGGTGGCGAACTGGCGCAGCCCGGCGGACATGGACGCGGTGGGAACGAACCCGCTGCCGAGGAAAACCAGCAGGAGCAAGAACATGGGGGTGTTGCTGGCCGTCCCCACGGTCTTGGCGACCACGCCGAGGGCGACGCCCAGCCAGGTGAGAGCCAGGGTGAGCATGGCCAGGAAACCAACGGCAGCGAGCCATCCGGCCGTCCCGGCGGTCGGGCGGAACCCCACCAGCAGCGCGACGCCGATAACGACGGCCACGGCCAGCAGGGTCTGGATCATGCTGCCCAGGACGTGACCGGCGAGGACCGAGGGCCGCCAGATGGCCATGGTGCGGAACCGGTCGATGATGCCGTCGGTCATATCGACGGCCACCCCGACGGCGGTGGCCGTCGCGCTGGAGGCCACGGTGAGCAGGATGATAGCTGGGGAGACATAGTTCACATACACGTCACGCCCGCCGAGTCCGCGGCCTAGCCCGTTGCCCAGGGTGGCACCGAACACGTACACGAACAGCAGAAGAAACATGACCGGCAGGAAGACCATCATGAGCGGGACGCCGGGGTAGCGCTGCATATGGCGCAGGTTGCGGCGCAGCATGGTCGCGGTGTCGCGGACGGCATAGGTGGCTGTCATCGCTGGTTGTCGTCGCTCGCGGTGGGGTGGCCGGTGACGGCGAAGAACACGTCGTCGAGGTCGGGCGTGTGGATCGACAGGCTGTCGACGTCGATGGCGTGCTGGTCGAGCTGGTCAAGCAAGGCCCGCAGGGCGGCCACGGTCACGTCGCCCGGAACCTGCAAGCTGAGCGTCTCGTCGTCGCGCCCGGCGCTGGTGAGAAGGCGGGCGGCCGTCTCCAGACGCTGCGGGCTAGCGAATTGCAGGCGGATGTGCCCGCCGGGGATGCGGGCCTTGAGCTGCTCGGGGCTGCCTTCGGCGACGAGGGCGCCGTGGTCCAGCACGGCGACGCGGTCGGCGAGCTGGTCGGCTTCGTCGAGGTACTGCGTGGTCAGCAGGATCGTGACCCCGTCGGCGGCCAGGCCGCGGATGATCTGCCACATGGCGTGGCGGCCTCGCGGGTCCAGCCCGGTGGTGGGTTCGTCGAGGAAGACGATCCGTGGAGCCCCGACCAGGGTCATGGCCAGGTCGAGGCGGCGGCGCATCCCGCCCGAGTAGGTGGCTGCCATCTTGCCGGCCGCCCCGGACAGATCGAGCCGGTCGAGCAGCTCGGCGGCCCGACGACGGCCGTCGGCCCGGCTCAGGTGGGCCAGGTCCGCCATCATCATCAGGTTCTCCCGGCCGGTGAGCAGCTTGTCCACCGCCGAGAACTGCCCGGTGACACCGATCGCGGCGCGCACCAAGTCGGCCTCCCGGCCCACCTCGTGGCCGGCTACTCGTATCACGCCGGCGTCCGCCGCCAGGAGGGTGGAGAGGATCCGCACGGTGGTGGTCTTGCCCGACCCGTTGGGGCCCAGCAAGGCAAACACGGATCCCTCGACGACGTCGAGGTCGATGCCGTCGAGCACCACCTGGTCGCCGAACGATTTGCGAACGCCTCGGGCCTCGACGGCCAAGGCGGTACGGCCGGCGGTCGCCGAAGTCGCCGATGAATGCTCTGGGCCCCGGCGGCGCGCTGTTCCAAGCCGCGGGGCAAGCGGGTCGACATCGGCAGGCACGCCCGCCGACTGCTCAGCCGGGTTCAGGTTGCTCATAGCCCCATCGTCCAAGGCTGACGCAAGGTCAATGTCAAGCCTCTCTGACCGAAAACCTCCAGACAGCCGCAGCTCACCTCGCCTCGGCCGCGGCCCGAGAAGCGGTGTCATCGGTTACGTGTCTCGCAAGCGGAATGGCTTACGGAACGCCGCAGCGCAGACCGGGTCCATGCTCCAAGGCGTCCCACAAGACCCGCCCGAGAAAAAGCCCGGCGACGGAGGGCTATCCTCACCAAGCTCGGGTTCAGCAACCGCAGCCAAATCGCCGCATGGTCCAGCGGGGGGGCGGCGGCCGAGTCGCTGAGCCGTGAATGAGTGCCGTGAATGAGTTTTCCCCGGATGGCCGGATCCTGGCCCTCCCGTAGCGTCCTTCCTGCCAGCACAACCGAGAAAGGCAGGACCGACATGGCATACATCCACATCGCAACGTCCAGGGGCTTGACGGAGGACACCCGGCGGGTCGAGGACAAGGTCGGCCCCGGCCGGCCATCGACGGCCTTCTGGTCGAAGCTGTCGGCGGCGACGGCGACCGACTGCACCACGTGACCATCTGGCAGTCCAAGGCGCACGCGGACCGGTAGGACCCTGAGCCGCGATAGATGAGCACACCTCAGTGTCGCCCGGCCAGTCCCAGAAAATGCCGTCGGCAGAACGGTTCGCGAGCAGCGCCCGCACTTCCTCGGCGAAGTCGTCAAGACGATCACCAAACAGGTGCGGCGCCGAGGATGAGAGGGACAAGTAACCGGACAGGACGCTCTCGCTATCTCGCAGCAGGCCGGGGATGCCGGGGAGGAAGAGCTGCTGGGGGACACCGAAGCGAGTCCGGGCCAGCACATCCTCGAAGCGGTGAGTTCGTTCTGGGGCGGTGCCCTGGCCGGCGCGCCGGGTAGATCCGAGACATTTCTCCACCAGCGCCTTGATCTCATCATGAGGGATCGAAGGCACCCCTGGGTCTGGCGGCCGGGGTCGGCCAGTCACCGTGTGGACGATCAGTGCCAGCGCGCCGCCGGGCTCCAGCATGTCGTACACGGTCTCGGCCACTTGCTGCTCGTCGGTCCAGTGGAAGGACTGGCCGAAGGTCACCAGCCGGTACGGCCCTGGCGCGACCGCGGGCAGGTCCTCGGCCAGGCCCTGGACCCACCGGATGTTCATGACTCTTTTTTCCTCGGCTGCGCGACAGCCCTCCGCAAGCATGCCGGCGTCCGGGTCCAGACCGACCGCCTGCGCGAACAGATGAGCGAGGCGGACGGTAAGCACGCCAGGGCCGCAGCCGGCATCCAGAAGCCGACCGTTCCCATCCAGACCCGCCTCGTCCGCCAGGACGGCCTCGAGCTCCGGTGAGTACGCGGGGCGGCCGTACCGATAGTGGGCAGCAGAGCCGAGGTAGATGGTCGGGTCATACGGCACCGCACCAGTGTGCCCCGGTCCGCGACCACTGCGCGATCGTCGAGAGGGCCAGGCAGCCATCGCTGCGACCGCACTGACCACCCGGTTCTGCGCTCCCGGACTCAACAACTATGGAGTTGCCGATCCGATACATCGGCGGTCCGGCGCGCTTACCCCACCGGGGGTTCTACCACGTTCGGTGACCAGCCAGGGGCCGTTGTCGATGGAGGTTCGGCGTGGTGCCGGGGACGTGCCTTTCCAGACCATGGCCACGCTAATTTAGTTCGACGGGTCCGGCGTTCGGCGTGGCCGGTGGGAAGCAGGCACCGAACATGCCTTAGAACGCCTGGCCGATGCTGGACGGGTCGCCGTCAAGCAGGGAGCGCACGTACTTGGCAGTATGTTCTTGTGACCGACAGCGAGGAGCTTCCCGAGAGCGTCCTGGCCGCGTACGAACGAGCCGCCAGAACCGGCTTCCCACTCGCGTGCGAGATCGAAGTGGGGAGACTGCTGGCAGCACTCGCCGCGGCAGTGCCCGACGGTGGCCGGGTTCTGGAGATCGGAACCGGCGTCGGCGTCGGGCTTGCCTGGCTGGTCCATGGACTCGGAGCGCGCCGAGACGTGGAGGTCGTCACGGTCGAGCTCGACGATGGGGTGCGGCAGACGGCGCTGTCGGGGCGATGGCCGCCGTGGGTTCGCTTCGAGTCCGGGGACGGGGCCGAGGTCGTCGGCCGGCTCGGTAAGTTTGACCTGATATTCGCAGACGCGCCCGGTGGAAAGATCTTCAAGCTGCGCCGGACTGTGGCCGCGCTTCGCGATGGTGGCGTCATCGTCGTTGACGACATGGACCTGACACGCCACGCAGATGAGCCACTTCGGTCTGCCCTGGTCGTTGCGCGTCATCGTCTCCTCCAGAACGCCGAACTCGTCTGTGCCGAACTGGGCTTCAGCAGCGGCGTCATCGTGGCCGTCAAGCGCCGGTTGTGACCTTCGAGCCGCAGCGAGGCGGGGACGTTCGCAGCCGCGGCCACGCCCGAGCGACGCATCTGGACGGTCGATACCACCGGCCGTGGTGAGGACCCAGCGCAGAACGATGTCTCTCTGCCCTTCGCAGTGCCGAGACAAGATCACTGATCATGACGCACTCGCCCGCGAGCATGAGGCGAGCAGCACCGGGTTACCCCCGTTGCGGTCGAACGCCGCCAGCGCATCCGGGGAGCTTCAGCCACCGGCCACCTGTGCTTTCTGCCAATGAGTGGACGCGGGTTACTGCAGGTGCCGGCGGGATGGTCCCACTGGCTGATCCGCAGGCCGGGAGGAAGATACTCAGGGTGTTGATGCCTGGTCGGCCACGCGCAGCGGCCGGGCCGCCGTGTCATGCGAGCTGTCGGCCATGTCTTCCAGGCTTCGCCCGGATGGCTCGGGCAGGACCAGGGTGAGCGCGAGCCCGGCCACGGACACCCCGGCGGTGAGCAGCAGGGTGCCGCGCAGGCCCAGCGAGGTCTGCAGCACGGGGAACAGGAAGACCCCGACGAAGGCGCCGAGTTTGCCGACGCCTGCGGAGATCCCGTGCCCCGTCGCGCGCATGCTGACCGGGTACAGCTCGCTGGGCATCACGAAGGTGGTCATGTTCGGGCCGAACTCGGTAAAGAAATAGCTCACCCCGTACACCAGCATGAACGGGACGACTGCGGTGGTCATGCCCGGTATCACCGCGATGATCAGGAAGCAAAGCGCCATCATCGCGAACCCGGTCAGCTGCAGCCGCCGGTGCCCGATCCGGTCCAGCCGGGCGATCGCCAGCACATAACCGGGCACGGCCGCCACCGCGAAGATGGCCAGCTGGAGGGCGATCTTGGTCATGGTCGAGGCGTTCGGCGAGATCAGGCCGAGGATCTGCGGGGTGGAGATCGTGTTCCCGTAGTAGGCGTAGTCGAGCAGGAACCAGCAGCCAGCCGTCCCGGCCAGCGTGATCAGCCACCGGCGGTTGGTGAGGAATGCCCGCAGCCCCATCTCCTGCCGGACCGCGCCCGACCCGTTCTCGTTGACCTGCCCAGTGGACCCGTTCCCGTTGACCTGCCCGCCGGTGAAGGCCGACATCCGGCTCGCGGCCTGTTCGGCCTTGCCCTGCACCTGGATCTGGTAGCGCGGCGATTCGGGCATCCGGCAGCGCAGGTAGATCACCGCGGCGGCGGGTACCGCGCCCAGGGCGAGCAGGACCCGCCACGCCGTATCGTTACTGGCTCCGGAGCCGAGCAGCGCCAGTGCGATCAGTGGCCCGACGATGAGCCCGAGCGCCTGGGTTCCGAACACCATCCCGACCAGCTTGCCGCGGTCCTTGCGGTTGGCGTACTCGCTGACCATCACGGCGCTGACCGGGTAGTCGCCGCCGACGCCGAAGCCGAGCACGAACCGGAACGCGATCAGCACCCAGAACGATTGCGACAGCGCCGACCCCAGCGCCCCGGCGATCATGATCGCGGCGACTATCCAGTACACGCGCTTGCGGCCGACCACGTCGGCGAAGCGGCCGAACACGAACGCGCCGATGAACGCGGCAAACAGCATCGTGGAGTTGAGCAGGGCGAGCCTGCCCGAGCTCAGGTCCCAGTCCTTGGTGATCAGCGCGGAGGCGATCCCGATGACGAACAGGTCGTAGGCGTCGGTGAAGAAGCCCATTCCCGACGCCAGCACCGCCCGCAGATGGAACCTGCTCAGTGATGCCTCGTCCAGCGCGGTGATCAAGTCCTTGGCCCGGGTCTCGGTCACGGCATCCCCCGTCGCCTATGCCGCCTGTCTCGCGACCGGCCGCAGTCCTTCTGCTGCAGCGGAAACTATCCCGCGTAAGCATCGCTCCGCCGACCTAGAAATGAACGACAAGTAAACACATGATGGCAGGCAGGCAAACTACATCGCTGGCTGCCCCAGCTAGCAGGTATGAGGCGCAGCCGGCCCATGGCCACGGCAGCAGCGGAGGTGAGCGGGTGCCGGATTCGCGCGGGCGCTCGCTGAGAGCGCGGCTGCGGGCGCTGCCGGTGCTGGGCGGGCTGCTGCCTGTGCACCGGTCTGAGGTAGCGGCGGAGGTGCTGGCCGGTATCACCCTGGCCGCGGTGAGCATCCCGGTGGCTCTGGGGTACGCGAAGATCGCCGGGATGCCGGTGGTGACCGGCCTGTACACGCTGCTGCTCCCGATGGCCGTGTTCGCCGTCCTCGGCTCATCGCGGCACCTCGTCGTCGGCGCGGACTCTGCCACCGCGGCCATACTCGGCGCGGCCCTCGCCGGGCTGGCGGCCGCCGGGTCGCCGCAATACGTCCGGCTGGCCGGGCTCGCGGCCCTGCTCGCTGGCGGGCTGCTGCTGCTGGCCCGGCTGGCCCGGCTCGGGTTCCTGGCGAATTTCCTGTCCCGTACCGTACTGGTCGGATTCCTCACCGGCGTCGGTATCCAGGTGGCGGCCGACCAGCTCCCCGACATGCTCGGGGTGACTGCCACAGGCCAGAACACGCCGGCCAGGCTGCTGGATATTGCGCGCGCGCTCCCGCACGTGCGCGGGGCTGACGTGGCGGTGTCGGCCGGGGTCATCGTGATCGTGCTGGCTGCCCGCGGGGCCGCCCGCTGGTCCGGCCGCAGGATCCCGGGCCTGCTGATTGCGGTGATTATCGCGATCAGCGTGAGCCGGGCGGCGGATCTGGCGGGGCGCGGCGTGGCCGTGCTCGGACCCGTTCCCCGGGGGCTGCCGCACCTGGGGCTGCCCGCGCTCGGCTTGCATGACGCCGCCACGCTGTTTGGCACCGCGGCAGCGATGTTCGTCGTCATCCTTGCCCAGAGCGGGGCGACCTCACGCGCCTACGCCGGGAAGTACGAGGAGGCCTTCAGCCAGGACACCGACCTGGTCGGCCTGGGCGCCGCCAACGTGGCCGCCGCGTTGTCAGGCGCCTTCGTCGTCAACGGCAGCCCGACCCAGACGCAGGTGGTCGACAGCGCGGGCGGGCGCAGCCAGCTGGCCCAGCTCACGACCAGCGCGGTGGTGCTCCTCGTCCTGCTGCTGCTCACCGGGCCGCTGGCCAGCCTGCCCATCGCCGCCCTGGCGGCGATCGTCTTCCTCATCGCCATCGAGCTCATCGACGTCGCCGGGATGCGGCGCATCCTGGCCTGCCGGCGCGACGAGTTCGTCATTGCCCTGCTCACGACCGCCGCGGTGGTGATCCTGGGGGTCGAGGAGGGTATCGTGCTGGCCGTCGTCGCCTCGATCATCGATCACCTGCGCCACAGCTACAACCCGATCAACAGCGTGCTGGTGAAGTCACCGGCCGGGCACTGGCAGCCTGCCCCGGTCCTGCCCGGCGCGCGGACCGAGGAAGGACTGGTGGTCTACCGGTTCGGCACCAGCCTCTACTACGCCAACGCCTCCCGCCTCACCGACGACGTCACGGCCCTCGTCGCGCAGGGCAGCCCGCTGCGGTGGATGATCCTGGACGGCGCGGCCATCGGGGACGTCGACTACACCGCGGCGGCGGTCCTCGCCCGCGTCATCGAACACCTCCGCGAACGACACATCCGTCTCGCCGTCAGCACTGTCCACGGCCCCGTGCGCGAGCAGCTCGACCGCTACGGCATCAGCGCCGCACTCGGCCCCGGCGCCTACTACGACACCCCCGGCGAGGCACTCGAGGCCTACCACGCCGCAGCAGGGGCCACCGGTGAGTAAACGCCGCCCGCAACGGCCAAGGCAAGCTAGCGCGGCCGTCAAGGACAAAGCCTTGCTACCCGGTCTTCAGCGCGCACGGGCTCGCCGGCGCGACAGAACACTCAATCTGGCCGCCCGACCGAACCTCTGCGGGATCACTGATGTGCATCCGTTGGCCAACCACCGCTCCCGAGCGCCGAATCGGACGCAGAGAGGGATGGAGCATAGAACTTCGATCGTGACGACAGAATGTGCGCTTATGGCGCGCCTTAGATCAAAGTCGATCTCGATACGTTTCAGTCCGCTGACAACTGCGTCAATCCCATCACTTGCCGGTTCTGCGGCACCGCTTCAGCTAGGCGATTGCTGGTGCATGCCTCTGATCAGCGGGTACCGGTGATGAGCCGTTCGCTCGGTGCGCCGGCTCCGGCGAGCTGATGCCAGGGCAAGATGGCTGCCTCGGCTGGGGTAGCCCAGGTCGGGGTCGGCGCGCTGGTTCGTGCCGCACGCGCTCTGGCTGGGCGGCGCGTCGAGTGGAGCGTGGCCGGTACCCATCGTGTCGAGCAGGCGCGCCTCCTTCCAGCGGATTGACCGGTCGATCGAGATGTCCTGCGTGAGCCGCTTGAGGGCATCGGCGAACTCGATCCGCTCCGCCGCGCCCTGACCGGGAGACGGGTCCGGGCCCGGTCAAGGACGACAGCGGCGGCAGGAGTGCCTCATTTGACGGGTACGGTGTCGGCCACCACTTGCGGATTACCGCTGCCGCTCGCCTTGCCGGTCATCGGGCCGCCCGCGGGGACGATCACCGTGTTACCGGCGATGGCGATCGGCGCGTTTGCTGACGTGGGCAGCCGGCGGCGGAAGACGATCGCGCCGGTGCTGCGGTTGAGGGCGATCAGGACACCGTGGTAGAGCGTGGTGAAGACAAGATCGTTCGAGACCGTGGCGGCGCCGACCGGCAGGTCGGGCACCTTGGTGTCCCATTCGACCTTGCCGGTGGCGAGGTTGAGTGCCTCCACCTCTCCAGTGGCAGGGCCGGCGGCCTTAACGGGGACGGGC
>JBKQMG010000115.1:0-2674 GCA_052146815.1 Streptosporangiaceae bacterium | reverse complement strand
CTCAGATCTCCGGTAGTTAGTGTGCCGCGTGTCGCTGACGTGCGGTTCCTTTCCGGTCATTAGTCTGCGAAATTGTTTGATTTTCGGTAGGGTTGTGGCATGTCCGCGGCGGTTGCCCTCATGCTGGAGGGCATGCCGTCGCCGTGGGATCTGCATCTGCACCGGGCCGCCGGGCGGGTGGTGGTGCTGGCGGGCTCGGCGGTGGTCGCCGAGTACGCCGAGGGTGACCTGGCGATGCGGAACATGATGATCGTGACGCTGCGGCGGGTGGGGTATCCCGGCTGGCGGGTCGCGGAGGTGTTCGGGCTGACGCCGACGTATGTGGCCCGGCTGAAGTCCGCCGCGGCCCGGGATGGCGCGGCGGCGCTGGCCGGGCAGGACGGGCCGGGTCGCCCGCGGGCGCTGGGGGAAGATAAGTGGGACCTGGCGCGGCAGTGGCGTGAGCAGGGGGAATCGGATCTGGAGATCGGGCGGCGGCTGGGCGTGGCGGGGACCACGGTGGCCCGCCGGCTGTCCGCTGGGCCGGCGGGGGCCAGTGCCGTGCCGCGGCAGCAGGAGCTTGAGCTCACGGAACCGGGCCCGGCCCTGGCCTCAGGACCGCAGCCGGAGCCAGGGCCGCGGGAAGACTCAGGGCCGCAGGAGGAAGAGCCGGGGCCTGGAGGCGGGGCGGGTGGCGCCCCGCCGTCACCGCCGCCGGGGCGGGGCGGGCCGAAGATCACCGGCGGGGTGTTCTGGTCGCGGTATGCGGGGGCGATGCTGCTGCACGCGTTCACGGCCAGGGCCGGGGCGGGGCAGGTGCTGGAGTTCGCCGCCGGCGCCGGGCAGCCCGCCGGCAGATCCCGGCGGTTCGGCGATGTGGCGCTGCTGTCGGTGACCGGCATGTGCTTCGCGCTGGGGGCTGAGACGGCGGAGCAGTTCAAGCACCTGACGGCCGCGTGCGCGGGGCCGCTGGCCGGGCTGGCGGTGCTGCCGCACCTGCGGACTCTGCGGCCGGCGCTGGCCGGGATCGCCGATGCGGCTGATCCGCTGGCGCTGCAGGAGATGGCCGCCCGCGCGATGCTGGCCGCCGATCCGGTCACCTCCGGGGTCTACTACGTCGATGACCATTTCGTCCCCTACGCCGGCGCCCAGCCGGTCGCCAAGGGCTGGAACAACAAGCGCGGCAGGGCCGAACGGGGCCGCGCGGACACTCACGTCACCGCGCATGACGGGCGGGCGGTCTGCTTCGTGACCGGCGAGCCGTCCGGGCTGGCGGTCACGCTGCCCAAGGCGCTGGCGGAACTGAAAAAGGCCGCGCCGCCGGGCGCGAGGATCATGCTCGGGTTCGACCGCGGCGGGGCGTATCCGCAGGTGTTCCGGCACTGCCGGGACCAGGACGTGCACTGGGTCAGCTACCGGCGGGCGCCTTTGGCCGTCCCGGTCGTGCTCCCGGTCATCACCACCATCACGATCGCCGGGCGGCGGCGGGAGATCGCCTGGGCCGAGGAGAAAGTCCAGCTGAAGGACTACGGCGAGGCCCGGCAGCTCACGCTGTTCGAGCACGGCAAGGTCGCGCTGCAGATCCTGACCTCCGACTTCCAGGCGTGCCCGGCGCAGATCCTGGCCTGGCTGAAGTCGAGGTGGCGGGAGGAGAACTTCCTCAAGTACGCCAGCGAAAATTACGGCATCGACAAGATCTGCGACTACATCGCCGGTATCGAGACCAGCACCAAGATCGTGGACAACCCGGACCGCAAGAAGGCGAACGCCGCCGTCCACGAGGCAGAGAAGGCCCTCGCAGCCGCCGAACGCGACCTGGCCGGCATGCTCGCCGACCCGGCCATCACCCCGGCCGCCAAGAACACCCGGCTGATCCCCGCCGCACAGAACAAGATCACCGCCGCGCACAAGAAACTGGCCGCCGCCGCCGCGGCCCGCGACACGATCCCCGCGAAACTACCCGCCAACCTCATCGACCCCGAAGCCCAGGTCGCGCTGCTGCGCACCGGCCGCCGCGGCCTGCAGATGGTCCTGCGGCTGCACGCGCACAACGCCGAGCACTGGCTGGCGAACCACCTCAACGCCTACCTGCAAGATGACGACGAATACCGCGCCATCACCCGCCAGACCATCATCCGCGGCCTGGCCGGGACCATCACCTGCACCCCGCAGGCCATCACCGTCGAACTCCAGCAGCCCGGCGCCCCCCGCGTCGCCCGCGCCCTCGCCCTGCTCATCGACGAGATCAACCACACCCCGCCCGCCATGCCCGGCGACACCAGGCCCATCACCTACCAGCTCACCGCACACCAGCCCGGATCAAACAAATAACGCAGAACGACTACCGGAGATCTGGGCCTTCGGGTCGAGCAGGCAAGTCAGGTGTCACTATTTCGCCGCCGGGTTCCGGTCGTTGGCCGGGTGGCGACCCACGGATGGCCCGCACCAGTTCCCCGAACCGGCGCTTGTACTCATCTGGGCTGTCGACGTACCGGAAGTCAATCCATGCCCGGCCCGCAATGAACGGGGGAAGATCGACATCGCCAAGCAGAACCGGAATCAGCCGCTGCTCCCCGGCCACCGCGCGCGCTATTGCGGCATTGATCTCCTCATTAACCCAAGGCCGCGACATCGACAACGGGCTCACAACAAGTACGGTCGTCCGGGCCCTGCCTATGCCGCCCTCTAGCCGGCG
>JBKQMG010000114.1:0-45370 GCA_052146815.1 Streptosporangiaceae bacterium | reverse complement strand
CGCAAGACCGTGGCGGCCCGGCACGTGCACAACGACCGGCTCCGCGACGCCCTCGACGGCCAGGCCTTCGCCGCCCTCAGCACCTCACCCGGCGCCCGGGCCTGCTACGACGCCCAGCGAGCCCGCGCGACCGGCCACCGGGCCGCACTGCGCCACCTCGCCAACCGGCTCACCGGCATCCTGCACGGCTGCCTCAAAACCCGCACCCACTACAACGAGGCCACTGCCTGGCCCCAGCAGGCCACCAGGCAAACCAGGACCGCAGCTTGACACCGTTAGCCCCTGGGATGTCTAGACCGCCGGGGCGCGCGATGGCAGCGGCCGGGTCGCGACCGCCAGATGCTCGCCGACCCGCTTGACCAGGACGGCCATCTCGAAGGCGATCAGGCCCACGTCCGCGTCAGCCGCTGCCAGCACGGCCAGGCAGCTGCCGGCGCCGGCTTCGGTGACGAAAAGGAATCCGGCCTCCATCTCGACGATGGTCTGCCTGGCCGCCTCGCCGCCGAAATGCTGCCCGACGCCGGTGGCGAGGCTCTGGAAGCCCGAGGCCACAGCGGACAGGCGCTCGGCATCCTCCCGGCGGAGGCTGGCTGACGCGCCGATGACGAGGCCGTCCCTCGACAAGATCACGGACTTGTCGATCTGGGCCACCCTGGTCCCCAGATCATCGAGCAGCCAGTCCAGTTCGCCGGCGTGACTCATGTGCTTCCTTCCCCCTGCCGCGCATGCGTCAGTGCGTGCGCGGGCTCACTGGTCGTGCGTGTCGGTGGCCCGCTCCCTGCCTGCCCGCTCGCCTGCGGCCCGGTCGTCCGCCGTCAGGTCGCTCGTCCTCGGGCCCTCCGTGGGCAGGTCGTCAGCGGGATCCTCGCCCGCGGTCAGGTCGCCCGTCCTCGGGCCGTCCGTCGGCGCTGCCTGCGGCAGCACGGCAGTCGCCCGGCCCAGCTCCCAGCCGCGCTGCAAAGCGGCCATAGTGGAGCGCGCGACCTCTGGTGACCGGTCTGCCGCCGCGCGGGCAGCACCGCCCGCCGGCCCTGCCGCACCGTTCCCCTGGCCGGCCGGGCCGGCCTGCTCGCGCAGCCGCGGAGCGAGGCTCTCCTGCCGGACCCTGACCGGCAGGCCAAGCTCGATCAGGCCGGCGGTCGTCATTTTCGGATCTGGCTCTGCGGCCCGCGGGTCGTCCCCGGCTGCACCCTCCGGCGCTGGTACTGCCACTGTCACGGCCGCGCCGGTCAGCGCGGCCGCGTTGTCGGGCGCGGTGAAACTAAGGGCCGGGCCAGGTGCGGAGCCAGGCCCGAGGGCAGTCGGGCGGCGCGCCAGCCTGGACGGCAGCTCGCGGGCGGCACTGCCCCGGCCGATGCCGGCCGCTTCCGGCCGAGCCACCAGCGCGAGCGGAATCACCACGATCGCCGTGGTACCGCCGTAGACCGAGGGGCGCAGCGAAATCTTGATGTCGTGCCGCTGGGCGAGCCGTGCGGCGACGAATAGGCCGAGCCGGTCACTGCCGGACAGGTCGAATTCCGGCGGGTCAGCGAGATCACGGTTAATGACGGCTAGCTGCTCGGGCGAGATGCCAAGGCCGCGGTCCTCGATCTCGATCGCGAATCCCCTGCCGACCGTGTCGCCGAGAATCCGGACGGGCGTATTCGGCGGCGAGAAAATGGTGGCATTTTCTGCGAGTTCCGCGACGAGATGAATCACGTCGGCAACGGCAGAGCCGGCCAGCGCTGCCTCAGTCCGCGAAATAACCCTGATTCTGGTGTAGTCCTCGACCTCGGCGACTGCGGCGCGCAGGACATCGACGAGCGGTACCGGGTGCCGCCAGCCACGGCCAGGTGACTCGCCGGCCAGGATGACCAGGCCCTCGGCGTTCCTGCGCATCCGGGTGGTGAGGTGGTCGATGCGGAAAAGGTCCTCGAGCTGGTCAGGCTCGCTCGCGCGCCGTTCCATCCCGTCGAGCAGCGCCAGCTGCCGGTGCAGCAGGGACTGGCTGCGGCGGGCCAGGTTGCGGAAGACGTCACTGACGCCCTTGCGCAGCCGCGCCTCGTCGGCAGCCGCCTCGATGGCAGTCCGCGCCGCCGCGTCGAAGGCCTGCGGGCCCGACTGATCTCGTCAGAGCCCGCCCGCTGCTGCGGCGGGACCGCGGCCGCGACGTCGACGTCCTCGCCGCGGCGCAGCCGCGCCATGATGTCCGGCAGGCGATGATCGGCCAGGTCGAGCGCGCTCTCCCGCAGGGCAGCGAGCTGGCGGATCAGCCCGCGGCCGATCATGACCGACAGCAGCACGGAGAGGATGATGGCTACCAGCCCGAGACCGCCCACGAGCAAGAGCCGCAGGTAGCTGGACCGCGACTGCGACTGCGCCTGCGCGGTGATCGAGTCGGCTATGGCGTTGACGGCCCGGCCGAACCCGGCAGAGAAGGATGAGATCGCCGAGTTCCAGGCCAGCGGGCGCACCAGCGGCAGCCTGGCCCTGGCCGGCGTCCTGATGACCCTGTTCTCCAGCGCCGCGACCGCCCCGGCGGCGCGCGGGCCGACGTCCCTGGCGTAGTCGCCGCGATAAGCAGGGGTCAGGTCCGACAGCGTCTGCGCCAGCAGAGCCCTGCGGGCCGCCACCAGCGCGGCGAACTGCTGCCGGTCCGCCGCCGGGAAGGAGCGCGCCGCGAGGTCGCTGGCCAGCAGGTCGCTTTCTTCGAGCAGGGCCTGAACGGCCTGGCCCAGCCGGACGACCGCCTGCCCTTGCGAGGCCAGCGCGACATCAGACCCCTGGTCGCTCAGCTGAGTGAGGATCGGGTACCCCGCTGATATCAGGCTGCTGTAGGCGTTGACCACCTGTGACCTGCCGACGGACTGGGCCGCCACGCTGTCGCGCAGGCCGGCGAGGACCTGCAGTTCGGAGCGCAGAGCGCTGATGGCCTGATGCTCCTGGGCCGGCACCCCGCTCGCGATGGCCCCGGGCGCTGCCGACCGCTCGAAGGCGCGCACGGCGCGGTCAGTGCTGCTTTCCTGCTGGTCGAGGGCCGCCTGCAGGGCGGGCGCGGGGCTCGCCAGGTAGAGCAGCGCCAGGTGACGCTCGGCGGTCAGCTGATCCTGCAGCAGCGTCGTCGGGGCCGCGAGTTCCATCCTGACGGCCTTTGACCTGGCCAGGCTCAGGGCAGCGCTCGCGGTGACCTGTGCCGCGAACCCGTACAGCGCGCCGAGCGAGACGATGGGAATCAGGATCAGCAGGAAGACCCGCATGCGTATGGACCGGCTACGCAACCCCCTATCGGTGCCCTGAAGTGTGTGAAGTGACCGGTGGACGCGCTGTTCCGCGGGAGGTACCAGAGAGATATGGGAGCGTAACACCGAATTGGCGCCCATCGCCCGGTAAATGAGGGCGATCGGGTGCAGGCTTACTGGTAATTTCCTGTCCGCTTTATCATGAATAGGTAGCTTCCTAGCTTTCGCGGCCGAGGCTGCGTTCGCTGGCCGGGCCACGCCGGCACCGGGTGCTCGCGCTCGGAGCCGAACTGGTCACTTTGCGCTACCGGCTTCTGAAGCCGGATGAGGCGCTCGCACGGACGGGCGGCGCCCACGTGTCGAGATGATCCGGTTACTTTTGCTTAACCCAGGCGCAACATCACCGCGATATAAAGCTCGATCATCACACAGCGGCCGGGCCGGGGCGATGAATATGACGCGCGCGTCAGTATCTCGATTAGCGGCGCGCTGCTGGTTTCCTAATAGCCGATGCCGGGGACCACGGGGAGATCCTTATAACATGCCACTCAGCGGACGGCGGCGGCGGCCTGCCTAATCAGCGGCAAAGACGACGCGTGTGTCAGGTGACGCTAGTGTCATTTTGACATTCAATTCAAAACTATGCAGAAATGGGTACCGTGGGGCCTGAAGGGATGCGGATTGGCGGTGAGCCTGTCCGGGTGGCGGCTGGGCCTGAAGCCGTTCCGGAGGCTCTGACCGCGAAGGCGGCGGGCGAGAACTTCCCCGTCGCCCTGAAGCTGTTGCCTGCCCGCAAGAGACAGCAGCTCATGGCGGTTTACTGGTTTGCCCGCGTCACCGACGATATCGGCGACTGCGCGCCGCCGCCGGACCGGCTCCGCCTGCTCGATGGGCTGCAGGCCGATCTGGACGCCCTCGCCGCAGGCGGGGCGCAACGGCCCGAAGTGCGCGCGCTGCGCCCGGTGATCGAGGACTGCTCGATCCCGGTCGCCCTGTTCGCTGATCTCATTCAGGCCAACCGGCAGGACCAGATCGTCACCCGCTATCCGACGTTCGCTGACCTGCTCGGCTACTGCCGCCTGTCGGCCAATCCGGTAGGCCGGATCGTCCTGCATATCTTCGGTGCGATGTCCCCGGCCGCGGCAGAGCGGTCCGACCGCGTCTGCACGGCTCTGCAGCTGGTCGAGCACTGGCAGGACGTGGCCGAGGACATGCGCGCGGGACGGGTCTACCTTCCGCAGGAGGACTTCGCTCAGTACGGCTGCACTGAAGCTGACCTCACCGCCGCTCAGGCATCGCCGCAGTTCAAGGGCATGATCGCGTTTGAGTGCCGCCGCGCCGGGGAGCTCCTGGACGCTGGTGCGCCGCTGGTGGGGGCGCTGCGCGGGACGGCCCGCGCGGCCATTGCCGGGTACGTGGCCGGGGGCCGCAGTGCGCTGGCCGCCGTCGCGGCTGCAGACTACGACGTGCTGCGCGGCACCCCGCGTCCGCGCCGCGCCCGCCAGCTGACCGAACTGGCCAGGGCCTACGTGAGGGGGCGGTAGCAGCCATGACCAGTGCAGCGCCACAAGCTGCCCGGACGGAAGCGGCCTATCGGCACTGCGAGCTCATCACCAGCACGCAGGCGCGCAACTTCTCTTACGGCATCAGGCTGCTGCCGGGGGCTAAGCGGCATGCCCTGTCAGCGGTCTACGCCTTCGCCCGCCGGGTGGACGACATCGGCGACGGCGAGCTGCCGGCCGCCGACAAGCTGGCCGCGCTCGCGCAGTGCCGGTCGGTGGTGGCCGCGCTCGCAGCCGGCGGCCCGCCGGGCGACGATGACCTCGTTCTTCTCGCGCTCGCTGACGCCAGCCGCCGGTTCGCCCTGCCGCTCGGGGCCTTCGGCGAGCTGATCGACGGCTGCGAGGCGGACGTGCGCGGCGTCATCTACGCCACGTTCGGCGAGCTGGAGCATTACTGCCGCTGCGTGGCCGGCTCGATCGGGCGGCTGTCGCTCGGGGTGTTCGGCTCCGCCGACCCGGCCGCTGCCGCGCCGCTCGCCGATGCGCTCGGCGTCGCCCTCCAGCTGACCAACATCCTGCGCGACATCCGCGAGGACCTCGGCAACGGCCGGATCTACCTGCCTGCCGAGGACCTGGCCCGGTTCGGCTGCTCCCTGTCGGCCGGGCAGGTCGAGGGCCTCGCCGGCAATGCGGCGCTGGAGCAGGTCATCCGCTTCGAGGCCGTCCGGGCCCGCAGCTGGTACGCCACCGGGATGGAGCTGATGCCGATGCTCGACCGGCGCAGCGCGGCGTCGGCCGGAGCGATGGCCGGGATCTACCGGCGGCTCCTGGAGCACATCAGCGCGGCGCCGGCTGAGGCGCTGGCCCGGAGGCTCTCGCTGCCCGCCAGCGAGAAGATCATGGTGGCCGCGACCTGCCTGGCCGGAATGGCCCGGCGGCCCGCCCGGCCGGGCGGCGCCGGGCCGGGGACCGGCGCACCCGCGCCGGGAGCCCGCTCGTGACCGGCCGTCATGTCGTGGTCATCGGCGGCGGCCTGGCCGGGATCGGCGCCGCACTGGACCTGCGCGCGGCCGGGATCAGCGTCACGCTGCTTGAAGCCCGGCCCCGGCTCGGCGGGGCGACCTGCTCCTTTGCCCGCGGTGACCTGCAGATCGACAACGGCCAGCATGTCTTCCTGCGCTGCTGCACCGCCTACCGCGAGCTGCTCGCCCAGCTGGGCATGACGGGTTCGGTGCGGCTCCAGGACAGGTTCGACGTCACCGTGCTCGCGCCCGGCGGCCGCGCGCGGCTGCGGCGCAGCGGCCTGCCCGCGCCGCTGCACATGGCCGGAGCGCTCGCCCGCTACCCGCTGCTGCCGCTGGCTGACCGGCTCCGGGTGGGCCGCGCCGCGCTCGGCATGCGCTTCGCCCGGCCGGAGTCGGCCGCCCTGGACAGCGTGCGGCTGGGTGACTGGCTCGGGGCCCGCTCTCAGCACGAGTCCGCCCGGCGCCGGCTCTGGGACCTGTTTATCGTCTCGACCCTGAACATCGGCGGCGACGACGCCAGCGCCGCGCTCGCCGCCAAGGTCATCAAGACGGCGCTGCTGGAGAGCAATGATGCCGCGGACATCGGCGTGCCCGTGATCCCGCTCGGGCGGCTGCACGGCGAGGCGGCCGCGGCGAAGCTGAGCAGGCTGGGCGCGGACGTGCGGATAGGCGCCAAGGCGGTCGCTATCGAGCCCGCCGCTGGCGGCGGGTTCAGGGTCCGGTTCGTGTCCGGGGCCGATCGCGGTGAGAGCGGCCGCTCCGGCGGCGAGGCCGGCCAGGGGCCCGACGGGGACGCCGCCGCCGGCGGCGGCGAGGTGCTGCGCGCCGATGGCGTGGTGCTGGCGGTTCCCGCCTGGACCGCGGCCCGCCTGGCGCCCGCGCCGGTAGCGGCCGCGGCCGGCTGGGCGAGGCTCGAGCCCTCTCCGATCATCAACGTGCACGTGATGTATGACCGGCGGGTCACCCGGCTGCCCTTCGCGGCGGGGGTTAACTCACCAGTTCAGTGGGTTTTTGACAAGACCAGGAGTGCGGGCGCGCCGACTGGGCAGTACCTCGCGGTGTCACTGTCCGCTGCCGGCGACTATGTCGACCAGCCTACCGCAGCGCTGCGGGAGCAGTTTTTGCCGGCGCTCAGTGACCTTCTGCCTGCCGCACGGGGCGCGCAGGTCAGGGATTTCTTTGTGACCAGGGAACGTCGGGCGACGTTCCGGCAGGCGCCTGGATGCGGCGTCCTGCGGCCCGGCCCCGCCACGGCACTGGACGGGCTGGTAATCGCCGGCGCATGGACCGATACGGGCTGGCCAGACACGATGGAGGGCGCGGTGCGAAGCGGCCTGACCGCGGCACGACAGATCAAGGCGGACCTGGCGGGCCTGGCCCCGCCGGCGGCCGCCGGCGAAGGCGCGGCGCTGGCCGCCCCGCAGCCGGCCGGAGCGCCGTCATGACCGCGACCATGCCGGCCGGCGTGGCCGCCGCTCGCGACCTGGTGGGACCGGCCATGGCCGCGATGGTCGGCCGCCTGAGCCCTGAGGTCAGGGCGGTCGCCGCTTATCATCTGGGCCTGGCTGACGTGACGGGCACCCCGCTGGCGCCCGGCGAGGGCGGCAGCGGCAAGGCGCTGCGTCCCGCGCTCGCGCTGCTGTCGGCCCGCGCCGCGGGCGCCGCTGCCGAGCGCGGCGTCGCCTCGGCGGTCGCGGTGGAGCTCGTGCACAACTTCTCCCTGCTGCACGACGACATCATGGATTCCGACACCGAGCGGCGGCACCGCCCGACCGCGTGGACGGTCTTCGGCGTGGGAGCCGCCATCCTGGCCGGGGATGCCCTGCTGGCACTGGCCCAGGACGCGCTGCTGGAGGATCCGGCTCCGCAGAGCCCCTGGGCTGCCCGCTGCCTGTCCGCGGCCGTGCAGCGCCTCATCGCCGGGCAGGGCGCTGATCTGGCCTTCGAGCGGCGCGACGACGTGGCGCTCGCCGAGTGCCTGGAGATGGCCGGCGACAAGACCGCCGCGCTGATGGCGTGCGCGTGCAGCATCGGGGCCATCCATGTCGGTGCGCCCGCGGGCCTGGCGATGGGCCTGGCCGGGTTCGGTGCCCATGCGGGACTGGCCTTCCAGCTCACCGACGACCTGCTGGGCATCTGGGGCGCACCGGAGGTGACCGGCAAGCCGGTGCACTCCGACCTGCGTGCCAGGAAGAAGTCGCTGCCGGTGGTGGCCGCCCTCGCCGACGGCAGCCCGGCAGCGCGCGAGCTGGCCGCCTGCCTGGCCGGGGACGGCCCGCTGAGCGACGACGACCTGCCGCGCATGGCCGGCCTGGTCGAAGAGGCCGGCGGCCGCCAGTGGGCGGAAGCCGAGGCCGACGCGCAGCTGGCCCTCGCAGGCAAGTGCCTGGCGGAAGCGGATATGCCGCCCGATGTCCGCGCCGAGTTCGCCGGGATCGCCGGCTTCATTACGGCGCGCCAATGGTAAACGTTCAGGTTCCTGCTGATTCAGCCGCTGAGGTTCCAGGGGAGCAAGTCAATGGTTTCGGCGTCATGACCATTACAGAGGTCCAGCGCAAGGACACGGCGCAGATCGCCCGCGAGGCTCTTGACCGCGGCGTCAGTCACCTGCTGAGCCAGCAGGATGCGGCCGGCTGGTGGAAAGGCGAGCTGGAGACCAACGTCACCATGGACGCCGAGGATCTGCTCCTGCGGGAATTCCTCGGCATCAGGACAGCCGCGCAGACCGATGCGGCCGCCCGCTGGATCAGGTCCCAGCAGCGCGGCGACGGGACCTGGGCCAACTGGCAGGGCGGCCGGGCGGACCTGTCCACCACGATCGAGGCCTACGTCGCGCTCCGGCTGGCCGGAGACGCGCCCCAGGCCGCGCACATGACGCTCGCCGCAGCCTGGATCCGCGGGCAGGGCGGCATCGCGGCCAGCCGGGTGTTCACCCGCATCTGGCTGGCGCTGTTCGGCCAGTGGCCCTGGGAAAAGCTCCCGGTCATGCCCCCGGAGATGATCTACCTGCCGGCCTGGTTCCCGCTGAACGTGTATGACTTCGCGTGCTGGGCGCGGCAGACCATCGTGCCGCTGACCATCGTCGGCTCGCTGCGGCCGGTCCGGCCGCTGCCGTTCGGAATCGAGGAGCTGCGCACGGGCGCCGGTGACCAGGCGGCGGCCGCCGCCGCGGGCGCCCGCGCCGATGCGTGGTCCCGCCTGTTCGGCGACCTCGACCGGGTGCTGCACGCTTATCACCGGCGCGGCCTGCGGACCGCGCCCGCGGCCGCGGTCCGGACCGCCGCGCTGCGCCGCTGCGCTGAGTGGATCATCACCCGGCAGGAGCGGGACGGCTGCTGGGGCGGCATCCAGCCGCCCTGGGTGTACTCGCTCATCGGGCTGCATCTGCTCGGTTACGAGCTGGATCATCCCGTCATCAAGCGCGGGCTCGCGGGCCTGGACCGCTTCACCATCTGGGAGCAGACCCCGCAGGGCCCGGTCCGGCGGATGGAGGCCTGCCAGTCCCCGGTCTGGGACACGGTCCTGGCCATGATCGCGCTGGCCGACGCGGGCGTCGCGCCTGACCACCCCGCGCTCACGGCTGCGGCCGGCTGGGTCCTGGGCGAGGAGATCCGCGGCCCGGGAGACTGGCAGGTCCGGCGGCCGGACCTGGCGCCCGGCGGCTGGGCGTTCGAATTCGACAACGACGGCTATCCGGACATCGACGACACCGCCGAGGTGCTGCTGGCGCTGCGCCGGGCCGATCCGCCGCCAGGGGCGGGCGGGACGGCAGCCGTCCAGCGGACCATCAGCTGGCTGATCGGCATGCAGTCACGGGACGGCGGCTGGGCCGCGTTCGACGCGGACAACACCTCGCGCCTGGTCACCAAGCTGCCGTTCTGCGACTTCGGCGAGGTGATCGATCCGCCGTCGGCGGACGTCACCGCGCATACCGTGGAGGCGCTCGCCGTGGCGGGGCTGGCCAGCAGCCGGCCAGCGCAGCGCGGGGTGGCCTGGCTGCTGCGGGCCCAGGAAGCCGACGGCTCCTGGTTCGGCCGATGGGGCGCCAACTACGTCTACGGCACCGGCGCCGTGGTTCCGGCGCTGATCGCGGCCGGCGTGCTGCCCGGCAAGCCGCCGATCCGCCGCGCGGTGGCCTGGCTGCTCGCGCACCAGAACGCTGACGGTGGCTGGGGCGAGGACATGTGCTCCTACGAGGATCCCGGCTGGGCCGGCCGCGGCGAGTCCACGCCGTCGCAGTCCGCCTGGGCGCTGCAGGCCCTGATCGCGGCCGGGGGAGCGGAATCCGCCGGGGCGATCGAGCGCGGGGTCAGCTGGCTGGCCGGCGCCCAGCGGCCCGACGGCGGCTGGGACGAGCCGCAGTTCACCGGCACGGGCTTTCCCGGTGACTTCTCCATCAACTACCACCTCTACCGGCTGGTCTTCCCCGTCAGCGCGCTCGGCCGGTACGTGCGGAGCAGTGCATGACGCCGGGGACCCGCTGCACCGTCCCGCGGCCCCGGCTGCCCGGTGGTGCCCGATGAGCCGGCTGCTGGTGTGCGCGCCGCTCGGCCTCGAGGCGCGGGCGCTGCGGCGCGGCATGCCCGGCGGCGACGTGCGGCGCACCGGGTTCGGGGCGCGCCGGTCCGCCAGCCAGGCCGTCAGCCTAAAGCAGGGCGACTTCGGCATGCTGGTCGTCGCCGGGACCGGCGGCGGCGTCAGCAGCGGGCTGGCCCCTGGCGACCTGGTGGTCGGCACCGAGGTCAGCGGCCCGGACGGCACCCTGGCCTGCCCGTCAGCTCCGCTGCTGGCGGGTGAGCTGCGGCGGGCCGGCCTGCGCGCGCAGGCCGGGAAGATAGCCACCGTTCCCCGCATCGTGCACGGCGCCGGCCGGCAGAAGCTCGCCGCTGACGGCACCCTCGCGGCCGACCTGGAATCCGCGATGCTGCTCGGCGCGGCCGGCGGCCGGCCCTCCGTGGTGGTCCGCGCGGTCTCCGACAGTCCCGGCCAGGGACTGCTGAGCCCGCGGGCGCTGTCGGGCGGGGTGGCGGCGCTGCGCTCGCTGCGCCTCGCCGCGCCGGCCCTCGGCCGATGGGCGGCCGCCGGCGGTGCCCGCCGGGTGCTGCTGGCCGGTCCCCGGTCGTTCTGCGCCGGCGTGGAGCGCGCGATCGAGATCGTCGACCGGGCGCTGGAGCAGACCGGACGGCCGGTGTACGTGCGCAAGCAGATCGTGCACAACAGCCGGGTCGTGGCCGGCCTGGAGGAGCGCGGCGCTGTCTTCGTGGACGAACTGCATGAGGTCCCCGACGGCTCGCGGGTGGTGTTCTCGGCGCACGGCGTCTCGCCGGCCGTACGCGGCCAGGCGGACCGGCGCGGCCTGGACACGATCGACGCGACCTGCCCGCTGGTCGCGAAGGTGCACGCCGAGGCGCGCCGGTTCGCCGCCGAGGGGTACCTGGTCGTGCTGATCGGGCACGCAGGGCACGAGGAGGTCGAGGGAACGCTGGGCGAGGCGCCGGGCTCGATGGTCCTGGTCCAGGACACCGCGGGCGTCGCGGCCCTGCGGCCGGCCGACCCGGAGAAGGTCGCCTACCTGATGCAGACCACACTGTCGGCCGAGGAAGCGGACGAGGTCGTGAAAGCGCTGCTCGAGCGCTTCCCGGCTGCCCGCGGCCCGGGCAGTGATGACATCTGCTACGCAACGACGAACCGGCAGCTGGCGGTCCGCGCCATCGCAGCCGAGTCGGACCTGGTGCTTGTGGCCGGGTCAGCCAATTCATCCAACTCGCGGCGGTTGGTCGAAACCGCGGAGCGGGCCGGAACCCCGGCGTACCTGATCGATGACTTGTCAGACATCCAGCTCGGCTGGCTGGCGGGAGCCTCGTCGATCGGCATCACCGCAGGGGCCTCGGCGCCGCCCGCAATGGTCAGCGAGATCGTCACCGCGCTGTCTGGCCTCGGGCCAGTCGAGCTGACCGAACGAGTAATCGCCACTGAATCCATACGATTCGGCCTTCCCAAGGAGGTAAGGCACCTATGACCATGCCATTGCGGCAGAGCCTGCGCGTCGGCGGCTACCTGATGCGCCAGAAGCTAGCGCGGAAGGACAAGTTCCCGCTGCTGGTCGAGCTGGAGCCGCTGTTCGCCTGCAACCTGGCCTGTGCGGGCTGCGGCAAGATCCAGGAGCCCGCCAGCATGCTGAAGCAGCGGATGCCGGTTGAGCAGGCGCTGGCGGCCATCGACGAGTGCGGCGCCCCGATGGTCTCCATCGCCGGCGGCGAGCCGCTGATGCACCCGCAGATCGACGTGCTGGTGCGCGAGCTGGTGAAGCGCAAGAAGTACGTGTTCCTGTGCACCAACGCGCTGCTCATCCCCAAGAAGATCGACAAGTTCGAGCCGTCGCGCTACTTCGCCTGGGCCGTGCACATCGACGGCCTCGCCGAGCGGCACGACGCGTCGGTCTGCAAGGAGGGCGTGTTCGACCAGGCGGTCGAGAACATCAGGGAATGCCAGCGCCGCGGCTTCCGGGTGACGACGAACACGACGTTCTTCAACACCGATACGCCGCAGACGGTGATCGACGTGCTCAATTACCTCAACGACGATCTCAAGGTCGACGAGATGATGATCTCGCCTGCCTACGCCTACGAGCGGGCGCCCGACCAGGAGCACTTCCTCGGGGTGACGGAGACGACCGAGCTTTTCCGGAAGGCGTTCGGCGACGGAAACCGCAAGCGCTGGCGGCTGAACCACTCGCCGCTGTTCCTGGACTTCCTCGAGGGCAAGGCCGACTTCGGCTGCACCGCCTGGGGCATCCCGTCGTACTCGCTCAAGGGCTGGCAGCGGCCGTGTTACCTGATGTCAGACGGGTATGCCAAGACCTACCGGGAGCTGATCGATACCACGGACTGGTCGGCCTACGGCCGGGGCAAGGACCCGCGGTGTGCCAACTGCATGGCCCACTGCGGTTATGAGCCGTCGGCTGTGCTGGCTACGATGGGGTCACTGCGGGAGTCGCTTCGCGCCATGCGCGGAGCCTGACAGGCGGGCGGCTTCCCGGTACCCGGGCTCGCTGTGCAGGCCGGAACGCTAGAGTTCCTGCGCAGTGTTCCATGTCAGTATCGGCACGAACGCGGGCTTCGCCGGGCTTCCGGGCGGAGCCCGCCGTGGCCGACGCCGCCGATTCCGGAGGACTTGAGCGATGACCTCTCCTAGTGGCCCGGCCGTTATCGGCGGGTCTGCCAGGAAGGGCAGCCGCTTCGCTGCCAGGCCGCAGGCGGCCGAGGGGGAGGGGTTTGACCCGGGTCCCCTGTGGATGCGGGCGGTGCCGTCGGTGGCCGCGTTCCTCGCCCTGCTGATCGGCATTACCGTGCCTTCGTTCTGGCGGGACGAGGCGGCCACGCTCGCCGCGGTCCATCGGCCCTTCGGCGACATGGTCCGCATGCTGGGCAACGTCGATGCGGTCCACGGCGCGTATTACATGCTCGCCTGGGTGATCGTGCGGGTGTTCGGCGACGGCGAGCTGGCCCTGCGCCTGCCGTCGGCGATCGCGATGGCCGTCGCTGCGGGCTTCGTCGCGGCCATCGGACGGCGGCTGATCTCGCCTCGGGCCGGGCTGGCCGCGGGCCTGGTGCTCATCCTCCTGCCGCAGATCGACTTTTACGGGCAGGACGCCCGCTCTTACGCCCTGGTGGTCACGGTGGCCGCCGTGGACTGCTATCTGCTCGTCAGGGCGCTGCAGGCGGCGCCCGGCGAGCGGCGCAAGTGGTGGTTCGCCTACGCCGCCGGCATCGCGCTGCTCGGCATCCTCAATATTTTCGGCCTGCTCCTGGTCCCGGCGAACGGGCTGACGGTGGCTCTGCGCTGTCTGCACCCGGCCGACGGCGAACGGCGGCGGACGCTGGCCCTGAGCTGGGCGGGCGCGGCGGCCGCCGGCTGCATCCTGGCCAGCCCGCTGGTCTACCTCGGGTATCTGCAGCGCGGGCAGGTCAGCTGGCTGAAGACGCCCGACGGCCTGTCCGGCATCGGGCAGCTGGTCGGTTCCCGCGGCATGGAGATCGCGGCCATCCTGATCATCGCGGCGGGCCTGGTGGCCAGCGCCCTGGCCGGGATGGACCGGCTGCGGGCGAACTGGCCGCCGCTGCTCGCCGAGCTGTGCCTGCCCTGGGTGATCCTGCCGCCGGCGGTCCTCATTCTCGGCTCGCTGCTCACCCCGATGTACACGTTCCGCTACATCGTGTTCTGCATTCCCGCGGTGGCGCTGATCGTCGGCGCGGGCATCGCGGCACTGAGCCGGATCAGCGCGAGCGTCGCCCTGGGCGCGATCATCGGAGCCGCCGTCTTCGTGCTGTTCGCCGCCATCAGCTATCACTCCCTGGTGGTCGTTCGCCAGCCGGGCGGTCACAAGGACGACATCAGGCAGGCCGACCAGATCGTCGCGGCCAGTAGCCATCCCGGTGACGTGGTTCTCTACACCAACCCGAACGCCGAGAGCTTCGGCGCGGCCTACCCGTACGGCTTGGTGAAGCTGCGCGACATCGCGCTGGCGCAGGCAGCGATCCCATCGGGCACCCTGGCCGGGACGGACGCGCCGTACTCGGTGATCGAGCAGCGACTGGCCGGGGTATCGCGGCTGTGGGTCGTCAACATCAACAAGAACAGCCCGGTGAGTTACCGGGGCCAGCGGATCCTGCGCGGGCTGCACTTCCATCAGATCTTCACCTGGCGGACCTCAGACATCTGGCTGCGGCTTTACGTGCACCGGTAGACCCCGGCGCCTGTACTTGCACCGGTAGACCCCGGCGCCTGTACTTGCACCGGCAGGACGCGGCACCTGTACCGGTAAGGCACTCACCGCGAGAATTCGCGTTCCTGCAGAGTTCCGCGTTCCTGCAGAGTCCGCATTCCTAGAGAGTCCGCCTGTCCTCAGCCTGTCCTCAGCCTAGGCCGCCACGATCTGTAGCGGCGCAGGGCCCCTGCGCCCGGTCCTGGCGCCGCGGCCGCCAAGACCCGGTTCTCGGGTCGCGGGGTGCAGAGGGAGCGCGGATGTTCTTCACCTACCTGCGACGCGAGCTGCGCCGCCGCAGTCGCCAGGCCAGCCTGATCGCCCTGGGCCTGGCCGTGGGCGTCGGGCTGGTCATCACCGTGACGTCACTGTCCACGGGCGTGAAGAACGCCCAGGGCCAGGTCCTGCACTCGCTCTACGGCGTCGGCACCGACATCACCGTCACTGAGGCGCCGGCGACAGGGTCGGCCGGCGGCTTCGGCTTCGGGTTCGGCGGCCGCCGCACGGGCACCAGGCCGGCCGCGGGCACGACGATCAACAACAACACCCTGCGCGGCGGGTTCACCCTCGGCGCGCTGAGCACGTCGTCGGTGGCCTCCGTCGCCGCGATGGCGCACGTGTCGGCCGCTGCGGGCGGCCTGACTTTGTCGGACACGGCTGTCTCCGGGAAGATCCCCTCGTTCAGCAGTGGCGGCGGGTTCGGCGGCGCGGGTGCCGGCGCCGGATCCGGACGTGGTTCGCTCAGCATCAGCACCTTCGGCGTCGAAGGCGTCGACATAAGCCAGGGCGAGCTCGGGCCGCTCAGCGCCGGGAAGATCAGCTCCGGGCGGACCTTCACCGCGGCGGACGCCGACGCCAACGTCGCTGTGATCGACTCGAGCTACGCCAGGCAGAAGAAGCTGACAGTCGGCTCCGCCGTCTCAGTCGCCGGGAAGACTTTCCCGGTCATAGGAATCGTATCCGAGCCGCAGGGCGACAGCCCCTCCGACGTGTACATCCCGCTGGCCCGCGCCCAGGCCCTGGCCACGCCCGCGCTGACCGGCAAGGTCAACACGATCTACGTAGCCGCTGACAGTGCCTCGAACATCTCGGCGGTATCCAGGGAGATCTCCGCGGCGCTGCCCAAAGCCACGGTGACCAGCTCCAGTGACCTCGCCAGCGATGTCACCGGCTCGCTGGCCAGCACCTCCAGCCTGGCCAACAACCTCGGCCGGTGGCTGGCCATCGCCGTCCTGGTCGCGGCCTTCCTGCTGGCCAGCCTGCTGACGGGCGCCGCGGTCTCGCGCCGGGTCCGGGAGTTCGGCACGCTCAAGGCGCTCGGCTGGCGCAGCCGCAGGGTGGTCGGGCAGGTCATGGGCGAGGCAGTCGTGATCGGCATCGCCGGAGGCATCGCCGGCGTGGCACTCGGCTTCCTCGGGTCAGCTCTGGTGACGAGTTTCTCGCCGAAGCTGACCGCCTCGATCGGCCAGACCACCGGCAGCGCGACACCCGGCGGTGCCCGCAGCTTCGGCGGCGGGGGCGGGTTCGGCGGAGGCGGGGGATTCGGCGGCCCGGGCGGTGGCGGCGGGTTCGGCGGATTCCACCACCTCACCCCAGCGAGCCACACCGTAGCGGTGAATCTGACCGCGCCGGTGACAATCGGCGCCGTCGTCGCCGCGGTACTGCTCGCGCTGGCCGGCGGCCTCATCGCGGGCGGGTTCGGCGGCTGGCGGGCAGCGCGGCTGCGGCCGGCGGCGGCACTGGCGAAGGTCGGATGAGCGGGCAGGGCGCGGTACGGCCGGCCGCAGCGGCAGGCATCCCCGGAACCGGGAAGAGGACTCCATGTACAAGCTGACGGGCGTGACCAAGGATTACCAGAAGAGCCATGCCATTGTCCGCGCCCTGCAGGGCGTGGACCTGGCCATCGAGGACGGTGAATGGCTGGCCATCCAGGGCCCGACCGGGCATGGCAAGACCACCTTGCTGCAGATGCTCGGCGCCCTCGACCGGCCGACGTCCGGCAGCGTCCTGTTCGACGGCGACGACCTGGCGCAGCTGCGCGAAGGTCAGCTCACTGACGTGCGCGCGGGCTCGTTCGGGTTCATCTTCCAGACCTTCAACCTGATCCCCACGCTGTCGGCCCAGGAGAACGTGGAGACCGCCCTGGTGCCGCTGCGTCTGGATGCGGCGAGGCGGCGCGAGCGGGCGGCGCAGGCGCTGCAGGAAATCGGCCTGAGCGAGCGGCTTCGGCACCTGCCGTCGGAACTGTCCGGCGGCCAGCAGCAGCGAGTGGCGATCGCCCGGGCCCTGGTCAAGGAGCCGAAGGTGCTGCTGGCCGACGAGCCGACCGGCAACCTGGACGAGGGGACCCGGGACGAGATCATCATGCTGCTTGAGAATCTGTGGCGCGAGCGCCAGCTGACGCTGGTCATGGTGACGCATGACAGCGTCATCGCCCGCCGGGCCCAGCGGATCGCGGTGATGAGAGACGGAAAGCTCGCCATCAAGCAGGACATCAGCCCCTCTGGCACGCCTGCGCCCTGAGATCGTCGGCCATGCTCAGGGAGGCTGGCCATGCACGGGTTCAGGAGGTAGAAGGGCAGGGGTGACAGCCACGCTGCTACATGCAGTGCTGGCCCAGCCTCGCGGGTAACGGTCCCGCTGAGCCGGCTGATCCCAAGCTGCGCCGCTCAGCACAGCGTCACCGGACTCCAAGCCGGCATCCGCTGTCAACGCATCAAAGACTCAGGACATAGCGCCCGCCGCCGGATCAGGCGCCTCCCGCCCGATCGGGCGCGTCCCGATCAGGTGCCTTCCGGGCGGACTCAGCCGGGTGGCGCAGCTAGCACTCAGCCGAGCGGTACTGGCAGCTCGCACCAGACGACCTTGCCCGAAGGCGTCCGCCGCGTCCCCCAGCGCTGCGCGACCTGGCTGACGATCTGCAGGCCGCGGCCGCGCTCGTCCTCGTCGCCGGGGTGGCGCAGGCGGGGCAGGGCGGCGGAGTCATCGTGGACCTCGCAGACCAGGCCGCCTTCCAGCACGAGCTGGAGCCCGATCTTGCCCTGCGCGTAGCGGACCGCGTTGGTCACCAGTTCCGAGACCAGGAGCTCCGTCGTCGGAATCAGCTCGTCCAGGCCCCACTGCCTCAGCGGGCGGCGGATCAGCGTGCGGGCCCGGCCGGCCGAGGTCAGCTCGGCCGGCAGCTGCCAGCTGACGTGATTTTCGGCGGGGATCCGGCGCAGCCGCGCGATCAGGACCGCGATGTCATCGCGCTGATGGTCGGCATAGACCCCGTCGAGCGTGGCCTTGCACAGATCCTCCAGCGGCCGGGCCGCCGAACCGGGGCCGAAAATGCCCCGGAGCCGGTCGAGGCCCTCGTCGATATCGGCGGTGCGCTTTTCCACCAGGCCGTCGGTGTACAGGACCAGGAGGCTGCCGTCCTCAATGTCCAGCATCCTGCTCTGGATGGGACCGCCGCCGATGCCTAGCGGCGGAGAGGGCATGATGTCGAGGAATTCGTTCGTGCCGTCCGGCCGGACCAGCAGCGGCGGCAGGTGCCCGGCCGAGGCCAGCTCGCAGGTACCGTTCACCGCGTCGAAAATGGCGTAGACGCAGGTGGCGAAGTGCGGCTCGCGCACCCCCAGTTCCTGCATGAGCTCGTCAAGCTGCTGGAGGGTCTCGGCGGGCGGCAGTTCGAGCGTCGCGAGCGTATGGATCGCGGTCCGCAGCCGGCCCATGGTGACGGCCGCCTTCACCCCGTGCCCGGCCACGTCGCCGACGACCAGCGCGACCCGCCCGCCGGGCAGTGCGATCGACTCGTACCAGTCGCCGCCGACCTCAATCAGCTTGCTGCCCGGCAGGTAACGGTGCCTGACCTCGACCGAGGAGGGCGCCGACAGCCCGGTCGGCAGCATGCTGCGCTGCAGCGTCAGGGCGGTGGCGCGCTCCCGGCTGTAGCGGCGGGCGCTGTCCATGAACAGGGCAGCCCTGGACGCGAACGCCATCCCGATCTCGGTGTCGTAGGCGTCGAACCGGCGGAACCCGACCTGCCGGGTGCAGACGAAGAACCCGAGCATCGAGCCTCTGGCGACCAGCGGCAGCAGCAGCACCGATACTCCGCCGAGGAGCTTGGCGACCGGACGGCGCAGCCACGAGACGGCCATCCGGGTGGCATCCTCGCCGCCGATGACCTCGCAGATGGGCTGTCCGGTGTCCATGCACCGGGTGTAGGGCGTGTCGGGCGGGTAGGCGAGGATCTCGCCGGTCGGGAAGGCCGCGTCCCAGCCGGGGTTGCCGTCGTCATGAGCGACGGCGAGGCGCCGCACCAGCTGTGAGCCGTCGGTGGACTGGGCGGGCATCTCGTCGTCGCCGACCAGGCTCTCGAGAATCATCAGCCCGGCGGCGTTGCAGAAATGCGGCACCACGATGTCGGTGAGCTCTCTGGCCATCTGGTCCAGGTCGAGCGCGTCGCTGATGTGGCGGAAGGCGCCGTCCAGGAGGGCGTGCCGCATGACGGCCGGATCGAGGAAGCGCTCTTCCAGCGGCGGCGGGATGCGCAGGATCGCCAGGGCCACCAGCTTGGCGTCCGCTGACCGGACCGGCTGCACGGTGACGACCGCGCCGGCTGCCGTGCCCCGGGCGGTCCTGATCGTCATAACCGCCGTGCCCTCGCGGTTGGTGCCCGCGGCCTCGAGGAGGGACCGCAGGCTCGCGGCGTGGGCGGCCGGGTCGGCCAGCAGGTCCATGAGCTCAGTGCCGAGCAGGCCGCCTGGCACGTCGGCCAGCACGTCCGCGGCGGCGCGATCGTGATGCGCGATCCGGCCCTCGGAATCGATCCCGAGAATGAGAGTCCGGGCCGATGTGCTGGACAAGAGCGCGGAGATGTCGGTGGTCACCGCGGATGTCACCCGGCGCGCTCCCTTCCGGCGTAGGCGATGGCTGCCCCTCACGATTATGGAGCATCTTCGCTGATATTGAGAGAGAACTACTCGTGGCCTAGCGTGAGCAACTGGTATGAAATGGTATCCAAGGCGCGGGAGGATAGGTGGCAGAGCCGTGCGGCAACGGTGTGATCATCGTGGGTGCGGGACCAACTGGGCTGCTGCTCGCCGCCGAGCTGGCGCTGGCGGGCGTGCGGTGCCTGGTTCTTGAGCGGCGCGGTGGCCTGCGGACTGACTCGCGGGCGATCTGCCTGCACGCCCGGAGCATGGAGATGCTCGACCTGCGCGGTCAGGCCGGGATATTCGCCGCGGCGGGGCTGCCTGTGCCGGCCTTCCCGCTGGGCCCGCGCGGCGCGCAGATAGATTTCGGCCGCCTTGACAGCGACTTTCCCTACCTCCTCGACATGCCGCAAAGTCAGATGGAGCGCCTGCTGGCAGCGCGCGCGCTGCAGCTGGGAGCGGAGATCCGCTGGTCAACGCCAGTGGCCGGGATCGAGCAGGATGAGAACGGCGTCACGGTTCGCACGGCCGACGGGACAGAAAGGGCCGACTACGCGGTCGCCTGCGACGGCGTCCGCAGTTCGGTCCGTCAATCGCTGGAGCTGCCTTTTCCGGGTTTCCCGAATCCCGGATCGGTCATCCTCGCCGATCTTCATCTCGATGGCCTGCCGATGACCGCGGCCTACGGCGACCTTTCGCGCGGCGGGATGCTGCTGATGTTCCCGTTTCGCGACGGCTCCTGCCGGGTCGTGCTGTATGACTACGCGCGCGCCGAGGTGCCGGTATCCGAGCCCGTGACGATCGGTGAGGTGCGCGACGGGCTGCGGCGCATCGCGGGGCAGGATTTCGCGCCGCGGGACATGTCCTGGTCGGGGCGATACCGCAGCGAGAGCCGGCAGACTCCTGCCTACCGGGCCGGGCGGGTGCTGCTGGCCGGCGATGCCGCCCACGCGCATTCGCCGGCCGGGGCTCAGGGGCTTAATACCGGCCTGCAGGATGCGGTGAACCTGGGCTGGAAACTCGGCGCCGCGGTGTCAGGCTGGGGGCCGGACTGGCTGCTTGACTCCTACCACGCCGAGCGGCATCCGGTCGGGGCCGCCGTCCTGACTCTGACCGGGCGGCAGTTCCGGCTGAATACCGCGCGGACCGTCAGCCGGCGTGCGCTTCGCTGGGCCGTGCACCGGCTGATCGTGCCCCTGCCGCCCGTGCAGTCACGGCTCGCGCGCGACTACTCGGGCGTCGCCGTCCGCTACGCGCCGGCGGCAGCCGGGTCAGCCGCCCCCGCGCATCCGCTGGCAGGTCGCCGGCTGCCGCGCGGCACGCTGACGCTGGCGGACGGCAGCCGCACGCGGCTGTACGAGCTCTTCGGTGCGGGCAGGTTCGCGCTGATCGAGCGCGCAGAACCGGGTCCGGGGGCTGAACTTCGCCCGGAGGCTGCGGCCGGTCCGCACGCAGAGCCGGGTCCCGGCGCCGAGGTCAGCCCCGACCGGGTGCGGGCGGTGCGCTACCTGGCCTGCTCCGGGGCGCGGCTGCCCGCGGCCATGCTGGTCCGGCCGGACGGCTACATCGCCTGGGCGTCGGACGAGCGCGACCCGGCCGCCCGGACGGCGGCAATCCGGGCGGCCGTGACCGCCTGGTGCGGCAGTTGGTCGCCGGCCCCCGCCAGGGAAGGCAGGCCGGCGCCCGGTTAAGCGTCCCGGCCGGGCTCGCCGTGACCGGCGTTCGCGCGGCCGCGGCCCCAGTACGCCTTCGGCGACATCTGTGCTTCGGACAGACCCCGCGCCGCCAGGATCTCGCGCAGCCGCAGGACGACCCTGGCCTCGCCGAGCAGGTAAGCGTGTCCGTCGCCGGGCGGCAGCTCGATCTCCTGCGCCTCGGCGGCGAGCGCCGCGGGATCGCCCGCGGGCCGGCGGAGGCGGTGCAGCCAGCTGACCCTGGTCCGTGCGGGGACCAGGAGCTCCTGCTCGTCGGCGGCCTCAGGCACCTCGAGCACCAGCGTGGCGACCGAGTCGCCCGGCAGGGACTCGGTCATCGCGAAGATCGCGGACATGGCCGAGTCGTCGCCCATGAACAGGTGCCAGTCCGCGGTCGGCGACGCCGTGATCTTCCCGCGCGGCCCGATGCCCTCGACCCGGTCGCCGGGCCGGGCCGATCGCACCCAGCGCTCGCCAGGACCGTCGCCGTGCAGGACCACGTCGAGGGTGAGCAGCCGCTGCGGCTCATCGAGCGACCGGATTGTGTAGCGGCGCCGGACCGGCCGGTTGCCGTCGGCGGCCACCAGCAGCATCACGTCCTGGCCGGCCTCGTACCGGAAGCCCGCCAGTTCCGGTGCGCGAAGGCGCAGTCGCTGCAGGTGCGGAGTCAGCCGGACCGAGTCCGCGACTTCCAGGTTCAGCCGGCGGGTGCCGGCCAGCGGGCCGGACAGCTGGGCGAACGGGTCGTCCAGGTCCGCCCGCAGCGCCGGCGGGACAACCTCAGCCATGCGGGGCCCTTTCCATGGACTGCCCCGGGCCTGATAGCCCGGAAGCCGGAGAATCACAGTATGCGAATGAAGCTGACCGATGATCCGAGGGAGCCTCGTGCCCGGCCGCGCCGCTGATGCGCCGGGCACGGCGCTCTGCGATGACCTGGGTGCCCCTGTTGTCGTCCCGCCGGACGTCCGGCGGATCGTCTCGCTGGTCCCGTCGCTGACCGAGGCGGTGGCGGCCTGTGACGCCGGCCTGCTGGCGGGGGCGACGGACTGGTGCTCCCACCCGGCCGGACTGACGGCGCCGCGCGTCGGCGGCACGAAGAATCCCGACGTGGCGGCCATCATCGCGCTGGCACCGGACGTGGTCCTCGCTAACGAGGAGGAGAACCGGGAGCCGGACCTGGCGGCGCTGCGTGCCGCTGGTATCACCGTCTGGGTCACCCGGGTGCGCCGCCTGCCCGAGGCGCTCACCTCGCTGCATCGCATGCTGACGCTGGCCTGCAGGCTGGAGCGGCCAGGATGGCTCGCTGCCGCCGAGGCCGCATGGCAGGAGCCGCCGGCCCTCCGCCCGGCCCGGCTGGCGATCGTCCCGGTCTGGCGGCGCCCGTGGATGGTGCTCGGCCGCGACACGTTCGCGGGGGACCTGCTGGCCAGGCTGGGCGTGGCCAACGCCTGGTCCGGTCACCGGGAGCGGTATCCGCGGATCGGCCTCGATGACCTGCGCGCGGCCGGCGCTGACCTGGTGGTGCTGCCGGACGAGCCGTACCGGTTCAGCGCGGACGACGGGCCGGAGGCCTTTCCCGGCCTGGCCGCCGCCCTGGTCAGCGGCCGTCATCTCACCTGGTACGGGCCCTCGCTGGCGGAGGCGCCGCAGGTCCTCGGCCGGCAGCTGCGGGCAGGCACGTCGCCGCCCCCGTGAGCAGTTGCTCACGGGGGCGGCGTCAGGGCCGATGCGCGCGTCGCCTCTCGGCGAGTGGCACACCGCGGCTCCAGCCGGACGGTATTCCGCGATGGCAGTAGTTGCGGCCCGGGGGACACAACGCACCGGCGATGAGTAGAACTCACCGGGGGTCCCCGCTATTCCGGGACGCGGCCACGATCTTCGGCGCCGTCCGGGCGCGCGGCGGCGACAATAAGGTAAGCGTCCAGACGGGCACGGGCGGGAGGAGCAGCAAGCGGTGGCTGAGGAAGGCTCGCTCATCGGGTCTGTCGGTGAGCTCATCGTGGCCACCCGCGGCGCGGCCGGCCCCGGTGAGGTACTGGTGCGGATCCGCGGCGGGAAAGAAGCCTATATCGCCTGGTCAACGACTCCGCTGCCGCGCGGAACGAGGGTCCTGGTCATCGAATCGCGCGGCGCCCGGTCCGTGGACGTGAGCGAGTGGACTGACCCGCTTGACCCTTTTGGCGAGAGCGACTTCTGAATGGCGCTCAGCGGCTGATAGTGAGCAATACTGCTGAGTAACGATATTTCCGGGGGGCGGTCTCCCGGAAGCTCCCCGTTGGAGATGACAGATGCTCGGCTATCGTGTTCCCCGGCCGGATGAGGCGATGCTGATCGCCGGCGGCAGGTACGGGCGCAGCGGCGCGCCCTTCCGGGTCATCACCGGTCACGGTGCTCTGGTCCTCCCGTTTATCCGCAAGGCCAGTTTCCTGACGCTGTCGATGTGCGAGGCGGAAGTCTCCGAGACGTGCGTCACGCGGCAGGGCATCTCGCTGAATGTCCGGGCGGTTATCGCGTTCAAGGTCGGCAATGACGAGGAGAGCATCGTCAACGCCGGGCAGCGGTTCCTCTCGGATCAGGATCAGATGTCCACGCTGACCGGCCGCATTTTCGCCGGCCACCTGCGCTCCATCATCGGCTCGATGACGGTGGAGGAGATCGTCACCGAACGGCAGAAGCTGGCCAGTGAGGTCCTCGACGGCTCGAAGGCCGAGATGGTCAAGATCGGCCTGACGGTCGACTCGCTGCAGATCCAGTCGATCGACGACATGAACACCGGCTACATCGACGCGATGGCCGCGCCGCATAACGCCGCGATCCAGCGGCAGGCGCAGATCGCGCAGGCTCAGGCTAACCAGGCGTCGGCCGAGGCGCAGCAGCAGTCGCAGCGGGCCCAGGCGGAGTACGCCCGGCAGACCTCGGTCGTGCAGGCCCAGTACAAGGCCGAAGTGGACAAGGCGCAGGCCGAGGCCTCTCAGGCGGGCCCGCTGGCGCAGGCCCAGGCGCAGATGGAGGTCCTCGCGGCCCAGGCCGAGCTCGCGAAGCGCCAGTCCGAGCTGCGGCAGCGCCAGCTGGTCGCCGAGGTCATCAGGCCGGCCGAGGCCGAGGCGGAAAAGGTCCGCGTGCTGGCGCAGGCCGACGCTGAGCGCACCCGGCTGCAGGCGGAGGCGGCGGCCTCCAATGACCGCATCGCGCTGGACAAGGTGCTGATCGACCAGCTGCCGCAGATTGTCAGGGAGGCCGCGGCCGGTCTGGCCGGCGCCAACGTCACGGTGCTGAACGGGTCAGAGGGGCTGAGTGAGGTCGCGGCAGGCCTGGTCAGCCAGGGCCTGGCCATTCTCGAATCGGTGAAGAAGAACATGACGGGGCCTGCTGGCCGTGCCATCGGCGCCTACGAGCTGCCCTCGTCGGACAATGGCGTGGCGCCCAGTTCTGCCGGGGCCCGCAGCAGCGCCACGTCGTAACGCAGCCCGGTCGCAGCAATCCGCCGCGGGCCGGCCCGGGCCTTGCGCTCAGGCCGGCGCGCGGATTGCGCCGCCGCTGACTTCCCTTGGCACCGGGCGGTTTTCTGCGGCGCCGGTGACTTTCTGCGGGGCCGGCGGCTTGCTTCCGCGATGGTGAATCCCGGCGCTGCGAACAGCAGGCCAGAATTTCCGGCCGCCGCGTGGCGGCCTTCCGGTAAAGCCGCTTCCCGGCATCTCTCCTGTGACTAGACTGTTACTGTAAGTCAGCTGTTAGCTACTCATTGTGAGTTAGTGACCTGTTTGGCCACGCCGAACTCGTAATGCGGCCCCCGGTCTGCCGAAGAACAGTCCGGAGCCCGAAAGCAGAAGGGAGCAGCCCATGCGCACTCGCCTGACCCGGCCCCTCGGCCGGCTGACGGGCGCCGTGGCGTTAGGGGCAGCGCTGGGCCTCGCTGCCACGGGGCCGGCCGCGGCCGGCCGCCAGGGCGCGAAGCCCGACGCCACGCCGCCGTGCGGCCCGACCTGCGCGAGCTATTACGTCCAGAAGTACGGTCAGCAGTTCGTGCTGAACGACTTCCGCGGTCACCGTCGCACCGGCACGCCGATCATCTTGTTCCCGGCCAGCAACAGTGACAAGCACGAGGACTGGATCATCTGGCCGGCCGGCTCGGTCCGCCGGCTGGCGGCCTTCGGTCTCGTGAGCCGCGCGCTGGCCTTCCACTACGGCGCCGACCAGGCCTTCGAGATCCAGTACGCCCCCTACGGCGTCGGCAGCGGGCAGTGCGCGGGAACTGGCCGCGCGGCCGCCAGCGGCGAGCAGGTCAGCCTGCAGTGGTGCGGCCGGAGCGCGCGCACGATCTGGGTGGCCGACACGGCCGACGAGGCCGGCGGCTATGTCCCGCTGATCGCCGGCTCCGATACCGACTTCAGCGATCCGCAGGTGCTGACTGAGCCGCGGTACCCCATGAACGCGTCGCGCCCGGCGCTGATCACCGGCCGTCTGCAGACCTTCACCCAGGGCCCGGTGTACGACGACCAGATGTGGGACAACACCCTCGGGGTGCTGCCCTGACCGGTCATCCGAGCGCTCACGTGGCCGCATTGCGGGAGCTGCCCTGACGGGCTCAGCCGGTCATCCGCTACCCGTCCTTTCCGCGGGGAAACCTTTCGAGGGCCAAACCGTGTTGCTTTCTGTAACTAATCGGCCACCCGTGGTAACGTGCAGTTACTGACTGGCAGGGCGGGATTACTCAGGGCGACTAAAGCCAGCATGCAGTCAGGCCGCGCCGACCCGAGCTTGACCGCCCAGGCCACCGGGAGAGGGTACGTCGGCCCGGCAAACGACAGGAAGGAAGCACCATGCACAACCGCTTTGCAAGGGCGTTCTATGGCATGGCCGCTGGCGTGGCTGTCGTCACGTCGCTCGGCCTGATCGGGGCCGGTGCCGCCAGCGCGGCCACCGCCAAGGTAAAGCCAGACGCCACGCCGCCGTGCGGGGGCAGCTGCTACAACCCGTACAACGCCAAGTGGGGACCGAACGTGATCCTCAGCACGCCGGGCTCGTCGGTGGGCGCGAAGGTCAACCTGCGCCAGGCCGACAACGCCAACCCGGGCCAGGACTGGACCAGCTACTTCCAGGGCAGCGTGTGGAAGTTCTACCACTACGGCCTGGTGAGCGGGAACCTCGCGTTCCACTACGGCAACGAGCCCGCGTTCGAGGCTCAGTGGTCGCCGTACGGCGTCAACACCGGGCTGTGCGCGGGTACCCGCAGCCCGGCGAAGAACGGGCTCAAGGTCACGCTGCAGGAGTGCGGCAACGGCGCCAACACGGTGTGGGTGGTTGACACCAACGACGCCGCAGCCGACCCGAACTCTGACGGTTACTTCCCGATCATCGCCGGGTCGACGACCAACTTCAGCCAGCCGCAGGTGCTGACCGCGGGTACGCCGTACTGGACCCAGGCCACCACCCAGCGTCTGCAGACCTACTCGACCAGCGACATTGCCAACGCTCAGCTGTGGCTTGCCTTCCCGGGTACCATCACCCCGATCGCCCGCCACTAGGAAACCGTCGTCCGGGCCGGGCGGTCGCGCAAGGCCGCCCGGCCGGGCAGCGGTCAGCAGATGCCCTCTCCGCCGCCACGGCGGAGAGGGCATCATGCTGTCAGAATGAACCGCCTCAGGGAGATGGCCCCCGGCGTCCTTGTCGCTACCGCCGCGCTCTACCGCACCAACACCACGGTGGTGACCGGAGACGCCGGATGCTGCCTGGTCATCGACCCGGCCGTGACCCCGGCCGAGATCAGCGCGCTGGCGGCGGACCTCGACGAGGCCGGGCTGCGGCCGGAGGCCGGCTTCGCCACGCACCCGCACTGGGATCATCTGCTCTGGAGCCGCTCGCTCGGTGACGTGCCCCGGTACGCCACCCCGCGTGCCGTCCGCGCGGCGGCCGCCACGCGAGACATCCTGCTCGGCGAGGCAGAACGCGAAGCCCCCGGCCATGACGCGCGCCTTTTCGCGCGCCTCACCGCGCTGGCGCCCGGCGCTTCGGCCGTTCCCTGGCCCGGGCCGGAGGCGGTACTGATCAGCCACGACGGCCACGCGCCCGGTCACTGCGCGGTGTTCCTGCCCGCCACCGGCACGCTGGTAGCCGGGGACATGTGCTCCGACACCGAGATCCCGCTGCTTGATACCGGACTGGCCGGCCCGGCACGGATCGGCGCCGGGCCGCGCAGGAGCGGCCCGCGCGATCCGGCCGGCGACTACCGGACGGGGCTGGCGGCGCTCGCCGCAGTGCCCGGCGTCCGCCAGGTCATCCCCGGCCACGGCAGCGTCGGCGAAGCGGCTGAGTTCCGGCGCCGGATCGCCGCCGACCTCGCCTACCTGGACGGCCTTGAGCGCGGTGAGCCCGGCAGCGACCCCCGGCTCAGCGGCTGGCTGCGGGACGAGGACGAGCGGCAGCGCCGCCGGCTGCACCCGGCCCGGTAAGGGTCGCGAGGCACTTTCGCGCTGAATTCGCGAGGAGTTCACCGGCTGCTTCCGGATTCCTGTTTAGCTGCTTATGGTCGATCTTGTCGCGGCTCTACTCGGGCGGCCGGCGGCCCGCCGTCGCCTCAGCCCTGCGCAAGCTCGCCAATAGCAGGACCACTCCGAGGTACCGGCCCGCCCCGCTGCGGGGAGCAGTGCCGGGCCTCGGAGCGGTTCATGGCTGACCCGGCCGGGCAGGATTCGGGCCATGGCCAAGAAGACGTTCCTCGCAACCGGGGCCGCGACCGCCGCCGCCGCAGTGATCGGCGGCGCGGCGACCGATGTGCAGAGCCGCTGGTACCGGCGGCTGGAGCTGCCGGCCTGGCAGCCGCCGGGGCCGGTGATCGGCCAGGTCTGGACTGTGCTCTACGCCTCGATCGCGGGCGCGACCGGGCTGGCCTGGAACCGGGCCGACCGGCCGCAGCGGCGGCGCCTGGCGACGGCTCTCGCCGTGAACCTGTGCCTCAACGCGGCGTGGCCCTGGGTGTTCTTCCGGGCGCATCGTCCCGCGGCCGGGGCGGCGGTGATCGGCGGCCTGGAAGCATCCACCGTCGTGCTGGCCAGGGAAGTGGCCCGGTCCGACCGGAAGGCGGCCCTGGTCCTGGTCCCGTATCTCGGCTGGAATGCCTTCGCGCTCGTCCTCAACGCGACGATCGCGGCCCGCAATCCGGCCGGCCGGCACGCCAGGTAGGCCGCCCGCAGCGGGTGGCTGACGGGCAGCCAGATGAATCCCCGGCCGCAGGCGGTGCTCAGATCCAGCTGTGAAACCACATCCGCGACAGCCAGGACGTGTACGGGATGACCCGGGCAGCCAGGATCGGATACAGATAGGCGAAGTTGGCGAGCACTGCGGCCAGGTAGACGGCAGTGATCACCGCGCCGACGGTGCGCCGGGTGACGGTCGCCCGCTGCGGTCCGATGATCAGCCCGATGCACAGGGCCAGGGCCATGACCAGGAACGGCTCGAAGGTCACGGCGTAGTAGAAGAACTCGGTGCGATGATCGTGCCAGGAGAACCAGATCCACGGCAGCCAGCCGAAGGCGACGGCCAGCAGCAGCGAGCCCGCCCGCCAGTCCCGCCGGGTAACCCACCAGGCCAGGCAGATAATCAGCGCTGCGGTGGCGCCCCACCAGATCAGCGGGGTGCCGATGGCCAGCACTTCCTGCTCGGTGGAGCCGGGCGCTGTGCCGCAGCCGTGGGCCGGAAGGCAGATCGAGTAGAACGAGACCGGCCGGGCCAGGACGAGCCAGCCCAGCGGATTCGAGCGATAGGTCTGATAGGTCTTCAGCCCCAGGCCGAAGCTGAGCATCGACTTGTTGTACTGCAGCCAGGCCATGATGGTGGACGTGGGATGGCCACCGTTCAGCTGCGCGCCGCTGCGGTCATACCCGTAGCTCGAGGCGAACCAGCCGCTCCAGGACGCCACGTACGCGGCCGCCGGGGCGATCACGAACCACACCGGCAGCCACAGCGCGTCGCTGCGCAGCACGCCGCGCCGCCGGTCGCCGAATCCGGCGGCCCGGCGGACACCAAGGTCCCAGGCGACGACCAGGCAGGCAAACGCCGGGATGTACCAGACGCCGTTCCATTTGGCGGCGCAGGCCAGGCCCAGGCAGATGCCGGCGAGCAGCCGCAGCCAGCGGACGCCGAGGCGCGGGGTGGCGCCCTGACCAGGGCCCGCGCGTGCGGCGGCCTCGGCCAGCCGGGCTCTGGTGTGGTCCCGGTCGATGACGAGCAGCCCGAAGGCGGCCAGTACCCAGAACATGACGAAGATGTCGAGGACCGCGGTCCGGCTCAGCACGAACTCCAGCCCGTCCAGCGCCAGCAGCAGCCCCGCGACGCAGCCCAGCAGCGTCGAGCGGGTCATCCTGCGCGTGATCCGGGCCGTCATCAAGATGGCCAGCGAGCCGACGACGGCCACCGCGAAACGCCAGCCGAACGGAGTCAGGCCGAACAGCCACTCGCCGGCCGCGATCATGATCTTGCCCAGCGGCGGATGGGCCACGTACTCCGCCTTGGTGCCCAGCAGGACATTCGTGGCTCCGCGGGCCAGCAGCGCGTTCGAGTCTGTTACGTGGGTGATCTCGACGCCGTGCTTCAGGATCCCGTAGGCGTCGGGGACGTAGTAGGTCTCGTCGAACACGACGGCGTGCGGGATACTGAGCCGGTCAAAGCGCAGAAACGCACCGAAGGCCGTCACCACCAGCGGCCCGGCCCACCCCCAGAACGCACTGCCGGGCATCGGGGGAACCAGCCGGCTTCGCGCCTCGGCGGCCAGGTTGCCGGTAGTCCCCGCGCCCGGCTCGGTGTCGGACCTCATCACCCGCGATCTTATGACGCGGCGGCAACGTCCCACCCGTGGCGGGTGAGTCAATCCGGGCCCGGAGCGCATTTGCTGGATGTGCGGGCCTGGTCCGCGAGATATCCGGGAACAGCCGGATGGGCAACGCACTCAGCGGGAGGCCTGCCGTGTCAGACCTGGGCTGGACGATATTCGCCATAGTGTGCCTGGTGGTCTTGATCGCGCTGGCCTTCTGGCCTGCCCGCGTGGCCCGGCGCAAAGGCCACAGCTGGCTGCTGTTCTTCATCTTCAGCCTGTTTCTGTTCTTCCCCGCGCTGATAACCGCCTACCTGGTCAGGGATCGGCGCGCCGTCGCCCCGCGGCACGCTTAGGTCACGGCGGGCGGATGCGGTGACGACCGGAGCGGGGAGGCGCTGACGAGCGGATTTGCTGCGGATCCGCCGAACTCACTCGCGGTGGGTGACGACGCCGGCGGCCGCCGGCCGGCAGCATCGAGTGAGCAGTCCCGATCAAGGAGATGCCGATCATGCCGTTGCACGAGCGCGAGACTGTCCGCGAGCAGATGGAAGACTGCGTCTTCGCAGGCCGGGACCTCACCAGGCCAGTGCCTAAGTACCGGTTCCCGAAGGACGAGACGGTGCCGGGGGAGGCGTTCCAGGTGGTGGCCGACGAGCTGATGCTCGACGGCAACGCCCGACAGAACCTGGCCACTTTCTGCCAGACCTGGGCCGAGCCCGAGGTCATGGCCCTGATGGCCCTGTCGGTGAACAAGAACATGATCGACAAGGACGAGTATCCGCAGACTGCGGAAGTCGAGCGGCGCTGCGTGCACATGCTGGCTGACCTGTGGCACGCGCCTGACTCGGCTAACAGCGTGGGCGCCTCGGCGATCGGCTCGTCGGAGGCCTGCATGCTGGCCGGCATGGCCGCCAAGTGGCGGTGGCGGGCCCGGCGGCAGGCGCAGGGCAAGCCGGCAGACAAGCCGAACATGGTGTGCGGCCCGGTGCAGGTGGTGTGGCACAAGTTCGCCCGCTACTGGGACATCGAAATGCGCGAGGTGCCGATGTCCCATGGCACCTACGCCATGGACCCGGCATCGATGCTGGAGCGGGTCGACGAGAACACGATCATGGTTGTTCCTACCTTCGGCGTCACCTACACCGGCGCTTATGAGCCGGTCGAGGCCATGTCCAAGGCCCTCGACCAGCTGCAGGCCGATACCGGCCTTGATGTCGATATTCATGTGGACGGGGCCAGCGGCGCGTTCCTCGCCCCGTTCTGCGCGCCCGATGTCGTCTTCGACTTCCGGCTGCCGCGGGTTAAGTCGATCAGCACCTCGGGGCACAAGTTCGGCCTGGCCCCGCTCGGCGTGGGCTGGGTGCTCTGGCGCGACGCCGCCGAGCTCCCCGACGACCTGATCTTCCACGTCAACTACCTCGGCGGCGACATGCCGGTCTTCCAGATCAACTTCTCCCGCCCGGCCGGCCAGATCGTCGCCCAGTACTACAACTTCCTGCGCCTCGGCTTCGAGGGCTACCAGCGGATCCACAACGCGTCCTACGCGATCGGGCAGTACCTCGCCACCGAGATCGTCAAGCTCGGGCCCTTCGAGCTGCTGTGCGACAGCAACCCTGCTACCGGGATTCCCACGGTCACCTGGCGAATCCGCGAGGGCGAGGACCCCGGCTACACCCTCTTCGACCTGGCCGACCGGCTGCGCGCACGCGGCTGGCAGGTGCCCGCCTACACCCTCACCGGGACCGCCTCCGACATCCCCGTCCAGCGGATCCTGGTCCGCCTTGGCGTCAGCCAGGACATGGCCGATCTCCTCCTCGACGACTTCCGCGACTCCATCGCCCACTTCTCCAAGCACCCCGTCACCGTCCCCATGACGAAAGAAGAATCCGCCGGCTTCAGTCACCTGTAAGCGGGCGCCCGGATGTCGGGACCCGGCGCCTATGTTCCCGGCATGACCGATCCGATCGATTACACCGTGGCTGGTCCGCTGACCAGCCTTGAGGATGTCAGCGCGGCCGCGCTGGAGCCTCTTCCGCGCGACGCCGCCGGGATCTGCCGGCCCGTGCACGGCCTGGTCATCCAGCCCGGTGAGGCCACCGCCCTCGGAACGCCTGGGGAGCGGCTCGCGGAGAACCAGATTCGCCCGGTCGGCCGCCTGATCAGCGCGTTACTGGCCCTGGATCCGGCGCCGTGGATGCGATCCGCGAGCCGGGCCGGCGGGTGATCGGCACGTGCCGCCACTTCGCCGTGCTGAGCTGCGCGCTGCTGCGCTACCGCGGGATCGCCGCGCGGGCCCGCTGCGGCTTCGCCACCTATTTCCAGCCTGGCCAGGGTCTCGACCACTGGATCACCGAGTACAGGAGCAGCGACGACAGCCGGTGGGTGCGGATCGACTCCGAGGTCGTCGGACAGCAGGTCCTGGTGCACACGGAAGATCTGCGTGACGGCGAGTTCCTCACCGGCGGCGAGGCGTGGGCGGCATTCCGGGCGGGCCGCATCGACGCCGCCCGGTTCGGTGTCTACGGGACCCAGAACTGGGGGCCGGGGGAGATCCGCGGCAATGCGATCAGGGACCTCGCCGCGCTGAACAAGGTCGAGATGCTCCCGTGGGATGAGTGGCGCGCATGGAGGCGTCCTACCGGGGCGAGACCGGCGCCGACTACGACGATGTGCTCGACACGATCGCCGCCGTGTGCGCCGCCGGCGAGCCGTCCGCCGTCGCGGACCTCTACGCCCGCGACGAGCTGCAGGTGCCCGCCGAGCTCATTTCCTAGTGTCCGGAGCTAGGCAGCCTTAGCGCGCAAGCGCCCGTCAGGGGGTGACGATCGCGAAGTCGGGATCAGGGCTGTCGATCAGCGACGTCAGCCGCCGCAGCACGCCGGGGTCCCCGGACATCGCGATGCCGTCCAGCTGGCCGCCCGCGAGCGCCAGCAGCTGGGGCCTGGTCAGGGTCACCGTCAGGTCCGCAGGCCGATTGTCAGGCGTCGGGAAATGGATGAGCGCGCCGTTGCTGAGTTCCATCCGGTAGTTCTCGTGCACGTCCGTGAAATGCCAGCCGATCGACAGGCCCTCTTCCCATGCTTTCGGGCCGTTAACACGGATAGCGAGTGAGTCGAAGAGCTGAGTAATGGTCAGTGCGGGTGCCAGGCCCGCGCTGCTGACCTCGGTGTGTTCGATCGTGCCGGTCCGCAGCTCATGCGCGCCGGTAAGGTAGCTGTTGCGCCAGGTCGCGTTCTCTGCGCCGTAGCCGAGGCGCTCGAGCGCCGACGCGAGTAGTTCGCGCGCGGCCTCGTCGCCGGGCTCGGCGAACACGGCATGGCTGGCTAGCTCCGCGGCGAACCGCAGATCGCCCTGGTCGAGGAACTCCCCCGCCTTCGCCACGGCCTTCTCGATCCCGCCCAGGGCTTGCACGTACCGTGTCCCGGCGGCCTCCGGGGGGTGCTGCCAGAGGTGTGCGGGGTTCGCGTCATACCAGCCTAGGTATCGCTGGTAGATGGCCTTGACGTTGTGATTGGCCGATCCGTAATAGCCGCGGGCGTGCCAGGCACGGTCAAGGCCGGGCGGCATTTCCATCATCTCGGCGATCTCGCTGTGGATGTAGCCCTGATTGATGAGCCGCAGCGTCTGGTCGTGGAGGTAGGCGTAGAGGTCTCGCTGCTGGCTCAGGTAGCCGACTATCTCGCCGGTGCCCCAGGCTGGCCAGTGGTGCGAGGCGAAGGCCACGTCCGACTGGCGGCCGAACAGTTCGATCGCCTCGGCCAGGTAGCGGGACCAGATCCTCGGGTCGCGGACCTGCGCGCCGCGCAGCGTGAGCAGGTTGTGCAGGTTGTGGGTCGCGTTCTCGGCCATGCACAGTGCCCGCTTGCCGGGAAAGTAGAAGTTCATCTCAGCCGGGCACTCGGTGGCGGGGGTCAGCTGGAAGACGACGCGCACACCGTCGAGCATCTCCTCCTGGCCTGTTCGAGTGACGTAGATGGTCGGCGCGATCAAGCCTGGCGTGCCGGTTGACCCGCCGGCACCAAGGCCGATGCCCAGTGTGCCAGTCGCGCTCTTGGGCAGCGAAACGGCGGCGTAGTAGTAACTGCGGCGCAGCATCGCCGTGCCGGCGTACACGTTTTCTGACACCGCATGCTCGAGGAAATGCTCGGGCGCGAGGATCGGTACGTCGGTGTCGGCGCCGACCACGCCCAGCACTCCGCCGAAGTGATCCAAGTGGGCGTGGGTGTAAATGACGGCGGTGACGGGCCGGTCGCCACGATGCTGCCGGTAAAGCGCGATGGCCGCGGCAGCGACCTCCTGGGAGATCAGCGGGTCGATGACGATGACGCCGTGCTCGCTTTCGACCAGTGTCATGTTGGACATCTCGAACCCGCGGACCTGGTATATCCCATCGGTCACCTCATACAGTCCGTGCCTGGCCGTCAGCTGCGCCTGCCGCCACAGGCTCGGGTGAGCCGTCTTGGGGCAGGGGCCATCCAGGAATTCCCAGGAGTCCATGTCCCAGACCACGCGACCGTCCGCCGCCTTGATGATCATCGGATCGAGTGTCCCGAGGAAGCCGCGATCAGAATTGGCGAAGTCAGTGCGGTCGCTGAAATCGGCAGTGATCGGCGCGGCGTTCGCGGCCGGCTCTGGCATCTCATATCTCCATAGTCGTGAGGGCGGTGCCGTACTGCGGGCGCTCGTTTGCGCATTGTCACGGGGTGCGGTGGTATGGGCATCCGCCGCCCGCTGGGTCCGGGCGACAGGTCCTGCGCCGCCGCGGGCGCGTCTTCGGCGCGGCCCGCCGCGCAGTTCCGGCGGTCAGTCACATCAGCGTTCCGTGCGCCGACCCGGGTCACTTCACCCGCCACGGGTGACCGTCCGGCCGGCGGTCCCACGCCGATTCCGTCGCTCAAGCCCCGTCAGCTCAATCGCGCTCAACCGCCGTTCCCGCGCCGCCCGGCCCGGCGGACAGATGCGCCCGCAGACGGCTGCCGCAGTTGACCTGCGCAACTAGGCGGTCATCGACGGATATGCCGACTGGGGCCTGGCTAGGTTGGCTGGATGCTCGGGCCGATCTGGACGGAATTCGCTGCCCTGGGCGCGGCCTTTGCCATCGCGGTACTGGCCACCCCAGCGGGGATTTCGGGTGCGGTGCTGCTGCTGCCGTTTCAGGTCAGCGTCCTCGGCACGCCGAGTCCGGCTGTCACCCCGACCAACCTGCTCTATAACGTCGTCGCCACCCCGGGGGCGCTGTTCCGCTACTGGCGTCAGGGGCAGACCGGCGGAACCCTGGCGCTCGTGCTTATCGCTGGCACTGTGCCCGGCGTGGTGGCCGGCTCGGTCATCAGGGTCGAACTGCTGCCCGGGCCACGGGTCTTTGACCTCGTCGTGGGGGCCGTCTTGCTGCCGCTCGGACTGTGGCTGGCGCTCACCCGGCCGCCGGGCAGGCCAGGCGTGAGCAGTCCGGATAGGACGATTCCTGGTGGCGTCCTGATCCTGCTCGCTGCCGCCGTGGGCTGCGTGGGCGGCATTTACGGCATCGGCGGCGGATCGATCCTCGCTCCCGTGCTGCTCGCAACCGGCCGGCCGCCGTCCGAGGTGGCTCCTGCGGCGCTGACGTCGACGTTCGTGACCTCGGTGGCTGGCGTCATTACGTTCACGATCCTGTCGGTCCACCAGCACGGACCTGTGGCTCCGGACTGGCCCACCGGCCTGGCCCTCGGCTTCGGCGGGCTCGCGGGTGCCTACACCGGGGCGCGAATTCAGTCCCGCCTCCCTGACGTGCTGATCCGGCGCCTGATGGGCATCCTGGTGGTGGCGGTGGCCGTCCGCTATCTCTGGTCAGGCCTGGGCTGACGCGCTCGTTGAGCTGTGCGGCTTCCGGCTGGCGCGAGCACGGCAGCGGTGATTAGGCTCGCCCGGTGGTGACAGAGACAGATCTGGAACTGAGCAGCGCGGCTCGCTGCACGTGTACGACTCCTCAGCTTCAGCGCGGCCGCGCTGGACTGGCTCCGTGACCAGGCCAGCTGACGACGCTCCGGCCCGATGCCGAGCCGAGGCCGCAGCCGCCCACGGCGGCAGGCGGCCCGGATTACCCGCGCGGGTCGGCGCGGAGGATGGCGTAGAGCACTTCGTCGCGCCACTCGCCGTCGCGCCAGCGGATGCCCCGCGTGATGCCTTCGCGGGAGAATCCGGTCTTCTCCAGGACTCTTTGCTCCGCAAGATTGCCGATCTCGGTGGCAGCCTCGATCCGGTTGACCGTCGTGTGCGCGAACAGGTAGCGCACCAGCAGTCGGTGCACCTGCGTGCCGTACCCGCGGCCACAGGCTGCGGGAAGCAGTGCGATGCCGAGGACCCAGCAGTGCGAGGCGGGCGCAGTCTCATGGCGCCGCCTGCTCACCGCGCCGATCAGCTGGGCGCCGCAGATCACCGTGAAAGCTCCGCCATCTTCGCTGATGAGGCCGTTCTCGGCCCAGCGGCGCCGGAAGATCCGCGGGGCATACCACCCGTACTGCTCGAACTCGCCCGTAGTCCTGGGGTCCTGAGTCAGCTTCTGCAGGACCGGTAAGTCCTCCTCGCTGACCGGCCGCAGCGTCACCTGCTCGCTCATGGCCCGATCATGTCACGCGCTGCGAAAAGGCACCCGGCAGTGAATGCTGCCCGCGAGCGGCCACGGCCAGTGGTCAGAACCGGTGGCTCGTGTGGCTGAAAGCTCCTTTGGCGAACGCGAGGACCTTGCTGGGTGTTACCGAGTAGACGAGGATCATCTCCGGCTCAGCGTCGCCGGTATCGGGGTGATGGAAACAGCCGTCCCCGACCAGGTACTGCCAGCGCCCGTCCCATTTCGCGGTCCACGCCTGCGCGAGGCGCTTCAGCGTCTCCTCGTCGGTGACATGAAGGGCGTCGCCCTCGACCACGACGTCCAGGCCGTCATCCCACTGGTTGCTGCCGGTCATGAGGATCACGTGCGGGTTGCCGGTCAGGTTGATGGCCTTCTGCTCAGTGATGCCGGTGCAGAAATGCAGGGCGTCCTCTGCCCAGACGGCGACCAGCGGCGTGACGTGCGGCCTGCCGTCTGCCCGCACGGTAGAGATCCAGAACAGTTCCGCGGTCTCGAGTACTCGGCGGGTGTCCTCCCACCCCGTCGCGCCTGCGCCAGGGTCGCTGTATCGCTCGTCGAGCATGGTTGCTGGTGTCGTCATCGAAGCTCCTCTTGCAATGTTCAGACTCCACTGTTCAGACTCGCGGGCCCGGGCAAACTCATCGGCGCGTCCGGGAGGTCACGCGGCGGCTGACATGGCCCGGGGCGCACCGCCGGCCGCGGACTCAGGCGGTGACCGCCCGCCGGAGTCCGCGGACGTATTCCCGCAGCAGCCGGCCTCTCCCTTCGTCGGCGGCGTATTCGGTGAGCGAAGCGGCCAGAGATATCGCGCAGGCGCGCGCCGCCAGTTCCCGCTCAGCGCGGACGGGCCGGCCATAGCGGACAGCAGGTCCTCGCGCGCTTCCCGGCAAACGCGAAGTAGGCGATCGACAAGTCCACCGCGGCATCTGCGAGGCAAAGATCGCCCCAGTCGATGACCCCTGCCGCCGAGCCGTCGCCGTCAACCAGCAGATGGCGCACGTGCAGGTCGCCGTGGCAGAGCACCAGAGCACCACGGCCCGGCCCGTCATCTGCGGCGCCTGGCGGTCCGTCAGCCCCCGGCCCGTGAGCTTGCCCTTGACCGGCCGCTGCGGGCGGCGCCGAGCGATCGGCATGGTCAAGAGGAGCCGGGCCCGGCCCGTCAGTCATTGGCGGCTCCCCTCACAGCGTCCATCGGTGCGTTCGCATTGACCTCACCAGCCCGGCCGGGCGGCAAGGCAGATTTCCGCAGAAGCCCTGGCTCGCGACGTAACAGTCCGGCGTGCATCACATAACAGTGCAACATCTTGTTCTTGCCTAAATTGTTCATATCTCGCTCGTGTCACTCAGGAGTGCCCAGTTGAGACCTCGATCTCAGCGTCGCTACCTGCATGGACTTCAGAACGTGAGGGACGCTCTGCCTCAGTGACCCGGTCGGGGTAGCTAGTACCCTCAGATGGATCGTTCTTCGGAGACATGCGGCAGCGCGGGATGGAAAGGGGCAGCGTTGGTAGTCTTCCTCATCCGCAGGCTGCTTCAGGCCGTCGTGGTGCTGCTGATCGTGACGATGCTGACGTTCGCCGCGCTGCGGATGATCCCTGGCAACGTCGCGGTGGCGGTGATGGGCCCCGGTGCCTACCGCAACCCGGCCGCGATAAGGCTCTTCGATGCCGACTACGGGTTCAACCTTCCCTGGTACCGGCAGTACTTCCTGTGGCTCGGAAACATTGTGCGCGGCAATCTCGGCTTCTCATGGACGCTGAACCAGAGTGTCGCCTCGCTGCTGGCCAACAGGATGCCCAAGACCATCATCCTGGTCGGAATCTCCACCGTGCTGGCGCTGATCCTGGCGATCCCGATCGGCGTGCTGCAGGCGGTGCGCCGCAACCGCGCCACCGACCACGTATTCAACGCCGTGTCCACGATCTTCTACTCCACGCCGGACTTCCTGATCGGGATTCTCCTGATCCTGGTGTTCGCCATCAAGATCCCGATCCTGCCCGCGGAAGGCCCGCAGGGCGAGGGCCTGGGCGCCGTCTTCACGGACTTCAATGCCCTTATCCTGCCGATCTTCTGCCTGGCGGCCACCACGGTCGCCTTGTTCAGCAGATACATGCGTTCCTCCGTGCTGGACAACCTCACCGAGGACTATGTGCGGACCGCTCGCGCCAAGGGCGCCAGCGAGAAGCGGGTGCTGATCCGTCACGTCATGCGCAATGCGCTGAGCTCGACGGTCACCCTGCTCGGGCTGAGCCTGCCGGGCATCCTCGCGGGCGCGCTGATCACCGAGGCAGTCTTCAACTATCCCGGCATGGGCTACCTCTTCTACCAGTCGGCGCAGCGAGACGACTATCCGGTGCTGCTGGGCTTCACCGTGGTGGTAGCAGTGGCGACCGTGATCGGGTCCCTGCTGGCCGACGTCGCCTACGCCATGCTCGACCCCCGAGTGCGGTACGTCGGCGGATAGTGAGCGGCAAGATCGGACCCGGACGAGCAGAATCCGGCTACGGACTACAGGCAGGGCGAAGTCCGGGCGTCGGAGCAGCCGGGCAGCCACGGCCCAGCAGGGCTGCCGCGCCGATCGGCGTGGCAGCCTGCGGTCACGTCGGCGGGTAATGCCTGGGCCTGCTGGAGCGGAACTCGATGGCTGCAGGTCACCAGCCCCAGCCCATGATCAATCATGACTACGCGCGGCCCCCAGACGGTAGTACCGACTCGATGATCATGGTCTTGAGCTGGGGTTTGTGGTTGGAGCGGGCGACCGGGATCGAACCGGCATGACCAGCTTGGAAGGCTGGGGCTCTACCATTGAGCTACGCCCGCGCGGCGGCGTGACCGCTATGCGTAGCCTACCGGTTCCGGGCTCCGGCCGGTGTCTGCCTGCCGACAGGGTAGGCTTCGGCTGGCTTGGCGGGATGTGGCGCAGCTTGGTTAGCGCGCCTGCTTTGGGAGCAGGAGGCCGGGAGTTCGAATCTCCCCATCCCGACCAGTTCCTCCAGATCAGAGGGCATATCGATCTTGGTGAAGATCATCACCGGGCGGCGCGGGGGAGCCACCTGCTACTCCGCCGAGCATCAGGCGCGGCCCGGACAGGGCTTCAGCTGGCTCTCGGTGTCGGCAGATTCCCAGGCGCCCCGGGGCCGACGACGACGCTTGCTAGACGACGACGCTTAGCTAGAGGAGAGAGCGCAGCGATCACGCTGGCCTCTTACGCCGCAGCGGTGGCAGTGTTGCTGACGGGCAGCCGGACGGTTCGGTCGCCGAAGTCGGCGACAAGGTCCAGGCGGCCCCCGAGGGCTTCGACGTAACGAGCGATGACCTCGAAGGAGGCTACTTCGCCGTGCTCGATCTGGGACACGCGGGCCACGCTCACCCCCATGGCACTGGCGATCTCCTTTTGCCCGAGGCCGAGCTGCTTGCGGGCCTCGGACAGCTGGTGACCCCGGGCCCGGGCCAGCAGCTCGCGTGCCCCGGCTTCGATCTCGTCAGGGGAGACGCCGGCGGCGTGGAGTTCCCGCTCTAGGTCTTCCCAGTCCTGCGGGATGCGCTTGGGCATGTTCCTCACTCCTCGTTGTCGGCGGTGTAATCGGGGTACAGCTGCTCGGCGAGCGGGATGTTGTCCCGGTACCATCGCTGCCAGTTGCCGGCCTGGTCGCCGCCCAGTAGCAGCAGCGCCGACCGGGCGGGGTCGAACGCGAAGATGATCCTGATCTCTGACCGGCCCTTCGACCCGGGCCGGGGCTCCTTGAGGTGGTGAACCCTGGTGCCCTTGAGCCGGTCCACGAGCGGCCGGCCGAGCGTCGGCCCTTCCTCCCGTAATGCCGCGACCGCCTGTGCTACCTGGATCGCTGAGGCAAGGTCCTCCTTGATCAGCGCGGTGAACCATGCGGCGTACTAGTAAGTGACCTTCACCGCCCATGCCAAGGGAGCCTCCTCGATTTAAGGGACAGCTTAACCATAGGAGGTCGATGCCTCCGGAGGCAACCGGTGCACCGGGCCACCCGGCGGACTAGGTATGAAGCATAAAGCCGGGATGGCAGACAGCCGTCGGTCGACGACGAGCGGTAACGGAGCGCTACATTCTCCGTCCTGAGGATCCTCCCTGCCGAATAGGTGCTGTCGGGTTGATGACGTCCCCCCCGGGCGGCTGCGGTGCGCAGAACAGCCGGTTATGCCGTTGGCCTCCGGCAGGGGCTGACGGCGTAATGGCAAGCCTGCTGGTGCGCGCCGCCTTCGGGCGGCTGGCCGCCGGGCCGCGTCCGCGTATAGAAGTCTGCGTATGCGTCTATTCTCTGGTCCAGGCTTCGCCGATATCTGTCCCGCTCGGCTTCCTCGACGCGCTGGAGCCGGGCTTCGTTGATCTGCTGGCGGCTAACCACGAAGCTGATAGCCCCCCGAGCGCGGCCCCGGTCAGCGTGGCGAGAGCGCCAAGCCACAGTTCGCTGCTCACAGGAGGAGAGTAGGGCAAACCGTCGTGGCTGGCGCTGTCCCTGAATAATCTGCTGTCCGTAATCGTGAGCTGACGGCTAAGGTCGACTCGGCGCAGTGCGAAGGAGGCAAACGTGCAGCGCACAGTTCGCACGCCCGACGGCCGGACGCTGGCTGTCGAAGATTGCGGTGATCCCGCTGGTCGGCCGGTGCTGGTCCACATGGGCACGCCAAATTCCAGGCACCTTTATGGCCCGAACGTGCGGGATGCCGCCGAGCGCGGGTTGCGGCTGATCAGCTGCGACAGGCCAGGCTACGGAGGGTCCTCGCCCCAGCCTGGGCGCACCGTCGCCGACTGCGCCGGCGATGTCCGCATGATCTGCGCTGAGCTCGGCATCGATCGCCTGGCAACGTGGGGCATCTCAGGCGGCGGTCCGCACGTGCTCGCGTGCGCCGCCCTGCTCCCGGATCTGGTAACTGCCGCCGCCTCGCTTGCCTCGCTGGCCCCGCTCGACGCCGATGGCCTTGACTATTTCGCAGGCATGGGCCAGGACAACGTGGATGACACCCGCCTTTTCATCACCGACGAGGCAGCGGCCAGGGCAAAGACGGACAAGGACCGGGAGGAGATGCTGGCCACGTCGCCAGACGATGCGGCCAGGGGGATTGAATCGCTCCTCACGCCGACAGATGCGGCGGTCCTGCACGGCGAGCTGGCCGAGTACCTGGTGTCCTCTTCGCAGGACGGGCTGGCGCCCGGCAGCCAGGGATGGTGGGACGACAACTGCCTGGTCAGACCGTGGGGATTCGACCTGTCCGACATCGCTGTCCCGGTCCTGCTGCTGCACGGCAGGCAGGACATGTTCGTGCCGTTCGGCCACGGCGAATGGCTGGCTGCGCACATTCCCGGCGTCGAGGCCCGGCTGCTTGACGACGACGGGCACCTGACGCTGCTGCAGAATCGCGTACCCGAGGTGCATGCCTGGCTATCAGAACACCTGTAGCGCGCCAGTGAGCCGCCGGCTTCAGGCTGCTCCGGATCGACGAGAGGCTCGCCGTTGGCGCGGCCGAGCGCGGAAAGCGAAGCGTGTCAGCCACCTTGCCTGGGTAACGCCACGCTGCGTGGTGGTGGGTGGAACCGTCCTCCGATATGTCGTGGTACTGGGCGGCGCCCTTCCATGAAACGTGCAGGATCGCGGCGGCGTCGGCCGAATTTGCTGACGGTGAAGGCAGTCGGGCTAGTGGGCGGACGCGTGGATATCTCTGCGATGGCCGCGTCCGGGATCTCCTGCCGCTCATCGCGGCAGCAGGCGAGCGCCGGGGGCGGGCCGGCAGCATTTGGTTCCATCGGCTGGCGCATCGGCCCGATCAGCAGGTAGGTCGCCGACCCGGAATGGTCCTCGTTGCCTACCGGAACATCGGCAAGTGTGCCGCCAACTCGGGTGCAATGACGTGATCCGGTTCTGGCATATCAGACCGTCAATTCTTTGGTGTGCTTATGAGCTTCGGGCCGGCTGCCGGCCACGGCCGTTTCAAGATCGTTCTAAGGCCCGCGCTGGCCGTTCCCGGCTGGTGTGATGTGACGTTGTGTCGCGATCTGGTATCGGCCTGGCGGACCTGATCATGTAGCAAGGCGAAGCCCCGGTAATACGAGGTGTCTTCCCACAGACCCTCGCTAGCCGGAGCTTCGCCGTGCTCGATTGTGTCATTGCCGGTGGCCGCCTTGTGCCGGACGGGCGGCTCGCTGCTCCCGGCCCGGCACTGGATTGCCGTGACCTGCTGGAATTACAACCCATGAAACATGGTTGGCGCTGATCGGCTCGCAGTGGCGGCCTGTTGCATAGGTGGCCGCCTACGAAACAGGCTGCCGGTTGTCTGCTCTTTAACGTCTGTTGTGCGTCGCCGCTGTCAGCCGGATTGGTTGGGTGTTATGAAGTGGCCGCCTCGTAGACGAGGTAGAGCGCTCCGTTGTCGTAAGTCACGCTTCGAGTCAGCGACCATTTCGTCGGCGGGTCGTCGTGGAAGAGGTGAGGTCCTCCACCTCGGGTGAGGGGGTAGACGAACAGGTGCAGCTCGTCGATCAGACCGTCAGCGATCAGGGACCGCACAAGCGTCCCGCTGCCGCTTACGTAGATGCCACCATCGACTTCACCTTTGACCCGGCGGATACCGTCGGCACTGTAGGGGCCGAGGATCTCGGAGTTCTGCCAGGTTCCTACTTCCAGAGTGGAGGAGACGACGTACTTGGTGGAATCATTCATAAACGGAGCACCGGGGTCCTCCGCAGCTGTCCGGGCCGACCAGGCGGGCTCGAACATCTCGTAGGTGTTGCGTCCCAGCAGGATGGCTTCGCAGCTAGACATGAGATTGCCGATGTCCTGCCCCATAGCGGGGTCGAAGCCGTAGTCGAAGGTCCAGGTTGGAGCGTCGATCACGCCATCGAGGCTCATGAACTCGTGCACTCTGATCGTTCCCATTGTTAGTGGCTCCTTTCGGTATCGGCGGCGACCTGCTCGCCACTCACCCTCTCCACGAACGGGGAGCTCCCAATCGACACCGAAGCGTCGGGAAATTCCGTCTACTCAGAGGGCGGCCCGTTGGCGCACGAGGAAGTCGCGTTCGACCGCGTTCGTAGTGAGTTCGATGGCTCGGTCGTACGCGCCGAGTGCCTCGTCGCGGCGACCTGCTCGTGCGAGAAGGTCGGCGCGGGCGGCATGGTATGGCTGGTAGTTGTCGAGAGTGGCGGCGTCGATCTCGGCGAGCGCGGCGAGGCCCTCGGCAGGGCCGTGGAGCTCCGCGATGGCCACCGATCGGTTCAGGGCAACAACAGGGTGGGGGCGCAGGGCGTAGAGCTGGTCGTACAGGGCGATGATCTGGGACCAGTCGGTGGCTTCGGCGGTGGGGGCGTCGGTGTGCACCGCGGCTATCGCTGCCTGGATCTGGAACGGTCCTGGCTGGTTGCGGCGAAGGCAAGCACGCACGAGCTCGTGGCCTTCGGTGATCAGTGTCGGGTCCCAGCGAGAGCGGTCCTGGTCGGCGAGGCGCACCATGGTCCCGCAGTTGTTGCTGCGGGCAGGACGGCGGGCCTCGGTGAGCAGCAACAGGGCGACTAGGCCGATGGCCTCCGGTTCGTCGGGCATCAGCTCGATGAGAGTTCGCCCGAGCCGGACGGCTTCGGTCGAAAGATCAGTTCTCGTCAGGCTCTGTCCCGACGTGGCGGTGTGACCTTCGGTGTAGATCAGATAGATGGCGGTGAGGACCGCGTGGAGCCGGTCCGGGAGCTCCGCGGCGCGGGGTATGCGGTAGGAGGCGTGATTGTCGTGCAGTTTGCGTTTGGCCCTCACGATACGTTGCGCCATCGTCACCTCAGGCACCAGAAACGCCCTGGCGATCTCCTTGGTCTCGAGGCTGGCGAGAAGCCGCAGGATGAGAGCGACCTGCGCATCGGCCGCGAGGGCGGGGTGTGCGCACAGGAACACGAGCCGGAGCTGGTCGTCAGGAACGACATCGACGAAGTCGTCGAGCCTGTCGAGTTCGGGATCGTGGTCAGGATCCATGCTGTCGGTGTGGAGTCGGTGGGCCTCGAGATGACGGTCGCTGCGGGTTGATTCGCGTCGAAGCCGGTCGATGGCGCGGTTGCGGGCGGTCGTGGTGATCCAGCCGCCCGGGTTGGGCGGTGTCCCCGTCTTCGGCCACTGCTCGGCGGCGATGGCGAACGCTTCCGCCACCGCGTCCTCAGCGAGGTCGATGTCGCCGAGGACGCGGATCAGGGTGGCGGTGCAGCGGCCGGCTTCGCGCTGGAAGACCTCGTCGAGCGTGTCGGTCATCCTTGTGCGGGCCGGACCTCAACCGGTCCCTCGCAGGCAGCGGCTGCTTTGCCGGCCCATTCGAGGGCGGCGTCGAGATCGGTGGCGTCGATGACCCAGAAGCCGCCCATCTGTTCTTTGGTCTCGGCGTAGGGCCCGTCGGTCATCGATACGTCTCCTCCGGAGGATCGCACGACCGTGGCCGAAGATGCGGGGTGCAGGCCGGCGGCGAACACCCAGGCGCCCGCCTGTTGCAGTTCGCTGTTGAACGCGTCCACCTGGGCGACACGGCGCTGCGCGTCGGGAGTGGAGAAGTCGACCTCGAACGTTTCGTCGTGCCAGACGGAGATTAGGTATTGCGGCATCTTGATGGCTCCTTTTGAAAGCGGATCGGTCTCGGGTCAGCCGGCGTGTCGCGCGAGCACCGGAACAATGATCGCCGCGGCGACCAGGTGCAGTCCAACCAGGGCGACCTTGCTGGCGGTCGTGTCTGCGAACGCCGCCGGGAGGGCGCAGGAGATCGCCGTGAGGCCGGTGGTTATCTGGACGAACCGCTGACGTGGGGCAGAGCTGCGCCGGTTCAGCAAGGCGAGGAGCACAC
>JBKQMG010000113.1:0-45686 GCA_052146815.1 Streptosporangiaceae bacterium | reverse complement strand
CCGGGGCACGCCCGTGGCCGGCCGGCCAGCACCGCAGAAGCCGGCTCGCCTCGGCTAGGCCGCCGTCTTGCTGAGGGAGTCGAGGATGTCCACGACGAAGACCAGGGTGTCGGTTCCCTTGATGCCGGCGCTGGTATCGCCCTTTGTCCCGTAGCCGTCGGCAGGCGGCACGACGAGCATGACCCTGCTCCCGGATGGGATGCCCACCAGCCCCTTGTTCCAGCCGGGTATTACCTGGCCGCCCAGGACGAAGCTGAACGGTGCGCCCGAGGGAGCGGAGGCAGACGGCCATGTGGAGTAGAAGACCTTCTTCGTCCGCCAGTTCGTGCCCACGACCTGCGCGACGACCGTCTGGCCGTCGGCCAGCTTCGGCCCGGTGCCCTTGATCAGCGTCTTCACGATCAGCTTGCTCGGCGGGGACGCCTTCGGAATGGTGATGGCAGGAGCGCCGGTGGCCGGGTTCGAGACCGTCGGCAGGCTGCCGCCCCCGTTGGAGACGTTCGTGCCGGAGGCCTTCGACGTCGGGCCGAAGGCCCTGATCAGGTCCACCACCCAGACGGTGGTGTCCGTCCCGCTGATGCCGATCTGGGAGTTGCCCTGCGTGCCGTAACCGTACTTAGGCGGCAGCACCGCCAGCACCCGGCTGCCGGCCTTCTGCCCGTGCAGCGCCTTGACCAGGCCGGGCAGGCCCAGCTCGGCGGGCAGTACCTGCGGCGCCGAGGTGAAAGTGCTGTCCAGCAGCTTGTGCTTGGTCCCGCTCCAGACGTAGATGGCGAAGTTGCCGAGCACTGCGTCGCCGGTCTGGACCGTGGCGCCGTTGCCCTTGATCTCCGTCTTGATCGCCAGGCTGGAGTCGGCCTTCTGAGCCGGGATCACCACGTTCGGCGCCTGGCCGAACTTGCCGGAGACAGATATCTGGCCGTTCGGGCTGCCCGATGACGATGAGGAAGACGAGCTGCCGCATCCGGCGAGAGCCCCGGCGGCGATAAGCGGGACGATGAGCGCAGCGGCGATACGTCGCATGTGGATCCTCAGTGTCGGAATCATGAGCGCCGCCAGCCTACCGGCTATGAACGGCTTGCCGTCCCGCTCCTCGACGGAGTCGAGACCGGATTAGCAGCCGAATCGAGACCTGTCAGCAGGTTCTTATTCCACACCAGCACGGTGTCGCTGCCGACGTAGTAGATGCGGGCGGGCTGGCCGAAAGCGGCGCGCACATCCGTGATGTACGGGTAGGGCGGCTGGCCGGGAAGGACGGGCGCCAGGACGATGTAGTTCGCGGCGTGCCGGTTGGCCCGGTACCAGGCCGACTGCGTCTCCCAGGTGCTTCGGGCGATCGACCCGCCGAGGGCCCGGACCGAGCGCAGCCCGACACGGTCGCCGGTGTCGAGCGTGACGCTGTCGGCCACCCAGTATCCGGCCAGCCCGGAGTCGAGCCGGTGCGCGGTCAGCCAGTCCGCCAGCTGCTGGTTCGCCGGCGGTGCGGGCGGCTCGGCGACGATCCGGCTCAGGCTTGCCGTGTATCCGAGCAGGACCAGGGCCAGCGCCGGCATCAGCCGCGCCCGCCGAAGCCGGTCGGCAAGCAGGCGGCCGGCCAGCACGGCCGTGAAGGGCAGCACGGCCGCGAACTCCCTGGTGCTGTCGATGTCGGCGGGCCGCAGGCTGAACAGGTACGCCGCCAGGCTGAACAGTGTCCCCGCGGCCAGCAGCTGGACGACCATGTCCTGGCGGCCGAACCGCCGCACGGCGGCGCACAGGCCCCAGGCGGCCAGGCCCAATCCGACGAGGTGCAGCATCGCCAGACCAGAGGCGTACCCGAGCGTCTGGCTGAAGAAATCGGCGCCGAACAGCACCAGCAGGCCCTGCGCCGTCAGCATCAGGTGCGCCGGCGTCTGGCTGAAGGCCGCGAGCGCACTGGACACCGGCCAGACGGTAAATCCGCCCGCCGACCGGATCGCCGAGACCGCGGCCCGCACCGCCCAGACCGCCAGCAGCGCGCAGGCGGTCAGCGCGAGCTCGAACCAGCTGGCCGGAAGCGGCCGCCGCTGCCGGGACGTCCGCAGGTACGCGCGGCTGATCCCGACGAAGGCGAGCGGCGCGACTGCCGTGATGAGGACGATGTTGTCAGCGATCAGGGCCCAGGCCAGGAGAACGCCCGCGGCGAGCGGCAGGTACCAGCGCCGGCGCGAGCGGTCGAGCACGATCCACGTGGCCAGCACCGGCACGATGCTGCCGACATGGTCGGGGGACTCCAGCAGCACGAAGCTGGCGCTGCCGGCCTGCGGGGCCAGCAGGATACCGGCGGTAATCGCGATCCTGACTGCCGCCTCGCTGCCAGTGGCCCGCCCCTTAGCCAGCAGCGCGGCGAGCAGCACGACCAGGGTGTAGGTCATGGCCCCGGCCACGTGCACGACGTCGGGAGTCAGCCCGCGGGCGAGCTCGATCAGCAGGTACTGGGGCAGCTCGGTGGTGTAGAAGGACACGTCGGACAGCTGCCAGCCCCGCAGCAGCACGTTGCCGTGCAGCATCCCCCACGCCTGCAGCGCGCTCGCCGCGCCATCGGAGGTGACGGGCACCGCCCGCGAGGCATGCAGATAACAGGTAAACAGCGCGAGGCCGGCCACCAGCCAGGTCAGCAAGGCGGCGATCGCGGCCGGCCGCGGCCGGTGCAGCCCTGGCCAGTGCAATCTTGGCCAGCGCAGTCCCAGTCTCTGCAGTCTGGGCCAGTGCAGCCGGGGCCGTCGGAGCCGGGGCCAGTGCAGCCCGCGCCGCACGCGGCCTGGCAGTTCCCGCCATGGCCCCGGCGGCGTCCTGAGCGGGCCGAGCCCGCGCCGCATTCGGTCAGGCAGCTGGCGCAGCGGGCTGAACAGCTGCCTGAGCCGGCCGCGGCCGGGCTGCATGCGGCCGGGGTGAGCGCGGCCGGCCCGTCGTTGCCAAGGGCGGGGCGATGGCAGCCGTGCTGGCCTGCCCGTGCGCCCGCGTAGCCGCAGCGGCCGGAAATGCGCCAGTCCGGCCAGCCGGGCCCGGATGCGCGCCTGCCGTTCGCTGGCCGGCGAGCCGGCCCGCAGCAGGCTCACAGGAGCCCGGTCGCGAACTCGCGCGGGAGCTTGGGCCCGGCGTGACCGCATGCGCCGGGAAGGACGACATCATGCTCGCAAGAGCGCGCGCAAGGCTGACCCGTCAACGACACCGACCCCCGGCTGTGCTCGCATCCCGTGCGGGCGCCGGCGGCGGAGCACGAGCCGCGGGCCGGCGCGACCTAGCGAGCGTAGCAACTCTGAGCGATGACCTCAGTACGATTAGTAGTCACGGGCCGGCCGGGCAGCAGCCTTACATTCCGGCGATCAGCTTCTCCACGCGCTCGTCGACGGACCGGAACGGGTCCTTGCACAAGACGGTCCGCTGCGCCTGGTCGTTGAGCTTCAGGTGCACCCAGTCCACCGTGAAGTCCCGGCGCCGTTCCTGGGCCCGGCGGATGAACTCCCCGCGCAGCCGGGCCCTCGTCGTCTGCGGCGGCACCGACTTGGCCTCGAAGATGTCGATATCCCGGCAGGCCCGCTCGACGGCGCCGCGCTGCTGCAGCAGGTAGTACAGACCCCGCCCGCGGTGGACGTCGTGGTAGGCCAGGTCCAGCTGAGCGACCCGCGGCGAGGATAGCGCCAGGTCGTGCTTGGCCCGGTACCGTTCGATCAGCTGGTATTTGGTGACCCAGTCGATCTCGCGTGCCACCGGGTCCAGGTCACCGCTCTCGACCGCGGCCAGGGTGCGCTCCCAGAGGCTGAGGACCCGGGCGGTGATCGGATCGGCGCCCTTGCGGTCGACGAAGTCCCGTGCCTTGGAGAGATACTCCTGCTGAATATCCAGAGCACTGACCTCGCGGCCGTTGGCCAGCCGGACCTTGCGCCGGCCGGTCATGTCGTGGCTGACGTCCCTGATCGCCCGGATCGGGTTCTCCAGGGTCAGATCCCGCATCACGATCCCGGCCTCGACCATCCGCAGCACCAGGTCAGTCGCGCCGACCTTGAGCAGCATGGTGGTCTCGCTCATGTTGGAATCGCCGACGATGACGTGCAGCCGGCGGAACCGCTCGGCGTCGGCGTGCGGCTCATCCCTGGTGTTGATGATCGGCCGCGACCGGGTCGTCGCGGACGACACGCCCTCCCAGATGTGCTCGGCGCGCTGGCTGACGCAGTACACCGCGCCGCGCGGAGTCTGCAGCACCTTGCCGGCCCCGCAGATGATCTGGCGGGTGACCAGGAACGGGATGAGGATGTCGGCCAGCCTGCCGAACTCCCCGTGCCGGCCGACCAGGTAGTTCTCGTGGCAGCCGTAGGAGTTGCCGGCTGAGTCGGTGTTGTTCTTGAACAGGTAGATGTCCCCGGCGATGCCCTCCTCGCGCAGCCGCCGGTCGGCGTCCACCAGCAGGCCCTCGAGGATCCGCTCCCCCGCCTTGTCGTGGGTGACCAGGTCAACGAGGTTGTCGCATTCGGGGGTGGCGTATTCCGGGTGGCTGCCCACGTCGAGGTAGAGCCGGGCCCCGTTGCGCAGGAACACGTTGCTGCTGCGGCCCCATGACACCACCCGGCGGAAAAGGTACCTGGCAACCTCGTCGGGCGAAAGGCGCCGCTGCCCGCGGAATGTGCAGGTAACGCCATACTCGTTCTCCAGGCCGAATATTCGTCTGTCCACGTGTGTCAGCTCACCACTGCACGGCGATGTATTTGGTCTCGGTGAACTCCCGCAGCCCGTCGTGGCCGCCTTCCCGGCCGAGACCCGACTGCTTGACGCCGCCGAACGGCGCGGCGGGATCGGAGACCACGCCGCGGTTAACTCCTACCATCCCGGACTCCAGGGCCTCAGAGACCTGCAGCGCGCGGCGCAGATCGCGGGTGTACAGATAGGCAACGAGGCCGTATTCGGTGTCATTGGCCAGCTCGATCGCACGGTCGGTGTCGGTGAAGGTGACGATCGGCGCGACCGGGCCGAAGATCTCCTGGCCCAGGATTCCCGCGTCCGGGGGCACGTCGTCGAGCACGGTCGGCTCGTAGAAGTAGCCCGCCCGCTCGGGCGCCTTCCCGCCGGTGACAATACGGGCGCCGTCTTTGGCCGCGGACTCCACTAGCCCGGCCACCTTGCTGCGAGTGTCGGCGTTGACCAGCGGCCCGAGCTCGACCCCGTCCTCGAGTCCGGGTCCGACGCGGACCGCGCCAAGGCGCCGGGCGAGCTTCGCCGAGAAGTCGGCCGCAATGGCCTCGTGCACATAGAACCGGTTCGCTGCGGTGCAGGCCTCGCCGCCGTTGCGCATTTTGGCCACGAAAGCGCCTTCGATGGCCGCGTCGATGTCAGCATCCTCGAAGACCAGAAATGGCGCGTTGCCGCCCAGCTCCATTGAGCAGTTCGTGATCGTGTCGGCCGCGGTGCGCAGCAGGGTCCGGCCAACCTCGGTCGAGCCGGTGAAGGAGAGCTTGCGCACGCGCGGATCGGCGAGCATGGCGGCGGTCACCGGGCCGGGCGACGTCGTCGGGAGCACGTTGACGACGCCGTCGGGGACGCCTGTCTCGGCGAGCAGGGCCGCGATGGCCAGCGCGCTCAGCGGGGTTTCCTTCGCGGGCTTGAGCACGATGGTGCAGCCTGCGGCCAGCGCGGGGCCGATCTTGCGGGTCGCCATCGCCGCCGGGAAGTTCCACGGGGTGATGAGCACGCTGACGCCCACCGGCTGGTGAGCCACCATGATCTTGTTGCCACCGGAGGGACTGACCGTCAGCGCTCCGGAATTGCGCACCGCTTCCTCGGCGTACCAGCGGAAGAACTCGGCGGCGTAGGCGACCTCGGCCCTGGCGTCACGCAGTGCTTTGCCGTTCTCCAGCACCATCAGCCGGGCTAGCGGCTCGGCGCGGGCCATCATCAGCTCGAAGGCGCTGCGCAGGCACTCGCCGCGCTCGCGCGGCGGCCTGGCGGCCCAGGCTGGCAGGGCCTCGTAAGCGGCGCTGACCGCGTCAAGGGCGTCCTGCGGGCTGGCGTCGGCGACGTCGGCGATGGAGTCCTCGGTGGCCGGATCGATGACCGGGAACGAGCCGTCCCGCCCCGGTGACCACTGTCCTGCGGTCAGCAGCCCGGTCGGCGGCTCAATTCCGGTGATGCTCGCCAGGTTGCCCGTCACGTCGTTCCTTCCGCTGCCTACTCGGGGTCCTTGCCCGGTTCGGCCCCGGCCGAATCGGGTCCGGCCGAATCGGGTCCGGCACCGTTACCGGGTTTTCCCGCAGGCGGCGGGGCGCCGCTCCCGTCCGGGCGGCCCTGCGCCAGCTGGGCCTCGAGCCGGGCCCCGGTGAGACGGCGGAAGGTCCGGTGCGTCCGCGCGCGCTCGAGCACCGCGACTTCCAGCTGGCCGCCGGTGATCTCCTGGCGCTCGCCGTTGGCCTGCCCCGCGAGGGCGGCCAGCGCCACCGCCATCGCGGCGGACAGGGTCATCCCGGCGGAATACCGCTCTTTCACCACCGCGGCGACCTGGTCGGCCTGGCCGCCCATGACGAGGAAGTTGTGCTCGTCGGTCACGGTCCCGTCGAAGGTGATGCGGTAGATCTGGTCGCGGTCGGGAGTCTCCCCGACCTCGGCGACGACTATTTCCACTTCGAGCGGCTTGTTGCTCTCGGTAAAGATGGTGCCGAGCATCTGCGCGTACCAGTTGGCCAGGCCGCGGGCCGTGACGTCCTGGCGGTCGTACTGGTAGCCGGTCAGGTCCGCGTAGCGCACCCCGGCCTGCCGCAGCCGCTCGAACTCGTTGTACCGGCCCGCCGCCGCGAAGGCGATCCGGTCGTAAAGCTCGCTGAACTTGTGCAGCGCGCGCGACGGGTTCGGCGCGACGAACAGGATCCCGGCGTCGTACTCGATGACGACACCGCTGCGGCCGCGCGTGATGGCCTTGCGCGCGTAATCCGCCTTGTCCTTCATCGCCTGTTCAGGCGAGACGTAGAACGGCATCGACACCGCTGGCGTTCCTTACTCGAGTGGTCGGTTGAGCCTGGTGGGCCCGGCTGGCCCGCGCGCCCGGACCTGGCCGGCGGGCGGCGGCCGGGAGCTAATCGTGGGTAGTGCCGGGCTGGCGCAGCGGCGCCGGCGGTCCGTCTGGCCGCTGCATCCTGCCCTCGATCACCGTCTGCGCGTAGCCGGCGGACTCCTCGTCGGTCAGTCGCTGGAAGCCATCGGCCGTGACCGTCGCGATCACCGGGTAGATCCGCCGGGTGACGTCGGGGCCGCCGGTGGCCGAGTCGTCGTCGGCGGCGTCGTAGAGCGCCTGCATGCAGGCCAGCACCGCGTCCTCGGCCGGCATGCCGTCGGCGTAGAGCTTCTTCAGTGAGCCGCGGGCGAAGACCGAGCCGGAGCCGATCGAGTAGAAGCGGTGCTCCTCGTACCGGCCGCCCGCCACGTCGTAGCTGAAGATCCGGCCGAGTTCCCGGTCCTCGTCGAATCCGGCGAACAGCGGGACGACGACCATGCCCTGCATGGCGGCGCCGAGATTGCCCCGCACGATCGCTGCCAGCCGGTTCGCCTTGCCCTCAAGGGAGAGCCCGCGGCCCTCGATCTTCTCGTAGTGCTCGAGCTCGACCTGGTACAGCCGGACCAGCTCGATGCCGATGCCCGCGACGCCGGCGATCCCGATGCAGGAGAACTCGTCGGTGCGGAAGACCTTCTCGATGTCACGCTGGGAGATCATGTTGCCCGCGGTGGCGCGCCGGTCGCCGGCCATGACCACGCCGCCCTGGCAGCTTGCCGCGACGATGGTGGTGCCGTGCGGCAGGTCGCGGGCGAGGGCGTTCGCGCCGGATCCGGCCGGCACCGAGCCCGGCAGGAGACCCGGGGCGGCGGCCGTGATGAACTCGGTGAAAGACGACGTCCCCGCGGTCAGGTAAGCCGCCATGGACAGCCGCTGGTGAGTGTCAGAGCCCACGCAGATCCTTCCGGTTGTGCGCCTGGAATACCTGACTGACCCTACTGCTGCCGCATCGGGCACGGCAGCAGTGCCACGGCGTTACTGGCCGCCCTTCTGCACGTATGACCGGACGAACTCCTCAGCGTTCTCCTCGAGGACCTCGTCGATCTCGTCCAGGATCGCGTCGACGTCGTCAGTGAGCTTGTCCTGCCGCTCCTTGACCGCCTCGCCGCTCTGCGGCGAGCTCTCCTCCTCCTGCTCCTCGTCGTCGCGCCGGGGAACCTGTCGCTGGCCGCCAGTGTCTTTAGTCGCCATGCTCAACCTCCGTGCTCCACGGTGCTATCCGCAGTCTCAACGCTATCCTCGCCACGCCGTGGTCAGTCCAATCCTCATCCGCCTGACGCCTTCGCCGGCCGCGAACAGCAGTCGGCTCCCGCGGCCCGCGCGGCAGTCGGTGCTCAGTCCTGCCCGGTGAGGGCCGCGACGAGGTCCGCAGCAGTCTCACAGCGGTCCAGCAGGTCGCCGACATGGGCCCGGGTGCCGCGCAGCGGCTCCAGGGTCGGCACGCGCTGCAGGGACTCACGGCCGGGAATGTCAAAAATCACCGAATCCCAGGACGCGGCCGCTACCGCGTCGGGGTACTGGCGCAGGCACCGGCCGCGGAAATATGCGCGGGTGTCGGCCGGCGGCTGCTCGATGGCCCGCGCCACCTCGCGCTCGTCGACCAGCCGGCGTATGTGCCCGCGGGCGGCGAGCCGGTTGTACAGGCCCCGGTCGGCGCGCACATCGGAGTACTGCAGGTCTACCAGCTGGAGCCGCGGATGATTCCAGGCGAGGCCGTCCCTGGACCGGTAGCCCTCCAGGATCTCGAGCTTGGCCACCCAGTCGAGCTCGCGCGCGGCCAGCATGGGGTTCTCGGCGAGCCTGGTCAGCACCGACTCCCAGCGGTCCAGGACGTCGGTGGTCATGTCATCGACGTCGGCGCCGTACTTGTTCTCGGTGTACTTCCTGGCCAGCTCCAGGTACTCCATCTGCAGCTGCACGGCCGTCATCTTCCGCCCGTCTCGCAGCGCGATCAGGTGCTGGCAGGACGGATCGTGCGAGACGGCGCGCAGTTCGGCTACCGGCGACTCGACGCCGAGATCAGTGCCCAGGAAGCGGTCCTCGATCATCGCCAGCACCAGTGAGGTCGTGCCCAGCTTCAGGTAGCTGGACAGCTCGCTCATGTTCGCATCGCCGATGATCACATGCAGCCGGCGGTACTTCTCGGGGTCGGCATGCGGTTCGTCGCGGGTGTTGATGATCGGGCGCTTCAGGGTGGTCTCGAGGCCGACCTCGACCTCGAAGAAGTCGGCGCGCTGGCTGATCTGGAAGCCGTCCTCGCGCCCGTCGGCGCCGCGGCCCACCCGGCCCGCGCCGCAGACTACCTGCCGGGACACGAAGAACGGCGTCAGGTGCCGCACGATGTCGGCGAACGGCGTGGCCCGGTTCATCAGGTAATTCTCGTGGCAGCCGTACGAGGCGCCCTTGTTGTCAGTGTTGTTCTTATAGAGCTGGATGGCGTGCCCGCCAGGCGTCGCGGTCGCCCGCGCGGCGGCCTCGGCCATCACCCGCTCACCGGCCTTGTCCCAGATGATGGCGTCCCGCGGGTTGGTGCACTCAGGCGCCGAGTACTCCGGATGCGCGTGGTCGACATACAGGCGGGCGCCGTTGGTCAGGATCACGTTGGCCAGGCCCAGGTCCTCGTCAGTGAGCTGGGCGGAATCCGCGGCCTCCCTGGCCAGATCAAAGCCGCGGGCGTCGCGCAGCGGGTTCTCTTCCTCGAAATCCCACCGCGCCCGGCGGGCCCGCGCTGCCGTCGCCGCCTGGTAGGCGTTGACGACCTGAGAGGAGCTCACCATCGCGTTCGCGCCCGGCTGACCGGGCACGGAGATGCCGTACTCCGTCTCGATTCCCATGACCCGGCGCACGCTCATGCCTAAAAGCCTAGTGCCGCAGGAGCGAGGACGAGCACGGCGCGCGGGCACCGCCACCGGCAAGCGCCGCGAATCGCTGCACGTGCGGGCGCCGGCCGGTGCCGGGCGGCCGGCGCCACGCCGCTGGTCCTGGCTATAGGTACTGCCCCGTGTTGGCCACGGTGTCGATCGACCGCCCGGCCTCTGTGCCGTGCTTGCCGGACACCAGGGTCCTGATGTAGACGATCCGCTCGCCCTTCTTGCCGGAGATGCGGGCCCAGTCGTCGGGGTTGGTGGTGTTGGGCAGATCCTCGTTCTCGCTGAATTCGTCCACGCAGGCGGCCAGCAGGTGCGCGACCCGCAGGCCCTTCTGGCCGGTCTCGAGGAATTCCTTGATGGCCATCTTCTTCGCGCGGTCCACGATGTTCTGGATCATGGCCCCGGAGTTGAAGTCCTTGAAGTACAGGACCTCCTTGTCCCCGTTGGCGTAAGTGACCTCCAGGAACCTGTTCTCCTCGGTCTCGGAGTACATCCGCTCGACCACCCGCTGGATCATCTCCGACACCGTGGCCCCGGTGGAGCCGCCGTGCTCGGCGAGGTCGTCGGGGTGCAGCGGCAGCTCGGGCAGCAGGTACTTGGAGAAGATATCCCTGGCCGCCTCGGCGTCCGGCCGCTCGATCTTGATCTTGACGTCCAGCCGGCCCGGCCGCAGGATCGCGGGGTCGATCATGTCCTCGCGGTTGGAGGCGCCGATGACGATGACGTTCTCCAGGCCCTCGACGCCGTCGATCTCGCTGAGCAGCTGGGGCACGATCGTGTTCTCGACGTCGCTGGAGACTCCCGAGCCCCGGGTCCGGAAGATCGAGTCCATCTCGTCGAAGAATACGATGACCGGCATGCCCTCGCTGGCCTTCTCCCTGGCCCGCTGGAAGACCAGGCGGATGTGCCGCTCGGTCTCGCCCACGTACTTATTCAGCAGCTCGGGGCCCTTGATGTTCAGGAAGAAGCTCTTGCCCTCCTTGGCCGGCGGCCCGGGGGCGTCGCTGTTGCCATTCTGGCTGGCGAGCTCCGCGGTTCTGCGTGCCACCTGCTTGGCCAGCGAATTCGCCACCGCCTTGGCGATGAGCGTCTTGCCGCAGCCAGGCGGCCCGTAGAGCAGGACGCCCTTGGGCGGCCTGAGCTGGTGCTCCCGGAACAGGTCGGCATGCAGGTACGGCAGCTCGATGGCGTCGCGGATCTGCTCGATCTGCGGGCCGAGGCCGCCGATCTCGGAGTAGGTGATGTCCGGGACTTCCTCGAGGATGAGCTCCTCAACCTCAGCCTTGGGGATGCGCTCGTAGACGTAGCCTGACCGCGGCTCGAGCAGCAGGGAATCGCCGGCCCGCAGGGTCGACTCGAGCAGCGGCTCGGCCAGCCGGGCGACCCGCTCCTCGTCGGCATGCGAGATCACCAGCGCGCGCTCGCCGTCCTCGAGCAGCTCCTTGAGCATGACGACTTCGCCGACCGACTCGTAGCCGCGGGCGATCACGACATTCAGCGCCTCGTTGAGCACGACCTCCTGGCCGGGCCGCAGGTCGTCCAGCTCGATGCCGGGGCTGATGCTGACTCGCATCTTCCGCCCGCCGGTGAACACATCGGCCGTGCCGTCCTCGGCAGGCTCGAGGAAGACCCCGAACCCGGACGGCGGCTGGGCCAGCCGGTCCACTTCTTCCTTGAGCGCAAGGATCTGATCACGCGCTTCGCGCAGAGTGGCGGCGAGCCGCTCATTCTGCCCGGTGACGCCCGCGAGGCTTGCCTCGGCTTCGCGCAGCCGCTCCTCCAGCAGGCGCACCTGCCTGGGCGAATCGGCGAGCCGGCCTCGCAGGGCCGCGACTTCCTCCTCGAGGAAGGAAATCTGCGTGGTCAGGACCTTGACCTCGTCGTCATACCGGCCGGCACGAGCACTGTCGTCACGAGAGGCCATGCCCCTCACCCCCTCCCAAGAGCTGACTTACCTAGACCCTACCTACCGAAGGTCGTTTCGTAACCTTGCGGTGGGCGCCGGACTCGGCTTTCTGGAGTTACGATCCGCGAACGGCAAGGGTCCCGTTACCCGCTGACCTGGCCGTCATGCCACTGGCGGCAGACTAATCCCGGTCATCATGCGCCGGCGCGCTGCCGCCGAAATCGCCGCAGCCGCCGCCGGCGGCCTGGGCGGCCGCCGCCGCGTCCTGGTCCCGGGCGGCCTGAGCGCCCTTGGACGGGCGCCGGCGGCGCGGCGGCGGGGTGACGCCGTCGGCGAGCCGCCGTGCGGTCACCAGGAAGCCGGTATGGCCGATCATGCGGTGCTCCGGCCGGACCGCCAGCCCGTCGACATGCCAGCCTCGCATCAGTGACTCCCAGGCGGCCGGCTCGTCGAAGCAGCCCTGCGCCCGCAGGACCTCCACCGTGCGCGAGAGCTGAGTGGTCGTGGCGACATAGCAGCAGATCAGGCCGCCGCTGGTCAGGGCCGCCGCCGCCATCGGGATGTGCTCCCACGGGGCGAGCATGTCCAGCACCACCCGGTCGAAGCCATCCGCCAGCCCGTCGCCGCGGTCCGCAGGCCCGCCTTCCGGCTCGCTCGCGCCGCCGTTGTGCTCCCCCGCGCCGCCGTTGTGCTGTCCTGGTGCGCCGGGCTGCGCGGGCGCGCTGCCGGGCTCCACAGGCGCGCTGCCGCCTGGGCCGTCGCCGGGCTGAGGGCGCGCAGCCGTCTGGGGGGTGCTATCGCCCGCACAGGTTTTCCCGATCGCGGCGGCATGGGCGGGCAGATCAGCGACGATCAGCCGCCAGGCCGGGTGCTCGCCGCCGAAGCAGCGCTCGACGTTCTGCCTGGCAATCTTCGCGAAATCGGGCCGGCGCTCGTAGGAGACCACCAGACCGTCTTCCCCGGCGGCGCGCAGCAGCCAGCAGGACAGCGCCCCCGAGCCCGCGCCGGCCTCGATGACCCGCGCGCCGGGGAAAATATCGGCCAGGCCGACAATCTGCGCGGCGTCCTTCGGGTACACCACTGCTGCGCCGCGGGCCATCGACAGGGTGTAGTCGGACAGCAGGGGCCGCAGGGCTACGTAGGCCGTGCCGCCGGACGAGGTGATGACGGAGCCCTCCGGGGCGCCGATCAGGTCGTCATGCGCCAGCGAGCCGCGGTGGGTGTGGAATGACTTCCCGGCCTCCAGGACCAGGCGGTGCCGGCGTCCTTTCGGGTCGGTCAGCTGAACCTGGTCGCCGGGTGCGAACGGACCGCGGGGCTGCTTGATCACTCCGAAAGGTTAGCGCCGCTCAGGCGTGCGCGAATGCATGGTCAAGGTCGCTGGCCGCCAGTACCCCGTATATCTCGCCGGACGGCTCGATCAGGAGGTACTCGCTGGCGCGGTGGCGCTGGACTGCCTCGAGCAGCTCGATTCCGGACAAGTCGGCCGACAAGACCAGGCCCGGATCAATGGAACGGGCGACGGTGCCGGTCTGGATCCAGGGTCTGCGCTGCTCCGGGGTCTGCATGACGGCCTGCTCGCTGACGATGGCGACGGGCGTCGACTCGTGGTCGACGATGACCAGCGCGCGGGCCGACGCCGAGTCCGCCCGCCGGATTGCCTCGGACAGGGGCAGGTCGGCGGGCACCGGGATAGCTCGCCTGGCCAGCGTCCTGGCCTGCAGTCTCGGCAGCCGCTCGCGCACTTTGGCGGCCCGGATCGCATGCCCCGACTGGATCCAGATGAAGGCGGCCACGATGGCGAGCCAGAGCCAGTAGTAGCTGATGAGGGACTGGACGTGGCCGCCGAGCAGGCCGATCGGCAGCAGCACGAGCAAGATCGCCAGAACCCGGCCGCCCCAGGCGGCGATGATCGTGGCGGAGCCGGGCTTGCCGGTAATCTTCCAGACTCCGGCCCGCAAGATGCGGCCGCCGTCCAGTGGCAGGCCCGGCAGCAGGTTGAAGATCCCGACCAGCAGGTTGGCCCGGAACAGCTGATCGACCAGCGTGCCGGGGATCCCGTGCCCGGCCACGGAAGTAAGCGCAAAGGCGATGGCCGCCAGCGCGAGCGAGACGGCAGGCCCGGCGGCGGAGACAAGGAACTCCTGAGACGGCGTCGGGGGCTCCTGCTCGATCTCGGAGAACCCGCCCAGCGGATACAGCAGGACCCGCCGGACCGGCAGGCCGAACCCGCGCGCCACCGCGCAGTGGCTCAGCTCGTGCACCAGCACCGACAGGTACAGCAGGACGACGAAAGAGGCGGCCACCACGTAACGCAGATCGGCCGGGTGCACCGCGTTGTCGAGCGTCTCGGCGTACACCACCACGAGCAGGGCGGCGACCAGGAACCAGTACGGCGAGACATACACCGGCACGCCGAACGGCCTGGCGACGACGATACCGAGCCGCGGGTCGCGCCTGCCCTTCGGCGGTTCCTGCTCGCCCGGCTGCCCGGTGCCGCGAGAGCCGTCTGACGGTGTGATGCCTGCCACGACTCGATGCTACGTGCTGGCGCCGCAACATTATCGAAGTGCGCGCAGGGAATGCCGTGCGCGCGGGGCGGACGCGGCACGCGGGGAATCCAGCGCCAGGCGAAAGCGGCGCGCCAGGGGAAGCGGCGCAGAGCGAATGCGATGCCAGCCGGTAGCTGGGCGCACCGGCACTGTGGCCGGGGCGCCGGCGGGCGGGGGTGACCGCCGGCCGTGCGGGCGCCGTGGCGCGTCCGGGCGGCGCGGCGCGGCAATTCCCGGCAACTGTCGGCATGGTGCCCTACTGTGCGGTGAATGACCAAGCCGCAGACTGGGATCGCCGCGGACGCCGGCCCACCCGATGAGGCCGGCGCCGGGCCGGCTGAGCGCAGGCCCGGCCGTTCCCTGTCGCCCTCGCGCGCCGGGGACTTTCTCACCTGCCCGCTGCTCTACCGCTTCCGGGTCATCGACAAGCTGCCTGAGCCGCCCAGCTCGGCCGCGGCCCGCGGGACGCTGGTGCACGCTGTGCTGGAGCGGCTGTTCGACGAGCCCGCCAGCGGGCGCACTCCGCAGGCCGCCCGGGATCTGGTGGCGCCGCAGTGGGCGCGCCTGCTGGCCGCCGAGCCCGAGCTCGCCACCTTGTTCGCCGATGACGAGCAGCGGGAGGCCTGGCTGGCCGAGGCATCGGTCATGCTCGACCGCTACTTCACCCTGGAGGACCCGACGCGGCTGGAGCCCGCTCACCGCGAGCTATCGGTCCAGGCCGTCCTGGAGTCCGGACTGACTCTGCGCGGCTACATCGACCGGCTCGATGTAGCCCGCACGGGCGAGATCCGGATTGTGGACTACAAGACAGGAAGCTCGCCGCGCGCGGAATTCGAGGCGCGCGCGCTGTTCCAGATGCGCTTCTACGCGCTGGTGATGTGGCGGATGCGGGGCACGGTGCCGCGGCTGCTGCAGCTGATTTACCTCGGCAACGGCGAGATCGTGCGTTACTCACCTGACGAAGGTGACCTGCTCGCCACCGAGCGCAAGATCAATGCTCTGTGGCGTGCCATCGAGCGCGCCCGGGCGAGCAGCGACTGGCGGCCGCGGCCGAGCCGGCTCTGCGCCTGGTGCGCCCACCAGGCCCTCTGCCCGTCGTTCGGCGGTACTCCGCCACCGCTGCCGGAAACCGGGCTGGCCGTGCCGGGAGCAGCGCTGGCGGCCGAGACCGGGCTGGCCGTGCCAGCAGCCAGGCTGGCCGACGAAGCCGGTCAGGCCGGGCCGCCCGGGACGTAGCGGCGGCCGCCTGCGGGACGGGCCGCGAGCGAGCTGGTCACCGGCTCGTGGCCTCAGCTGATGCCGTGGCGGCGCAGGATCTCCTCCACATCCCCGAGATCATCGTCATCGGCTGACGCTCTGCCAGCCTTGGCCCGCTTGGCGGGCACGGCGGCGACCGGGGTCTTTCCGCTGGAAGGCTCGATGTCCTTCGTGCTGCCCGTGCTCTTCAGGGCGCCCTTGTCCTTGCTGTTCTTGCGCCCGAGCAGCGGGATCCCGCCGGTCGTCAGCAGGACCAGGACCAGGACTCCCAGTAGGGCGACGCCGGCCCAGTGCCTGGTCGAGAACACGAACCCGCCGGCGAACTGGACGACTGCCGCGCCAATCTGCCCCACGAGGTGAACTGCTCCGACGAGGTAGACCGCCAGCGGGAACAGCGACCAGGCCACCGCGCGCGCTCCGCGCCGCGAGCCGGACTTGCGCCAGATGAACCAGCTCGCGATCAGCCCGGCGACTGTCAGGCCCACGCAGACCGGGAAGCCGATGCTTACCCAGGTAGGCATTGCCAACCGCCTCCCCTCGCGGCCGGTCTCACGGCCGCAGCCTATTACTCTTCATCGTCGCACATGTGCGCAGTGCCGGCGCCCGGTCGCCGGGCTACCCCGCAGCGGCCAGGCCGCGCAGCCGCGCGAGGCTGACCTCGCTGAGCGAGGAGACGACGATCCGGCCGTTATTCGCGGGGACCGGCGCCAGGCTGGGCACCGCGATCAGACGGCATCCGGCCGCTTCGGCGGACGCCACGCCGTTAGGTGAATCCTCCAGCGCGACGCAGCAGGCCGGGTCAGCGCCGAGCCGCCCGGCGGCCAGCAGGTACGGCTCGGGGTCCGGCTTCGCGTGCAGCACGTTGTCAGCGCAGACGGTGACCGGGAAGGAAGCGCCGATGCGGCTGATGACCGCGTCCATGATCTCCCGCTCCGAGGAGGTCACGAGCGCATAAGGGATTCCCGCGGCGGTCACCTCCGCGAGCAGCTCGGCCGCTCCGGGGAGCATCCGCACGCCCTGGCTGGCCACCAGCTCCCGCATCCCGCTGACGAGCCACTCGGCGACATCGTCCCTGCTGGCGGGGGCCAGGGCCCTGGCGATCAGGTAGTCCACCGACCGCCGCAGCGAGCCGCCGACTAGTTGCTGCTGGTCGGCGGCGTCCCAGCGGCCGCCCAGGCGGGCCATGACCTGCGACTCGGCTTCAAACCACAGCGGCTCAGTGTCGACCAGCAGGCCGTCCATGTCGAACAGGACGCCCTGCAGTGCGGACCGCGAGGCGGCCGGCGTCGCGGATTCTGCGGAGGAAGGCTGCATGGTCAGGTGCTGAAGTACTTTGCTTCCGGGTGATGCGCGATCAGCGCATCGGTGGACTGCTCGGGCGCCAGCTGGTATTCCTCCGACAGGCTGACCCCGATCCGGTCCGGGGCCAGGAGCCGCATGACCTTGGCCCGGTCTTCCAGGTTCGGGCAGGCCGGGTAGCCGAAGGAGTAGCGGCAGCCCTGGTAGCCGACCCGCAGGATGGCGTCGAGATCCCCTGGGTCCGCGCCGCTGATGCCGAGGGCGTCACGGGTCCTGGCGTGCCAGTACTCGGCGAGCGCCTCGGCCAGCTGGACCGACAGGCCGTGCAGCTCCAGGTACTCGCGGTAGGAATTCTTGGCGAACAGGTCGGCTGTTGCCTCGCTGATCCGCGGCCCGACGGTCACGAGCTGGAGCGCGACGACGTCGGCCGGCCCGGATCCGGCGGGGCGGAAGAAGTCGGCCAGGCACAGCCGCCGGTCCCGGCGCTGGCGCGGGAAGGTGAACCGCTCGGCCTCTCCTCCGTTGTCGTCCAGGATGACGAGGTCGTTGCCCTCGCTGACGCACCGGAAGTAGCCGTGCACGACACCTGCCTGCAGCAGTCCCTCCGTCTGGATGCGGTCGAGCCACATGCGCATCCGGGGGCGTCCTTCGGTCTCGACCAGCTCGGGGTAAGAAAGGCCGCCGCTCCCCCGGGCGGGCTTGAGTCCCCACTGGCCCAGGAACAGTGCCCGCTCGTCGAGGTAGCTGGCGTAATCGGCGAGTGGCACGCCGCGAACGACCCGGCTGCCCCAGAACGGCGGCTCGGGGACCGGGACGGTCACTGACACGTCGGAGCGGCTGGCCGCGGCCGGGGCGTCGGCGTCTCCTGCGGCCGTGGCGCGCGCCGGGGCAGCACGGACGCGGCGCTCGCGCAGCGGCGGCAGCTTCGCGCCCTGCTCGCCTCGCTTGACCGCCATGAAGGCGTCCATCAGCCGCAGGCCCTCGAAAGCGTCCCTGGCGTACCGGACCTCGCCGTCGAACAGGCCGGCGAGGTCCTGCTCGACGTAGGCGCGGGTCAGCGCCGCGCCGCCGAGGAGCACGGGCCAGCGCCCGGACAGGCGCCGCGAGTTGAGCTCGGCGAGGTTGTCGCGCATCACCACGGTGGACTTGACCAGCAGGCCGGACATGCCGATCACGTCCGCGCCGTGCTCGGTCGCCGCATCGAGGATCGCCGAGATGGGCTGCTTGATGCCGATGTTGACGACGTCGTAGCCGTTATTGGACAAGATGATGTCGACGAGGTTCTTGCCGATGTCATGCACGTCGCCCTTGACGGTCGCGAGCACGATCTTGCCCTTGCCGGCCTCCCCCGACCGCTCCATGTGCGGCTCCAGGTAGCCGACCGCGGCCTTCATGACCTCGGCGGAGGTCAGGACGAACGGCAGCTGCATCTGGCCGGAGCCGAACAGGTCGCCCACGGTCTTCATGCCGTCCAGCAGCACGTCGTTGACGATCTCCAGGGCCGGGCGCCTGCCCAGCGCCTCGTCGAGATCAGCCTCCAGCCCGATCCGCTCGCCGTCGATGATCCGCCGCCTGAGCCGTTCCCACAGCGGCAGGCCGGCCAGCTCGGCGGCCCGGCTGGCCTTGACCGCGGCGGCGTCTACCCCCTCGAACAGGTCAAGCAGCCGGCCCAGCGGGTCGTAGAGCTCCCGGCGGCGGTCGTAGACGAGGTCGAGCGCCGTTTCGAGCTGGTCGGCCGGGATCCGGGCGATCGGCATGATCCTGGCCGCGTGCACGATGGCCGAGTCCAGCCCGGCCCGGATGCACTCGGCCAGGAAGACCGAGTTCAGCACCGCGCGCGCGGCGGGATTCAGGCCGAACGACACGTTGGAGATGCCGAGCGTGGTCTGCACGTCGGGGTAGCGGCGCTTGAGCTCGCGGATCGCCTCGATGGTCTCCAGCCCGTCCCGCCGGGTCTCCTCCTGGCCGGTGGCGATCGGGAACGTCAGGCAGTCGACGATGATGTCACTGCGGCGCATCCCCCAGCTGCCGGTCAGGTCCTCGATCAGCCGGGTGGCCACGGCGAGCTTGCGCTCGGCGGTGCGGGCCTGCCCTTCCTCATCAATGGTCAGCGCGATCACGGCCGCGCCGTGCTCCCGGATCACCGGCATGATCCGGGCCATCCGCGACTGCGGTCCGTCCCCGTCCTCGTAATTGACCGAGTTGACGACCGCCCGGCCGCCGAGCAGCTCCAGGCCGGCCTCGATCACGGCCGGCTCGGTGGAGTCGAGCACCAGCGGCAGCGTGGCGGCCGTGGCCAGCCGCCCGGCGACCTCGGCCATATCGGCGGCGCCGTCCCGGCCGACGTAGTCGACGCATACGTCCAGCAGGTGCGCGCCGTCCCTGGTCTGGGCCCGCGCGATCTCCACGCATTCGTCGTAGCGGCCCTCCAGCATGGCCTCGCGGAATGCCTTCGAGCCGTTGGCGTTGGTCCGCTCGCCGATCGCCAGGAATGCGGTGTCCTGGCGGAACGGGACATGCTGATACAGCGAGGCGATCCCGGGCTCCGGGCGCGGGCGGCGGCGGGCCAGCGGGCGCCCCTGCAGCCGGTCCGCCAGCGCCGTCATGTGCTCGGGTGTCGTGCCGCAGCACCCGCCGACGAGCGCGAGCCCGAACTCGGCGGCGAACTGCTCCTGCGCGTCGGCTAGCTCAGCCGGGGTGACGGGATAGAACGCGCCGTCCGAGGTGAGCTGGGGAAGCCCGGCATTGGGCATGCAGGACAGCGGCACCCTGGCATGCGCGGCGAGGTAGCGCAGATGCTCGCTCATCTCGGCCGGCCCGGTCGCGCAGTTGAGGCCGATCATGTCGATGCCCAGCGGCTCCAGCGAGGTCAGCGCGGCGCCGATCTCGCTGCCGAGCAGCATCGAGCCGGTGGTCTCGATGGTGACCTGCGCGATCAGCAGGACATCACGCCCGGCCGCGCGGATGGCGCGGCGCGCGCCGATGATGGCGGCCTTGGCCTGAAGCAGGTCCTGGCACGTCTCGATGATCAGCGCGTCGGCGCCGCCGCGCAGCAGCGCGGCCGCGTTCTCGAAGTAGCCGTCGCGCAGCCTGGCGAATGAGACGTGACCGAGGGTGGGCAGCTTCGTGCCGGGCCCGATCGAGCCAAGTACCCAGCGCGGGCGGTCCGGGCTCGCCCACTCGTCGGCGGCCTGCCGCGCGATCCGCGCGCCGGCCTCCGCGAGCTCAGCGATCCGGCCGGCAATCCCGTATTCACCGAGATTGCCCAGGTTGGCGCCGAATGTATTGGTGCTGATGCAGTCCACGCCCGCGCCGAGGTAGCCGTCGTGAATGGAGGCGACCACGTCGGGCCGGGTCACGTTCAGGATCTCGTTGCAGCCCTCATGGCCGGCGAAGTCGTCGATCGTGACTGCGCAGCCCTGCAGCATCGAGCCCATGGCCCCGTCAGCGACGACAAGGCGCTCAGCGAGCGCGGCCCGCAGCAGGGGGCGGGGCGCGGATGCAGGTGACGACATGATGGCTTTATCCTAGGGGCCGCGCCCGGGCACGTAGGCTGGAAGAGGTCCGCAGAGGCGCTGCGAGCGCGGGAGGAGGTGCCGGGAGATCGACCTCGACGACGTCGGCAAGCTCACGTCACCAGCGCTGATCGCCGCTTTCGAAGGGTGGAACGACGCAGGTGAGGCGGCGAGCGGGGCGGTGAGCCATCTCGGTGCTGCCTGGCAGTCTTCCGCTATCGGCGAGATCGATCCGGAGGATTTCTACGACTTCCAGGTGACCCGTCCGGTCATGGAAGTCACGGACGGCAAGACCGAGCGGCTGGTCTGGCCGACTACCCGGCTTACGGTGGTCCGCCCCAAGCGGGCCGAGCGCGATCTTATCCTGGTGCACGGAATCGAGCCGAACATGCGCTGGCGCGGTTTCAGCGCCGAACTCGCGGCGGCCTTCGGCGAGCTGGGTGTCGAGCTCGTCATCCTGCTCGGCGCGCTGCTGGCCGATTCGCCGCACACCCGGCCCGTGCCGGTAACGGCGGCAGCGCCAGATCCCGAGCTTGCCGACGCGCTGCATATCGAGCCCGTGGACTACAAGGGCCCGACTGGAATCGTCGGCGTCCTGCAGCACGCCTGCTCGGCGGCGGGAATCTCTGCCGTGTCGCTGTGGGCGGCGGTCCCGCATTACGTCGCGCAGCCGCCCAGCCCGAAGGCGACGCTCGCGCTGCTGCGCGGGGTCGAGGACATTCTCGATATCGCCCTGCCACTCGGCGACCTGCCCGACGAGGCCCGCGCGTGGGAGCGCGGCGTCGACGAGCTGGCCGAGCAGGATTCCGAGGTCGCGGAGTACGTCCGGACGCTGGAAGAGGCCAAGGATGCCACCGATCTGCCGGAGGCCAGCGGCGACGCGATCGCCCGGGAATTCGAGCGCTACCTGCGACGGCGCGGTGACCGCGGCGAGCACGGCGGTTCGCGCTAGCTCGGCAGCGCCAGATCACTGCCGCGCTAGATCGGCGGCCACGGCACCGCGGGCCAGTCCTCGGGCGGGTAAGGATGCACCCGGTGAGCCAGCAGCAGGTCGATCCGCTGCCGGGTTGCCGCGACCTCATCCGCAGTGAGCCACCGCGACAGCTCATCCGCCAGCGCGCCGCCGTCGAGACTCTGCTGCAGGGTCTTCAGCGCCGCGACGGACCGGCTCGTCAGCTTGCGCCCCCGCCACTGCCACAGCACGGTCCGCAGCTTGTATTCCTCGCCGAAACAGACCCCGTGGTCGCAGCCGTACAGCTGGCCGCCGGGGGCCGGCAGGAGGTGGCCGATCTTGCGATCGGCGTTGTTGATGACCGCGTCGAACACCGCCATCTCGCGGAGCCCGGCATGGTCGGTGCGCCGGGCCAGGACCAGCAGATCGACCGTCTCGTCCGCGTCTATCCACAGCTGGCACATGCCCGGCCCGTAGGGGCCGTCCCGGTAGACGGTGGGCGGTGCGACATCCCATCCGGCGGCACGGGACACCTGGTAGGCCGCCACTTCGCGGCCCGCCAGCGAGCCGGACGGGAAATCCCACAGCGGACGTTCGCCGGCCACCGGCTTGTACACACAGGCCGCCTGCCAGTCGTCGCGCCTGACCAGGCAGTACAGGGTCGCGTTGGACGCGTCCACCAGCCGCCCCTGGATGTCCAGCTCACCGTCGCTGAGGAGGGCCAGGGCTGCTTCCTCGGTCAGCTCCGTGGCGCTGCCGGGGTCCTCCGCCGGCTCGCCCCCAGCCTGCCGGCTGGCAGCGGAATCAGCCATGGCCGGCCCGGTGGCCGTTCTGCCGCGGGCAGACGTGGCCCGATGCCTCAAGCGGCAGCCCGCAGAGCGGGCAGGGAGGACGGCCCTGGCTGACGACTCGCAGAGCGCGCTGGGAGAACGCCCGCGCGGCAGCCGCGGTAAGCCGGACCCGCAGGACTCCGGGGCCGTCGTCGGGAACGTCGTCGGCCAGCGGCTCGATCGGCTCGTCGGTTTCTTCCTGCGCCTCGATGATGACCCGGCCGTCGTCATGATCCCAGGCCAGCGCGATGGCGCCGACCCGGAAGTCCTCGGTCAGCGGCAGCTCAAGCGGCCCGTCGTCGGCCAGCCCGGCCGACGGCGCGGCAGGCACAGCAGGACTGGCGCCAGTGCGGCGCAGCACCTCGTCCAGCAGCTCGTCGAGCCGCTCGGCCAGCTGGCTGACCTGTCCTTTCTCCAGGGCGACACTGGTGACCCGTCCGGCCGCCCGTGCCTGGAGATAGAACGTCCGCTCTCCCGGCTGGCCGACTGTTCCGGCGATGAATCTCTCCGGTGGGTCGTACGAATAGACCGGCATGACCCTATCCTCCCGCGCCGCCGCCGACCTGCGCGTCGCCCTCACCACGGGCCGACGTCCGCGGCGGCTTGCCGGCTGGCTTCCTCAGACTCGAAACGTCTCCCCCAGTGTCATTCATCCGCAGCAGGAATGGCCGCAGCGGCGTGTAGCGGACCACGCTGAGCGCGCACGGGTCAACCTGGATCCGCTGGCACATGTCCAAGTGCAGCCCCAGGCTATCGGCGAGGATCGCCTTGATCACATCGCCATGCGAGCAAATCGCATAGACCGCGTCCCGGCCGAGCCGGCTGTTCCAGTCCCGTACCGCCTCCACCGCCCGGTGCTGCATGTCCAGCATCGACTCCCCGTCTTCGCCGGGGAAGCGCACCGCGCTCGGATGAGCCTGCACGACGCGCCACAGCGGTTCCTTGGCCAGCCGCCGCAGCGGCTTGCCGGTCCAGTCCCCGTACCGGCACTCGCCTATCCGCTCGTCCTCCTTGACGGCCGCCGCGGGATCTTCCTGCACGTCCGCGATGGCATCGGCGGTCTGACGGCAGCGTTCCAGCGGGCTGCTCACGATCGCGTCCAGGTGAACCGGCCGCAGGCGAGCCCCGAGGGCTTCCGCCTGCGCGCGGCCGCGGTCATCGAGCGGGATGCCCGGAGTCCAGCCGGTCAGCAGGGTCCCCGTCGGCGCCGTCAGCCCATGCCGCACCAGCAGAACCAAGGTCACTCCATGACTCTACGGCCTGCGGCGAGCGGCCTGCTGCCCGACCGGCCGGCAGCGCCGCCGTGGCCCGGCCGGAGCTGGCCAGCGTGGTCAGGGAGCCGGGAATCGCCCGCGCTCTCCCTGGCGGGGCGGGCTCAGGCGCCCTCGGAGACGATGAACGTCAGGCACCCGAAGCTCACGGTGTCGCCTGCGCGGATGGCCGTCTGGTCACTGAGAACCAGGTCGCAGCCCTGATCGCGGCCGATCGTGAACCAGTTCCTGGCCTCACGCGGCAAGACGGGCGGGGGCGGCGCCAGGAGAAATTATCGGCCAGCGCCAAAGACGGCGCAAGGCCGCCGGTGGCCCCGGGCGTGAGGGCCGCGGCGCCGCCCTCCACTAGGACGTCATGAAGCCCGCCCCGGTCCGGGGGCGGGCTTCATGACATGGCGACTGCCGCGACCGCGTCAGGCGGCTGGCCCGACGGTCAGACGGCGGCCGAATCCGAGGCCGAGGCCCCTGCGGTCTGCGGCTCGCGCAGCGGGAAGTGGCAGGCGGCCAAATGCCCGTCAGCGAAGGGCCGCATCGGCGGCTCCTCCTGAGCGCACAGATCCTGCGCCAGCGGGCAGCGCGTGCGGAACCTGCACCCCGACGGCGGGTTGATCGCCGACGGCAGCTCGCCCCGCACGCCCTTCTCTTCCCTGGCCTGAGCGATCCGCGGGTCGGCGACCGGGATCGTGTCGATGAGGCCCTTGGTGTACGGGTGGACCGGCCGGTAGTAGACCTCGTCCGCGGGGCCGGCCTCGACCAGCTTGCCGAGGTACATCACCCCGATGGTGTCCGACAGGTACCGCACGACGGACAGGTCATGGGAGATGAACAGGTAGGTCAGGCCCATGTCCCGCTGCAGGTCCTGCATCAGGTTGAGGATCTGCGCCTGGATGGACACATCGAGCGCCGACACCGGCTCGTCCGCGACCAGCAGCTTCGGGTTGAGGATGAGCGCGCGGGCGAGGCCGAGACGCTGCCGCTGGCCGCCGGAGAACTCATGCGGATAGCGCTCGAGCGCCGCCCGCGGCAGGCCGACTTCGTCGAGCATCGCCTCGATCTTGCGCTGCTGCTCGCGCTTGTTGCCGATGTTCTGGATCGCCAGCGGCTCGCGCAGGATCGGGCCGACGCGCATCCGCGGGTCCATCGACGCGTAGGAGTCCTGGAACATCAGCTGGACCTTGCTGGCCCGCTGGCGCCGCTCCCTGGTGCTGAGCTTCACCAGGTCCTCGCCTTCCAGCACGATCGAGCCGGCGTTGGCCGTCTCCAGGCCCGCGATCAGCCGCCCGATGGTGGTCTTGCCGCAGCCTGACTCGCCGACCATGCCGAACGTCTGGCCGGGCAGGATCGAGAAGCTGACGTCAGCGACCGCGCTGACCGCGCCGATCTTGCGCTGCAGCACGGCCCCGGCGGTGACCGAGAAGTTCTTCACCAGGCCGTCGACGCGCAGCAGCGGCTCGCTGCTGACGGAGTCGCGGGCCGTGCGCATCGTGCGGGCCTTCTCGGCCGCGGCCTTAGCGTGCACCTCCTCGTCGGTCTGCCGGCCGACCGGGAAGTAGCACCGGTAGGCGTGGTCCCAGGTGTCGCCGGTGAGGCCTGGCTCGGTCTCCCGGCAGGTGTCCTGCACGTAGCGGCATCGGGCGGCGAACTTGCAGCCTGTCGGTGGCGCGGTCAGGTCCGGGGGCTGGCCCGGGATGTTGTACAGCCGGGCCGCGGAGTCCGCGGCCTTCTCCGGCAGCGCCTCGAACAGCGCCTCGGTGTAGGGGTGGCGCGGGTTGGCGAACAGGCGCTTGGTGGTGGTGGTCTCGGTGACCCGGCCGGCGTACATGACGACGGCCCGGTCGGCGCGGCCGGCGATGACGCCCAGGTCGTGGGTCACCAGGATGACCGCCATGCCGAGGCGCTTGCGCAGGTCGTCGATCAGTTCCAGGATCTGCTTCTGGATCGTCACGTCGAGCGCGGTCGTCGGCTCGTCGGCGATCAGCAGCTTGGGCTCGCAGGCCAGCGCCATGGCGATCATGACGCGCTGGCGCATTCCGCCCGACAGCTGGTGCGGGTAGTTCTTGACCCGCTCCTCGGGCCTCGGCATCCCGACCAGGCCGAGCACCTCGGCCGCGCGGGCCAGCCCGGCCTTCTTGTCGACGCCGCGGTGCAGCAGCACCGTCTCGGCGATCTGCTCGCCGATCGTCATGGTCGGGTTGAGCGACGTCATCGGATCCTGGAAGATCATCCCGACCTCGTTGCCGCGGACGTGGCGCATGCCATCGTCGTTCAGCGAGGAGATCTCCTGGCCGCCCAGCTTGATCCGGCCGCCGGTGATGTGCCCGCCGGGCGGCAGCAGCTGCATGATCGACAGAGCCGTCATCGTCTTGCCGCAGCCCGACTCGCCGACGATGCCGAGGCATTCGCCCGCCTCGACGTTCAGGCTCACGCCGTCGAGCGCGTGCACCGTCGCGGTGCGCAGCCGGATATCGGTGTGCAGATCCTCAATTTCCAGCAGAGGGGCCATGCGTCCTCGTCATTCTCGTTGAGACAGGTATCCCGGCCGCCAACCCGGGAGCCGGCGCGGGCGGCTAGCGCCGCTGCAGCCGGACCTCGACCGCGTCCCGCAGACCTTCGCCGATCCACAGCGCGGCGGTGATGACCAGCACGATGGCGAGCCCGGCCGGGAAGATCAGCCACCAGTAGCCCAGGTTGACGTACTGGACGCCCTGGCTGAGCATCGCGCCCCAGTCCTCCTGCGGCGGCCTGATGCCAAGCCCGAGGTAGCTGAGCGCCACGATGAACGCGATGGCGTCTGCTACCTGGAACGTGGCGTTGACCATGATGGTTCCGATGGCATTGGGGGCGATATGGCGCAGTACCGCCCGGGTGCTGCCGCCGCCCATCACCTTCATCGCCTGCACGTAGTCCCGCACGCGCAGCGAGAGCGCCTCGCCGCGCACCAGCCGGGCGGTCGTCAGCCAGGAGGTCAGCGCGATGACCAGGATCAGGATCGGCTCGGTCGGCGTGACCAGCGAGACGACCACCAGGAGCAGGAACAGGATCGGGATGGAGAGCACCGCGTCGACGATGCGCATCATCACCGCGTCCAGGATGCCGCCGAAGTATCCGGCGATCGCGCCCCACAGCACGCCCACGACGGTGGCGAGCAGGGCGGCGGCGATGCCGACCTCCAGCGAGATCTGCCCGGACGACATCAGCCGGGCCAGCACGTCGTTGCCGTTGGCGTCCGTGCCGAGCGGATGCCCGGCACCGGGCGGCAGCGTCTCGTTGGCAAAGTCCACATGCGTGATGTTGCCGTGGTAGACCAGCGGCCCGAGGAAGCAGAACACCACCATCGCCACGATGATGGCGACGCCCGCCACGGCGACTTTGTTCTCGACGAAGACCTCGACGCCGCGGCGGAAGGCGCTGCGCGGCTTGCCGGCCGGCAGGATGCCGGCGGCGACCGCCGCGTCACCTGCGGCGACCTCGGGGATCTCGGCCAGGCCGACCGCCGACGGGTTGGACGGATCGGGGACTTCTGGGGGGACATTAAGGATGCTCATGAGCTCACGTACCTCACCCGGGGGTCGAGCACTGCGTACAGGACGTCGGCGAGCAGCGAGCCCACCACCGTGGCCACTGCGACCACCACCACGATGCCGAGAAGCGTCGGATAGTCCTGTTTCTGCGCCTGCTGGTAGAACAGCAGGCCCATGCCCGGGTAGTTGAAGACGGCCTCGGTGATCAGTGCCCCGGACAGGATGCCGGGCAGGCTCAGTCCGATCAGGGTCGCGATCGGGATCAGCGAGTTGCGCATCACATGCCGGAGCAGAATCCGCCGCTCGCTGGCGCCCTTGGCCTTCGCGGTCCTTACGTAGTCCTCGCTGATGTTATCCAGTACGGAGGAGCGCATGTACCGGCTGAACAGCGCGAACGTGATCAGGGCCAGCGAGACGATCGGCAGGACCAGGGCGTTGAAGTTCCCGAAGACGGAGCCCAGTCCCTCCCCCTGCGGGCCCTCCGCCGGGAAGATCGGGATCTTGATGGAGAACGCCAGGATCAGCAGGATGCCGAGCAGGAATGACGGCGTGGCGTAGAAGACGGTGGAGAACCCGTTGAAGAACTGGTCAGAGAACTTGTTGCGCCGGACGGCCTGGATCATGCCGATCGGGACGGCCACGACAATCGCCAAGACGGTCGAGATGCCGACCAGGAGGATGGTCTTCGGCAGGCGGTTGGCGAGCAGCGAGGCCACGCTCTGGTTCAGGTTCCACGAGTAGCCGAGATTTCCGTGAATGATATTTCCCAGCCACTGCAGGTACTGGCGGTACCAGGGCAGGTTGAAGCCATAGGTCTTATCAAACAACTTAATCGCGCCCGGGTTCCGGTAGGCGCCGGGGCCCATGATGGCGATAGCCGGGTTGCCGGGGATCGCCCGCAGCAATATGAAGGTGATCATGGTCACCAGCAACAGCACGATGAGCGCCTGGATGACCCTGCGCACGAGAAAGACTGCCAACTGTCCTCCTTCCAGGCATGCTCCGGGAGTGCCGAGGGATAAACCCCGGCACTCCCGGAGCAGTCAGCAGCCGGTAAACCGGCTACCGGCGGCTACTTCGTAAAGTACCAGTCTTCCGGGTTAAGGCTAAGTGTCGGGGCCAGCGGCCAGACACCGTGCAGGCTGGCGTTGATCTCGTACACCGCGTAGTCGGCGTTCGGCTGCCACATCACCGGCAGCTTGGGCGCCAGGTAGTCCTGCCAGGTGTACAGGGCCTGGTTGCTGCTGTTGGTCAGCGTGGTGTCGATCAGCGAGTCGTTCTGCTTGTCGCAGTACCCGCCGGAGTTGGCGATGGCGCCGCACTTGAACAGCGTCTCGCCGGTGGGCAGGTAGTCGGGTGCGAACGACCAGCCGCCGCCCCAGTTCGCCATGTCCCAGTTACACGGGATCTTGGCGACGACGCAGTTACCGGCGGCGAGGGCGGTCACCTGGTTGAACGGCTTGGGCTCCAGGTTGAGCTTGATGCCCACCGCGGCCGCATTGGACTGCAGCTGCGTCATTTCCGCGTCAATCCACGCGGTACCGGTCGCGTACGGGAAGTTGAACTTCAGCTGCTGCCCCTGCTTGACGCCAGGGCCGCACTTGGACGGGTCCGTGCACGTGGTCACGCCCTGCGGCGCCACCTTCCAGCCGTGACTGGACAGCAGGCTCTTGGCCTTCGACGAGTTGAACGGGAACGGGTCGCCCTGCTTGCCCTGCGGTGACAGGAACTGGGTCACCGGCGCCGAGGCCACCGGGCCGACCGTGGCGGTGCCGTAGCCCTTGAGCGGGCCCTTGATCACCGCTTCCTGGTTCATCAGGTAGGCCAGGGCCTGCCGGAAGTACAGCTGCTTGATGATCGGCCCGTTGCCCGTGGTGCTCTGGAAGTTCACCACGTAGTAGTTGATGCCCCAGATGGGCAGCGCGTGCATGCTGTAGCCCTTGCTGGCGATCGGGTTCGTCCCGACCGTGGCGTTAGCGGGCTTCGCCGCCAGGTCCTCCGTCGGGACGTAGCCGACGTCGATCTTGCTGCTGCTGCTCGGCGACTGCAGGACGCTGTACTCAGCGGTGTCGGTGGTGAACGGGGCCAGCTGGAACTGCGCCAGCTTGGGCTTCACCGGGCCGGAGTAGGACTTGTTCGGGACGTAGGTGATGTGACCGTCCGCGTTGAACGCGCTGAGCTTCCACGGGCCGTCCACGACCGACCACAGCGGCGACGACACGTAGCTGCTGAGGTTCTTGGACTGGGCGTCCAGGTAGGTGTAGACCGCCTTGCAGTCGCTGACCGTCGTGGTGCAGTGGCTCGGGCCGCTGGCGGTGCGGTCCCACGCGGTCGGCATCGGCGTGATCTGGCTCAGCTCGTTGTAGAGGAACCAGTTGTGCGAGTACGCCTTATCCAGGGTCATCGTCAGCTCGGTCGGGCTGACCGCCTTGATGCCCGTCACGACCGTGTTCGGGAACCCGGTGTAGGCGCCGTAGTCGATGTCCCCGACGGCCTGCTCCATGTTCAGCCAGAAGACGACGTTCTGGGCGGTCACCGGGGTGCCGTTGGACCACTTGTAGTTCTTCAGCTTGATGGTGACCTTGTTGCCGCTGAAGGTCGGCAGGTTCGCCAGGCTCACCGACTGGTTCACGGTCGGCTGGCTGCCCGTGCCGAACCAGTACAGCGGCCGGTACATCAGCTCAGCGAAGTAGCTGGAGTTGATGACGCTGATGTAGGCGCTGCTCTCGAACGGGAAGATGTAGTTGGGCGTGGTCGCCGGCGGCTCCGCCATGACGGCCGTGCCGCCGGTGACGGGCGTGGACGACCCCGAGCCCGTGCTGCTGCTTCCGCTGCTGCCCCCGCAGCCCGCTGCGACGAGGGCAAGCGCGACCGCAGCTCCGCTGACCGCGAGCATCTTGCGGCTGCGGAGCCTGAATCTCGATTGTTTGTGCTGCTGTGGGGCTAGCCCCATGGCTGCGGCTCCTTTGGCACAGGGAACCGCCGGACGCCAAGCGCTCCGACATGCTCCGACGATGAAGATACAGAAAATAGACCAGAGCCCCGGCGCCGATGACACTGGGGACTGTCATAGAGGAGCACGCCGCGCGAGTGCAGTCCAGCGGTCTGCAGCGATAGGGCCTGCTTTGGGACGTGATTGTGACTTGCGCGTAACCGACTGACGGTCAGTCCGTGCCGACCCGGTCACCAGCAGCTACTTCACGAAATACCCGGTTCGTACCTGGTGCAATGCCGGTCCGGGCACAGGGGCGTGCCCGCGCGGCGCACGGGGCGGGCCAGGCGGCCTCAGGCAGGTGCGCGGCGTCAGCCTCCGATGGCGTGCGCGCCCCCGTCCACGTGCACGATCTCCCCCGTCGTCGCCGGAAACCAGTCCGACAGCAGGGCCGCGCAGGCGCGCGCGGCGGGCTCGGGATCGGACAGGTCCCAGCCGAGCGGTGCGCGTTTGCCCCACAGCTCCTCGAATCCATTGAAGCCGGGGATGCTCTTGGCGGCCATGGTCCGCAGCGGGCCTGCGGCCACCAGGTTCACCCGGATCCCGCGCGGACCGAGGTCGCGGGCCAGGTAACGGGCACTTGACTCCAGGGTGGCCTTCGCCACGCCCATCCAGTCGTAGGCCGGCCAGGCCAGGCTGGCGTCGAAGTCCAGGCCGACGATGGAGCCGCCGCCGCCCATGAGCGGCAGGGCCGCCATGGCGAGCGCCTTGAGCGAGTAGGCGGACACGTGCAGCGCGGTGGCCACATCCGGCCAGGGGGTCTGCAGGAAGTTGCCGCCGAGGGCGGACTGCGGCGCGAAGGCGATCCCGTGCACCACGCCGTCCAGGCCGTCCACGTGCTCGCCGACCCGCTGGGCCAGCGACGCCAGCTGGCCCTCGTCGGTGACGTCCAGCTCCAGCACCGGCGGCGGCTCCGGCAGCCGCCTGGCGATCCGCTCGACCAGGCTGAGGCGGCCGAAACCGGTCAGGACCACGGTCGCGCCTTCCTGCTGGGCGACCCTGGCCACGTGGAAGGCAATGGAGGAGTCGGTGAGGACCCCCGTCACCAGGAGCCTCTTTCCGGCCAGGATTCCCATTTCTGCTGCCCTTTCCCTTGCCGCCGCGCTGGCGGGCTGTCAGTGCCCCATGCCGAGGCCGCCGTCCACCGGGATGACCGCGCCGGTGATGTAGCCGGCGTCGGGCCCGGCCAGGAAGGCCACGGCGGCCGCCACCTCGCCGGCCGAGGCGTAGCGCCGCAGCGGCACGCTCGCCAGGATGGCGGCCTTCTTGTCGTCGGGCAGCGCGGCGGTCATGTCGGTGTCGACGAAGCCGGGCGCGACCACGTTCACGGTGATGCCGCGGCTGCCGAGCTCGCGGGCCAGCGACCGGGCCATCCCGATCAGGCCCGCCTTGGAGGCGGCGTAGTTGGACTGGCCGCCCGAGCCGAGCAGGCCCACCACCGAGGAGATGAAGATGATCCGGCCGCGGCGCATCCTGATCATCCCCCGGACGGCGCGCTTGGCCACCCGGTACGCGCCGCCGAGGTTGGTGTCCACGACCTCGGTGAAGGCGTCCTCGCTCATCAGGGCGAGCAGCTGGTCGCGGGTAACCCCCGCGTTGGCCACCAGCACCTCGACGGGGCCGTGCGCGGCCTCGGCGACCGAGAAGGCCTGGTCGACGGCGGCGGCGTCCCGGACATCGCACTGCGCGACGGTCAGACCGGGTATTTCACCGCCGGAACGGGACGTGACGGTGACGGCGTCCCCGCCCTCGGCCAGCTTCCGGGCGATGGCCAGGCCGATTCCCCGGTTTCCCCCGGTCACCAGGACGGAGCGACTCATCGGCGGTGATCCCTCCTGCCAGCCAGCCGCCTGCCCGGCGACGCGTGTCCCACTGCGGACCGCTGTGAGCGTACCGGTCCGGGCGGCGCCGCGCTGGCCTGGGATAGGCTCCCGTGCGTGGCTGACAGCTCGCACGCCGCAGGCCGTGCCATCGACCCGGATTTCACCGCCTACCCGCTGCGCGAACTGGCGGCCGCCGCGCTGCAGCGGGCCGCCGACCTGGGCGCCGATCACGCCGATTTCCGCGCCGAGCTCCTCAGGCGCCAGCTGATCAGCCTGTCGGACGCGAACCTGGAGACGCAGATCGACAGCGGCGACGTCGGCCTGGCCGTCCGGGTCGTCGTCGACGGTACCTGGGGCTTCGCCTCGGCAGTCGACCTGACCACCGAGGCCGCCGTCCGGGCCGCCGACGAGGCAGTCGACGTCGCCAGGGTGGCCGCCCCGATGAGCTCCGAGCGCATCGAGCTGGCCCCCGAGCCGGCGCACGGCGAGGTCAGCTGGATCTCCGCCTACGAGATCGACCCGTTCGAGGTCAGCGCCGCCGGCAAGATCGCCGCGCTGGCGCGCTGGAGCTCGCAGCTGCTGGCCAGCCCCGGCATCGACCACGTGGATGCCTCGCTGCGGCAGGTCCGGGAATGCAAGTTCTACTCCGACGGGGCGACGACCGCGCTGCAGCAGCGGGTGCGGCTGCATCCGGAGCTGACCGCCGTGGCGGTCGAGCCGGGCGGCCGGTTCGAGACGATGCGCACGCTCGCCCCGCCGGCCGGGCGCGGCTATGAGTACCTGACGGGCACCGGCTGGGACTTCGCCGCCGAGCTGGCCGAGCTGCCCGAGCTGCTCGCCGCCAAGCTGGCGGCCCCGTCGGTCCAGGCGGGTCACTACGACCTGGTCGTCGACCCGAGCAATCTCTGGCTGACCATCCACGAGTCGATCGGCCACGCGACCGAGCTGGACCGGGCCCTCGGGTACGAGGCGGCCTACGCCGGCACGTCCTTCGCCACCCCTGACCAGCTCGGCCGCCTCCAGTACGGCTCGCCGCAGATGCACGTGACGGCGGACCGGACCGTCGAGCACGGCCTGTCCACGGTCGGCTACGACGACGAGGGCGTCGCCGGGCAGCGCTGGGACCTGATCAGCGGCGGGGTGCTGACGGGATACCAGCTCGACCGGCGGATGGCACGGCTGCAGGGCCTCGGCGCCTCGAACGGCTGCGCCTTCGCCGACTCCCCCGCCAACATGCCGATCCAGCGGATGGCGAACGTCAGCCTGCAGCCGGCCGAGGGCGGCCCGTCGACGGACGAGCTGATCGCCGGGGTCGAGAACGGCATCTATGTCGTCGGGGACAAGAGCTGGTCGATTGACATGCAGCGCTACAACTTCCAGTTCACCGGCCAGAGGTTCTTCCGGATCTCCGGCGGGCGGCTGGCCGGCCAGCTGCGCGATGTGGCCTACCAGGCCACCACCACGGATTTCTGGAACTCGATGGAGGCGGTGGGCGGTCCGCAGTCCTATGTGCTCGGCGGTGCGTTCAACTGCGGCAAGGGCCAGCCGGGCCAGGTGGCCCCGGTCAGCCACGGCTGTCCCGCGGTGCTGGTGCGGGGCGTGCGGATCCTCAATACCGCTGATGAAGGGGCCGCGTGATGAGCGCGCATTCGCCGCAGGACACCGTCGAGCGGGCCCTGCAGGCAGCGCCATGCGACGACTGCATCGTCATCGCCGAGGAGACCTCCTCGGCCAACCTGCGCTGGGCGGGCAACTCACTGACCACCAACGGGGTGTCCCGGTCGCGCCGGCTGACCGTCATCGCGATCAGCCGCGGATCGTCGGGCGCCTCGGCGGGCGTGGTGTCCAGGTCCGGGGTGCGCGATGACCAGGTATCCGAGGTCGCGGCGGAGGCGGCCGCGGCAGCCGCGGACGCTCCCCCGGCCGAGGACGCTCGCCCGCTGCTCACCCCGGCGGAAACAGGTCAGGCGGCCGCCGCCGGGGCCGCCTGGGCGGATCCGCCGTCCGCCACGCAGATCGGCGTCCTGACCGGAGTGGCCGGCGATCTCGGCGGCGCCTTCGGCCGGGCGGCGGCCACCGGGCGGCTGCTATACGGCTTCGCCGAGCACAGCCTGACCACGACCTACCTGGGCACCTCCACCGGCATCCGGCTCCGGCATGACCAGCCGACGGGCAAGCTGGAGCTCAACGCGAAGTCCGCCGACCTGACCCGTTCCGCCTGGGCGGGGGCCGGCACCCGCGACTTCGCCGACGTGGATGTCGAGCAGCTCGACGCGGTCCTGGAGCAGCGGCTCGGCTGGGCGCAGCGGCGGGTCGAGCTGCCCGCCGGCCGCTACCAGACGCTGCTGCCGCCGAGCGCGCTGGCTGACCTGATGATCTACCTCTACTGGTCGGCCGGGGCGAAGGACGTGCTGGACGGCCGGACGGTCTTCAGCAGGCCCGGCGGCGGGACCCGCGTCGGCGAGCGCCTGGCGCAGATGCCGCTGACGCTGCGCAGCAGCCCCGCCGAGCCGGGGCTGGAGTGCGAGCCGTTCGTCCTCGCGCACGCCTCGAGCCGGATGTCCTCGGTCTTCGACAACGGCCTCCCGCTGCGCCCCACCGAGTGGATCGCCGCCGGGGAGCTTGCTGCGCTGCCCAGTACCCGGCATTCGGCCCAGCTGGCCGGGCTGCCGGTGACGCCGCCGATCGAGAACCTGATCCTGGACGCCAGGGACGGGGCCGGGTCCATCGAGGACATGATCGCCAGCACCAGGCGCGGCCTGCTCGTCACCTGCCTGTGGTACATCCGCGAAGTCGACCCGCAGACGCTGCTGCTGACCGGGCTGACCCGCGACGGCGTCTATCTCGTGGAGAACGGGGAGGTCGCGGGCGCGGTCAACAACTTCCGGTTCAACGAGAGCCCCGTGGCGCTGCTGGGCCGGATCGCTGAGGCCGGCCAGACGGTGCGCACGCTGCCGCGCGAGTGGAACGACTACTTCACCCACGCGGCCATGCCGCCGGTCCGGGTGGAGGGCTTCAACATGTCGTCGGTCAGCCAGGCCAGCTAGCCCAGCGGGGCAGCTGCCGCGGCCAGGCCAGCTGGCCGGCCAGGTCCGGTCAGGCGTCCTCGAGCCGGAAGCCGACCTTCAGGCCCACCTGGTAATGCGCGACGTCGCCATCGACGATCTGGCCCCGCACCTGGGTCACCTCGAACCAGTCCAGGTGCCGCAGCGTCTGCCCGGCCCGGTGCAGGGCACTGCGGATCGCCGGCTCGATGCCGTCCGGCGAGGTGCCGACAATCTCGGTGACGCGGTAGGTGCGGTCGCTCATTCTTCCTCCAGGATGGGCACATGACTGCTGATGCCGGGGCCCTGCGGCGCCGTGCCCGCGAACTGCTGCCCCGCGATGTCTACGACTACTACGCCGGCGGGTCTGGCCGCGAGCGGACACTTCGCGCCAACGAGAAAGCATGGCGGCGGGCCTGGCTGGCGCCGCGGGTCCTGCGGGACGTCTGTGCCGTCGACACTCGCGTCCGGCTGCTCGGCTCTGGCCTGCCCACGCCGGTCTGCGTCGCGCCGACCGGATTCCACCGGCTGGCCCACCCCGACGGGGAGCTGGCCACCGCGGCGGGCGCGGCCAGGGCCGGCGCGCTGTTCGTGCTGTCCACCCGCAGTTCCCGCCGTATCGAGGATGTGGCCGACGTCCTCGCGGCCGGAGGCGGCAGCTGGTGGTTCCAGGTATACATGCTGCGCGACCGGGCCCTGACGGCGGCCCTGGTGCAGCGCGCGGCGGCGCCGGGCGCGGGGGCGCTGGTGCTGACGGCCGATACGCCGGTCGTCGGCCGCAAGCGGCGCGACGGCAGTGATGCCCTCCGGCTCGGTGACGATTTCCTGGTGAACATCGGGCCGGTGGACGATCTCGGCGCCGCTGCCCAGGCCAGTGATGTGACCTTCGCCGACATCCGCTGGCTCGCGGAGACCGGCGGCCTGCCGGTGATCGTGAAGGGGGTCCTGCGGCCGGACGACGCGCGGGCATGCGCTGCCGCCGGGGCGGCCGGGGTCATCGTGTCCAATCACGGCGGCCGTCAGCTCGACGGGGCGATGCCCACGGCCCTTGCGCTGCCGCCGGTGGCGGCGGTCCTGCACGCCGGCGAGGTGCCCCCGGCGGCGAGGAGGCCACAGTCACGGCGCTCGCAGGGCCTGGGGGCCTGCGCTGCGAGGTCTATGTGGACGGCGGGATCCGCACGGGCGAGGATGTGCTGGCCGCCCTGGCCCTCGGCGCCGACGCAGTGTTCATCGGGAGGCCGGTGCTCTGGGCCCTCGCGGCGGGCGGTGCGGACGGCGTGCATCGCCTGCTGGCCGCCCTTACTGATGATCTTGCCTGCGCCATGGCGCAGGCGGGTGCTCCGGGCGTGACCAGCATCACAGGCATCGCTGCGCCGGAGTGCTAGCCGCCGGCCGGGTCAGCACTGGTATAGGGCGGGCATAACGTGGGAGGGTGAGAACTTCGCACCGGCCTCCGCCGGACCAGCCTCATCTGGTCACCGAAGCACGGCTGTCTCTGTCCGATGACATTGCCCTCCGGCAGCGCCGGTACCTCATCATGATGGGCATCCGGGCGGCCTGCTTCCTGCTGGCGGTGCTCCTATTCGTGAACCACGCGGGATGGTGGACGTCGATCCCCGCGGCCGGTGCCATATTCATTCCCTACTTCGCGGTGGTCTTCGCCAACGGCGGCCGGGAGCCGACCGGGCCGCGCGGGTTTCGGGAGTACCAGCCGAATCTGCCCGAGCGCGCTGCGCCACCGCAAGCCGCGAGTGGGCAGGCAGTGCCTCAGCCGGGCAATACCGGCACCGGACCCAATGCCGGCGCGCCTACGCCGAACGCTCCATCAGGGACGGAAACGGGCCAGCAGAACGCCTGATCCGGGGGGATCAGCCTGCCTTGATGACGAGATTGGCTCGTAATCCAGTCTTGACGTACTAGGGGGAGGTTCGGTGTAACATGCATAGCGGTGCTCTGGTCCCCCGCCGGGGCACCCTTGCCGGCGTTCCGGGCCCCCGTCGGAGCGCCGACGTTATGCGACGCCGGGTGGTTTGCCCCCGTAGCCACCCGGCGTCGCTCTTTTATCTCCGGCAACGCTTACCGCATCGCAGGCTTTTCCTTCGCATTGGCCTCAATTTCCCCCGGCAGTCTTTCCCGGCCGTCCGCCGGGCTGCCGGGCTGCCGGGCACGGCACCAGGAACCCTGCGCGCCAGGGGCCCTGCGGCCCGCGGATACGCCAGGCCGCAGGGCGCTCCGCCCGCGCGGCCGCCTGGCCTGGGCTACTCGGTCTTGCGGAATTCTGCGATGGCGACGGTCATCATTCCCAGTCCCATCACCGCGACTATGCCCAGTGATAGCCAAAGCGGCACTGGCCAGCCCGCCCAGGTGATAGTGGGCGCCAATTTCGAGTCGAAAAGCGGGCTCATGTTCAGATGGCTGAATACGGCGTGCCGCATGGGGCCCACGACATAAGTCAGCGGGTCGATCCGGGTCAGCACGGTCAGCCAGGCCGGCAGGCCGTTCAGCGGGTAAAGGGCCCCGGACAAGAAGAATAGCGGCATGACCAGCATCTGGGTCAGCGCCATGAACGCCTGGAACTGCTTGATCCGCGCCGCCATCATCACGCCGAATGCCGTGAGCGTGAATGCCAGCAGCAGCAGCTCGCCGATCAGCGTGAGCATCAGCACCGGGTTGTAGGGGACGCCCGCGAACCCGGCCAGCGCCAGGAAGACCAGGCCCTGGAACGTCGCGATCGTCGCGCCGCCCAGGCATTTGCCGACCACGATCGCCCCCCGGCTGACCGGCGCCACCAGTATCTCGCGCAGGAACCCGAACTCCCGGTCCCACACGATCGAGGCCGCCGAGAAAATCGCCGTGAACAGCACCGACATGGCCAGCACACCGGGGTAGATGAATGTCTTGAAACTGATGCCGGACGGCAGGCTGTGGCCGGCCAGTGAGCCGAGGCCGGTGCCGAGCACGAACAGGAACAGGAACGGCTGCACGAGCGAGGTGATCGCGCGCAGCCGGTCGGTGCGGAACCTGATCAGCTCGCGCCGCCAGATGATGCCCACCGCGCGGGCGTCGTGCCGCAGGCCCCGCTCGGGAACCGCGACCCGGATTTCCTCGACGAGGACGTCCGTGCCTGCCGCGGCCGGTGCCTCAGGAGCCTGCGTCGCCATCGCTCATCGCCTTCCTCTGAACCGCTGGGCCATCTGCCGCATGGCGTCGGTAGCGGACGCCTCTGCGTCGCGGATCGTAGTGCCGGTGTAGGACATGAAGACATCGTCCAGCGACGGCCGGGACACGCTCACCGAGCGGATCGGCACCGAGAACTCGCTGAACAGGCGGGGCACGAACTGCTCGCCGGCCGCGACGGAGAAGGTCACCGCCCCCTCGTGCATGCCGGCCTCGATGCCGAATGACTCGGCCAGCGCCGCGATGGCCGCCTGATCGTCGGCGGTGTGAATCTGGACGCGGTCCTTGCCCACGCTGGCCTTCAGCGCCTCAGGCGTATCGATGGCCACGATCCGGCCGTGATCGATGATCGCGATCCGGTCGCAGTGCTCGGCCTCGTCCATGTAATGGGTGGTGAGGAAGATCGTGATGTCCTCGCGCTGCTTGAGCTGGTTGATGTACGTCCAGATCGAGGACCGCGTCTGCGGGTCAAGGCCGACGGTCGGCTCGTCCAGGAACAGCACGTGCGGCGCATGCAGCAGGCCGCGCGCGATCTCCAGCCGCCGCTGCATGCCGCCCGAGAACGTGCTGACCAGGCTGTCTTTCCGATCCCACAGGCCCACCATGTCCATGACCTGGTGCATCCTCGGCATCACCGCGGCTCGCGGCACGCCGTACAGCTCGGCGTGGAAGCGCAGGTTCTGCTCGGCGGTGAGGTAGGTGTCGAGCGTGGTGTCCTGGAAGACCAGGCCGATGTTGCGGCGGACGGAATCCCGGTCGGTGGCCGTGTCGTGCCCGGCGACCAGCGCGGTGCCGCCTGTGGCGTTGGCCAGCGTGCAGAGAATCTTGATTGTCGTCGTCTTGCCGGCGCCGTTAGGGCCGAGGAAGCCGAAGGTCTCTCCCCTGGCCACCTCGAAATCGATGCCCCGCACGGCCTCCAGGTCGCCGTAACGCTTGGTCAGGCCGGATACGGCGATCACCGGCTCGCGGCCGCTGCCGTTTCCCGCCGCCGGCGCCCCGGCTGGCCTGCTGACGTACGGCTGCGGCGGCGCCGCACCGGGGATCTTCTCCTCCGGCGCCGCGCCGCCGCCGCCTGCCTGCGTGCCCATGTCCGCTGTCACTGTTTCTGCCTTCCTGGCGGGCTCGGCTTCGAGCCTAGCTGTGTTCTGCGGGCTGGCGCGCTGTCGCTCACGCGCCGTCGCCGGCAGCCTGCTCCTCGTCGTCGGCGGCCAGGATCCGGTAGAGCGCCTTGCGGCTGTCGGCCAGGATCTTGCGCGCCTGGCTCACCTGGGCGTCGCTGCCGGCCCCGACCACCTGGAACGCGGCCATGGCCACCTGGCCGACGAGCCTGCGCATCTCGATCGCCGTGCCGCCGGCGCTGCCGGCCACCTCGTCCCAGGGGGCACGAAGCTCGTCGGGGTGGGCAGCCACGTAGGCCTGGCCCTCCTCGGTCAGCACGTACGCCCGGCGGCCGCTCTCGCCAGCCTCGGCGCGGATGAGGTTCTCGTCCTCAAGCTGCTGCAGGGCCGGGTACACCGAGCCGGGGCTGGGCCGCCACACGCCGCCGCTGCGCTCGCCGATCTCCTGGATGATCTGGTAGCCATTGCGCGGCTCCTCGGCCAGCAGCGCGAGCGCTGCCGCCCGGACATCTCCGCGCCGGGCCCGCGGGCCGCGCATTCTGGGCTCGCCCAGCCAGGGCCCCATGCCATGCATGCCGGGGCCGCCGGGGAATCCGGGACCGCCGCCGAAACCGCCCCTGCCAGGAAAGCCCGGCCCGCGGCCATGTCCGCGCCGGCCGCCGCCCTTGGGCCGCCAGCCTTCTTCCTCGTACCTGGACCGCCGGAGGTTCTCATCGCCCCAGCGGCCGAAATCTTCTTGTAGTCCTCGCATGTTGCTTGCCTCTCCTTGATCCGGCTTCGCGGGGCCGGCGGGCCTGTCCCGCCGCGCTATCGGAAGCTTCGGATAGGTCAAAGATATATCGATAACTATCGCTTGACAAGTCCCTGCCGGGCCGGGGGCTTGTTGCGGCGCCTGACGGCTGGTGTGGCACGCAGGCCCGCACGGCGGTTCGGGGCGGCGGCACAGCACCGCGCGCGGTCCGCGCGCGGTGCAGGGGCGGAAGCGGCGCGCCGACGTGCGGCGGCCAGGTGCGTGCGCGGGCCGGGCTGACCCGCGGGGTCAGCGCGCTGCCAGGAGGGCGCAGGCAGCAGGCGGCCTGCCCGGCTAGTGACCGGCGGCGTCCCATTGCTCGGCGAGCCGGCTCAGCTGCTCCGCGGCGGGCGCGAGCGGCTGCCCGCTGCCGACGGCGAGGCCGAGCAGGAAGGTGGTGAGCGGCGCGGCCGGCCGCTCGACCTGGTGCGCCGCATCACGGGCCAGATCGAGGATCTTCCGCACGTCAGCGGCGGCAGGGTCCAGCCCGAGCTCGGCGCAGGCAGCCTCGGTCCAGGCCTGCAGCGTGTTCATGGGTGCTCCTTCCGCCTGAGCCGGGCCGCCAGCTTGGCTCCGCGCCCTCTGAGCATGCCAGTCCCTGGCCCGGCTCAGGTCAGCGGGAGTGTCGCAGTCCAGCCACGGCGGCGGCTGGCCGTCAGTGCCCTGCCAGCGGGCGAGAACCGGGCGGAGCGGCTGGAACAGTCCCCGCAGCGACGCGCCGCGGTAGATGCTCAATGCGGCCCGCAGGGGCCCGGTCTGCCAGCAGCTCACCAGCCACTGCGGCCGTCCGGCGTCGTCGACGAGGACCGCCCCCGCTGCGCCGGGCGCACCCGCGCCGGAGGCGGCGGGGCTCGCGCCGGGGTCGTCCGGGCCGGCTGGCGCCGCGGCGGCCAGCAGCGCCGTCAGCTGCCTGCCGCGCAAGAACGGCAGGTCGGCGGCGAGTACCGCGACCCATGGTGCGCGGACGTGGGCAAGGCCGCAGCGCAGGGCCGGAACTGGCCCGGAACCGGCCGGATCCTCCCGCACCTCAAGCAAGCCTGCGGGCAGCCGTGCCGACAGCGGCCGCAGTTCGGGACGGCGCGGCCCGACCATGACGACGCGCCCGGCGCCCGCTTCTGCCGCCGCGGTCACGACCGCGGCGGCCAGCGTCCCCCCGCCGACGATCATCGCGGGCTTGTCGGCGCCGCCCAGCCGCGCACCGCGGCCGCCCGCCAGCACGATGGCGTCCAGGCGGCCGGTCCGGGCGGCGCCCGGCGGCACGGCCGGGGTCTCAGGCGCCACGCTGGCGCCCCGCGTTACCGGGCGGGAAGGGCACCGTGGGCGCTCAGCCGCCGATGGCCGACATCGGCCTGGCGGGCTGCAGGAATCCGGGGTCGTTGATGCCGTGCCCCGGCAGCTTGGTGGCGACCGCCTTCGTCCAGCTGACCGCGATCTCCTCGTCGCCTGCTCCCGATCGCAGCAGTCCGCGCAGATCGCTTTCCTCCCGCGCGAACAGGCAGTTGCGGACCTGCCCGTCGGCAGTCAGCCGGACCCGGTCGCACGCCCCGCAGAACGGCCGCGTCACCGAGGCGATCACGCCCACCCGGTGCGGGCCGCCATCGACGAGAAAGACCTCGGCCGGCGCGGAACCACGGGCGGCCGGGTCGTCGGGCATCAGGGTGAACTGCGCGGACAGCGCGGCCAGGATCTCGTCGGCGGTCACCATGTTCTCGCGGCGCCAGCCGTGCTGGGCATCGAGCGGCATCTGCTCGATGAACCGCAGCTGATACCCCTTCTCCAGGCAGAACCTGAGCAGCTCCGGCGCTTCGCCGTCATTCACTCCGCGCATCAGCACCGTGTTGACCTTGACCGGCGCGAGACCGGCCGCGGCCGCCGCCTCCATCCCCGCCAGCACATCGGGGAGCCGGTCGCGGCGGGCCAGCCGCATGAAGGCCTGCGGCGACAGGGTGTCGAGCGAGACATTGACCCGGTCCAGCCCGGCCGCCTGGAGCGGCCCGGCGAGCCGGGCCAGGCCGATGCCGTTGGTGGTCAGCGACAGCTCCGGCCGCGGCCGGAGCGCGGCAGCACGATCCACCAGGCCGGTCAGCCCCCGGCGCAGCAGCGGCTCCCCGCCGGTAAAGCGGATCTCGGTGACGCCCAGCCGGGTCACCGCGACCGTGATCAGCCGGATGAGCTCGTCGTCGGTCAGCAGTTCTGGGCGAGGCAGCCAGTCCAGGCCCTCCGCTGGCATGCAGTAGCTGCAGCGCAGGTTGCACCGGTCAGTCAGGGACACCCGGAGGTCCGTCGCGATGCGGCCGAACGAGTCGGCAAGCACGCCATCACCTCCTCGGCCAAGGGGGCAAACTGTCCCGTAGTGGACTCAGGCTACTGCCATGCTCGCTGAGCGGCGTCACGCCCGTGCTGTCACCGCGCGCGCCGGCGCCGCCATGAGTCCGCCGCTGGCAGCAGTGGCTTCGGACCGCTACCCCGCGCCGTCGCGCCGAAGCCTGCCTTTGTCAGTCCAGCAACGCCGGGGCCTTAATCGTTCCCGGCCCGGCGAGAATGTCATCCGCCCCCGTCAGGCAGCCGGCCCGCGGTCCCCCGCCGTCAGGCGGCCTGCTCGCGGTCACCGCCAGGCGCCGGCCGGTCGGTGACCGCCGAGGAGTCAGGCCGCTGACGCGCGTAGCGGCGGCCTAGCAGCGGCGAGGAGATCAGGAAGTCTGCGCTGGCCCGGTTGCAGGCGACGGGGATGTTCCACAGCACGGCCAGCCGCAGCAGGGCCTTGACGTCCGGATCATGCGGCTGCGGCTCGAGCGGATCCCAGAAGAAGATCAGCAGGTCGATTTCCCCGTCAGCGATCCGCGCCCCGATTTGCTGGTCACCGCCGAGCGGGCCGCTCTGAAAGCAGGTCACCGGCAGATCCAGATCCTGGCCCAGCATGCGGCCGGTCGTGCCCGTGGCAAAGAGGCGGTGCCCCGCGAGCAGGGAACGGTTGAACCGCGCCCAGTCCCGCAGGTCGGCCTTCTTGTTGTCGTGGGCGATCAGCGCGATGCGGCGCCTGGTCATCAGTAGTCCTTTCACGTCGCCGGGCGGCTCGCGGTAGTGACAGCGTCCTGCCCGGTTACCCCGGCTCAGTGTGCGGGACCGATGTTTCGCGTCCGGTAACTCGGCGTTGCAGCCAGATTGCGTTCTCCCGGCAGTGACGGCCCTCCTGGCCGTGACGGCCTGTCCGGGCTTGAGTGCCCCGTCGCCATCACCGCGGGTGTCCCCTAACATTCAGCTCATCCGCGTCGTCGCCGCGACCGTCACCAGGGCCGGTACCGTAAGGCGAACAGGGCAGGCACAACGCGCGGCGCGTGCGGCTGACGGCGGCTGCCGGATCACCGAGGATGGGGTCATGACTGTGGGAAGCGCCATCTGGCGCGATCAGCTCACCGCGGAAGAGCGTGCCGCTCTCGGCCGCGGCGATGGCACTATCCCCGACTCCCGCCCGGATGTCCTGGTCGTCGGCGGCGGCATTCTCGGGGTGACCACGGCCGTCGCCTGCATCGAGGCAGGCCTGGGGTCGGTGCTCCTGGTGGAGACCGGCCGGCTCGGCGCGGGAGCGACCGGCGGCGCGACTGGCCTGCTCATTCCCGAGCCGCATCAGTGGAGCGACCCCGAGCCGTTCGTTGACCTGGAGCGGGCCAGCCTGGAGCGGTGGCACGACCTTGAGGAGTCGGTGCCGGGCGGCGTCGGCCTGGTGGACATCGACTGGATCGGCCTGGCCCATCGCGGCGGCGGCTTCGCCGCCCACCAGCCGCCGGCCGTCGAGTGGCTGGACACCGCCCAGGTAGCGCAGCTTGTACCGGGCCTGGCCCGGCCGATGGAGGGTGCGCGAATTCACCGGCAGGCCAGGCTGAATCCGCTGCGGGCCGTGGCGCGGCTGTCGGCCCGCCTGCCGGCCGTCGCCACCGGTGTCGCTGCCACCGGGGTCGTCATCCGGGGCGGCCGGATCACCGCGGTGGCCACATCCTCAGGCGAGGTGAACCCCGGCGCCGTGGTGTTTGCCACCGGACAGCCGCCGCTGCTGGACGGCCTGCCCATCGACATCCCGTCCGACCGGGTCAAGGGTCATCTGCTGGTGACGGACCCGGCGCCGCTTCCCATGCCGCTGCCGGGGATCGTCGCACCGATCGCCACCCAGATCGAAGACGGGCGGCTGCTGGCGGGAGGCACCTTCGACGTCGGTGACGAAAGCCCGGCTGTGCAGCCGGACGTGATTGAGTCGATCATGGCGGCGCTGCGCGGGTCGCTTCCGGCGCTGCGCGGGCTCGGCGTCGCTTACCAGTGGTGCTGCTTCCGCCCCCGGCACCCGGACCGCCGTCCGGTCATTGACCGGGTGCCCGGCCTGGACAACGCGTGGCTCACCTCGGGGCATTTCCGTACCGGCATCCTGAACGCGCCGGCGACCGCGGCCGTACTGGCGCGCTGGATCGCCACCGGCCAGCCGCCCGCCGAGCCGGCGACCTGGTCGGCGTCGAGGTTCGCCGCCCGGCGGGCTAGCTGATCCCGCGAGCAATCATCAGGTCTTCTTGAGCTGCCGGCGGTCGTCGGGCATCCGCTCGGTGATGCCCTGCCGGTCCAGGTGCTCCAGGAGCGGGATCGCGATCCGCCGGGTGGTGTTCAGCGCCTGCCGTGCCTGCGCGGCCGTAAAGGGCTGCGGGAGAGTCGCGAGGATGGCCGCGGCCTGCGCGTCAGCGCCCGGCGCGAGGACGATCTGGTCACTGATCCGCAGCAGCAGGCCTGCGCGCTCGGCCGCGGCGATGGCGCGGACGTCGAGCCCGAGCCGGCGCAGACGGTCGGCATCGGGCGCGAGGAAAGCCGCCGCGGCCAGGTCGGTGCGCAGGACGCGGACGGCGGCCTCGATGGCCTCGGGCAGCGGTGCCGCCGCGCCGCCCGGCGGCGCCAGCTGGATCATCCCGTCCTGAAGCCGGAACGGCGGCCTGATGAGTGCCTCGACAAGCCGGCGATCCGGTAGCTGAAGGGCTGCCCTGGCCGCTTCCACCGGCATGCCGGCGGCAAGCGGCTCTCTGGCGGCGTAGGCGGCAGCCGCCTCACCGAGCGTGGCCGCCAGGCGCGTCCAGTGGCCGGGATCGGCGAGCCACTCGCCGGTGACCGGGGCGGGATGCTCCCGGATGCCCATGGCGAGCATGGCGCTCGCGCGTACCAGCCCGTGCCGGCCCAGCAGTTGCGCGGCTGCGGGCTGGTCTGGCCACGAGGCCAGCTCCCGTGCGGCCGCGGCAGCGGCTCCGCGCCGTAGCAGCGGCGGCGGCGTCACGTCCAGGACGATGCCGCCGAGGACAGTGGGCCAGCCTGTCCGCTCGGCCGGGCTCAGGCCGGCCGGCGGCCCGTCATCCGCCGGCCCGCGGCCGGCGGCCGCGGGCGGGACTTTCCCGCCGCCGGCCTGCCTGGCCCGCGCCGCGCCGGGATCACGAAGCAGGAACCGGTCGCCGACGTGCAGGGGCAGCGGGTCGCGCAGGCTCAGCCGGGCGTGCTGGCCGCCGAGCGGCCGGATCCGGGCGATGGTGCGGGCCGACCCCAGGTGCAGCGTCGTCGTGCGCGGCAGCCGGGCGGCCTGCTCGCCGGAGGCGGCCAGCGTCGCCGCAGCATCGTCGTGCCCGCTCGTCGCGGCCGGGATCCGCACGTCAATGACATCGGTCATCGTCCAGCGGCCCGCGGTGACCAGGGCCATGCCCC
>JBKQMG010000112.1:0-9742 GCA_052146815.1 Streptosporangiaceae bacterium | reverse complement strand
AAGTACGCCAGGCCCAGCACGAAAAGGTCGAAGCGGGGCAGCGGCCATCCCGGCAGCCGGTCCATCCGGTCCAGCAGCGCCTGGCCCCGTGCCGCCCCGCCGGCGCGATCTTCCGGCCCTGCGGCTGTCGCACTCATCGACCAGCCCAGCCGATTGCTCCCGGCCCGATGCCCCCGACAGGGACAGTCAAGCCGCGCGCACGCGCCGAAACGGCCGCTGCTAAGCGGACTGACAGAGCCATCGGCTCCGAGCACCTGTTCATCATCGGATACCGGCCCCTCCCCGAAGCGTGAGCACGCCGTCGTTGCTGAGCAGATCGCCGTAGGAGAGGTATTCTCCCCGCCGGTTCTCACCGTCTTTTGATTCTTTAACGCCACTTCCGGCACAGGTCTATGCGCGCATTAAAAAACCCCGGCCCTACCGCCACATAGCGGACAGGTCTGCCAGGGTCCGGAGCTATACCCGTGATAGTACGCTTTCCTTACACTCGCGCATAGAGCTTTCCGGGAGCTAATAACCAGCTCCTCGAGCCAAAGGGCACAGCGGGCACCCGGTGGCCGCTATGCCGGTGCCCCATCTCAGCGTTTCACATCGGCGCGGCGTCCCCGCACGGCACCTACAGACAGACCGTGAATGAGTATGCGGAGCAGGGCATCAACATGCGCCGCCTATACGCACTACTTTCGGGCTGTGCGAGCGTGCTTGTGACTGCCCTGGATCGTGCTGCCCCGCCCGAAGGCATCCCGGGGGCCTGGGTCACGTCCTGAGCCCTCATGCCAGGGCTGCAGCCGTAATCGCTCCGGGAAGCCAGGTCACCACAGATCAGCGGGAAGGACGGGCCATCGAACCAGCAACCCGCCACCGCGCCCGCCGGTCTTACAGGTCACGAATGAGCCCGCAGCCGGGCCGATCGCGTCGGCCTCGCTGCTGCCCGGAGGGACGCTGCCGGCGTGCTCACTCCCCGAAGCCTGATGACTGATTGTAGCTGCCGCACGATCGCTACGGCCTCGGGGGATACGACAGGGCCTTTGCGTTGTCCCATTACTTACCGTTACTTGCGTCTGTGAGCAGGCGGAACGCGCGTTCGGGGTTCCGTGCGGTGTGGCGGAGGGCCTGGGCGATGCTGGCGCGGCCGGCGAGGCGCAGGATGCTGATGGCGAGGTTACCTATTGACTGAACAAGGCCCGCAGTTTCTGCAGTTCAGCGGGTGCGTCACGACTTGTCCTGGCATGGTCTCGCAGCATGATCGGAGACGATGAGCTCAGGGATCTGGCGGGGCTGGTAGTACCTCGGGATGGCCGGCTGGTAGCGACCGGTGATCGTTACAGCCTTACCGGCTGGTGGACGCTGAGGGTGTGGCCGTGGCTGCGGCCACGGCATACTTCCGGGATCTTCTGGCTGCAGGCCGGGCGGAGTCCACGGTCCGTTCCTATGGGATGGATCTTCTTCGCTGGTTCCGGTTCCTGCGGGCGGGCGCGGGGGTGTCCTGGGATCAGGCGACCCGCGTCGAGGCCCGCGATTTCTGCAGATGGCTGCAGGTCACCGGTAAGCAGCCCCGGCCGCATTGGCGTAATGGTGCCCAGGTCGGCGTGCCGGTGGCCGTTCCGGCGGGCGAGGCGTATGCGCCATCGGTGCGCGCGCACTCCGAGACAGTGCTGCGGGCCTTCTACGATTTCCACCTGGATGCGGGCAGCGGGCCGGTCATCAACCCGTTCCCGCTCGTCCGGCCCCGGCGGGGCCGGCGGGCGCACTCGCACCACAATCCGATGGAGCCTTACCGTAATGAGCGCAGCGGCCTTTACCGGCCGAGGGTGCCTGGCCGGATTCCCCGTAGCATCCCGGATGGCGAGTTCAACGAGATCTTCGCGGGGCTGCCGTCGCACCGGGACCGGGCTCTGGTCGCCTTCTACGTGTCGACCGGTGCGCGGGCGTCTGAACTGCTGTCGGCGACCCTGGCTGGTGCCGACCCGGGACGGCAGCTGCTCACGGTCGTCCGGAAAGGTACCCGCGAGCTGCAGGAGCTGCCGGCTTCCCCCGATGCGTTCGTGTGGCTGCGGCTCTACCAGGTGGAGATGGCGGAGCTGATCCCCGGGGGGCGGCGGCAGCCGTTGTGGTGGGCGGCGCGGCGCCCGGCCCGGCCGCTGACCTACCATGCGGCGCACCGCATGTTCGAGCGGGTGAACACCAGGGCCGGCACGGCGGCGACGTTGCATTCGCTGCGTCATACGGCTGCTTACCGGATGGCCGAGGACCCGGCGCTGCCGCTCACCGACGTGCAGCTCGTCCTGGGGCACGCGCAGCTCACGACGACTCAGATTTACCTGACGCCCCGCAAGGAAGACGTGATCCGCCGGGTCCTGGCCCACCACGCTGAGCAGGCCAGGCAGGCGTCCGTGCGCGCACGTCCGGCTCCGGCCCCCGGTTACCGGCCCGAGGCGCTGGCCGTGCTGTTCGGGAACGGGGCGTCATGACCCCCGTCCTCCAGCAGCAGGATGTGCCTCGATCGCCGGCTCCGCTTGCTCCCGCGGACATGCGCGTCCGGTTTCCCGCGCGCGTGGTGACCGCCGACTGGCCGGCAACGATGGCAAGCCGCGAAGAGATACTCGAGCGGCTGACGCGCGCGCCGTTCGCGTCGGACAGCGCCGGCGCGCAGAAGGAACGCGTGCTCGGGCTGAAGTCCCTGCTGGACTGGCTGGAAGATCAGCCGGGTGACAGCTGGCAGGACCGGTGGCTGGCCAGCGGAGCCGACATCGCCGGCCGGGGGTGGCGGGAGGTCCCGGCGGGCTGGCTCCGCGGCCGCGGCCAGTATTCCGGCGCGCGGCTGGGGCGGCTGTCCGCGGCTCTGCTGACAGTGATCTGCGGCGATGCGGTGCGTCCCGGCCCGGGCTGGTTTGCAGGCGCAGTGATGCGGGGCGGCCACCTGATCCAGGCATGCAAGGGACCAGGGACACCGAAGGGTTCGCGCGGCTGCGGGAGCTGTGCGACCGTGATCCGCATGTCTCGGCCGGGGCGCGGGGGCACGTCCTGCACCGTGGTGCCGTCATCATCGGCGCCAAAGGCGGCCTGCTCCGGCAGATCACCGTTGGTGACGTCATGGAGTTGCTGGACGCCGAGGCCGGCGCGCACGCCAAGCCGATGGCGCATGGGTCGGGGTTCTACCGGATGCTCCACCGGATGGGGATCTTCGAGGCTGCGGCACCGCCGGTGCTGCGGGAGCTGACAGCCTCGCGCCAGCGCACTCCCGGGGAGCTGGTCGACCGGTACGACCTGGCCTGCGAGCCTGTCCGTGACCTGCTGGCGGACTACCTGAAGGAGCGGCAGCCGGCGCTGGACTACAGCAGCCTGCGGAAGCTTTCCGCCGCCCTGGCCGGCGGGTTCTGGAAAGACCTTGAACGCCATCATCCCGGCATCGCCAGCCTGCACCTGCCCGCGCATGTGTCCGAAGGCTGGAAGCAGCGCCTGCGGTCCAGGCAGAAGACCATCGTGACCGGCACGGGCGCGAAGGCCACCGTTACCGTGGAGCGGATCAGCTACCGTCAGTGCCTGACCCCGGTGCGGGCCTTCTACCTGGACCTGGCGCAGTGGGCCATCGAGGAGCCCGGCCGGTGGGCCGCCTGGGCCGTTCCCTGTCCCATCGGCGCGGAAGAGATCAACCAGCGCAAGGCCGCCCGGCACCGCAAGTCACGCATGGACGCGCGCACCCGGGAGCGGCTCCCTGTCCTGCCCGTCCTGGCCCGGGCCGTCGACGAGCGGCGCAAGAACGCCGGAGCACTGCTGCAGGCCGCCCGCCACGCGCACCCAGGTGAGAGCTTCACGACGGCGGGGCAGACCCTGACCCGGTCAGTGACCACCCGCTCGGCCAGCGGGAAGATCTGGGCGGACGATCCGGTCACAGGCAAGCGGCGCGATCTGGCCGTGGAGGAGGACCTGGCGTTCTGGGCCCGGGCTGCCGTGGAAGTACTGCGGCTGACCGGTGTTCGCGTCGAGGAACTCCTGGAGATCAGCCATCACAGCCTGGTCCAGTACCGGCTGCCCGGCACCGGTGAGCTCGTTCCCCTGCTGCAGATCGTCCCGTCGAAGACCGACACCGAGCGGCTCCTGGTCGTCAGCCCGGAACTAGCCGATGTGCTGTCGGTCATCATCCGCCGGATCCGCGGCGATAACGAAGCGGTGCCTCTGGTCCGGGCATACGACCGGCGCGAGTGCCTGTGGATCGGCCCGGCGCCGCTGCTGTTCCAGCGCCGGTTCGGCGCCGACAACCGCAGGATCTGCGACGGCACGATCCGGAACATGCTCAACGCCGCCCTGGCCGGCACCGGCCTGACCGACCACGCCGACGGGAGACCGCTGCACTACAGTCCCCACGATTTCCGGCGGATCTTCATCACCGACGCCATCATGAGCGGCCTGCCCCCGCACATCGCCCAGATCATCGCCGGGCACCAGGACCTGAACGTGACCATGGGATACAAGGCCGTCTATCCCGACGAGGCGATCCAGGCACACCTGGCATTCCTGTCCCGGCGCCGCGCTCTGCGGCCCAGCGAGGAATACCGCGTCCCCACCGATGAAGAATGGACCGAGTTCCTCGGCCACTTCGAACTCCGCAAGATCGCCACCGGCACCTGCGGCCGCGCATTCGGCACCCCGTGCATGCACGAGCACAGCTGCCTGCGCTGCAGCATGCACTGGCCTGATCCCGCCCAGCGGCCCCGCATCGCCGAGATTCACGACAACCTGATCGCCCGCATCGCCGAAGCCGAGCGGGAAGGCTGGCACGGCGAAGCCGAAGGACTCAAGATCAGTCTCGCCGGCGCCCGGGAAAAACTCGCCCAGATCGACCGCCGCTCCCACCCAGCAGGCCCCGTCGACATCGGAATATCGGCCTTCGCTTCCGCAGTGCCGCACGCCGGCCCACAGGAATGATCACACCCACCAACCCCGATCAGAAGATCATTTCAAGTTCAGAGAATGCGCAGGCTGGCCATGACGTGGGGCCCGTTGCCAGTGCGCGCGGTGGGGAGGTCTTCGCCGTAGGTGACGTCGCGGACCGGTGAAGCTGGTTCTCGATCTTCCGGTGGCCGCGGATCCAGGTGGCGAGCTGATCGGGCCGGGCCTGGCTGGCGGGCAGCGAGGTGATCGCGCAGCTGGTCTCGGTACGCCATTTCCCGCCGGTGATGCGAGGGTCCTGCGGGTGATCTGGATGGCCTGCTGCGCATGGGGGAAGAGCAGGCCGGCGGTGACGGTGACCGCCTTGAGGGCGCGCTTCTCGATGCGCCCGCGGGCGCGCCCAGCCCGGGCACGGCCGGCAGGAACGTCTTTCCAGGGCAGCGCCCGGAGCTGGCGGTGCAGGCCGGGCTGGCGGCCCTTGACGGTGAGGATGAAGTGGCCGCCGCGCTTGTGCAGGCAGATGGCGTGCTCCCGCTGCGCGTGCATCGCGTCTGCCGTGATCAGGACGCCGTCCAGGTCCTCGATCTGATCCAGCAGCGGGCCGGACAGCGGGATCTCGCTGCTCTTGCCGTCTACGGCGACCCGGGCACGGACCACGCCGGCGCCGTGGCCCGGGCAGGCCATCAGGTGCGGCGCGCGGCCGGAGCCCGCGCGGGCTCCGCGCAGGGTCTTGCCGCCTGCCGCGAGCACCGCCGGCGCCTGCCCGCCTGCCAGCCGGGCCGCGACCCGGGCTCCGATGACCATGTCCGGCGCCAGCGGGTCCACCGCGGTCAGCACCCGCCAGATAGTGGCCAGGCCCGGGACAGGGCCAGGTAAGCCCTGCTCAGCCCGCAGCCCCCGCGGGGCGTCACTGGCCCATTCGGCCATCGCCGTATAGGAGCGGGCGCCAGCCAGCGTCGCGCACACCGCCACCGCCTGGACCGAGACGAAGTCGTAGCGCACCCCGCGCGGGTCCCGCGGATCCGGGACCTGCGAAAGCGCATCCAGCAGCCCCGCCGGCACCGCACCCGGACCGGACACGACGCGCCCGGGAAAGCCATCCAGATGGCAGGGAACCAGGACGGCAGGAGAAGATGACACGGCAGGCACGGCTCCCGGTGATGATCACGAAGTCTCGACAACCTCATGATCACCGCCAGGCCGTGCCTGCTCTGGCACCACCACGATCCTGGCGTGTCGTACTAATCCCGGCGCGCCCGCAACACGGTCACACAACTCCGCGAAGGCCCTGGGGGATACGACCTGCCGAGTATGCGCTCATTGAGTGGATGCCACCGGCTGCGGGATGCCGCTGACTATGCGACGAACGAGGTTCCGCCACTGTCCGGCTCCGGGACGTTCTCTATGACCGTTGACCTCCGGCCCGATGGCGTGGGACTCGTAGTCCAGCTGTGGCCGCCGGACGTGGGCTGCGCCTATGGCCTGCCTATCGCCGAGCGAGCCCGGCCGCGAAGAGGACGAAGCGGTCTTCAAGATCTCGTTGATGCGGCGCGGCGCGCTAAAACGCGTCTGATCTCGTTAGCGCTTCCCTGGTGCCCAGGCGTTCGGGCAAGCGAGCATCCGAACCTGGCCGGGGCGTGCCGCCGCCGGCTCCGACGCCTTCTACACGCGGCCAATGGCCCTCGCCGGACGAGACCACTGACGCGGTGGTGCTCGCGTGCGATGACGAGGGCGTGGTCGTGCGGCCCGCTGGCCGTCGTGGACGGCGCCACCGTGGTCGGCTTGGTCACGGTCGACGACATGGGTTCGCCATCATCGGGATCACCGGGCTGCTGGCCGGCCTGATCGCCCTGGGCGGCCCGAAGACCAGCGGCCACTCACTCGAGAAGGTCACACAATGACAGCCGTTTAGCCGATACTAATGCCGCTGGCAGGATCTCGGAAGATCGTGCCGGTGTGCGCTTCATCGGCCGAAGTCCCCGAGAGGCAACCTGTTCACCTGCACGGCCGACGGCGGGATCTGAAGCGCCGCCCAGCCCGCTCCCCAGGGCCTGCTACGCAGGCCGAACCAACCCCTCATGTTCCAGATGCGCCACAGTCGAGGGTGATCTGGCCCCCGGTTGCGGGACAGCAAGAGCCGTCCCAGGGCATGGGCGGGGGCCGAGTGCGCGTCGCTCACTGGTCGCGGGATCCAGCCTCGACGTCCGGATGCTCGCGGAGCATCGCGACGTCTGCCCGGCAGCCCCCGCCCACCGCCAGGTCGGTGATGACCTTCCCCGGTCATGCACCGCCCGGCCCACGCGCCACCGTTCCAGTGCCGCCGACAGCCCGCGGTCCGGGCCCGTTACCCGCAGCGTCTGGGTCAGCACCCCGTCGGCCTGGGACACGATCCCGTCCCGTCAGCGGATAAGCGATCTGCTCGCACGGATTCCCACGAAAGCCCGAGGCCAAGAGCGGGCCCTCCGCTCCGGGCGGATGCTGCGTTATCCCTGCCGGTTTTCTGACCGCTCCGGGTTTGGCGGCGTCAGGCGCCCCGGAAGATCGGCGGGCGTTTCTCGGAAAAGGCCTTGAGACCCTCGAGATAGTCACTGCTGTCGTATGCCTCCCGTCGCAGCCCCTGGATGCGTTCGTACACCAGCGCCGCGATGGGCTGGTAGTCCATGAGGACACGGAGCTGTTCCTTGATGACCGCTATGGCCATAGGCGACTTCGATGCCATGGTGGCGGCCAGACCGAGGGTGAACTCTTCGAGTTCGGCGGACCCCACCAGGTGGTTGACCACCAGCCAGTCCCTGGCCTTCTGGGCGTCGAGGGGCGCAGCGGTGAAGAACATCTCCTTGATGAGGTTGACGGGCAGCCGTCCCAGGAAGTGGAGCAGGCCGGCGGTGTTGTACGGCAGTCCCAGGTTTGCGGGAGTGATGGCGAACGTCGCCGTCTCGTCGGCGACGACCAGGTCGCAGCTGAGCACCAGATCGAACGCTCCGCCCCACACCGAGCCGTGCACCATGGCGATGACCGGAAACGGGAAGGTGCGGATCGCGCGGAGCAGCTGTTCGAGAGGGTCGTTGTAGCCCAGCGGGTCGCGCCGGCCACGGGGAAGTTCGTCAATGTCATGGCCGGCGGACCAGACACGCAGTCCCGCGGCCGCGCGGAGCACAACGGCGCGCACGCCCTCGGCTCGCAGGCTCTCGAGCGCTGCGACGATGCCGTTGGCCGTCTGGGTGCTGAGGGCGTTGCGCGTGCGCTGGTTGTCAAGGGCGATGACGCCAACTTGCCCGCGTTTATCGGTCCGGACGGCGCCGCCCGCGAGGCCAGCAGCCACAGCCGGGCCGCCTCCCTCGCTATCGCCCCGCGGCGCCGCGGGCTGGTTCAGCGGACCGGCTCCCCGGCTGGCCAGGGCCACATAGGTTTGGGCCAGCGCATCTCTCCCCGCCCCGAGGATGGTGTTCACCAGCCCGAGTGCCTCGATCCGCTGGTCGTCGGCGAGGGTGCTGGCTACGTGACGCCAGAGCACCTCCTCCAGGACGTTGAATGTTCCCTGGATCTCGGCGATGCCGAAGCCCGCCTCGAAGCGGTTCGTCGCGATCTGCTGGGACGACGCGATGATCGGCTCGGCATGGCCCTCGTGCACGCACTGGACGACCAGCTCGAACAGATCCCGCACGTTGCGACGGTGCTCCTCCGGGCTGACTGCGTGGTGGTGTGCCTGATGGCGTCGCTCGAGCGCGGCAGCAGCCTCCTCGACTACTCGATCCTCGGCGGTGGCCAGAACTGCTGACGTCTCCACGACCGGTACCTCCGTTTCCTGGCCGTCTCCTCGGGTGTTCCCGTTAGGTGCACGAGGCCTTCGGTGTCTCCGGAGAGGTAGTCAATCCGCATCGTCCGAGTCGGGCGCCGCCGTGTTCGTCTTGTCGACGCTACCCGCGCTTGCCCGGGCGTGGATGGACACGGCGGGCCTGAAACTGTTCCGTCCGTTCGAACGCAATTAAACGACCTTTGCGCGACGTTGGCCACCCTGAGACACAGAACCGGATGATCTGCGTGCAGCCACCTGCGCGGCCGGTACGGCTGCCAGGCGCTCCGATTCGGCAGGGAGATCTGGCTTGCCCCAGGATGCATGACAACGTTGCGCCGCGGCGATCCCTGCGGAATTAAGGCCAGGCCCGCTGGACTACGGGTGGGCAGCCAAGTCGGTGCATAAGTATGCTTGCGCGCAACCCTCACTCTTCGGCTATGTGCGAGCGTGGTCGCTCCTTCCAGGTCGTCGTAGGACAACTGGCCTGTACCCGGCCTTCCGCTTCGTGTGCAAGGCCGACCCCCGGCCAATACCTTCAACTTAAGGATCTGCCGGGATGGTCGTCGGCAGCATGACCGGGGTCAGCGGCCCGCGGGGCGCTGGGCGCTTCGCGGGGCCGGCCGCTCTGGCGGGGCAGCGGTGGCTGCGCCTGGCCTGGCGGGGGTTGTTCCGGCCGTGCCGGTCCGGGTTGGTGACCGGGGCGATGATCAGCGGGGACGCGCGGGTGGTCTGGTCAGGGGGAAGGCGCCCGGGTTCCCGGCCGGGCTGCGCACTGTGCCGGGCGCGCTGGCGAACGAGATCCGCAGCGGGTCCTGGCGGGCGGGCGCGGCGGCGGCGCAGATCAGCTCCCGGATGGCGTGACAGGCGCACAGCAGTGCCCGGATCTCCTGCCCGGCGCCGTCGGGGGTTCTGGACCGCAGCGCCACGCCGCTGCCTTTCATCTCGGACCTGAACGCGCCGGGGGCGGTCTCGATCTGCCACCGGGCGTGATACAGCTCCGCCAGCTCGCGGGCCGGGGCCGTGCCCGGGCCGGTCAGGGTGGTGATGAGGGTGACC
>JBKQMG010000111.1:0-5129 GCA_052146815.1 Streptosporangiaceae bacterium | reverse complement strand
TGCCTACCTGGTCGCCCGGGGCGACACGCCGGTGGCGGTGAACCCGGTGCCGCGGGGCCTGATGACGCGGCGGCAGGGCGGGCCGGTGCGGTCGCGGACCGCGCCGCTGGTGCGGGTGCCGCGCACGCTGCCGCGGATCTTGCCGCCGGCCGAGGCGGACCGGCTGGTCGCCGCGTTGCGCACCGACCGGGACCGGGCGATGGTGCTGGCGATGCTGCTGGCCGGGCTGCGCCGGTGCGAGGTGCTGGGCCTGCGGTTCGCGGACGTGCAGGTCGCTGACCGGCGGCTGGTCATCGTGGAGGGCAAGGGCGGGCATCACCGGGTGGTCCCGGCTGCGAACCGGTTCTTCGGCGCGCTCGGCGCCTACCTGCACGATGAGCGGCCGGCCGGGGCTGACACGGACCGGGTGTTCGTGGTCCTGAAAGGGCCGCGGCGCGGCCTGCCGCTGTCGGCGGAAGGGCTGGATGAGATCCTGGCCGGCGCCCGCAAGCGGGCCGGGCTGGAGCACGCAACCTGCCATGAGCTGCGGCACACGTGCCTGACCCGGCTGCGGGAGGCCGGGATGGCGCTTGAGGCGGTGCAGGCCCAGGCCGGGCACCGGTCCATCGAGTCCACCCGGGTCTACCTGCACCTGGCCAGCGACTGGCTGGCCGACCAGTACCTGCGGGCATCGGAGCTGATCGACGCCGATACGGCCGCGGTCGGCCAGATGCTGGCGATCCAGGAAGCAGCCGTCTCGTGAGCGCCCTGCCCGCCAGGGCTTCGCAGGGCACTGGCCAGCGGGCGGGCAGCGTCGCCGCCGGCGAGTGGGCGCGGCTCCAGGCCGCGGCGCCGCAGGCCGCCGCGACGATCCACCGGTATCTGCGGCAGCTGGGCACGTTCCTGGCGCCCGGCAGCGTCAATGCTGCCGAGAACGCGCTGCGCCAGTTCGCCCGCTGGATGGTCACCGAGGCCCAGATCACGGCCATCGCCGATGTCGGCCGTGATGACATCGAGGACTACAAGGTATGGCTGGCTGGCAAGCACCGGTCGGCAGGCCAGGTGATCAGCCGGGAGACGCACCGGCAGCGGATGCGGACCATCCGCCAGTTCTTCGAGCGGATCATCGAGTGGGACTGGCCCGACGCCCCTTCGCGGAACCCGGTGATCGCCGGGGACATCCCGAAGAAGCCCGAGCCGCTGCCGAAGTTCCTCGACGACCGTGACGCGGCCCGGCTGATGGCCGCGGCCCGGGCCAGCGCCGATCCCCGGGACCGGCTCGTGGTCGAACTGCTGGCCCGTACCGGGATGCGGGCCGGGGAGCTGGCCGGCCTGGACGCCGACGCGGTCGTGCAGATCGGCGCCGGGCACTGGCTGCGGATCCCGCTCGGCAAGCTCCGCAACGACCGGTACGTGCCCCTGCACCCCGACTTGATCCAGCTGCTCGCCGCCTGGACCGCGGCCAACCTCGACCACATCCGCCGGCACAAACGGCTGGTCGCCGACCACCGCGGCCCGCTGGACCGGCACGTCATCGGGCGGATCGTGCGCCGCGTCGCCGGTGCTGCGGGTGTTGCCGGCGTGCACCCGCACCGGCTTCGCCACACCCTGGCCACGCAGGCCATCAACCGGGGCATGCGGCCGGAGGCCATCGCCGCCCTGCTCGGCCACCAGAAAATGGAGATGACCCTGATCTACGCCAGGATCGCCAACCGGGTCGTCGCCGACGAATACGCCGCGGTCAGCGCCAAGATCGACGCTCTCTACGGCCAGCCGCCCGAGCTGCCCGCCGACTACGAGACCACCGGCATGGCCCGGCTGCGCCGCGAAACCTGCGCCCGCATGCTCGGCAACGGCCTGTGCACCCGCCCCCCGGAACTCGACTGCCGCCTGGAAACAGCCTGCGAGACCTGCGCCTACTTCCGAACCGGCACCCAGTTCCTGCCCATCCTCACCCGCCAGCGCGACCACGCCCAAGACCACGGCCAGGCCGACCGGGCCGCCCTCTTCGACGAGCTCATCCAGCGCGCTGCAACTGAACGGAGCTGAATGATCATGCCCCAGATCACCCTCGATCTGAGCGACGCGACAGAGCTCGCCGAGACGCTCACCTTCATCGCCGGCTGGCTATCCGGCAGCCAGGAACAGGTCTTGGCGCAGAGCCTGGCCGCCTTCGTCGGCCACCCCGCCTACGGCATCGAAGCCCTCCGCGCCGACCTGCACCGGTTCGTCTTCCTCCTGGGCGTCAGCGACGGCGAGGAACTCTTCGGCGAGCCGACGCCATGACCGTCAACACCGAAGCGGCGCGTCCGCTTGACAGGATCACCCGTATAACGCCGAATATCTGCGCGGCGTCCGGGTCGGCTCAGCGGTGTGACTGGCGGCATGCAGATCATTCTTTATGCCCGGCCGTGGGAGGCCTGCGGGGCGGGGGTAGGCCCGTGCGGTTCGGAAGGCGGGGCCGGGGAGTGTCACAGCTCCGGGTGGTGTCTTGTCTTGAGGGGTAGGCACCAGGCGGAAGGGGAAGGTCATGCGGGTCTTCGTCACGGGAGCGACCGGGGCACTGGGACGGCACCTCGTTCCCGCTCTGGTCGCGGCGGGTCATGAGGTCACCGCCACCACGAGGACGCCCGGCAAGGCCGGGCGGTTGCGCGAGGCGGGGGCGGAGCCGGTGGTGGTGGACGGGCTGGATCGCGAGGCGGTGATAGCGGCGGTGCAGGCCTCGGCGCCGGAGGTGATCGTGCATGAGATGACCGCGCTGGCGGGTATGCGCAGCTTCCGCAATCCCGACAAGCTGTTCGCCGCCACGAACGAGCTCCGGACCCGGGGCACCGACAACCTGCTGGCGGCCGCCGTGGAGGCGGGCACCCGCCGGGTCATCGCGCAAAGCTACGCGGGCGCCGGGCCGGACAAGCGTCCCGGCCCGGTGAAGGCCGAAGACGATCCGCCAGAGTGGCGGCCCATCCGGTCGGCTATGCAAGGGCCGGCGGCGATCGCGCATGTCGAGAAGACGGTGCCGGCGCAGGCACGGGAGGGGCTCGTGCTGCGCTACGGCGGCTTCTACGGGCCGGGCACCGGGGACTTCCTGGTGGAGGCGGTGCGGAAGCGGCAGGTGCCGGTGATCGGCGGCGGGACAGGGGTCTGGTCGTTCATCGAGATCACTGACGCCGCAGCCGCGACGCTCGCCGCGGTCGGCCGCGGCGCGCCGGGCGTATACAACGTGGTGGACAGTGACCCGGCGCCGGTCGCCGAGTGGCTGCCCTGCCTGGCGGAGATACTGGGCGCGAAGCCGCCGCGGCGGGTGCCCGCCTGGCTCGGGCGGCTGCTCGCCGGCGAGTTCGTCGTGGCCCAGATGACCAGCTCGCGCGGGTACTCGAACGAGAGGACAAAGAAAGAGCTCGGCTGGGAGCCGCGGTATGCGAGCTGGCGGGAGGGGTTCCGTGCCTGGGTCAGCGGATGAGGCCGGCGCGGCGGAGGCGGAGCACCGGCCGCTGCTGTTCTCGATCGCCTACGGGATGACCGGAGCGGTGGGCGACGCCGAGGACATCGTGCAGGACGCGTTCCTGGGCCTGACCCGGGCGCGCCAGGCGGGAACCACGATCGCCGATCCGAAGGCATACCTGGCGACGGCAGTGACCCGGCTGGGCATCAACTACCTGAGCTCGGCGCGGGTGCGGCGCGAGACGTACGTGGGGGACTGGCTGCCCGAGCCGGTCATCGTGCTCGCCGGCGAGCCGGGGCCGGCCGAGCACGCCGAGCTGGCCGACTCGCTGTCCATGGCGTTCCTCGTGCTGCTGGAGGCGCTCTCGCCGGTGGAGCGGGCGGTGTTCATGCTGCGCGAGGTGTTCGGGTACGGCTACCCGGACGTGGCGAGGATCACCGGCAAGACCGAAGTGAACTGCCGTCAGATCTTCGCCCGCGCCAGGCAGCGCAGCGCCGCCGGGGTGCAGGGGCCCGGCAGTGCGCCGTCTCCGGCGCGCCGGGCGGAAGGTGAGGAGTTCGCCCGCAGGTTCTTCGAGGCCGCTGCGGGCGGCGACATGGACGCGCTGCTCGGCATGCTCGCGCCCGACGTGACGGTCCACGGGGACGGCGGCGGCAAGGCGCACGTGGCCAGGAAGCCGCTGGCCGGGCGGCAGCAGGTGACGCGGCACCTCGTCGGCCTGTTCCGCCGGGGCCGAGTGCTCGGCGTCTCCCTCCGGCTGGCCTGGGTCAACGGCCAGCCAGGCGCCGTCGCGCACGACGCCGAAGGGCGCGTGGTCAGCGTGTTCGCGCTCGACGTCGCCGACGGCATGATCCAGGCAATCCACGCCGTGGTCAATCCCGACAAGCTTGGCCACATCGGACCGGTGTCTGATCTGGCGCGACTGCCGGAGAACGAAAGTTAGTGCAGGGAGGGAACCGATGACCGACCTTCAGGCCATCGCTGATCGCGTGGAGATCGAGGCGCTGCGCGGCGAGTTCACCGACGCGGCGATGATGCGCGACCGCGGCCGCCTCGCATCGCTGTTCACCCCCGGCGGCGTGCTGCGGATGCCCAGCATTCCCGTCGAGCTGGTCGGCCGGGAGGAGATCCGCGCCGGAGGCGAGCGGCTGCAGGACCAGTGGGAGTTCTTCGTGCAGACCACGCACCCGGGCACGATCCAGCTAGACGGCGACACCGCGACCGGCCGCGCCTACATGCAAGAGCTCGCCCGCACCCGCGACGGCCGCCAGGGGCTGAACTACGCCATCTACCACGACCGCTACGAGCGCACCGGCGACGGCTGGAGGTTCACCGAGCGGGTCTACGAGGTCAGGTACCTCGACACCAGCCCGCTGGCGGGCTCGGCGCCCCGCCCTGCCGGGGCGCCCGCTGACCCGCCGGCCGGGAACATGCCTCCGGCCGAAGGACGACGGTGACCAGCTCACACCGTAGCCGCCGCCCCAGAACACCCGGATCGGGACGCCGCCCTGTGCCCGGCGACATGGACCTGCGGCCATCCAGAACGGCGGGACTGCGGGCTCTCCCTGACCTTCTCAATCACTCAACGTGATGCTGAAATGGTGGCGTGGACGTTCTGAGCAGCCGGATCCTCCTGCGGCCCAGCGACCTGGACCGCAGTCGCCGCTTTTACCGCGACGTGCTGGGCCTGGCTATCTACCGGGAGTTC
>JBKQMG010000110.1:0-3077 GCA_052146815.1 Streptosporangiaceae bacterium | reverse complement strand
CACCAGGCTAGCCATGATCCGCGCGTTACCGCAGCTGGGAGGGTTCGCCTAGTGGCCGATGGCGGCGGTCTTGAAAACCGCTAGGGCGTTGACGCGTCCTCGTGGGTTCGAATCCCACACCCTCCGCAAGTAGCAGCGAAAAGTTCCCTTGTACTGCCTGTACGCAGGAAACGATCTCTCCCTGTCTTCCCCTGGCGTAGGCGGCTGAGTGCGGTTCATTGCAGTCCTATGCGGCTGGCTGTGCCGAATACGTGCCGCCCGCGTGGTGGGCGGCGGCCCTTCCCGCCCGGCGACGCTGACCTCGGCGCTGCGCGGTGTCGAGGCTGTGCTGCTCAGCCCGCGCGCCGCCGGTCACGGCGCCGCCGGGCTCCTGTCGCTGGCGGCCGAGCACGGCGCGCGGCGGGTTGTCCTGCTGTCGGCAGTGACCGTGCAGTACCCCGCCGGGGAGGCCCGCTTCGCCGACGCCTTCAAGGCGGCCGAGGACATCGTCACAGGGCGCGGCCCGGACTGGACCCTCCTGCGGTGCGCCGACTTCGCCGCCAGCGCCCTGGCCCGGGCGCCGCAGATCCGCCAGGCCGGCGTCGTGCGGGGCGCCTACGGCGACGCCGCGACCTCTGCAGTCCACGAGCGCGACATCGCCGCGGTCGCCGCACCGGCGCTGGCCAGCCCCGCACACGCCGGGCACGCTTATGTGCTCACCGGCCCGCAGTCACTCACCCAGCGCGACAAGGTCCGCCTCATCGGCGAGGCCACCGGAACAGAGCCGGCCTTCCAGGAGATCGCTCCCCAGCAGGTCCGCCAGGCCATGATCGCCCAGGGCCTTCCCGGGGAGATCCCCGACCGGCTGCTCGGCACGCTGGCCTGCTACGCCAAGCGGCCGGGACCGAACTCAGACACCGTCCAGCAGGTGCCGGGCCGGCCCGCGCTCACCTTCGCCCACTGGGCGGCCGGCCACGCCACCGCCTTCCAGAACTGAACACAGCCCCCCAGCCAGCCCATGGAGCACCAGATGAAACTCACGATCTTCGCAGCGACCGGCGGCATCGGCCGGCAGATCCTCGAGCAGGCCGCCGGCGCGGGCCACGACGTCACCGCGGTCGTCCGCAACCCCCGGAAACTGCCCGGCGACCTGTCCAGTCAGGCACGCGTCGTCACAGCCGACCTGGCGGCCCCGAACCCGGCAACGCTCAGGTCCGCCGTCGAAGGAGCCGGCGCAGTGCTCTCCGGCCTCGGCCCGCGATCGAACGCCGAGGCCGGGATCGCCACGCAGGGCACGCGGGCCATCGCCGCGGCGATGAAGGCAGCCGGCGCGCGGCGCATCGTCGTCGTCAGCGCCGCGCCCATCGGGACCGTGCCCTCACCCGCCAGGCCGAACCCGCCCCGGCACGACCCGGGCGACGGGTTCCTCATGCGGCACCTGGGCGCTCCGCTGACCAAGGCCGCGTTCCGCAAGCACTACGCCGACCTCGCGCAGATGGAAGACGTCCTCCGCGGCAGCGACCTGGACTGGACCGCCGTCCGACCGCCACGGCTGACCGACAAGCCGCTGACCGGCACCTACCGGACGGCCCGCGGGCAAAACCTCCGGCGCGGCCTCTTCATTCCACGCGCCGACGTCGCCCATTACATGCTTCGCGCACTCAACCAGCCCGAGACGATCAGGCAGACCATCGGCGTCGCCAGCTAACGGACCGAAGAAATCACCGGGGTTCCCCATGTTCGCCGCCTACGTCATCGTCACCCATCCTGGCCATCGCCGCCAACGCCTTCTCGGGCATCGCCGCCATCCCCCGCTTCAAGCCGATCCTCCCCGGTATGGCCAGGGCAGGCGTGCCGGAATCGTGGCTGACCTTCCCGATCGGCACCCTCAAGACAGCGGGCGCGGCCGGCCTGCTGCTCGGCCTCACCGGCGTGCCAGTGACCGGGACGGCAGCCGCCACCGGCCTCATCCTGTTCTTCGTCTGTACCATCTACACCCACCTGCGTGCAGCCGACTATTCGCCGCAGTTCGCCCTGGCGAACGGGTACCTCCTGCTAGCCGTAGCCGCGCTGGTGCTGGACCTGGCTGTCAGGCGTCACTGAGGATGCAGACGCCAGAACACGCCGATCCACGCCCCGTTCACCCTGACCGGCAGCCGCAAACACACGGCTGCTCCTTGTACCTCAAGGCCGGAGCGGTCTCGATTGCGATCGCTAATGACCGAGCTGGCGCAGCGCGCCGGGCACGGCGGTCTCGGCGGCGGCGATCAGCCCGGCCGCCCGCCGGAGATGACCAGCAGCGGCAGGGCAGGCCGCGCTCGCCGAGGCCGGCCAGAACCCAGCCCAGGCGTCCCCGGACTCGGCCGCTGCGGCGTCCAGGCCGACGAACACGGGCTTGCCGCCGGTGTCGATGCCCACGCGGCCAGCACCAGCCTGGCAGCGGCGCCGGCTTGGCACATGAAGTGCCTGGCGTCCAGGAACAGGTAGCCCAGGCCGATGCCATCCAGCCTCCGGCGGCTCCGCCGAGCACCCCCACCCGCACCGAATGTTTCATCTGCTTGTCGAACATCCGGCGAATTCCAGCCCTCCGACCCGCGCAGATCGGCGGGAATGTGTGCGGCCATCGCCAGCTGGTTGGCCACGCTCTGTGATCGGTTTCAGCCACTGCGGTACGGTCGCATCGCCGCAATCGGCGTTCGCGAGCACGCGCCTAGCGCTCGCCGGTCGTATCCACGCCTGCAATGGCCGACGCTCGCCGGTCCCCTCGTACCTCATCGGAGCGATGAGAGCGCGGTGCCCTGGCGTCAGGCTGGGCACATCCATTCTTCGCGTCCTGTCCGGGATCGGCGTTCAGTATCACCGGGCGGCGGGAAATGCGTGCGGAGTGTGAACGCGTCGGGCGCGGGCCCGTGAGCGCGCAGGTGCCGGACCCGCTGCTCGGCTTCGATAGTGCCCGGGATCGTGCCAAGCGGGATCCACCACAAGGCCGTGTAGGCCTCGGTCATCTGCTCGAACCACTCGCGGCGGCGACGCAGGACCTGGCGGTGGATGTCGGAGTAGACGAACGCGGCCAGCGCCTCGGCCGACTCCCACACCGA
>JBKQMG010000109.1:0-25272 GCA_052146815.1 Streptosporangiaceae bacterium | reverse complement strand
GTCACTACTCAGGCCGCGCCCTCGGTCGTCTTGGCGGCCGCCGCCGCGGTCGTAGGCGCGGCTTCCGGCGATGGAGCGGGGGCCGGGACCCGGCGGCGCTGCGAAACGGCAGGCCTGCGCCGCGCGACCGTCTGCTGCACCCGGCGCGGGCGCTTGGCCAGGATCTGCTCGTACAGGTCGTCGATCCGGCTGACCACCGACTCCATGCCGTAGCGCTCGAACACCTCCGTCGGGGCCACCCGCGGCCGCGGGCCCGCCTCGACTTCCTTGCGGATCTCCTCGCGCAGCTCGGACGCCGTGCCCGGCACCTCGCGGGCGCGGTCGGTGTGGATCCCGTCCAGCGCGGGGCAGGTGGTGTACAGCACCGGCAGGCCGCTGGCCAGCGCCTCGAGCACCGACAGCCCGAACGTCTCCTGCACCGAGGCGGCGACGTAGAGATCGAACGCCGCCAGCATCGCGGTGGTGTCGGACTGGTAGCCGCCGAAGATCACGTTCTCGGTCACGCCGAGACGGGCCGCCGCGGCCTCCAGCCTGGCCTGATCCTCGCCCCGGCCGATCACCAGGATCTTGCAGCGCTCGCCGAGCATCGGCGCGGCCGCTTCCATCGTCAGGTCGACGCGCTTGTTCGGGTCGAGGCGGCCGAGGGCGCCGATGACGTAAGTGTCGGGCGCGATGCCGAACTGCGCGCGGACCTGGTCGCGGGCCTCCTGGCTGAAGGCGAGGCCGCCGACGTCCAGGCCGTTCGGGATCACGGTGATCTTCTTGGCCGGCACGCCCCAGCGGACGAGGCGCTCGCGGACGATGTCGGACACCGCGATGGTCGCGTCTGAGAACAGTTCCGACGCCAGGTACAGCCCGCGCACGCCGGGGGTCATCTTGCGCCGCTCGATGTGCGTCTCGCCGATCGAGTGCTCGGTGGTCAAGACCACCGGCGTGCCCGCCAGCCGGGCGGCGGGCCGGGCGTAGATCTGCGCCCGGTACAGGTGGGTGTGGACGACGTCGTACTTGCCGTCCCGGATGAGCCTGCGCAGCTTCAGCAGCGCGGGCAGCTCGTTATTGCTGCGCATGCCGATGTCGCGCACCGACGTGCCCTCCCGGCGGATCTGGTCGGCGACCGGCCCGGGGTTATAGAGAGTCACCACATCCGACTCGTGCCGGGTGCGCCGCAATATCATCGCCAGCTGCAGCTCGGCACCGCCGGCGTCGAGCCCAGTGATCACGTGCAGGACCTTCATGAACGTCTCCCTCTCACCGCGATGTAGCCCCTGTAGAGGAGCCGCTTGACGGCCATCCGGCCGGCCGTGTCCTGCTGCCCGGCGTAGATCCTGGGCAGCGCCATGAGCCCGATCTCGGCGACCGGCGTCTCGACCGCGCACGCGTACTCGTAGCCCGCCGCCCGGACGGCCTGCCTGGCTGCGGCGTCCATGGAGCCGTACGGGTAGGCGAAGCCGCGGATCTCGGTCCCGAGGAGGGCCGCGAGGCTCGCCCGGCTGGCCGCGACCTCACTCGTCAGCTGCTCGGCGGTCGCGCCCGCCAGGTGCAGGTGCGTGGCGCTGTGCGAGCCGATCTCGACGCCGGCGGCGGCAAGCTTGCCGACCTGGCTGGCGGTCATCAGCGGCCAGGACGGGCCCTCGTCCCACTCGTTGGTGCCGCCGAGCCGGTCGGAGATGATGTAGGCCGTCGCCCCGAAGCCGTGGCGCTGAAGTTCGGGCAGCGCCGCCTCGAGCACGTTGACGTACCCGTCGTCGAAGGTGATGCCGACCAGGCCGCGCTGGCGGCCGGCCCGCATCGCCTCGACCAGCTCGGCGATGCCGACGCCGCGCAGCCCGCGCCGGTCGAGCCAGGCCATCTGCTCGGCGAAGCGCGCAGGCGTGACACACAGCTGGTTCGGGTCCGCCGTGACGTCCGCCACGCCGTGGTACATCAGGATCATCGGCACCTGGCGCAGCCGCAGCAGGCCGGTCTGCAGCCGGGCGTCGGCGCTTGCCGCGCGGGATGCATTGCTCATCGTGGGCTCCCTGGTCGCCGGATGATCAAGGCTGCGAGCGTCCGCGCGAGGATGACCACGTCGAGCCAGGGCGACCAGTACTCGATGTAGTGGTTGTCGAAGCGGGCACGCTCGAAGATCGAGGTATCGCCGTGCAGGCCGTGCACCTGCGCCCAGCCGGTCATCCCTGCGGGCATCCTGGTCCGGTCGCTGTAGCGGGAGATATCGTGACTGAACCGGTCGGCGAAGTAAGGCCGCTCGGGCCTCGGCCCGACCAGGGACATCTCGCCGCGCAGCACGTTGAACAGCTGCGGCAGCTCGTCCAGGTGGGTCACTCGCAGCCACCGGCCGAGGGGGGTCGTGCCGTCGGGCACTGTCCACGCGGTGTCCGCGTCATGGTGCTCGGTGATGGTGCGCAGTTTCAGGACCGCCGCCGTCCGGCCGTCCCCGGTGACCCTGGCCTGGCGGAACAGCGGGGCATGACCGGAATGCAGCCGGATCGCCACCGCGAGCCCCGCCAGCACCGGTGCCGCCGCGATCAGCAGGACCGCGGCGGCCGCCGCGTCGAATGTGCGCTTTAGCCGCACGCTGACCGGCGACTGGCCGAAACGCCGCAGCGGGATGAGCGGGATGCCCCAGATCTCGTCCAGGCACGCCTGCGGGACCGCCGCGCCGAGCTCGTAGAGGCGCGGCACCACGCAGACATCGGCCCGCAGCGGCCGGCTGGCCCGCAGCACGGTGACCAGCTCCTCGTCCTTGCAGGCCGCGTAGCAGACAATCACCCGGCGGATGCCGAGGCGGGATACCACGTCTTTCAGGTCGGCGGTGCCGCCGAGGGACGGCAGCGGCAGGTCGCGGCGCGGCGGCCCGTCGTCCAGGTAGCCCTGCGCCACCAGGCCGAGCTCAGGATGCTCGCGCATCAGCTCGCCGATGTGAGCCCCGAACGTGCCCGCCCCCACGACCAGGGCGGGCTCGGTTGCCCGCCCGCGGCGGTGCGCGGCACGCAGTGCGGCGCACGCGGCGACCCGGAATGCGAAGATGAGCCCGGCCGACCACAGCGCCAGCGCGGCGGCCTGGCCAGCCGGCAGCCAGAGCATCACCACGATCAGCGGCAGTGCCGTCGCGGTCAGCAGGCGGCCGGCCTGGTCAGCCACCCGCAGGCAGATCCGGAGCCGGTGCAGGCCCATGCCCGCGGCGGCGGTGAGCACAGCGAGCGCGTACAGCGCCGCGGGCCAGCCGGCCCGCCCGGTCACGGCGATGGCCGCCGCGAGACCGAGAAGGTCGGCAAGCGGCAGCGCGAATACCGCAGCGGCGCGCCCCCACCTCCCGCCGGGCCGTCCGGCCCGGCCCGGCGCCGCAGCGCCGGCGCTAGGAAGCAGAGCGCCAGAGCTGGCCAGCGCATCGCCAGCGCCAGGAAGCCCGGCGCCGGGCAGCGCAGCAGGGACCGGCGGCAGTGCCGTCGGCTCCGTGCTGCGCTGCCCGTACTCGGCTGCCATCATCGGCCCGCTGCCACGGCCGCCCGCAGGCGGCCGCCGGAGGTCCGGATGAGCTGGCGGGAGACTGCTGCCGCCGGGTACTTCGAGCCGAAGACGAACCGCATGACCGGCCCGAATGTGGGGGCCACCGCCGGGCCGATGAAGTACAGGCCGGGCACCGACGACTGGTAGTCGTGGTCGACGACGGAACTGCCGGCCAGCGTCCGTACCCCGGCCTGCAGCTGCTCATCGAGGAACGACAGCCGGCTGAGGTCCGTCCGGTAGCCGGTCGCGGCGATGACGTGGTCAGCGCCCAGCTCGCGGCTGGTCCCGTCGGCGGCCTGCAGGCCCAGCCGCACGCCGCCGTCCTGGAGCCGGGCCCACTGCATGGACTGGCCCGCGAGAATCGGGAACTGGCCTTCCACCCGGGCGCGCAGCCAGCTCGCGCCCGCGGGCCCGAGCGCCGTCCGGGCCTTATCGACCCTGGTGCCCTTCGGCAGGTGCCGGAACAGATCGGGGTGGTTGGAGTAGAACCAGGTGTTCCAGCCGGATCCGAGCCCGGATTCCGGCTCGACCATGCGCTGGGTGAGGGGCCGGTCCAGGGCCAGCGGCGCGCCGTTCCAGAGGACCTTCGCCTCCCTGGCGACTACCTGGACTCTCGCGCCGGCCTCGTGCAGCAGCGCGGCGCTCTCCAGCGCCGACTGGCCGGCGCCGACGACGACGACCTCCCGGTCCCGGAAGAGGGACAGGTCGGTGTGGGCCGAGCTGTGCGTGCACACCGACGAGGGCAGCGCCGTCAGCGGCTCGGGCATGTAGGCGAAGTGCTCGACGCCCGCCGCCACGACGACCTTCTTGGCCTGGACCTGCTCGGAGGTGGCCAGCGCGAGCTCGAATCCGCCGCCCCGCTGCGCGATGCTGCTGACCAGCACCTGCTCAAGGCCGGGAACAAGATCATTCTGGAACCACTGGCCGTAGCTGATGAATGTGTCCAGCGGGACCGGCAGGCCATAGCTGGCGTACGGACGCCCGGTCGCCTTGCAGAACGCCTCCAGCGTGTGCGTTCCCTCGGGGTCCGACAGGTTCGAGGCGAAGCCCTGGGACTTCAGGAACATCCCCGCCGGCATCGACTCGCGCCACAGCCGCATGGGCAGGCCGAAATGCCGGAAGCTGACGCCCGACCTGCGCAGATGCGCGGCCAGTGACAGCCCGTACGGGCCCGCTCCGACGATGGCCACCTCGACGGTGTCGCTCATACTCGTGTCCCTTCCTTGCGCGGCGGCTCCGGGGCGGGCCGCGTAGTGAGAATCTGGTTGATCGGCCGCGGAGACGGTGCCTCCGGGCCGGGACCGGGCGCCGCCCGGCCGCCGGAATAACGGAAATCAGCGCGGGGCGGCCGTACGTGGCCCCGGCTCAGCGGACGGCTCGCCATCCGCCAGCCCATCCGCAGGCACATCAGGCCGAACGGCCGCAGGTCGTCCCGCGCGAACCAGGCCGCCTCATCCACCGTGCGCAGTGAGGCCAGCCAGGACTTCACGCCGAGCTCGCCGCTGCGCCAGTAGCCGAGCGCCCCGATGGGGTCGTAGTTCTCCACCAGGAAGCCGCGGCCGGTCACCTGCTCGGCCTCCTGCCGGGGCTGGCCGGTCAGGTCGAGGTAGCAGGAGGTCACGACATCCAGGCCCGCGCTGTCACGAAACAGCCGGAACTGAGCGCCGAGCCTGGGGTTGAAGTCGAGCAGCTTGTACTTGCCGTCCCGGTCATCGAAGCGGAGGTCGAGGTCGAGGATCCCGCGGTACTTCAGCCTGGCCAGCAGCCCGGTGATCTCGTCGCGCAGGCGCTCGTTCAGCGTGGAGCGGCCCAGGCAGGTCAGGCCGGCGTGGGCGGGATAGGAACGTTCCTTGACCCCGGTGAAGGCCGGCCGGCAGGCCGAGCCGGCGTCGCAGTACCCGTGGAAGAACCAGTCATGGCCACTGCCGCCAGGCAGGAATTCCTGCAGCATCAGGCCGGCACCCGCCTGCGCGCAGGCGGCATAGGTTCTCTCGAGCTCACCTGCGTCCGTCACGATCGAGGTGCTGCGCAGTTTCCCGCTGCCGTCGCTCCACGGGGTGGTGAGCTTGGCGATCAGCGGGAAGCCCGCGTCGGCGGCGAACGCTCGGGCCTGCTCGAGCGACCCGGGCACCATCGTGGCCGCGCAGGGCACGTCCAGCTCGCGGCACAGCTGGTACAGCGAGTACTTGCCCGCCAGGCGCCGCGGCAGGTCAGCCGGCGGCTGCGGGAAGATGAACGACTCGCGCAGGCCCGCACCGTGCTCGGCGAGGAAGATCGCGCCTGCGTCGTCGGTAGGAATCAGGACCGCGGGCCGGCCGATCCGGTCAGCCAGCCGCAGCAGGCCCGCCTGGACGCGCTCGGCGTCGTCCGGGCTCGGCTGCCAGAAACAGCGCCCCTGCAGGTAGCGGGAGTTGGCGGCCGGCGCCCACGGGCCCTCGTGCACGCCATAGACAGGCACGCCGAGGCGCCCGAGGCTTCGGATCACGCCCAGGCCGCCGTGATGCATGACGTTCGGGTCGAACTTAAGCACCACCGCCGGAGTGCTCAGATCGGCGCGCGACGGCGGGCCGGTCATCGGCATGCCATTCGCGCCTGATTGCTTTTCGGCACAGTGAGATCCCCCTGGCGGTGTGGCCGTCCTGCGGCCATTCGCGGCACGTGAAAAGAGACTGTGCCAGTCACCGTCACCGAGAACATCCGTCAACGGGGTGAGGGGACCTACCCAGGGAGGCCGAGCATCCCCGCCGGATACCGAACGGTATTCTGCCGATCATGGGGGTTCCGTCCCTGTTCAGGGACGTCAGGGGCCGGCCCGGCGGCGAGTTCGCGGCGCTTTGCGACCCTATCGGCAGGCTCGGGCCGACCGCGGCACCGGGCCCATCGAAGGCGCGGCAGTGCAGTGCGGCAGTGCAGTTAGGTGCAAGCGCCAAGACGCCTGGGAAACAGCTCAGGAGGTTCACCAGCGGCCCAATAGTTACCAGATAGAAATAATTGCATCCTGTAACACGTACATGGCCGAGACGGCCTCGGGGGCTCAGCAAGCGGTGCGCGGGATCACGGTGGCGCTGAGCACACCGGCCCGTAACGCAGTGGCGCTGAGCACACCGGCCCGTGACACCAGCTCAGGAAAGGCTGCGGACGGCGTCGGCGAGCTCGCCCGCGAGCCGGTTTGCCTGGCCCGCGTCCACGGCCTCGACCATGACGCGCACGGCAGCCTCGGTCCCGCTCGGGCGCACCAGCACCCGGCCGGACTCGCCCAGCTCAGCCTCAGCGGCCGCGACGGCGGCCGTGAGGGCGCGGGACGTGGCCACCAGTGACTTGTCCACGGCCGGAATATTGATCAGCACCTGGGGATGCCGGGTCATCACCGCAACAAGGTCGGCCAGCGACTGGCCGCGAGCGGCGGCCACCGCCAGCAGGTGCAGAGCGGTCAGCATCCCGTCGCCGGTCGTGGCGTGCTCAAGCAGGATGATGTGGCCCGACTGCTCGCCGCCGAGCACGTAGCCGCCCGCGCGCATCGCGGCGACCAGGTACCGGTCTCCCACCGGCGTCTCCACCACCCGGATGCCGGCATCGCGCATGGCGAGCCGGAACCCGAGATTCGACATGACGGTAGCCACGACCGTGTCATGGGCCAGCTGGCCGGCCTCCTTCAGGGCCAGCGCCAGCACGGCCAGGATCTGGTCACCGTCGATCACCTGGCCGTCGGCGTCCACGGCCAGGCACCGGTCAGCGTCCCCGTCGTGCGCGATGCCAGCGTCGGCGCCGTGCTCGACGACGGCCGCAGCGAGGGTATCCAGATGCGTCGAGCCGCAGCCCGCGTTGATGTTGTCACCGTCGGGGTCGGCGCCGATGGCGACGACCTCCGCGCCGCTGCGGCGCAGCAGCTCGGGCGCCAGCCGGTAAGCGGCCCCGTGCGCGCAGTCGACGACGACGCGCAGCCCCGCCAGCGGCAGGGACGGCCGGTACCCGGCTCGGTCCGCGCCATCGCTGCCCGCCAGGGACGCGAGCAGATGCCGGAGGTAGCGCTCGCCCTCGTCGGCCGCGTCCCGGACCCGGCCGAAACCGGCCGCCGGCAGGTGCTGCGGCGCTTTCGCGCCAGAACGCGGCGCGAGCCTGGCCTCGATCTCGTCCTCGACCTCATCCGGGAGCTTGAGCCCGCCGCGGGCGAAGAACTTGATCCCATTGTCCCGCGCGGGGTTGTGGCTCGCCGAGAGCATGACGCCGAACTCCGCGTCCAGCGCGGCGGTCAGGTAGGCGACCGCAGGGGTCGGGATCACCCCGAGCTGCAGCACGTCGACGCCGCTCTCGGCCAGTCCGGCCACGACCGCTGCCGTCAGGAACTCACCCGACGTCCTCGGGTCCCGGCCGACCACCGCCACCGGGCGGCGGTGCGCCGAGTCGGCGGCCGCGAACGCGCCGCTGCCGCCCAGCACCTGCGCGGCGGCAGCGGACAGGTCCATGGCCAGGCGGCCAGTGAGATCACGGCCCGCGACACCGCGGACACCGTCCGTGCCAAACAACCGGCCCACGGAATCAGCTCCTGGTCTTGCGGCGCGGGGATGCTTGCTGGCGGTCAGCGCTTCGAGTACTGAGGCGCCTTGCGGGCCTTCTTCAGGCCGGCCTTCTTGCGCTCCTTGATGCGGGCATCCCTGGTCAGGAAGCCTGCGCGCTTGAGCATCGTCCGGCTCTCGGGATCGACGAGGATCAGCGCCCGGGCGATGCCGAGGCGCAGCGCGCCGGCCTGGCCGGTCACGCCGCCGCCACTGATCCGCGCGATCACGTCGAACGCCTCGTCAGCGCCGAGGTTCACGAACGGCTCGTTGATCAGCTGCTGGTGGACTTTGTTCGGAAAGTACCCGTCCAGCGTGCGGTCGTTAATCAGGTACTTCCCGGTGCCCGGCGCGATGCGAACGCGCGCGATGGCCTCCTTGCGGCGGCCGGTGCCCATCGCGTTACCGGTCACGACCGGCTTGCGCGCCGCGGGCCGCGCCGATGCGCCAGACCTGGCCTCAGGCGTCTCGGTGGTGTATTCCGACACGTGCTCCCCGGCACCCTGGGCGGGAGTCGGGTCGGATCCCGCTGCGGGATCCAGCACCTCGGTGGGCTCGGCCACGATGTCTTCCTCGTACTTCCTGATCGGTTCGGTAATTCCTCGGCGCTCGCGAGAGCTGGCGCCGCTGGGCTGCGGCCGGCTCAGCGGGCCGCTGGTGCGTGCTGGTCAAGCTGCGTGATCTGGTATTCCACCGGCCGCTGCGCCTCGTGCGGGTGGTGCGGGCCCGCGTAGACCTTGAGCTTGCGCAGCATCTGGCGGCCGAGGGTGTTCTTCGGCAGCATGCCCTTGACGGCCTTCTCGACCGCGCGCTCGGGGCTCTTGGCCATCAGGTCGGCGTAGGTGACCGCCCGCAGCCCGCCCGGGTAGCCGGAGTGCCGGTAAGCCCGCTTGTCGGCCAGCTTGTTGCCGCTGAGCGCCACCTTGTCGGCATTGATGATGATGACGAAATCGCCGGTGTCAATATGCGGGGCGAAGATCGGCTTGTGCTTCCCGCGCAGCAGTATTGCCGTCTGGCTGGCCAGCCGGCCGAGGACGACGTCGGACGCGTCGATGACATGCCATTGCCGCTGGATGTCGCCGGCCTTCGGGCTGAATGTGCGCACAGTCATAAGCCTTCGCATGTGAGTACTGATCCTTCGCCCTCGTCCGGGGTAGTCCCACCTGACGGGGAATCCGCAGTACCGGCCCCAGCTCACCTGCCCGCTGAACGGGCACGCGGGCATGCCGGTACACATGGACGCCTGAGAAGGATACCGGCCGTGACCGGCAGCGGTCAAAGCGACGGCCTCGCGCAGGCCGCCGGCGCCGGGTGCCGGCCAGCCGGCCAGCGGCGGGCACCGGAGCGCCCCGGCGATTCCCGGCGGCTGAGCCGGCCCGGTGAGATGCTGACCGCGCCATAGGGGAGGGAAATGATGGGAACCAGGATCCTGGCCATCGTGGCCTGCGTCATCGCGGTCGCCGCGGTCGCGGTCGGCCTGCTCGTCCGGTCGGCCCTGCACACCGCCGAAAACCGGCAGGCGGCACGGATCGAGCGCCAGGGCCGCCAGCTTATGCGACTGCGGCTGGAGCTCTCGGGCCTGACCGCCACGGTCTCCGGGCTCAGCCGGCCCGGCGATCCGCTCAGCGCCTACGACCAGACATGCAAGCAGCAGCTCGCCAGCCGCCGGACCGGCCGCGCCCGGACGTTCTACTTTCCGTGCACGAGCACCCCGCCGGCCCTCCCCGAGTCCGGCGGCTGAGCGACCGCGGCTCGCCCGGCGCGCCGGAGAAGCGGGTCACGTTACCGAGACCACCGGCGGTGCGATCGCCGCGGGTGACACCCTGGCCGGGCGGGAATCGCGCAGCTGCCCGGCATGAGAGCCGAAGTCAGCGGAACGCGGCTATGCGGGCTGTAGGCTCCCGCCATGCGTTCTCCGGGTGAAAATGCGGTCGGCCAGGTCCGCGGCCGCCGGCACGGCTCGTCCGGCCGCGATGTCGCCCCGGCCTCGGCCGGGCCCCGTTCCGCGCTGCCGCGCCAGCCGGGCGCCGAGTCGTCTCTGTTCGAGCCCGGCTACCGGGTCACCGAGGACGAGGCGGCCCCCGGTGACCAGCCCGGTGGCTATGTCAGCCCGTACGGATTCGTCGGCAGCGGCGGCAAGGGCCCGGCCCGCGGATACCCGCCGGCCCCGGGCCAGCCCCCGCCGCTGTATCCGCCCGGCCAGTTTGCCGCGTGGAACCGCGCGCACCGCTCCGCCTCGCGGGCGGAGCGGAGCGGAGCTAACGGGTTCTCGGGCCAGCCCGGGTCGGACGAGGCGGGGCTCGGCGGCGACGCCGCGGCCGGCGACCCGTCCGGCGGCAACGATCCCGCCTACTCCGCCCTGGCGGTGAGCGACCCGTCCGCGGACGTGCCGTCCACGCAGAGCTGGAGCGCCCGGGGCGGTGCCGACAGCGATGCGCGAGCCGCTGAGTGGGCGGCCGGCGGACCGGCGGCCGACGACTGGCTCGCCGACGGCAGCCCGGACCCGGCCGACCGTGACCCGGCCTGGCCGGCCACGGGTAGCGGCGCAGGCCAGAACGGTCCCGGTCCGGACGGCCCCGGCCCGAACTGGCCCGGCGGGACGGCTGGCGGCCTGGCCACCGCGGTCGCGGGCAGCCGGACGGGCGACCCCGGCCCCGGCGCCTCGCCGGGCAGCGCCAGCACCGGCCGGCCCGGCTCGGGCACGGCGGCGGGCACCCAGCCCGGCCGGCCGCGCGGGCACGGCGCGCACGGGACCGGCAGGCGCAGCGGCGGCAAGCCCCGCAGGCGCCGGATCTCTGCCCGATGGCTGGTGACCGCGGTGGTCATCGTGGCGCTGGCGGTCGGCGCGGTCACCTATGTCGCCGCCCGCGGCGCCGCAGCGCACCGCCCGTCCGCCTCGGCCAGCCAGTCAGCCGCTGCTAAGTCCGCCTCCCCGCGGCCCACGGCGTCGCCGACGCCCTCGCTGGGCCCGTGGGGGCACATCGCGGCGCGGGCGACCGATCCCGTGCCGCTGACGCTGCATGAGGTGTTCCCCCCCGCCTTTACCGCCGCGGCGGCCGGCTACCGGCTGACCATCGCCCGGATGAGCAAGAAGTGCTCGGCCGCCGTCATCGGCTCGAGACTGCGTCGGGCGGTCCGGCGGGCGGGCTGCAGCCAGATACTGCGGGCCAGTTATGTGTCGGACGCCAGGAAGCTGATGGGGACGATCGGCGTGCTGAACCTGACCAGCACCGCTTCCGCGCAGGCCGCCGGGAAGACCGCGGGCCGGGCGCAGTTCATCGCCCAGCTCCCCTCGGCCAAGGGACTGACCAGCAAGCTCGGCAACGGCACCGGCATCGAAGAGGCCGTCGACAAGGGGCACTACCTGATACTCGTGTGGGGCGAGCTGACCAGCCTGCGCGCGCCGCGCAAGGCCGCGCAGCGTGTCGCGCTCGAGGGCTTTCTCAGCGACATGATCAGCAAGACGGCGAACCTCGGCCTGACGAGCCGGATGGTCAACGGGATGGCGAGCCCGGCGCCCTAGGCCGATGGCGAGGCGGGGAGATGGCGGACCTGCCGGGTCACCAGGGCACGGGCGGAAAGCTCCGCGTCGGGCGGGTAGCGCACTTCCTCCAGGCACAGCGGATGCGCGGGCGCGACCGCCACGGCTGAGTCACGGATCCGGGCGGCCAGCAGCTCGGCCAGCCAGGCCGGGTCCCGGCGGCCGGCCCCGATCGCGAGCATGCCGCCCACCAGAGCCCGGACCATGTTGTGGCAGAAAGCATCCGCGCTGACGGTCGCCACGGCGATGCCCCGCTGCGGGCGGTCCCACTCCAGGCGCAGCAGCGCGCGGACTGTGGTCGCGCCGTCGCGGCGCCGGCAAAACGCCGCGAAATCGTGCTCCCCCAGGCAGGCGCGCCCGGCCTCGTTCATCCGCTGGGTGTCTACCGGGCCGCGCAGCCAGAGAGTGTCACCCCGGCGCAGCGGATCGGCCGCTAGCGGGTCGTCGCAGACCCGGTAGGAATACCGCCGCCACAGCGCGCAGAACCGGGCGTCAAAGCCCGCCGCGGCCTCGGCGACTGACCGGATCCTGATATCGGGCGGCAGCAGCCGGTTGAGTCTTCGGGCTGCGATCGGCGCGACCGCTTGCCAGGCCGGACCGGGCACGTCGGAGTGGGCCACCTGCCCGCGGGCGTGGACGCCCGCGTCGGTCCGGCCGGCGACCGTCAGCGCGACCGGGACCGGAAGGCGCAGAACCCGGCCGAGCGCCTCCTCCAGGACGCCCTGGACGCTGCGCTGGCCGGGCTGGGCGGCCCAGCCATGAAAGCCTGAGCCGTCGTAGGCGAGGTCGAGCCGGAGCCTGGTGTGCGGGAGGTCAGGCCCGGCCTGCTCGTCAGCGCTCGTGGCGCTCAGGGCGGCTCAGCCCTCGGTGTCCTCGGAGCCGGTGTCCTCGGAGCCGGTGTCCTCGGAGCTGGCGGCCGTCGCGCTGACGGTGTCGGCATCCTCTGCCGCCGCGTCGCCAGCCTCGGTGCCCTCCGGCGCCTCTGCCGCCGCCGCACCAGCGTCGGCCGCTGGCGCGGCCGCGCTGGCGTCTGCGGTGTCCGGCTGCTCGGCCTCAGCCGGCTCGGCCGTGGCTAGCTCGGCCTCGGCCGGCTCGGCCGTGGCCGTCTGTCCCGCCGCGGCCTGGCCACGGGCGGGGCGGCCGCCCGTCTGGGCAGTGGCGGGCTGGGCCCGGCGGGCCCGGCGGCGGCGCGGCCTGGCGTCGGCTTCCTCGCGGATCAGCTCGATCACCGCGAGAGCCGCGTTGTCACCCTTGCGCGGTCCGATCTTGGTGATGCGCGTGTAGCCGCCTTCGCGGGTGGCGAAGCTGGGCCCGATCTCGGCGAAGAGAGTGTGCACCACGCTCTTGTCGGTGACCACGCCGAGCACCTGACGCCGGGCGTGCAAGTCACCTCGCTTGGCGAAGGTGATCAGGCGCTCGGCGACCGGCCGGAGCCTGCGGGCCCTGGACTCGGTCGTCGTGATCTTGCCGTGCTCGAACAGCGCCGTGGCCAGGTTCGCCAGCATGTGCCGCTGGTGGGCCGAGCTACCGCCCATGCGACGGCCCTTGGTGGGCGTGGGCATCGAAGAACTCTCCTCGGGTTACTACCGGGGGCCAGCTGACCCGTCAGTATTGCTCAGTCTCGACGTAGCCATCGCCGTCCTCGTCCTCGTCATCGGCGCCGTAACTGTCGGCGGCGGTGCCGGGGTCGAATCCGGGCGGCGAGTCCTTCAGCGCAAGACCCATGTCGATCAGCTTCTGCTTGACTTCCTCAATGGACTTCGCGCCGAAGTTGCGGATGTCCAGGAGGTCCTGCTCGCTGCGCGCGACCAGCTCGCCCACGGAGTGGATGCCCTCGCGCTTGAGGCAGTTGTAGGAGCGGACGGTCAGGTTCAGCTCCTCGATGGGCAGCGCCAGGTCAGCGGCCAGGGCCGCGTCGGTCGGCGACGGGCCGATGTCGATGCCCTCGGCGTCGACGTTCAGCTCCCTGGCCAGGCCGAACAGCTCGACGAGTGTCTTGCCCGCGCTGGCGACCGCGTCCCGCGGCCGCATGCACGGCTTGGTCTCGACGTCCAGGATGAGCCGGTCGAAGTCGGTGCGCTGCTCGACTCGGGTGGCCTCGACCTTGTAGGTCACCCGCATGACGGGCGAGTAGATCGAGTCGATCGGGATCCGGCCGATCTCCTGGCCCGGCTGCTTGTTCTGCGCCGCCGACACGTAGCCGCGGCCGCGCTCGACCGTGAGCTCCATCTCCAGCTTGCCCTTGCCGTTGAGCGTGGCGATGTGCAGGTCCGGGTTGTGCACTTCCATCCCGGCCGGCGGCGCGATGTCCGCCGCGGTGACCGCACCCGGGCCCTGCTTGCGCAGGTACATGTGAACGGGCTCGTCGTGCTCGGAGGAGACCACCAGCGACTTGAGGTTCAGGATGACGTCGGTGACATCCTCGGTGACCCCGGGCACGGTGGAGAACTCGTGCAGCACGCCCTCAATCCGGATGCTGGTGACGGCAGCACCGGGAATCGAGGACAGCAGGGTGCGGCGGATCGAGTTGCCGATCGTGTAGCCGAATCCCGGCTCGAGCGGCTCGATGACGAACCGCGAGCGGAACTCGTCGACCTGCTCCTCGGTGAGGCTGGGGCGCTGGGCAATGAGCATGGTTGTTCCTTTCCGCGCTGCCCGCTATATGACAGTCGCGACCTGGCTGGCGGCGTCGGCCGCCAGTAACCGCGGGCGCCCCTGGCCGGGGCGCCTCCCGGCTTTTACTTCGAGTAGTACTCGACGATGAGCTGCTCCTGGACGAGTGTGTCGATCTGCGCCCGGACGGGGAGCGCATGCACGAGGATACGCATCTTGTCCGGGATGACCTCGAGCCACGCGGGCACGGGGCGCTCCCCCGCCTCCGCACGGGCCACGATGAACGGCGTCAGCCCGCGCGCCTTCGGGGCGACCTCGACGATGTCGGCCTCGCCGACGCGGAACGAGGGGATGTCGACCTTCTTGCCGTTGACCAGGATGTGCCCGTGCCGGACGACCTGGCGTGCCATGTCGCGGCTCTTGGCGAAGCCGGCCCGGTAGACCACGTTGTCCAGCCTGCTCTCCAGGATCTGGAGCAGCGCCTCGCCGGTCTTGCCGCGGCTGCGGGTCGCTTCCTCGTAGTAGTTGTGGAACTGCCGCTCGAGGATGCCGTAGATGCGGCGGGCCTTCTGCTTCTCGCGGACCTGAAGCAGGTACTCGCTTTCCTTCGGCCGGTTCCTGCCGTGCTCACCCGGCGGGTAGGGCCGGATCTCGATCGGGCACTTCGGCGAGTCGCACTTGGCGCCCTTCAGGAACAGCTTGGTCTTCTCGCGACGGCAGCGCTTGCAGTCCGGACCGGTGTATCGAGCCATGGTTGTCGCTTACTCCTCAGACCCGGCGCCGCTTAGGCGGGCGGCAGCCATTATGCGGAACCGGGGTGACGTCCTGGATGGAGCCAACCTCGAGGCCCGTCGCCTGCAGGGACCGGATAGCGGTCTCCCTGCCGGAGCCGGGGCCCTTCACGAAGACGTCGACCTTGCGCATCCCGTGCTCCATCGCGCGGCGCGCGGCGGCTTCGGCCGCCATCTGCGCGGCGAACGGGGTCGACTTGCGCGAGCCCTTGAAGCCGACCTGGCCCGAGGACGCCCACGAGATGACGCTGCCAGCCGGGTCGGTGATCGACACGATGGTGTTGTTGAACGTGCTCTTGATATGGGCGTGCCCGTGCGCGATGTTCTTGCGTTCCTTGCGCCGGACTTTCTTGACGCCGGTACGGCTCTTGGGAGGCATCCTGCTCCTCTAACTCCGGAGGTGGTCGGTCCGCTGTCGGTGCCGTGCCGTTCCCGATCGGGCCCGGCACGAGGGACTACTTCTTGCCGGTCTTCTTCCTGCCGGCCACGGTCTTCTTCTTGCCCTTCCTGGTACGGGCATTGGTCTGCGTGCGCTGGCCGTGCACAGGAAGACCGCGGCGGTGCCGGATGCCCTGATAGCAGCCGATCTCGACCTTGCGGCGGATGTCAGCCTGCACCTCACGGCGAAGGTCACCCTCCACCCGGTAGGTCGCCTCGATCCAGTCACGCAGCCGGACCAGGTCGTCGTCGCTCAGCTGGTGGACGCGCGTATCGCCGCTGACGCCGGTCGCGCTGAGGGTTTCCAGCGCCCGGGTGCGGCCGATGCCGTACACGTAAGTAAGAGCGACCTCAAGTCGCTTGTCGTTCGGAAGGTCAACGCCAACCAGACGTGCCATCGCGGGCAGTTCTCCTTCGCATGGGGAGGTCCTGCGCACCGCTCCCGTGTCCCTGCCCTGGGCCCCGGCCCCGGCCTCCTCCGGGGGTCGTCCGCCGCCGGCCTGGCCGACGGCGGACCTTGCGGTGCGTGTCTTGCTGTTGTCCTGCTGTGCCCGTGCTTCCTGCTATGCCCGTGTCATCGGGCTCAGCCCTGCCGCTGCTTGTGCCGCGGGTCAGAGCAGATGACCATGACCCGGCCATGCCTGCGAATGATCCTGCACTTGCTGCAGATCTTCTTCACACTCGGCTTGACCTTCATTTTCGGGTCTCCTCAGGCGCTCAGGGCCGCTGCGCGGCCCGTGCACCGTCCGCTCGTTACTTGTACCGGTAGACAATCCGCCCGCGACTGAGGTCGTAGGGGCTCAGTTCCACGACTACCCGGTCATCGGGCAGGATCCGGATGTAGTGCATCCGCATCTTCCCGCTGATGTGGGCCAGGACTTTGTGCCCGTTGTCCAGCTCCACCCGGAAGAAGGCATTGGGCAGCGATTCCACCACCGTGCCCTCGATCTCAATGGCGCCGTCTTTCTTGGGCATATCCTCCGCGCTTCGCTGATCGTCGGCCAGCCTGCCGGTCATCGTCGTGCTAGCTGGTGCTTCTGGTTAGGGATTACTGCGATCCGCCGGACCTGGCCATTGCTGGCCGTGCCGCGGCAGACTGTCGTACTGCATTCGGTGGCTTGCCTCCCGCCATCCGGCTCGCGCCTGCGCACGATTCCGGGACGGGACGGCCCGCTGGAATGCTGCCATCGCGCTACGGGCATACGCGCCGCTGGCACGGCAGCTCAAGGACCGCAGCAGAGTCTACTTCAGCCTTGCCCGCAAAGCGAACCGGGCCAATATCCTGCCCGGCGGCAAGGCGTGTAACCAGGCAGGCGCCGCCAATATTCCCGTCTGCCCGGCCCCGGCTGGGTGCCTGCTGCCGGGCCGGGGCGGCGCGAGGCAGCCCGGATGCGCAAGCCCGCGGCGCCAGCCCGGCTGCCCGCCCCCGGCTGCGCCAGCCCGGCTGCCTGCCCCCGGCTGCGCCAGCCTGGTGGTGCCCTCGGCTGCCGGGCGGTGCGCTGCCAGCCCCGGCCGCGCTAGCCCGGCAGCGGCCCCCGCTTGCGGCGCAGGCCCGCGTCCGGGAGCCGGTACAGGTCGATGGCCGGCAGGTCGCCCAGCAGCTCGTCAAGCTCCCCGATCGTCTTGGCCCGCAGCGCGCGGTCCAGCCGCTCGTCGAACTCCTCGGCGTCCAGCCGTCCGGCCGCGTGGTGCTCGCGCAAAAGCGCCGCGGTACGGTCCCGGTCGTCGTCGGAGGCCCGTATCCGGGGGTCAGCTGACACGGAATCCTCCTTAGGCCTGCGAGTGCGCGGGAGTGGAGAGCGGCCGCGCAGCTGCCTGCCCGTCGTCTCGGGACACGGCGAGGCCGGCCGCCCCGCCGTCCTCGGCGGTCAGTACCCACGGGCCGTCCGCCGTGATGGCCACGGTGTGCTCGAAATGCGCCGCCGGGCTCCCGTCGGCGCTCACCACGGTCCAGTCGTCATCGAGCAGCCGGGTCTTCGGCTGGCCGAGCACCACCATCGGCTCGATCGCCAGGGCCATTCCCTCGGCGAGCAGCGGTCCCCGGCCCGGCTTGCCGTAGTTGGGCACCGGCGGGTCCATGTGCATCTCGGTGCCGATGCCGTGCCCGGTGTAGTCCCGGATGATCCCGTAGGAGCCGCCCGCCGCGACGGTGGTCTCGACCGCGTGCGAGATGTCGGTCAGCCGCCGGCCGGCGACCGCCTGGGCCAGGCCGTGCCACAGCGCTCGCTCGCACGCCGCCAGCAGGGCGGCCAGCGAGCCGTTGATCTCGCCGATCCCGATCGTCAGCGCCGCGTCCCCGTGCCAGCCGCCGACGATGGCGCCGCAGTCGATGGACAGCACGTCGCCGGCCGCCAGCAGGGCGCGCGGGCTGGGGATGCCGTGCACAATCTGGTCGTTCACCGACGTGCAGATCGTCGCCGGGAAGCCGTGATACCCCTTGAAGGACGGCACCGCTCCGGCGCCGCGGATCTCGCGCTCGGCGATCGCGTCCAGCTCGGCGGTGCTGATGCCAGGCTCGGCGGCGGCGGCCGCCGCGCGCAGGGCGCGCGCCACCACCAGCCCGGCCTCGCGCATGACCGCGATCTGGCCGGGCGTCTTGAGCTGGATCGGCGGCTCCTGCCGCACTCGCATGGGCGCCTCCCCCAGGGTTCTCTTTCACCGTACCCGCACTGGGCCGGGCTGATCTCAGCGGATGAAGCGCCGCAGCGCGCTGAGCGAGCGGTCGGTGATCTCCTCGACCGGCCCGGTGGCGTCGATGCCGAGCAGGATGCCCTCGTCGGCGTAGAAGGAGATGAGCGGCGACGTCTGCTGCTGGTAGACGTCCACGCGATGCCGGATGGTCTCCTCACGGTCATCGTCGCGCTGGAACAGCTCCCCGCCGCAGTCATCGCACGTCTCCGCGCGGGCGGGCGGATCGAACAGGACATGCCATACATGACCGCAGCGGCGGCAGGTCCGCCGCCCCGACAGCCGGCGGACCACCTCGTCATCATCGACGACCAGCTCCAGCACGATGTCGAGCCTGATCTCCCATTCGGTGAGCAGTTTCTTCAGGGTCTCGGCCTGCGGGACGTTGCGCGGGAAGCCGTCGAGCAGGAATCCCGCCTGCGCGTCGGGCTCCTGCAGGCGGCTGTGCACCATCGCGATCGTCACTTCGTCGGGGACCAGGTCGCCGCGGTCCATGAACGCCCTGGCCTTCTTGCCCAGCCCGGTGCCGGTACTGACGTTGGACCTGAAAATGTCACCTGTCGAGATCTTCGGGATCGCCAGGTGTGAGGCTATGAACTGGGCCTGTGTCCCCTTGCCCGCACCGGGGGGCCCGACGAGGACGACGCGCACTACCGCAGGAAGCCCTCATAGTTGCGCTGCTGCAACTGACTCTCGATTTGCTTCACTGTGTCGAGACCCACCCCCACCGCGATCATGATGCTGGTTCCGCCGAGCGGGAACTGTGACGAGGCGCCGACCAGGCCGATTGCCAGCATGGGAATCAGCGCCACGACGGCCAGGTAGACCGAGCCAGGGGCAGTCAGCCGGCTGAGCACGAACTGGAGATACCCGGCGGTCGGGCCGCCGGGCCTGATGCCGGGGATGAATCCGCCGTACTTCTTCATGTTGTCGGCCACCTCGGTCGGATTGAAGGTGATCGACACGTAGAAGTAAGTGAAGAAGACGATGAGGATGAAGAAGATCCCCATGTAATACGGCGAGAAGGTCGAGCCGTTCCCGATGACCAGGTGCTCCTGTACCCAGAGCTGCCAGCCGCTCGTGGCGGTGGTCTTGCCGAACATCTGCGAGGCGAGCTCGGGGATATAGAGCATCGAGGAGGCGAAGATGACGGGGATGACACCCGCCTGATTCACCTTCAGCGGGATGTACGTCGAGGTGCCGCCGTACATCTTGCGGCCCACCATCCGCTTGGCGTACTGCACCGGAATGCGGCGCTGGGCCTGCTCCATGAAGGCGACGAACGCGATGATCGCGATTCCGACGAGCAGCACGATCGCGAAGATGAAGCTGCCCTTGGCCTTGTAGATCGCGATCATCTCGCCCGGGATGACCGCGATCACCTGGGTGAAGATCATCAGCGACATGCCGTTGCCGACGCCGCGGTCGGTGATCAGCTCGCCCAGCCACATGATGACCGCGGTGCCGGCGGTCATGCAGATCACCATCGTCGCGATCGTGAAGACCGAGTCGTTGGGGATCAGCGAGCTGCCGGAGCATCCGGTGATCAGGTTGCCGGAGCGGGCCAGCGCCACGATGCCGGTGGACTGCAGGATCGCCAGGCCGACGGTGAGGTACCGGGTGTACTGGGTGATCTTGGCCTGGCCGCTCTGGCCCTCCTGGCGCAGCGTCTCCAGCCGCGGGATGACCACCGCGAGCAGCTGCAGGATGATGCTGGCGGTGATGTAGGGCATGATGCCCAGCGCGAATACCGTCAGCTTCAGCAGCGCGCCGCCGCTGAACAGGTTGACCAGCTGGAACACGCCGCCGCTGCTGCCGCTGTGGGCGGCAGTGTTGAGACAGGCGTTGAGCGCGCGCTCGGACACGCCGGGGGTCGGCAGCGACGACCCGAGCCGGAACATGGCAATAATAAAGAGCGTGAACAGCAGCTTCTTGCGCAGGTCGGGCGTCCGGAAGGCCCGGAGGAACGCGGTCAGCATGCGCCGTCCTTGAATCGTCGGTTCACAGTGATCTGCCGCTCCTCGTCACGGGCGGGGGCCCGCTGGCCGCGAGCGCGACATGCTCGCCGCAGTCTAACGCGGTAAAGGGACTCCGACAGCCTGCCGCCTGGACCCGCAGTGCCCCCGCCGCAGCGCGGCGGGGGCCTGCTAGCTGGCCCAGCCGGTCTCTCCTCACGCGCCGCGGCGCGCTAGCTCACAGCTCGGTAGCGGTCCCGCCGGCCGCGGTGATCTTGTCCCTGGCCGAGGCGGAGAAGGCATGCGCGGTCACCCGCAGCGGCGCCGTGGCCTCGCCCTGGCCGAGAACCTTGATCAGCTCGCCCGGCCGCACGGCCCCGTTGGCCACGAGGTTCTCCGGCGTCACGTCGCCGCCGTCCGGGTACAGCGCGGCCAGCCGGTCCAGGTTGACGACCTGGTAGGTGGTCTTGAACGGCAGGTTCGAGAAGCCCTTCAGCTTCGGCAGCCGGCGGTGCAGCGGCATCTGGCCGCCCTCGAACGCGGGCGACACCTTCGTGCGCGCCTTCGTGCCCTTGGTGCCGCGGCCCGCGGTCTTGCCCTTGGAGCCCTGGCCGCGGCCGACCCTGGTGCGGGCCGTGCGCGAGCCGGGCGCCGGCCGCAGATGATGGATCTTCAGGCCGGACCGGCCGCCCGGGGTGCTGTCGTTGCCCCGGGTACTTTCATTGTCTGCCATCTCAGTCAACCTCCTCCACGGTGACCAGGTGGCGCACCGCCTGGATCATGCCGCGGATCTCGGGACGGTCCGCCTTGACGACTACGTCGCCGATCCGCCGCAGGCCCAGCGAGCGCAGCGAGTCCCGCTGCGTCTGGTTGCCGCCGATCTTCGACTTGGTCTGGGTGACCCTTAGCTCTGCCATGTCATGCTCCCGGTCAGCTGTTTCCTGAAACCGCGTTGCCAGCCGCTGCCGCCCTGGCGCGCAGCATCGCCGCCGGGGCGACATGCTCGATCGGCAGGCCGCGCCGGGCCGCGATCTCCTCGGGCCGGCTCAGGCCCTTCAGGGCCGCCACGGTCGCATGCACGACGTTGATGGGGTTGGAGGACCCCAGCGACCGGGAGAGCACGTCGTGGATGCCCGCGCACTCCAGCACGGCGCGCACCGGGCCGCCGGCGATGACGCCGGTTCCGGGGCTGGCCGGCTTGAGCAGGACCACGCCGGCCGATTCCTCGCCCTGCACCGTGTGCGGGATCGTGCCGGCGATCCTGGGCACCTTGAAGAAGCCCTTCTTGGCCGCCTCGACGCCCTTGGCGATCGCCGCGGGCACCTCCTTGGCCTTGCCGTACCCGACCCCGACCATGCCGTTGCCGTCGCCCACCACGACCAGCGCGGTGAAGCTGAACCGCCGGCCGCCCTGCACGACCTTGGCCACGCGGTTAATGGTGACGACGCGCTCCAGATAGGCGGTGCCCTTGTCGGCGGCCCCGCCGCGACGGTCGTCACGGCGGTCGCGCCGCTCGCCGCCGCCTCCGGTGCCGCGCCGCGGTGTTGCTGCCATCAGATTTCCCTTTTCTCGTTGATGCCAATGCCCGTTCTCGCCGGGCTTATCGCCGCGCAGCCGGCCGCCTCAGCGCCGTAAGGCGCGGCGGCGGCCCGGGCGGTTGACCTTGTCACAGGCCCAGCCCGCCGTCCCGCGCGCCATCGGCGAGCGCCGCGACCCGGCCGTGGTAGGCGTAGCCCCCGCGGTCGAACACCACGGCACTGATACCGCTGCTCGCAGCCCTTTCCGCGAGCAGCGCGCCGACCTGCCGCGCCTTGGCGGTCTTGTCGCCGTCCGCGCCGCGGATGGGCTCCTCCAGGGTAGAGGCGGAAACCAGCGTGGCGCCCTGCACGTCGTCCACGATCTGGGCGAACATGTTGCGGGCCGAGCGGGTGACCACCAGCCTCGGCCGCGCGGAGCTGCCCTGGACCTTCTTGCGGACCCGCAGATGGCGGCGCAGGCGCGCCGAGCCGCGTGACTTGGCCCGGCCCTTGACCTGACCGGGACCTCTGGTCTTGATGCCAGGCATCGGTTACCTCCCAGCCTTTCCGGCCTTGCGCCGGACCTGCTCGCCCTGGTACCGCACGCCCTTGCCCTTGTAGGGGTCAGGCTTGCGGAGCTTGCGGATATTGGCGGCAACCTCGCCGACCTGCTGCTTGTCAATGCCCTCGACGACGAACCTGGTGGGCGTCTCGACCCGGAAGGTGATCCCCTCCGGGGCGCGCACCGGGACCGGGTGGCTGAAGCCGAGCGCGAACTCCAGGTCGCTGCCCCGGGCCTGAACCCGGTAGCCGACGCCGACGATCTCGAGCGTCTTGCGGTAGCCGTCGGTCACGCCGGTCACCATGTTGGCGATCAGCGACCGGGACAGGCCGTGCAGCGCGCGGATCTCGCCCTCATCGCTCGGGCGGGTGACGGTAATGGTGCCGTCGGACTGACTGACCTCGATGGGCGCGGCGACCTCCAGCTGCAGGCGGCCCTTCGGCCCCTGCACGACGACCTCGCGGCCGTTGATGGTGACGTCGACGCCGCTCGGGACAGCGACGGGCATGCGTCCGATTCGTGACATGACCGGCTCCCTACCAGACGTAGGCGAGGACTTCCCCGCCCACGCCCTGCCGCTTGGCCTGCTTGTCAGTCATCAGGCCTGCCGATGTCGAGATGATTGCCACGCCGAGGCCGCCGAGCACGCGCGGCAGGTTGTCCTTGCGCGCGTAGACCCGCAGGCCTGGCTTGGACACGCGCTTGACGCCCGCGATGGAGCGCTCCCTCGTCGGCCCGTACTTCAGGGCGACGACGAGGCGCTTGCCGACTTCGGCGTCCTCGACCTTCCAGCCCGCGATGTAGCCCTCCTGCTGGAGGATCTCGGCGATATGCACTTTGATCTTGGAATGCGGCATGGCCACGGTGTCGTGGTACGCCGAATTGCCATTACGCAGCCGGGTCAGCATGTCTGCGACCGGGTCGGTCATTGTCATGGCCTGGTGGCCCTCCTCGCCGCGGTTTCCCCTGCGGGACCTGCGGCGTGGTCGGTGGGCGCGGGTTGCGCCCAGGTGGATCCTCCGCCGGGTGCTGGTGCATCCGGGTCTTGCTCTGGCCGGCTCTTACCAGCTGGATTTGGTGATGCCCGGCAGCTCGCCGCGGTGCGCCAGCTGCCGGAAGCAGATCCGGCACAGGCCGAACCGGCGGTAGACCGCGCGCGGCCGCCCGCACCGGGAGCACCGGGTGTACCCGCGCACCTTGTACTTCGGCGTGCGCTTCGCCTTGGCGATCAGGCTCTTCTTCGCCACTACTCAGTTCTCCTTGAACGGGAAGCCGAGCCGCCGCAGCAGTGAGCGGCCCTCAGCGTCGTTGGTCGCGGTCGTAACGATCGTCACGTCCATGCCGCGCTGCCGGTCCACCTGATCAGGGTTGATCTCGTGGAACATCAGCTGCTCGGTGAGGCCGAAGGTGTAGTTCCCGCGGCCGTCGAACTGCCGGTCGGACAGGCCGCGGAAGTCACGGATGCGGGGCAGCGCGATCGACAGCAGCCGGTCGCAGAACTCCCACATCCGGTCGCCGCGCAGCGTCACGTGCGCGCCGATCGGCATGCCTTCCCGCAGCTTGAACTGCGCGATCGACTTCCTGGCCCGGGCCACCGCCGGCTTCTGGCCGGTGATGATCGCCAGGTCACGGACCGCGCCGTCGATGAGCTTGGCGTCACGCGCTGCCTCGCCCACGCCCATGTTGACCACGATCTTCGCCAGGCCGGGGATCTGCATGACGTTGGCGTAGCTGAATTCCTCGCGCAGCGCGGGGGCAATGTCGCTCTGGTAGCGCAGCTTCAGCCGGGGCGGCGTGCGCTCGGGTGCCGCGCCGCCGTCTGCCGCCGCGCTGCCGGAGGCCGCGCCGCGCGGCGCCGCCGGCTGCCTGGTAGTGGTGGCCGCCATCAGATTTCCCTACCGCTCGGCCGGGTGACCCGGACCTTGCTGTCCTCGGTGATCCGGTAGCCGGCCCTGGCCGGCTTCTTGGTCTCCGGATCAATCAGGGCCACGTTGCTCACGTGGATCGGCGCCTCCTGGTGGACGATGCCGCCCTCCTTGGCGCCGCGCCGGCCCTGATAGTCGACCTTGGTGTTCTTCTTGATCATGTTGACGCCCTCGACCAGGACCTTCTGGCGCTCGGGATACGCCACGCGCACGACGCCCTCGCGGCCGTTGTCCTTGCCGGCGATGACGACGACGTGGTCGCCTTTCTTGATCTTCATGCTGGGGGCCTTCCGCGTCTCCGTCTTCTTAGACGCTGTGGTCTTGCGCGCCATCACAGCACCTCCGGTGCCAGCGAGATGATCCGCATGAAGCGCTTCTCCCGCAGCTCCCGGCCCACCGGCCCGAAGATGCGGGTACCGCGCGGATCCCCGCCGTCCCTGATCAGCACGGCCGCGTTCTCGTCGAACCGGATGTAGGAGCCGTCACCGCGGCGGCGCTCCTTGCGCGTGCGCACGACGACGGCCTTGACCACGTCGCCTTTCTTAACCCCGGCGCCGGGCAGCGCGTCCTTTACGGTGGCCACGATGACGTCGCCGATGCCCGCGTATCGCCTGCCCGAGCCGCCGAGCACCCGGATGCACAAGATCTCCTTGGCTCCGGTGTTGTCGGCGACCTTGAGCCGCGACTCCTGCTGGATCACGTCAACTCCTGCTGCTAGCGCTCCGGCCTGTGCTCCAGGCCGGGCGGATCCTGGCGGGACCGGGCGGGAAGCCTCCCGCCGGCACCTTCGTTACTTGGCCTTCTCCAAGATCTGCGCGACTCGCCAGCGCTTGGTCGCCGACATCGGCCGGGTCTCCATCAGCAGAACCCGGTCGCCGACGCCGCAGGCGTTCTCGCCGTCGTGAGCCTTGTATTTCTTGGTACGCCGGATGACCTTGCCGTACTTGGGGTGCTTGACCCGGTCTTCGACCTCTACGACGACGGTCTTGTCCATCTTGTCGCTGACGACCAGCCCCTCGCGGACCTTGCGGTAACCGCGGGAGACCGTCACGCTCTGCTCGTCACTCATCCTCGTCCGCCTCCTGCGCCACGGTCACGATGCCGAGCTCGCGCTCACGCTTCACCGTGTAGATGCGCGCGATTTCCTTCCGGACCGCCCGCAGGCGCCCGTGGCTTTCCAGC
>JBKQMG010000108.1:0-3831 GCA_052146815.1 Streptosporangiaceae bacterium | reverse complement strand
CCGTCCGAACCTGCAGGGACCAGAACTACTCATCGTGACGAGCGAAGACTTCGGGGAAGGACAGTCGATCCCGCAAGAGCATGCCGGTAAGCGGGTTGGCGGAAATAACCTGTCCCCCGATCTGAGCTGGAGCCCGCCGCCGCCCGAGACGACAGAGCTGGTGCTCGTGGTCGAGGACCTCGACGTCCCCACATCCAAGCCAGCCGTGCACTGCCTGGTGCTCATCGATCCGTCCCGGCTCGACCCGCCCCATCACCTACCCCCAGGCGCGCTGTCGGCAAAGGCGCCCGCTGCCGGGGCACGGATCCTGCGATCCGCCATAAGTCGGGGATACCACGGACCCGAGCCGATCAAGGGCCACAGGCCACATCGCTACACATTCCAAGTCTTCGCCCTCTCAAGCGCAGTCAGCACCACCCCTGATGCGGCAAGACTTGATCGAGTTAGGCCCCGCACCCTTCTCAACTCCCTCTCCGCACCGGTGATCGCCAGAGGTCGGCTGACCGGCGATTACGAACGTTGAGCCCACGGCTGACACCGTGATCCTCTCAGCCTGCAGAGCCTGATCCGGTGGACGACGACAGCCTTGCCCAGGGGCCCAGTTTCGTCCAGCGCACTCTGTCGTCCCTCCGGTGGCGGAACTTCCGCCTGTTCTTCATCGGCCAAACCATCTCCCAGACCGGCAACTGGCTCACCAATGTTGCTCTGACCCTCCTCATCCTGCACCGCACCGGAAGCGGCGTCGCTCTTGGCTTGCTGGTGGCGTGCCAGTACGGCCCGATCCTGCTGCTGTCTGCCTGGGCAGGTGTGATCGTCGATCGAACAAGAAAGCGCAACCTCCTCTATGTCACGCAGGCGCTCGAGATGTGCGAATCGTTGGCGCTCGCGGCGCTGGCATTCATGCACAACGCACCGCTCGCCGCGTTCTACGGAATCGCCGTGGCAGGAGGTACTTTGCTGGCGTTGGACAACCCGGTCCGGCGGTCGTTCGTCAACGAGATGGTGCCGACCGACGAGATACCCAACGCCGTGACGCTCTACAGCGCCATGAACAGCATGGCGCGCATCGCGGGACCCGCCTTCGCCGGCCTGCTCATCGTGACGGTCGGCTACGGGTGGTGCTTCACGGCTGACGCTGCATCCTACGCGGCGGTCCTCACCGCACTCGCCATGATGCGCTCGGCCGAGCTGCACCGGCTGCCGGTGACGCCTCGTGGGGCCGGACAGGTCCGGGCCGGACTCAAGTACATCTTCGGCGTGCCAGATCTCTGGATCACCTTTGTCATGCTCCTGCTCATCGGAATTTTGAGCTACAACTTCGCGGTCGTATTCCCCCTCTTCGTCGAGAAGGGACTCCACGGCGGCAATGGCACCTACACCCTCGTCTACTCGGCCTTCAGCGCAGGCGGCCTGGTCGGGGCGCTGCTCGTCGCCAGGCGTTCCACCGTCAGCATTCGGACGGTGGCGGTCGGTGCCGCGGGGCTCGGGGCGGCCATGCTTGTCCTCTCAGCCGTCCCCAGCGTCGCCCTCGCCTTCGTGGTGGCGACCCTGGTTGGCGCTGCCAGCGTCGCCTACATGACGGCGACGACGTCCATTGCCCAGCTCCGAACGGAGCCGCACATGATCGGGCGGGTGCTCGCTCTACAAACCGTTCTCCTTGTCGGCACCGCACCGATCGGCGGACCAATCCTCGGGGCGATCGCCGACGCGGTCGGCGTCCGCGCCCCAGTCCTCATCGGCGGGGTAGCCGCTCTGGCCGCTGCAGCCTTCGGCGTGCTCGCTGCCCGTCGTGTGGACGCGCGTCGGGGTTATGGCTGAGGCGTTTCCGAATCGGCCGCATCGGGTGGCCTGCGCGGCCGACAGGTCCTTCTTCGCGCCGCCGGGGATCAGCTCCAGGAGCAGATGGTGCAGCTGGGAGATCATCCGGGTGTGGTCCTCACCCAGTGACCGACGGCGGTCGACCAGCACCCGAAGCACCGCGAGCTGCTCGTCGTCTACGACCGGTCGCAGGCCGGCCATCCGGGTCCCGACCAACGCCACCGAATGCGCATCGGTGGCGTCGGTCTTGCGTCCCTGGCCGGTCGCGAAGACCCGCGCCCAGGCCGACAGCTTCGGCGGCACATCGATCACCTGCTCGCCAGCAGCAAGCAGCCGCACCGCGACATGGTGGCCTATCCCGTTGCAGCCCTCGACCGCCCACACCCGGTCTTCGACCGTCGGCCGGAGCCAGTTGACGTAATCGGCCATCGCGGCAAACCCGGCCTCATCGGTGCCGAACCGGCCACCCCCGAGCACCGTCTCGTCGGCGCTCATCACCTCGATCGTGACGACCGCTTGTGCGGATCCATCCCGATCAAGACCCGGTCTGCTTGCTCTTGCATGCACCCTCCCGAAGCTCGATCCGTCACCTGTCGTCGAGTCGGGAGGGCAACGCTACTTCGAGCTGGGCAAACCCCTCTTGAGCCTCTTCCGACCCTGCGACACCCGGCCCGCGCAGGCCATGAGTGAGCCACACGGGACCCGACAGGTCAGCGTGGGCAGCCGCAATCAGAGCCACGGACCGGGCGCCTGGACCGAGCCTCGCCAGACACCGATCCTGAGGTCAACCAAACAAGTAGCCGCTGTGTGCTCGCTCGTGCCGAATAGCGGGCGTTGGCTGAGCGCATAGTCATGACGTAATGCGCATGACTACTCGCAAACGTTTGGCCAGGGCCGTCGATCGTGACGGTCAGGCACGCAGCATCGTCGCCACTGATCAGGGGACGCCGAACGCCGATTCGGCGCCGGTGGTGGGTGGCGTCATCGGCGGGCTGGAAGGCACGGAATTGGGTGTTCTGGCTGTGCCCTGGCGGGGTCTGCAGGATGAGAAGTACCTCGAGACTGGCGTTGGCTGGAGTGTCGGGTTCGGATCTGTTCTACACCGTGCTCTGGACGGCGATCTGGCACAGTTCGGGTAGCCGGCGGCCTCGTGCAGCGCGAGGACCACACCGGCCAGACCGTGGTAGAGGGACGGGTCTCCAGCGTCTGCACCTGTGCCGTTGATCAGCCAGTCCGCCGCGCCACGGGCCAGACGCGCGGCCTGCACCACGCGACAACTGATCCGGCTGACCCACGAGACCATGTTAAGTACTAGCGTGACTCCCAGCTATGCGCGCAATGTGCGGCGTGAGCGTGCAAGCCACGGCGACGCAGGTCGCAGATCGACCAGATCTGCGTCCTCTGCGCGCCGTTGAGTCGCATCGGCTCGCGTCGCAGGCCGCGGAGAGCGCCATTGAACTGGCCCGCTGCCTGCGCGATCTGTCCACCGCAGCGGCCGCGTTCGCCGCGTACGAGTGGTTGCGCCGGCCACGCGTCGAGATGATCAGCGGCGCGGCGGCCAAGACCAGCCAGGCCAAGGCAGGCAAGGCGGCCCCGGGCAGCGGCATGCCGTCACCGGAGCAGATGTTCGCGCGGGTACACAAGCACCGGATCGACTGGGAGGCGCCGGTCGAGGCGTAGCACGGCGGCGCGCCCGCACCACGCGCGACATCTCAGGGCCTGGATACCGCGGTATCCGCGCCCTGCCGTGTCACCGGCGCGGCGCCAGCCACCGGGTGTCGATCCGGCCGTGCCGCATCCGGCCTGCCAGGCGGACGCGCAGCGTCTCCGGCGTGTTGTCGCCCGCGTCCCTGCTGATCGCCAGCTTGCTGTGCCGCACCGCCAGCTCGTTGGCGTCCACCACCATGCCCGGCGCGAGGACCAGCTCCACGTTGCCGCCGCGCACCCGCAGCTCGATGACCAGCTCGGGCCCGCTGCGCACCGCGCTGGTCAGGTCCAGCATCACGTCGCACC
>JBKQMG010000107.1:0-8821 GCA_052146815.1 Streptosporangiaceae bacterium | reverse complement strand
TAACGGACCTGCCCAGATGACGACACAGTGCGCGCAAGACACGGAAAGCTGCTCATCTCAGCACCATCCCAGCCGGGTACGCAAACACCCGGAAGCGACACGGATCACCCGTGTATTAAGCGATATGGACCATCGCTGCCTCAGGACAACGCTGTCCCTGGCGTTTGGCATGCGGTCAAAAATGAACCCGCGCCGAACCTATGGCGCCGGGCCCCTGCCACCTGGAAGCCAGGCCGTCCTTGGGCGACAGTGAGTGACGAGTCTGCCTGGTCCCGCCCGGATGCTGTGGAACGACTCGTGGAACGAGTGCCGGCGTAGCCACCGTGCGATCTGTGCATTCCGCGCGTATTCGCGGGACATCGGTGCAGGCCGGGCGCTCAGGGCGGCCGAGCGGTCCTCTTTAAATCCGTGGGTTCTGGGTTCGAGCCCCAGGCGCCCCACCCACTCTGAGCTGCAGCGATCCTTCTCTTTCCGCCCCGCGTTCGGGCGTGTCGTGGAACGAGCGAGTCCGTAGCTTCTGCGCACCCAATGCACAGCATGCCCAACGCTCAGTTACGTTCTGTGACTGATATGGGTTCCTGCAACCGGCCGGACCGGCCGCCGCTCAGGCCGCGGGCAGCGGATGAACAGCTGACCGCCACGATCACCAGTATCCACCGGACATCGCGGGCAGTGGGCGCGTACTGCCAGCCGTGCCTTGACGTTGCCCGACGATCAGCCACAGCCACGGATTACGCCGAGTAGTGTCAACAAGATCAAGAAGAACGCCCGCCGAGCCACCTGAGCGTACGGCCGTTGTCGGTGCGGCTTGACGGAGCGGTTCAGACCTTTGAACTATGCACCGGCGGCAGCACCGGGGCACTGTCAACCGCAGCGCGGAGGTGGTACTATATCTTGTACCACTTTTGGAGGGCTGGACTGTCATGTCGATCACCGCGAGCGAGGCGCGCAAGGGGCTATTCCCGCTGATCAAGAAAGTCAATGAGGACCACGACGCGATCGAGATCGTCTCCAGGCACGGCAACGCCTTCCTCGTCTCCGCCGAGGACTACGCCGCCCTGCGCGAGGGCGCCTACCTGCTGCGCTCGCCGGCCAACGCCCGCCGGCTGCTCAGTGCCTACGAGAACGCCCTGAACGGCATCCGCATCGCCGAGCATGCCCTGATCGACGCCGACGCCGACGCCGGCAGTGCCCAGTGAGGCTGGCATTTGAGGACCAGGGCTGGGAGGACTACACGTCCTGGCTCAAGACCGACCGCAAGATGCTCGCGCGGATCAATAAGCTGATCGAGGACGTCCGGCGGGATCCGTTCACCGGCATCGGCAAGCCCGAGCCGCTCAAGTACCACCTGCCCGGGGCATGGTCCCGGCGGATCGACGACGAGCACCGCCTCGTCTACATCGTTACCGAAGCAGAGATCATCGTCCTCGCGGCCCGCTACCGCTACTGACCTCGCCGCAGATCAACGCATGTAGCCGCCGATCGGCGCGGCCCGCAACCCTCGGCTTTGCCCGGCGAGGGTGCGCAGATCGGGCCGATCTGGCGCCGTGATGTCCCGAGGTGCAGGAAGGCGACCTGTAGCCGAGCTGCCGTGCCGCGCTCTCCAGGCGGCTGGAGACCAGTGAGCGGTGCTGGTTACCCTAAAGTACGACACCGAAGACTTTAGCGATCACGATCCGTAACCGGCGCACCTACTGACGCCGCCGCGGACCCGCCGATCTGCGTGGGAGTGCCAGTTGGGTGATTGGCTGTCCGCGCCGCGCCGAATGGTCGTTCTGGTGCGCTGGCGAGTTACTGTCGGCGCTTCGAGTTGATGGCCCTGGTGGCGGACCGGTTGCGCCGGGATTGCACACCCGACGGCCGCGCGGCCCCAGAATCGGTCTGGATTCTCGCTTCATGCTCGCCGGGGCGCTTCAACCTGCGCGGTCGAGGTGGCGTGGCTGGGGACCGGGAAAGGAGCGGAGGCTGCAGGGGCTGCCGTGGCGTAGGGGCGATTGCGGCCGAAGGCCTGCTGTGCTGATGACCATTGGCACTGGCCGGCCGCCCGTGCCGCAGCAAGCGTGACGAGCAAGCGCGGCGCTGCCGCGGCTGCGGTGGTGCTGCCTGGCCTGGCGGGAACAGGTCGTGATCAGCGAGCGCGAATCCCCGCGCGGACGCGGGCACCGGGACCAGCTGCTGGCCACTACCGCCAGGACCTGCCCTCATCGGTCCCGGCGGCTGGAGAGAAGTGATGTTCCGATGCGAACAGCTATCATGCGCGCTGTTGGTGCGGTCGCCGCTGCGGGGTGCGTGGCCTTAACGGGCCTGGGCTGGGCTGGTCCCGCCGGGGCGGCGGGGCCGGCCCGGCCGGTGACCGCCTACGTCGCCAACGGCGACGGGAACAAGGTAACTCCGATCAATACGGCCACCAGCAAGGCCGGAACGCCGATCGTGGTCGGGAGCGGGCCCAGCCAGATCGCGATCACGCCTAACGGGAAGACCGCCTACGTCATCGCCGGCGGCTCGGTAGTCCCGATCAGCACCGCCACCAGCACCGCGCTCAAGCCGATCAAGGGCACGGCGGCGCCGGCTACATCGCGATCGCCCCGAACGGGAAAACCGCCTACGTCTCCTACTGCTCCATCCCGCTGACCCATCCACTGTGTGCCTACACCTCGGATTCCGACAAGGTGACCCCGATCCGCACCGCCACCAACACCGCGCTCAAGCCGATCACCTGGAAGCCGGGGACTGCGTGGGGCGACAGCCCCATCGCGATCACGCCGAACGGGAAGACCGCCTACGTGGCCAGCACGGCGGGCACGGTAACTCCGATCAGAACCGCCACCGGCAAGGCCGGCAAGCCGGTCAAAGTCGGGCAGTGGCCCGACGCGGTCGCGATCACCCCGAACGGCAAGACCGTGTATGTCGCCAGCACCGGTTCGGGCCCGACAGGCTGCATCGTGCAGGCAGATTGCGGGACAACACCGGACAGTGCCGCCAGCTCCCGGCCTGCCACGGTGACCCCGATCAGCACCGCCACCAACAGGCCCGGCAAGCCGATCAAGGTCGGGCCTGCCGGCTCCATCACCATCGCGATCACCCCGAACGGCAAGACCGCGTACGTGAGCCGGGACCGCTCCACCAGCCAGGGACACGCTCTACGCGGCTTCGTAATCCCGATCAGGACCAGGACCAACACCGCACTCGGGCCGATCAAGGTCGGGTACGGTCCCGGGCCCATCGCGATCATGCCCTAACATGCCGACAGCCGCGGCCGCGCCAAGCGGCCCCGGCCCGAAATGTGATGACCTCCCTGCGTCGCCAACAGCCTGTCCGTGCCGGGCCGCTGTCTTCCCGCAGGGACCAGCGGCCAGGCGCGGCGCGCGGCCCCGGGGGGTGCTATCCGGCCTGGGTGACGAATCCCTGGACGTGACCGGAAGCGTCGGTGTAGTACCCGCCGGCGGCGCAGGTGCCGGCCGGGGCGCAGGACACCGAGAAGCCGCTGCCGGAGACGTCGACGCCGTCGGTGCCCTTGTTCAGGGCCTTCAGGCCGGGGACCTCGATCGCCGTGCCCCAGCGGCCGTTCCGCTCGACGGCCACGAACCAAGTGTGGTGATCGGGGCGGTCGAAGTAGTACCCGCCGGCCGCGCAGTTGCCGGCCGAGGCGCACGACACCGTCAGGACCTGGGTTACCCCGCCGCCCTTGTTCAGGGCCGCCAGGCCGGGCACCCGGATCGCCGTGCCCCAGCGGCCGTTCCGCTCGACGGCCACGAACCCCTGCCCGTGAACGTCGCGCTGCTCATCGTAGATCCCGCCGGCCGCGCAGCTGCCGGCTGAGCCGCACGACACCGACAAGACCTGGGCGTCCCCGCGCTTGTTCAGGGCTCCCAAGCCGGGCACCTCGATCGCCTTGCCCCAGCGGCCGTTCCGCTCGGCGGCCACGAACCCCTGATCGTTCCCGTGACGGTCGCCGTAAGCCCCGCCGGCGGCGCAGTTGCCCGCCGAGGCGCACGACACCGACGAGACCCAGGCGAACTCGCCCTTGTTCAAGGCTCCCAGGCCAGGTACCGCGATCGCCTTGGCCCAGCGGCTGTTCCGCTCGCTGGCCACGAACGCCCCCTGCTCGCCGCCATGGAAGGTGTAGGACCCGCCGACGGCGCAGTTGCCCGCCGAGGCGCACGACACCGAGTTGACCCTGGCGTAGCCGTCCTTGTCCAGGGCAGCCAGGCCGGGCACCTCGATCGCCGTGCCCCAGCGGCCGTTCCGCTCGACGGCCACGAATCCCCGCTCACCGATTTGGGAATAGCCGTAGTACCCGCCGGCCACGCAGCTGCCCGCCGAGCCGCACGACACCGACAAGACATCGGCGTCCCCGGCCTTGTTCAGGGCCCCCAGGCCGGGCACCTCGATCGCCGCGCCCCAGCGGCCGTTCCGCTCGACGGCCACGAACCCCTGCTGACTGTGGGAGCCCGAGTAGTACCCGCCGGCGGCGCAGTTGCCCGCCGAGCCGCACGACACCGAGTCGAGCTCGCCGTCCCCACCCGTGTTCAGGGCTCCCAGGCCGGGCACCGCGATCGCCTTGCCCCAGACGCCGTCCCGCTCGACGGCCACGAACCCCTGCGAGCGGTAGCCGCGGTGGTCGGCGTAGTCCCCGCCGGCCGCGCAGTTGCCCGCCGACGCGCACGACATCGTGGTCACGCTGGCGTCCCGGCCCGTGTTCAGTGCCGCCAGGCCGGGCACCTCGATCGCCTTGCCCCACGAGCCGATCGCCCGGCCCCACGAGCCGGCCGTCCGCGCCGCCGGCTGCCCGCACCCCGCGACCGCGCCGATGAGAGCCAGGCCAGTGCACCAGGTCATGATCTTGCTCATGCGCCACGCCCATCCCAGCCCAGGCCCGCCGCCATCAGCCCGGCACCGCCGCGAGCTGTCTCTATTTAAATAGACGCGGCATGCACCAGAATGTTTACACAAGACCACCGCAAGACCGGCCGTCCACGCCGCCGGGGACCCTGGCCCACCGGACCCTGCCCGGGACGAGGACATAAGTCCCACGCCCGCGGTGGCAGCGCAGCAGCAGCATTCCGCAAAGCGGATCGAGGACGCTCGCTCGGCAAGGGCCAGCGCATCGCGGAGCGGGCGTCACGCGCCCGGCGGCACCGCTCAGATCGACCAGCTAAGTGCCGCCCAGGTGGCCAGACCATCGTCTTGGCACTAAGTACCGAACGAGCCATATTGGCGGCAGGTGAGCGCGCAGCTAGTAGTCCACGATCTTGTGGGCGGTCCGTAGTCCTGGAATCTCCACACACCACCGACCGGCTCGCGTGAATGGTTATGCATGCCCTGGGGGCGACGAGAACATCCGGATCTGCCGCCGGTAGGGCGGGCGGGTCGGTGTCAGAGGCTCAATGCAGACTGGCGACGGCACATTGCCAGCACCGAGGAGAGACCGATGGCCGTGAGCTTCCAGCTGGTGGTCGACTGCGCGGATCCTGAGCCGCTCGCGCGCTTCTGGGCCGCCGCCTTGGGGTACGAGCTTGAACCGCCTCCAGATGGCTTCGACAGCTGGGATGCGTACTGGCGAGACGTCGGAGTGCCAGAGGATGAGCTGGGCACTGGCGCGGACTGCATCGTCGATCCCGGCGGGCGGGGGCCGCGGATCTGGTTCCAGGTGGTACCGGACCGCAAAGCGGCCAAGAACCGGCTGCACCTCGATATCGGTGTCAGTGGCGGCCGCGCGGTTCCGATCGAGACGCGCAGGCAGCGCGTCGACGCGGAGGCGGCCCGCCTGGCCGATCTCGGTGCCCTGCTCTTCGGTGGCCTGAACACGGAAGGCCTCGACCACTACGCAGTCGCGATGAAAGACCCTGAGGGCAACGAGTTCGACATCAACTGACGGGAGCAATAGTCAAGACCTGTGGATCAAGATCTTTTAGGCGGCTTCCTGGTGAACTTCCTCGCCAGGACGTTCGATGAGTTTCCCGTTGATGAAGGTTGCCCCGGCACGGACCAGTGCGACAAGGTGCGGTGCGTTGACCATGCGCCAGCGGGCCTGGGCTGACTCGATCAGCCTGAACGCCATGGCCAGGCCAGCGGCCCGCGAGCCCGGGCCCTTGGTGACCTTCGTTCTGTGCCGGACCGTCGCGAAAGTCGACTCGATCGGGTTAGTCGTGCGCAGGTGCACCCAGTGCTCTGCCGGGTAGTCGAAGAACGCCAGCAGCTGGTCCAGGTCATCGGTGATCTTCGCGACCGCCTTGGGGAACTTCGCCCCGTAAGCGGCCTCGAAGGCCTTCACTGCCGCCCGGGCGTGGCCCTTGTCCTCGGCGCCCCAGATCTCGGCCAGGGCCTTCTTCGCGGCCGGGTGCGCGGACTTGGGCAGCGCCGCGAGAACATTCGCTGATTTATGGAACCAGCAGCGCTGCTCCCTGGTCTCGGGGAAGACCTCGCGCAGCGCGCCCCAGAACCCCAGCGCCCCGTCACCGGCGGCCAGCACCGGCGCGCGCATCCCGCGGCGGGCGCAGTCCCGCAGCAGGTCCGCCCACGACTCCGCCGACTCCCGGTACCCGTCAGCCAGCGCGATGAGCTCCTTGCGGCCATCAGCGCGGACCCCGATCATCACCAGCAGGCACAGCTTGTGCTCCTCCAGCCGGATGTTCACGTGGATCCCGTCGGCCCACAGGTACACGTAATCCACCCCGGACAGGTCCCGGTTCCCGAACGCGCGCTGCTCGGCCTTCCAGATCTCCGTCAGCTTCGTGATCACCGGGCCGGACAGCCCCGCCGATCCCGGGAACTGCCCCAGCGCGGGCACGAAATCCCCCGACGACAAGCCATGCAGGTACAGCAGCGGCAGCACTTCGGTGACCTTCGGGGTCTTACGCGCCCACGGCGGCAGAATCGCCGAGGCGAACCGCATCCGCTCCCCGGCCTGCGCGCCGGTGCGCTTGTCGTTCACCCGCGGCACCGTCACCTCCACCGCGCCCGCGCTGGTCAGAACCTCCCGCGGCTCGTGGTAACCGTTGCGGACCACCAGCCGGCGGCCATTCTCGTCCACCTGCCCCGCGAACGCCGCGATATACGCATCCACCTCCGCGCGCAGCGCCTCGGCCAGCATCCGCCGGGCGCCCTCCCGCACAATCTCATCGATCAGCGACGACGAGCCATCCCTCGAGCCCATGTGGTCCGGGCCGTCCCCAGGGACTACGGTAAGCATGGGTGTACCTTTCCAGCCGGCGTTCCAGCGCCAGCCTTTGCTTGAGACCTCTACGACTCGATCACCGGGAAGGTACACCCCTTTCTCGCGCCCTTCCCGGCAGATCCACAGGTTTCAAGCATTGCTCACTGACGGCCGCCGCTGCCCCGGCCGCTCGCCTATCTGCCAGCGATCTCGCACCGACGTTCCCCAGGAACGTCCGCTCGTGCCGCGGTCAGGTATGTGCCGACTGGCTGAGTTCGATGAGATGCCCATCTGGATCACGCAGGAAGCAGCGGATCTCGGCGCCCCAGTCATGCGGCGGGATGAGAAACGTAACGCCCCGCGCGAGCAGCGTCTCGTATGGGCCACGCCCATGGAGGTGGTGTATGAGATGGCCACCTCGTGATCTATTCTTATCTAAGCACCAATGGCCTCAATTGTCACGCCGACACCATTAGTTTCAAGCTGATTTCCGGTTTTCTGGCAGGCGGCGGGAATTTCCGGGCCCATGTACCGGCGGGCCTCGGTCCATTCGTCATTCTGCTCGGCCAGCACCGCGCCGACTAGCCGGATGATGGCGCCGCGGCCGGGGAAGATCCCGACCACGTCAGTGCGGCGGCGGATCTCCTTGTTCAGCCGCTCCTGGGGGTTATTGCTCCAGATCTGCCGCCAGACCTCGCGGGGGAAGGCGGTGAAGGCCAGGATGTCGTCGCGTGCCTCGTCGAGATGCGTGGCGGCCAGCGGGAACTTGGCCTGGAGCGCGGTCACGACCTGGGCGTGCTGGGCCCGCACGGAGGCAGCGCCGGGCTGCTCGAAGATCGTCCGCACCAGGGCGGACACCCGGGGCTGGGCGGACTTCGGGACGCGGGTGAGCAGGTTGCGATGGTAGTGCGTCCTGCAGCGCTGCCACGCGGCGCCGGGCAAGGTGGCAGCGATCGCGTCCCGCAGGCCCTGGTGACAGTCGGAGGTGACGAGCTGCACGCCGGACAGGCCGCGGGCGACCAGGCCGCGCAGGAACGCCAGCCACCCGGCGCCGTCCTCGGACGAGGCGACGTCGATGCCCAGGATCTCCCGCTTGCCGCCGGCGTTGACTCCGGTGGCGATCAGGGCGTGCACGTTCACGGTCCGGCCGCCCTCGCGGACCTTCTGGGTAAGCGCGTCGATCCACGCGAACGTGTACGGGCCGGCGTCCAGCGGCCGGCACCGGAAGCCCTCCGCCATCTCGTCCAGCTCGGCTGCCATCAGGCTGACCTGCGACTTCGACAGGGAGGTGACGCCCAGCGAGGCCGCGAGCTTCTCCACCCGCCGGGTCGAGACGCCCAGCAGGTAGCTGGTGGCGACCACCGAGGCCAGCGCCCGCTCCGCGCGCCGCCGGTGCTCCAGGAACTCCGGGTAATACGTGCCCTGGCGCAGCTTCGGGATCGCCAGCTCGATGGTCCCGGCCCGCGTGTCCCACTCCCGCAGCCGGTAGCCGTTACGGGAGTTCACCCGGTCCGGGGTCACCTCGCCGTATCCGGCGTTGCAGCGGACCTCGACATCGGCGTCCATCATCCGCTGCGCGAACCCCTTGATCATCTCCCGCAGCACATCCGGGCTCGCCGATGCCAGCGTCTCCTCGAACCGCGCGCCGGGAACCGGCACAATGTC
>JBKQMG010000106.1:0-8517 GCA_052146815.1 Streptosporangiaceae bacterium | reverse complement strand
GACCTCGTGCTAGCCGATTCGATGATGACGTTAGGACCCGAGCCTAGCCAGAAGCTACCCGACACTCCGGGCAGCGTGTCGCGACGTCAGGCGCCGAGCAGCCGGTCCATTACCTCGGCACCGGCAGTCAGCACCGGGCGCAATTCGTGCCGGTAGACAAGCTCGGTAGTCCTCGAACTGGAATGCCCTGCCAGCCTTGCGATCTCTTCTACCGGCACCCCGCCCTGCGACATGATCGACACGAAGGTGTGCCTGAGTTCCCTGGGCGTCCAATCGGTCCCGAGGCCCGCGGCCGTGGTAATGGCACGGAACTGGCGCAGGACATTGCCGGGAAGCTGGAGCGTGCCGACGACTGTCGGGAACACGAGCCCGTTCTCTTTCCACAACCGCCCGGCTGCTAGCCGGTCGGCCTGCTGGGCTTCCTGGTGCACCCTGAGGGCTTCTACGGCTGCCTGAGGCAGGCCCAGGGTCCGGCGCGACTGACGCGTCTTGGTATCGCCAGACGCCCTTACAGACCGGTACACGTCCACGGACGGGGCGTCCAGGTCTACGTGATCCCAGCGCAAGGCTCGCGCCTCTTCAGTCCTGATTCCGGTCGTGAGACTAAGCACTATGTAAGCGCTAAGCCGACTGCCCTTAGCCGCGCTAAGAAGCGCCGCGGTCTCGTCCTTGGTCATAGCCTTAGACGCCCGCCCTTCGGCGCCTTTAGGCGGGGTCACTAGCGCGGCAACATTCCTGCGGACATGGTCGCCGGACTCGGCATGGCGGATAACCCGGACCAGGCAGTTGTGCACGAGCGCTACCGTCGCGCTCGAGTGATTCTCGGCAAGCTCGGTAAGCGCCTTACGGACGTCATGGGTGGTCAGATCCCGAAGCGAGACAGTCCCGATAATGGCCAGTACGGGCTTAAGGATTAGCTGGTCCCGCTTAGCCGTGGACGCCGCAACGCCGTCACGCTCGGCCAGCCAGTCCTCGACGGCCGCGGTGAGCGTGTAGGTCGCGCTCGTGCGCACCCCGGCGTCCAGGTCGGTCCGCTCGGCCCGCAGCTTGTCCTTGACTTCAGCCTTAGTCTTGCCCGTCACCTTGCGCCGCAGCCGTTTCCCGTCAGGCCCGCAGCCGAGAGAGATGGCCCCTACGTAGCGGCCTTTTGACTCGTCAAAGTAGATCGCGTCGTCGCCTCGCGAGCGGCGCTTCGCTGGCTGGCCGGTCTTGGTCTCGGTCATGGCAGGGAGCCTAACACGCTTAGGCTCCCCCTTAGGCTCCCTGGGAGCCAGCGACTATCCCCCGATCTGCCCTGCAAGGCTCTGACCTGGGACTTTATGGAGCCGCCTATCGGAATCGAACCGACGACCTATTCATTACGAGTGAATCGCTCTGCCGACTGAGCTAAGGCGGCTTGCCGCGGTCTCCCGCAGCGGAAGAGAGTCTACCGGTCCGCGGCGGGTGCCCGCCCGTTACCGTGCTGCGCCTCGTAGGCCTGGCGCGACCCGCAGACGCTGGCCTTCGGACAGGCAGAACGGCGGCCGTCCTCAGCCATCCGCACCACCACCTGATCGGCCGGGACGTTGTGACCGACCACGGTGCCGGGCCCCTCCGGTGTCTCGACGGCGGAGCCGAGCTTGGGCGCCTCCTCGCGGAACTTCTGGTACAGCGGGTGCTCGTACTTCAGGCAGCACATCAGCCGACCGCACGCGCCCGCGATGCGCAGCGGGTTGACGGGCAGGTCCTGGTCCTTGGCCATCCGCACCGAGACGGGCTCGAAGTCCTTGAGGAACGTCGCGCAGCACAGGTCCCGTCCGCACGGTCCGATGCCGCCCTGCAGCCGCGCCTCATCCCTCGGCCCGATCTGCCGCAGCTCTACCCGGGCGCGCAGCCGCCCGGCCAGGTCGCGGACGAGCGCGCGGAAGTCGACCCGGTGCGGGGCGCTGAAGTACACCGTGACCACGTTCGGCTCGTCCAGGTAGTCGACCCCGATGATCTTCATGGGCAGCTCGTGCTGACGGACCAGCCGCCGCGCGGCGACCCGCGCCTCGGCGCGCCTGGCCCGGCTGGCCTCGTCCCGGCTCAGGTGCTCCTCGGTGGCCAGCCCGGCGCAGACCGGCAGCCCGCCGATCTCGTCGTCGACCCACTGCGGCGCCCAGATGCACTCGGCGACCTCGGGGCCGCTGTCGGTGGGCACCAGCACCATCGTCCCGACCGACGGCTGATACGGACCGGGGTTCAGGTAATACAGCCGCCCGTTGCGCTGGAAGCTCACCGCCATCATCATGCCCACGTCCCCAGGTTACGGTCAGACGTCGCCCGGGACCCCATTTCTGCCGGTCTATTTGCGGCGAAACGGGTCGTCCGCCCGAATCCCGCCCCGCGCGCCGGCGCAGCCGGGGCCGCCCAGATCCCGCGCGGGACCGTCGCGCCGCACGCCGAGGGACTGCGCGGCGGCCGGTCAGCCGGCGGCGAGGGCGATGGCCATCTCCTCGACCGCGAGCAGCGGGGCGACGCTGGCGGCCAGCCGCTCCCGGCAGCGCATGATTGCCTCCATCCGGCGGACGGAGGTTTCCGGCCGGGCCGCTGCGGCGAATTCACGCAGCTCGTCATCCTGGTCGGCGCTGCCCAGCTCTACGTCAGCGCCGAGCTGGACCGCGAGCACGTCACGGTAGAAGCCGGCCAGGTCCAGCAGGGCCCGGTCCAGCGCGTCGCGCTTCAGCCGGGTGCTGCGGGATTTCTGCCGGTCCTCCAGCTCGCGCAGCGCCCCGGCGGCTCCCCGGACGGCGGTGGCGACCCCCTTGCCGGTGGAGCCCTCGCCGAACGCCCGGCGCAGCGCGTCCCGCTCTGGCACGTCAAGTTCCTCGGTCACCGCAGCGGCCTCGCCCTCGGCGGACTTGACCAGCGCCGCAGCCGCGGCGAGGGCCTTGCCGAGGCCGCCGCGGGCCTGCCGCGGCAGCTGCAGCACCGCTGTCCTGCGCTGGGCTGCCTCGGGGTCGGTCGCGAGGCGCCGGGCCCGGCCGATGTGCCCCTGCGCGGCCCGCGCGGCCGCGAGCGCCTCGTCCGGACCGATGCCGTCGCGGACCAGCACCTGCGCCACGGACTCGGTGCTGGGGATACGCAGGTTCACCAGGCGGCAGCGGGACCGGATCGTCGTGGGCAGGTCGTCAGCGGACGGCGCGCAGAGCAGCCACACGGTCCTCGGCGCCGGCTCCTCGATGGCCTTGAGCAGCGCGTTCGCCGCCTGCTCGGTGGCCCGGTCGGCGTCCTCGAACAGGACCACCCGCCAGCGGCCGCTGACCGGCGCGGCGGCCGCGCGCAGCACCAGATCGCGGGTCTGCCGCACCCCGTAGGAAAGGCCCTCCGGCCGGACCAGCAGCAGGTCGGCATGACTGCCGACGGCCACCTGGCGGCAGGACGGGCACTGGCCGCAGCCCTGCTGATCGCACAGCAGCGCGGCGGCGAAGGCCCGGGCAGCGACCGAGCGGCCTGATCCCGGCGGTCCGGTGAAGAGCCAGGCGTGCGTCATTCCCGCCTTCCGCACCCCGCCGGAAGCCGGCCCCGCGGCGGCCGACACGGCCTGCCGAAGCTGGGCGACGACGGCCTCCTGGCCGGTCAGGTCGCCGAATACGGCTCCGTCGGTCATTCGAGTACCGCCGGGAAGCTGCCGGTGGTCTCCTCGGCGGTCACCGGCACGGGGTCGGGCAGCAGGTCCCTGATCCGGCCCTGGATCTCGCGGCTGATATCGGCCGGGTCGCGGCGCGCGTCCAGCACCAGGTACCGCTGCGGCTGCGCCGCCGCCAGTTCCAGGAAGCCGGCTCTGACTCGCTCGTGAAATTCGGTGGGCTCGGACTCGAGCCGGTCAGCGGACCGGGCCCGGCGGCTGAGCCCGACGCTCGGCGGCAGGTCGAGCAGGATGGTCAGGTCGGGCACCAGGCCGCCCGTGGCCCACTTGTTCATGCCGGCGATCTCGCTGAGCGGCAGCATCCGGCCCGCCCCCTGGTAGGCCAGGGACGAGTCGACGTAGCGGTCGGTGACGACGATCGTCCCGCGCTCTAGTGCCGGGCCGATGACCATGGAAACATGCTCGGCCCGGTCGGCGGCGTACATCATGGCCTCCGCCCGCGGGCTGAGGCCGGTGTGCGCCTTGTCCAGCAGCAGCGCGCGCAGCCGCATGCCGACCTTGGTCCCGCCGGGCTCGTGCGTGGGCAGCACGTCGAACCCCTGCTCGCGCAGCCAGATACCCAGCAGCCTGGCCTGCGTCGACTTGCCCGCGCCCTCGCCGCCTTCCAGCGCGAGCAGCAGGCCGCGATGTCCGGCCGGCGCTGGCTGCTCGGGCGCACTGCTGGGCACCGGAGCCGGCGTCTCGCCATGCAGCACCGCGGCCAGGTCAGACCGCAGCGGCACGCCCTTCCGATCGTCCATCTGCCGGTACGATACGCGGCCGAGCACCACCGCGACCACGGCTGCGAGCAGGAGCACGAGGTTGTAGCCCGCGCTCGAATAGCTCACGCTGGCGATCCGCAGCGTCTGGTGGCCGCTCGCGGCCCTTACCAGCGCGCTGAAGGCGCCAGCCAGGGTCGGCGCGATGGCGATCACGGCGAAGAGGATCACCCGGATCGCCGACTGCAGGAACGCGAACGTGCGCCCGCGCGTGTCGTCGTCGACCTCTAGGCCGATGACGGTGTAGCCGGTCACGTACGCCACGCCCGCGCAGGCGCCGAGGATCACGACCAGGACCGTGGTGGCGCCGAGGTTGGGGATCAGGGCGATCAGCGCCAGCGGCAGCGCCGCGAAGGCGATCGACAGCCCGAACAGCCGGCGCCGGCTGAAGCCGCGCAGGATGCGCAGCCCGAAGAACATGCCGGCGGCGAGCCCGATGAATATTGCCGCGAAAACAAGCCCCCACCCGGCATTGCCGCCATGCAGGGTGCTCTTGACGTAAGAGGGCCCGAGGCCGACCACGACGCCGCCGGCGGCGAAGGCGCCGATCATGCCGAAGACGATGCCCCGGACGAGCTGGTTCTGGCCGAGGAAGCGCCAGCCTTCCCAGATGGACCGGGCGACCGAGGGGGTCGTGGTGGTGGCGCTCGCCCGCCGCCGCCTTGGTATCTGCCGCAGCGAGAAGACGGTGAGCGCGGAGATGATGAAGGTGATCGCGTTGAAGTACAGCGCGAGGTTGACCTGGTTGGTCGAGAAGTAATGCGAGATCTCGGCCAGGCCCCGGCTGACCAGCGCCAGCACCGCGAACACCAGGCCCGCGATAGGCGCGGTGCCGTAGGTGGTCAGCAGGCTCAGCTGGTTGGCCTGCTCCAGCTTCTCCGGCGGGACGAGGTTCGGCACGCTGGCGTCCTTGGCCGGCGTCCAGAACATCGACGCGCACGAGGCCAGGAACTGCGCGACATAGAGCCAGGTCAGCTTGTCAACGACGCCGAGGGCCAGGTTCAGCGGGATGGACAGGTACAGCGCCGCCCGCACCACGTCGAACACGATCATGTTCATCCGGCGGTCGAACCTGTCGGCGACGGCGCCGGCCAGCGGGCCGATGATCAGCGCGGGCAGCAGCGAGCTGAGCCACACGCCGCTGACCGCGTAGGTGCCGCTGCGGCCGCCGAGGCTGTAGGCCAGGGTCGAGAGCGCGAGCAGGCTCAGCCAGTCCCCCAGGCTGGACAGCGACAGTGCGATCCACAGCCGCCGGAACGGCCGGATCGACAGCACGCCGGAGCGGCCGCTGCGCAAAGGGGATCTAAAGTTCACGGCAGAAGGGTATCGGCAGAGGGGCGGCCAGAGCGGCCCGCCGCGGGGATGCCCGCGGCGACCGCCGCGGGCGCGCTCATCGCGCTGCCGGCGCTATGGCTTCTTGGCGCGCGAGGGACCAGAAGGACGGGAGCTGCCCGATCCGCGGCCGGCCGATGACCGGGCCCCGGCCCTGGTCCCGCCGCTCGCCTTGCGCTTCGGCGCGGGCGCGGCCGCGCGGCGCTCCGCGAGCAGCTCGATCGCCCGCTGCGGGGTGATGGAGTCGATCGTGTCGCCCTTGCGCAGGGAGGCGTTGGTCTCGCCGTCGGTCACGTACGGGCCGAACCGGCCCTCCCGCAGCACGATGGGCTTGCCGCTGGCAGTGTCCTCGCCGAGCTCGCGCAGCGGCGGCGCGGCCGCCGCCCGCGCGGCCCGGCCGCGGGGCTTGGGCTGGGCGAAAAGCTCCCGGGCCTCGTCCAGCGTGACGGTGAACATCTGTTCCTCGGACTCCAGCGAACGGCTGTCGTTGCCCTTCTTCACATACGGCCCGTACCGGCCGTTCTGCGCGGTGACCGGCTCGCCGTCCAGCTCGCCGAGGGTGCGGGGCAGGCTCAGCAGGCGCAGCGCGTCCTCCAGGGTCACGCTGTCCAGGTCCATCGTCTTCAGCAGGGACACCGACCGCGGCTTGGCCGACGCGGGCGCGCCCTCTTCCAGCTGCTCGGTCACGTACGGCCCGAACCGGCCGGCCTTGGCGATGATCGTCTTGCCCGTCGCCGGGTCGGTGCCGAGGATCTTGTCCCCGCTCGGCCGCGCCAGCAGCTCGGCGGCGTACTCGGGCGTCAGCTCGTCGGGCGCAGTGCCCTCGGGCACATTGACCCGCTGCCCGTCCTGCTCCAGGTAAGGGCCGTAGCGGCCGACGCGCACCACAATGTCGGTTCCGGCCAGCGGGAAGGAGCTCACCTGCCGGGCGTCGATGTCACCGAGGTCGCTGACGAGTTCCTTCAGGCCCTCCTCGCCTTCGGTCCCGAAGTAGAACCGGCGCAGCCAAGGCACCCGGGCGGCCTCGCCGCGGGCGATCTCGTCCAGCCCGTCTTCCATCTTGGCCGTGAAGTCGTAGTCAACCAGCTGGGAGAAATGCTGCTCCAGCAGCGTGACGACGGCGAACGCCACGAACGACGGGACGAGCGCCGTGCCCTTCTTGAAGACGTAGCCGCGATCGAGGATCGTGCCGATTATCGACGCGTAGGTCGACGGCCGGCCGATCTCCCGGTCTTCCAGCTCCTTGATCAGGGAGGCCTCGGTGTAGCGGGCCGGCGGCCTCGTCGCATGCTCGGCAGCCGCCAGGCGCAGCGCCGTCAGCGGGTCCGCCTCGGCCAGCGGCGGCAGCCGCCGCTGGTTATCGTCCAGCTCGGCATCCGGGTCGTCCGAGCCCTCGACGTAGGCCTTCAGGAACCCGTAGAAGCCGATGATCTTTCCGGAGGCGCCGAACTCAGCGTCCTCGCCGCTGCTGGAGCGGCCCGCGACACGAACTGACACCGACTCGCCGGTGGCGTCCTTCATCTGGGAGGCGACCGTGCGCTTCCACACCAGCTCGTAGAGCCGCCGCTCGTCGCCTGACAGCCCGGTCTGGGCCGGGGTCTTGAACCGGTCCCCCGACGGCCTGATCGCCTCGTGAGCTTCCTGGGCGCTCTTGACCTTGCTGGTGTAGACGCGCGGGGCGTCCGGCACGTACTCAGCGCCGTAAAGCTCGCGGGCCTGGGTACGGGCCGCGGTGATGGCCGTCTGCGACAGCGTGATCGAGTCGGTCCGCATATAAGTGATGTGACCGTTCTCATACAGCCGCTGCGCGACGCTCATCGCGTACTTGGCGGAGAAGCCCAGCTTGCGCGAGGCCTCCTGCTGCAGCGTGGTGGTACGGAACGGGGCGTAGGGCGAGCGGCGGTAGGGCTTGCGCTCCACGGACCGGACGCTGAAATCGGCCCCGGACAGCCGGCCGGCCAGCGCCGCGGCCGCCTCGCCGTCCAGGTGCAGGATCGCCGCCTGGCCGTCGGCGCCGCGCAGCTCGCCGGTGGGCGCGAAGTCGCGGCCCTGCGCCACCCGGCGCCCGTCGACCGAGATCAGGGTCGCCGGGAATGAGGTCGCCGCGTCGCCGCCGTCGGCCACGGTCTTGGCGAATTCGGCCTCGAGGTCCCAGTAGCGGGCCGCGCGGAAGGCGATGCGCTCGCGCTCGCGGTCGACGACCAGCCGGATCGCCACCGACTGCACCCGGCCCGCCGATAGCTGCGGCATGACCTTCTTCCACAGCACGGGCGAGACTTCATAGCCGTACAGGCGGTCCAGGACCCGGCGGGTCTGATAGGCCTCCACCAGGCCGTTGTCCATCTCCCGCGGCGTGGCGACGGCGTGGGCGATCGCCTCCGGGGTGATCTCGTGGAAGACCATGCGCCGGGCCGGAACCCGCGGCTTCAGCTCTTCCAGCAGGTGCCAGGCGATGGCCTCGCCCTCGCGGTCCTCGTCAGTGGCCAGCAGCAGTTCGTCGGCATCCTTGAGCAGGCTCTTGAGCTTGGCTACCTGGTGCTTCTTGTCGGCGTTCACCACGTAGAGCGGCTCGAAGTCGGCGTCCACGTTGACGCCCAGCCGCGACCACGACTCCTTACGGTATTTCTCCGGTATCTCAGCAGCCCTGTCCGGCATATCCCGGATGTGACCAATGCTCGATTCGACCACATAGCCATTACCAAGATATCCCGCGATCGTGCGCGCCTTGGCAGGCGACTCCACGATCACGAGCCGGCGGCG
>JBKQMG010000105.1:0-68139 GCA_052146815.1 Streptosporangiaceae bacterium | reverse complement strand
CCTTCGGCACTCGTGCCGAAGGGCGCCACCCGGGCGCAGAGGCGAGCAGCGGCGCTGCGAAGCTGGAACCGGGGGAAAGGAATGCCGCGGCCAGCGGAACAACAGGAGGGCGCTGATGAGCAGCAGACCTACGGCAGCAGCAGCCGGAACGATCGAAATCGGCGGAGATCTCACTGTGAACCGGATGGGCTTCGGTGCCATGCGGATCACCGGGGACGGCATCTGGGGCGAGCCGCCAGACCGGGAGCGGGCCAGGGCGGCGCTGCGGCGCGCCATCGAACTGGACGTTAATTTCATCGACACGGCCGACTCTTACGGCCCGGAGGTCAGTGAGATCCTGATCGCCGAGACCCTGCATCCCTACCCGGATGACCTCGTCATCGCGACCAAAGGCGGCCTGGTGCGTCCCGGCCCGAACCGCTGGGAGCCCGACGGCCGCCCCGAGCACCTGCGGCAGGCCTGCGAGGGCAGCCTGCGGCGGCTCAGGCTCGACCAGATTCCGCTCTACCAGTTCCACCGCCCCGACCCGAACGTGCCGATCGCCGAGTCCATCGGCGCCCTGGCCGAGCTGAAGGCCGAGGGAAAGATACGTCATCTCGGCGTGTCGAACGTGACCGAGGAACAGCTGCGGGAGGCCCAGCAGATCACGCCGGTCGTGTCGATTCAGAACCGCTGCAACATCACCGACCGTTCGTCGGAGACGCTGGTCGACCTGTGCGAGCAGGAGCAGTTCGCTTTCCTGCCCTGGGCGCCCATCCAGGAAGCCGAGGACAATCGGGTGATCCGCGAGGCCGCCGCGCGGCACGGCGTCAGCGAGCGCCAGGTAGCCCTGGCCTGGCTGCTGGCCCGGTCACCGCAGATCCTGCCGATCCCCGGGTCGGGATCGGCCGGGCATGTCGAGGCGAACGTGGCCGCCGCCGGGCTGGAGCTCAGCGCTGACGAGGTAGCCGCCCTCACCAAGGGCAGCTGACACCCGGCCGTGCACATGACAGCAGGCCCCGCCCTTCGGGACGGGGCCTGCTGCACGTGCGGGGTCAGGCTGCTCGCTGCGTCATCGCGACGCAGCCAGACAGCCCGGCCCGCGGCCAGGCTGGTCAGATCGGGTGGACCTGCTCGGCCTGCGGGCCCTTCGGGCCCTGACCTGCGGTGAAGTCGACCCGCTGGTTCTCTTCCAGGCTGCGGTAGCCATCGGTCTGGATGGCGGAGTGGTGAACGAAAACGTCTGCGGTGCCGTCATCGGGGGCAATGAAACCATAACCCTTGTCGGCGTTGAACCACTTCACGGTGCCTTGAGCCATCTGCTTTTCTCCTGCTGAACGATCTTTGCGACGCACGTGCGTGCGCCCCAGGCTGCTGCGACCGTCTGCCCGGAGGCTGGGCTCTCTGTGTACCCGCGACGCCCGCTGTCAGAATTCGCAGGCGCTGTGAAACGTACACGAACTTCGACTACAACCAAGAACATCTAACACCATGCAGCGGCATGCTCGCCCCAGTGTCGCCTCATAAGGGCTTCTGGCGGCTGGGTAAAATGATCGAGACCAACAACTGGAGGACAGTGTGTTCGAGGCTGGTGACATCCGCGAGTGGCGCGGCCACGACGTCGTCGACAGCAACGGCAGCAAGATCGGTGCGCTTGAGTCGGTCTATGTCGACACCAGCACCGACCAGCCGGCGTTCGCCGCCGTCACCGTCGGCCTGCCGACCCGGCACCGGCTCGTCTTCGTGCCTCTGGCCGGAGCAACAGTGGGACCGGGTTACCTCAAAGTCACCTACGCCAAGAGCCTGGTGAAGGACGCGCCGTCGATCGACACCGACGGAGTGCTGCCGGCCACCGACGAAGAGGCAATCTTCAAGCACTACGATCTGCCATACCAGCAGGGCGCCGGCGGCGAACGCCGCCTGGCCCGCCCCTGACGGAGGAAGAACCCGGGAGTACGTCATGGCGCTGTTCCTGCTGCTGGTGATTGCCGCGATCGCGCTCGGGATTGTCGGCACCGTCGTCAAGGGCCTGATCTACCTGCTGATCATCGGCATAGTCGTGCTGATAATTGATCTCATCCTGCTGGGCTTCCGGCTCAGCCGGCGGGGCAGGGGACCAGGCCGGTAGGACAGCCCGCCGGAAGCGGGCCGCCGACCGTTCCCTCCCGGCCGTTCGATTTCCTAGAGGCTGTTCGATTTTTGCCGCGCTCGGTGCCGCTATCCAGAACGCGCCGCGAGGCGTAGGCTTACCTTGAGAAAGCGTCCGATTTATCCGCGCCTGGCCAACGCGGGCGCAGATAGTCGCGTCGCCGGACCCTGGTGGCACGGCCGCTCGTGGCCGCCGCTCACGATCAGGGAGCCGCATCGATGGGCCAGCGCTCGGTGTTCCCCACCGCCTGCGGGGACGGCCAGCTGACGGACCCGGCAGCTGATCAGTTCAGGCAGTCCGGCGGCAGCCCGTCCGGCGAACCGCTGGCATCCGGCCGGACCACCGATTCAGCAGAAATGGTCTTGCGGCTGACCGAGGATCACGAGCGCATTGCCCAGGGCCTGACTGACCTCGTGGTCCGCCGGCTGTTCGCCGCGGGCCTCGATCTGCAGGCCGCCCTGGGCCTGCTCGGCGAGCACCGGGCGACCGCAAAGGTCTACCACGCGATTGATGAGCTTGACCAGGCCATCGTGGATCTGCGGGATTCGATCTTCGGCCCGGCGCCCGCCGGCTAGGCGACGACCCTGACGGCCGACGAGCCGTCGGCACGGCGCCGCACCTCAAGGCGCTCGGGCACTCTGTCCTTGAGGTCGGCAACGTGGCTCACGATGCCGACCACTCGGCCGCGATCACGCAGCTCGTCGATGACGCCAAGCACCTGGTCCAGGGTCTCGGCGTCGAGGGAGCCGAACCCCTCGTCGATGAACAGCGTATCGAGGTCCACTCCCCCCGCCTCGGCCTTGACGACGTCGGCCAGGCCGAGCGCCAGCGCCAGCGAGGTGTAGAACGTCTCCCCGCCCGACAGCGAGCGGGGGCTGCGTTCCTCGCCGGTGTGCCGGTCGATCACGGACAAGGTCAGCCCGGAGCGCTGCCGCCTGGTCTGGCCCTCGTCGGTCCGCCTGAGCTCGTAACGGCCCGATGACATCACCGACAGCCGGACGTTGGCTGCGGCCACCACCTGCTCGAACCACTGCCGCAGGACATAGGTGGTCAGCGCGACGCGGTGGTGGCCTTCCATGCCCTTGGCCAGGCCAGCCAGGTATACGACGGGGCCGGTCTCGACCAGTAGAGCCTCCGCGCGCTCCTCGGCGTCGCACAGCTCCGCCAGCCGCTCGCTGAACCGCCCGGCTCTGGCTGCGCAGCCGTGACAGGCGGTGCGCGCCTCCTGCTCCGCCTCGCGCGCACGAACCAGGGCGTCTTCGGCCTGCCGTGCGGCGGCGTGCATCCGGTCCGCCTCGGCGGGGTTAAGGCCGGCCAGATCGCCGGCCTCGGCGGCGGATGTCAGCGCGGTCAGCGCCGAGCGCCAGGACGCCACCTGCTCCTCAAGGGCCGTTTGCTGCCCCGGGCTCAGCACCGCGGTCCTGGCCAGCTCAAGCGAGGCGAAGCCGCGCGCAAGTGCCTCGGCGGCGGCGCGATCGCGCGCGCGGCCGGCGGCGGCAAGGGCAGCGGCGAGGTCATCGAGAACGGCGGCCACGGCGCGATCGGTTTCGGCTGACGCCCGCAGGGCGCGCTGCCGGGCCGCCACCGACGGATGCCCGTCCGCGGCGTCGCCAAGCTGCCCGCGCAGGGCCGCCAGATCGGCGATCGCGGCGGCCGCCCTGCCCTGCGCGGCCGCTTGCTCCGCGGCGGCACGCACCAGGTCGTCGCTGAGCTGCTCCTGCTCCGCCCGCAGATCCGCCAGGTCAGATTTGAGGGCCGGCACGTCGGCTGCCGCCTGCCTCGCTGCCGAGCGATGCGCCGCCAGCGAGGCAGCCTCGGCAGCCAGGGCGGCCGCCGAGCCGCCGGCTGCCAGTGCGCGGACGGCGGTTACGTCACTGAGCAGCTTATCGTGCTCGGCCTGCGCGCGGTCACGGGCAGCCGCCGCGGCGTCACGCCGCTCCAGGGCTGCCGCCACGTCCCCGGCCGTCACGACGACACCGCCATGCTCCGCCGGGGCCGGGTGCGCCGTCGCCCCGCAGACCGGGCATGCGTGGCCATCGGCAAGCTCCGCGGCCAGCTCGGCGGCGATCCCGGCCAGCCGGGCGTCCATCGCGCGCTGATGCTCATCGACCAGGTGCTGATGAGCATCGACGGCCTCGTGGCGCGCCGCGTCCGTTGCCGCCAGCACGGGCTCGAGCTCGGCCAGCCGGCTCGCCGCCTCGCTCTGCCCTGCGATCATTTCCTGCTGCTGGCAGATGGCCGTCAAGTCCGCGGCGCCGGCCTGCGCCGACGCCAGCCGGATTTCTGCCGTGGTAATCCGCTCGGGCAGGTCCAGCCTGCGCGCCTCAAGGGAAGCGACGAGGTCCGCGGCCTTGGCGGCGGCGATCACGAGGGCACTGAGCGCGGCTTCACGGCCGGGCAGCTGCTCTTCGGCTGCTGCGAGCGGCTGCAGCAACGCGGCCTCTGCCTCCGCCGCCTCGCCGCGCGCGGCGGCCTGCGGGCCGCCTCGCCCGGTCAGCATGTCATCGCCCGGGGCGGGAACCACGCGCAGCAGCTCCTCGCGGGCGCTCAGCGCCGCGGCCTCGGCCTCGGCCAGCACCTCAAGCAGGGGCCGCACTGGCTCAGCCCGGCGGCCGCCGGCCAGCTCGGCCGCCCGGCTTTCGTGGTCCGCGCGGCCGCGCTCATGCCCGGCCAGCCTGGCCAGCGCGTCGGTCAGCCTGGTCATCAGCGCGGCCCGCTGGCTGGCCTGCTCGTGCGCCGCCAGTGCCGCCGTCACCTGGCCGCCTGCCAGCTCCAGGGCGTCGGCGCTGAGCGCGGCCGTGGCGGCAAGCTCCTCGCCGAGCTGCTTGCACCGGACGCCGCGGTCGGCGGCGGTCAGCGCCAGCAGGTCACCCCGGTCCTGCGGATCGAGTCCCGCGGCCTCGGCCGCCGCGCAGACGGCGGCGCGGATCGCTGCATCGGCTTCCTGACGCGCCGCGACCGCCTCGGCGCGGCCGCGATCAAGCTCATCGGTGATGCGGTCGTAAAGCTGCGTGCCGAATAGCCTGGTCAGCACGGCGCGCCGGTCGTCATCGCCGCAGCGCAGGAACTTGGCGAACTCACCTTGCGGCAGCAGCATGACCTGGGTGAACTGCTCCCGGTCGAGCCCGACCTTCTCGGCGATCAGGTCGGCCGCCTCGGCCTTGTTCGACGACAGACTGGACCAGCTGCCGTTCTCAAGCCGCTGCAGATGCACGCGCATGGGCTCGGTCGTGAATCCCCCGCCGCGCTTCTTGGGCCGCTTGTGCTCAGGCGTCCGGCTGATCCGGTAACGGACGCCGCCGAGGGTGAACTCGACCGTGACCGAGGGCTCCACCTCGGGCGCGGCGAAATCTGAGTGCAGCCGGTCGTCCCCGGCCAGGCCGCCGTAGAGGGCGAATGTGATCGCGTCGAGGATAGTGGTCTTGCCGGCGCCGGTTGGTCCCTCCAGCAGGAACAGCCCGCTGCCGGCCAGCCGGTCGAAGTCGATGTGCTGCGCGGTGGCATAGGGGCCGAAAGCCCGGAGGTCCAGGCTGTGCAGCCGCATCAGGCCCCCGCGGCCGCGTGCTGTGCCGCTTCCACCGCATCGCGCAGGATCGCTCGCTGCGGCTCGTCCGGCTCGCCGCCGCTGGCGAACCCGACGAACATCGCGCAGATCTCGACCGGATCAGCGGTCTGGGCCAGGCGGCCCAGATCCGCGTCCGCGGCGGCGAGCCCGCCATCAGGGGCGAAGTCCAGGGCAATAGTGTGCGGCCATTTCTCCCGCAGCCGCTCCATCGGCGCGGCCGGCCGCACGGTGTCGGTCAGGACGGCCTTGACCCATGAGTCCGCCAGTTCGGCGAGGTCGCCGTCGGCCCGGCTGAGCAGTTCAGCAAGCCTCCCCCGGACCTCGCGCAGCGGCCTCGGCACCGGGGCGGCGAGCGCGGTCGTCACCACCTGCCCGGTCCCGTCGATCTCGGTCAGCGTGACGGACTTGACGTGGCGGCGCTCGGAGAACGAGAAAGCCAGCGGCGAGCCGCAGTAGCGGATCACGGTCCTTGCTACGAGGTCCGTTGCGCCAGCGAGATCCGTCGCGATGGCGAGATCCGTCGCGATGGCGAGATCCGTGCCGCCAGTCAGAGGCGTGCTGGCCGTTAAAGTCGCGCCTGGCGCGATCTGCTGCGCCCCGTGCAGATGACCCAGCGCCACGTAGGTGAAACCGGCGAAGACCGAGGCCGGCGCGTCGCCGATGCCACCGACGCGGATATCCCGTTCGGAATCTGATACCTCGCCGCCCGTCACGAAGGCGTGTGCCGCGACCACGACACGGCCGATCCCGCGGGCGGCCGCGTCCTCACGGATCAGCGCCGCCGCCGCGGCCAGCACCGAGGTGTGCGAGCGCTCCGCGCCGAGCTCAGTCATGACCGCGTCCGGCAGCAGGTAGGGGATGCCGTAAAGGGCTACCTCTCCGAAGGAATCACGCAGGATCACGGGCCGGGCAATGTCGGGCACGCAGGTGCGCAGATGAATGCCGGCCAGCTCGCTGAGCCGGGCGCCGAAGCCGAGCCGCACCGCCGAGTCATGGTTACCGCTGGTCATGAGTACCGGAATGCGCGCCCTGGCGAAACCGTGCAGCGCCCGGTCCAGGATGGTCACGGCGTCGGTGGACGGCACCGCCCGGTCATAGACATCTCCCGCCACCACGACGGCATCCGCCCCGTGGCGCACTGACTCCGCCAGGAGCCACTCCAGGAACGCGGCCTGATGGTCCAGCAGGGTCTCGCCATGCAGGGTGCGCCCGAGGTGCCAGTCCGAGGTATGGATCAGTCGCATCGGCGTGCCATGAGCTCCTCGGAGAGACCGGGGCCCGCCGTGCCTGCCGGGCCATCGTGACGCTTTTCATCATGGCGGCCGACTGCGACAGTTCCCGCGATCCGCTGCCCTCGGCGTGTCGCGTGCAAGCACGCAGTCGCGGCCGGGCGCCGGGATTCGCAGCGGCGTGATGGTTGGGCGGCGGATCACTGGACCGGGATCACCGGCCTGCGGCCCGGCGACCGCGTCGTCGTCCCCTTCAACATCTCCTGCGGATCGTGCTGGATGTGCAGCCGCGGGATGTTCGCCCAGTGCGAGACCACCCAGATCCGTGAGCAGGGCAAGGGAACCGCGCTCTTCGGCTACACCTCGCTCTACGGGTCAGTGCCCGGCGGCCAGGCGCAGTACCTGCGGGTGCCGCGGGCTCAGTTCGGGCCGATCAAGATCCCGCATGACACGCCGGACGAGCAGTTCCTGTACCTGTCCGATCCTGTACCTGTCCGACATCCTGCCCACCGCCTACCAGGCCGTCGCCTACGCCAACGTCCCCGAAGGCGGGACGCTCGCCGTGCTCGGTCTCGGGCCGGCGGGGCAGTTCGCGGCCCGGATCGCCAGTCAGCTCGGGGCGGCCCGCGGCCTCCCCATCCGCGGCCGGTGCACAGCAAAGATCCGACGGGAACCGCGCAGCCCGAACGCTGCCCGTCATCGCGATGGCCTGCGGGTAGCTGACGAGCCTAACGGGCCTTGCCGGGCACCTCGAAACGAATCTATGTTCTACTGAGGGGCATGCCTGATGTTCACCGCCCTGACTGGTGGCGCTATCCGGTGGCCTGCCTGGCCGGGCATCCGTGGGGACCAGGCCGGGTCATCGTCGGGTGGATGCCGTGCGACTGTCCCGGCGCCTACGAACATCCCGGCCGCGGGCACCTGTGGGTCCGCTGCGGCGCGGACGGCTGCACCGCCACCTGGTACCGGCCGCGGCACGGCTTCCCGAGGCCGGACGAGCCAGGAGCCGGCCAGTGACCGCCGCCGCAAATCGGCAGGCGGCCCATCGGGGTGCGCCTGATGCCAGACTCGTGCGCCTGATGCCAGACTGAGGATCATGCAGACGCTGGTAGCCGATCATCCGCTCGTCACGCACAAGCTCACGACGCTCCGCGACGTCGAGACCGAGACCCCGACCTTCCGCAGGCTCACCGATGAGCTGGTCACCCTGCTGGCCTACGAGGCGACCCGGCATATCCGGGTGGAGCATGTTTCCGTGCAGACGCCGCTCGGGCCGGCCGACGGGGTCAAGCTGGCACGCCCCGTACCGCTGGTGATTCCCATCCTGCGGGCCGGCATCGGAATGCTCGACGGCATGGCCCGGCTGCTGCCCAGGGCCGATGTCGGTTTCATCGGGCTGATCCGGGACGAGCAGACGCTGGAGGCCTCCACCTATGCCACCCGGCTGCCGGCTGACCTGACCGGGCGCGACGCGTTCGTCCTGGACCCGATGCTGGCGACCGGCGGCACGCTGGAGACAGTGATTGGGATGCTCCTCTCCCGCGGAGCGGCGACGGTCACCGCGATCTGCCTGCTGGCCGCGCCCGAAGGACTCGCGCGACTGGAGGCGGCCTTCCCGGACAGCCTGCCGGTGCCTATCCGGGTGGTGACCGGGGCGCTGGACCGTCAGCTGAACGACAAGGGATACATCGTGCCGGGCCTCGGCGACGCCGGCGACCGGCTCTTCGGCGAGATCTAGGCCGGGCGACCTGCGGAGCTTCAGCAGCCTTGAGGAGTTCGCCGCGGCCAAGGGCGAGCACCTCGGCTACAGCGACTGGCATGAGGTCACGCAGGCGCAGGTCAGCGCCTTCGCCGGGGCCACCGGCGATCACCAGTGGATTCCTGTGGACCCTGAGCGGGCCGCGGCAGGCCCGTTCGGGACGACGATCGCGCACGGCTACCTGACGCTGGCCATGCTGCCGGTCCTCATGGCGGAGATCTACCGGATCGACAACCTGACCATGGCCGTCAACTGCGGCCTGGACCGCGTCCGCTTCCCCAGCCCGGTGCCCACGGGATCGCGTATCCGGGCCGGCGCCACCCCGAGCGACGTCCGCAATACGCCGCTCGGACAACTGGCCAGCGCCCGCGTGACGGTCGAGGTCGAAGGGCAGAAGCGCGCGGCGTGCGTTGCCGACACACTGACCCTGCATGTGTCCTAACTACGCCGTAAAAATTACTATTCAGGACACTTTGCCACCCTGGCCGGAAAGGCAGGCGGCGTAATGTCCGCTGCGACGCGGGGAGCCCCGCGTGCAGAAAGGACATCAGTGGGACTGCGCACGCACATCGCACATCTCGGCCGCGGTGCCGGGCTCGCCGCGACCGCAGGGGTCATGCTCCTCGGCGCCGGGCTTCTGGGCACCGGCGCGAGGCCGGGTCGACGCTCGGCATCTCCAGCGACTGCGACCCTGACGTACGCAGCGCCGCACGCAGGCCCGCCGCCTGGTCCGGGCCACGGCGGCCGGCCTAGATTCCGACCGGGTGCCAGACGGTCTTGGTTTCCAGGAAGGCCAGCAGCCGCGCGGTGCCGGGGTCAGCCGCCCAGTCCGTGCCGCCGGCGAACACCCGCTTGACGTTTCCCGCGGCCAGCCGCTCCAGCTCCGCGCGGGCGGCCGGGTCGGCGCCGGTCAGGTCGATCGCGTTGACGTCCATGTGACCGGCCAGGACCGGCGCGAGCTCGGCCGTCCGGCCGGTGAGCATGTTCACCACGCCGGCCGGCAGGTCGGAGGTGGCCAGCACCTCGGTCAGGGTCACCGCCGGCAGCGGGCGGCTCTCGCTGGCTGCGACGACGGCCGTGTTGCCGGTCGCGATCACCGGCGCGAGCGCGCTGACCAGGCCGAGCAGGCTGGAGCGCGCGGGGGCGATGACCGCCACCACGCCGGCCGGCTCCGGCATGCTGAAGTTGAAGTACGGCCCGGCGACCGGATTAGCCGCGCCCGCCACCTGGGCGATCTTGTCCGACCAGCCCGCATACCAGACCCAGCGGTCGATGGCCGCCGTCACCTGCTGCCAGGCCGCCGCGTCGGAGGCGCCCTCGGCCGCGGCGACTTCAGCGGCGAACTGCGCCGCGCGGCCCTCCAGCATCTCGGCCACCCGGTAAAGAACCTGGCCGCGGTTGTAGGCGGTCGCGCCCGACCATTTCCCGAAGGCACCGCGCGCCGCCGTGACGCCGTCGCGCGCATCCTTGCGCGAGGCCTGCGCCGCATAAGCGAGCAGCGTGCCGCCCGGCCCGTGCGCCGGGTAGGACCGGCCCGACTCCGACCGGGGAAACGCGCCGCCGATGTACAGCTTGTAGGTCTTGCGGACGCCGAGGCGCCCCGCGCCCGCGTCCGCACCGGGCCTGCCCGGCGCTGCGCCGGGTGACAGCGGCGCCTTCCCGCGCTCAGGCATCGAGGTACGCGGCGAGGCCCTGCCGGCCGCCCTCCCGCCCGAAGCCGGACTCCCGGTACCCGCCGAACGGGCTGGCCGGGTCGAACCGGTTGTAGGTGTTGGCCCACACCACCCCGGCCCGCAGCCGCTGCGCCATCCACAGGATCCGGCTGCCCTTCTCGGTCCACACTCCGGCCGACAGCCCGTAAGGCGTGTTGTTGGCTTTCGTGACGGCCTCCTCCGGCGTGCGGAACGTCAGCACCGACAGCACGGGGCCGAAGATCTCTTCCCTGGCGATCCGCTGCGACTGGCTGACCCCGGTGAAGACCGTCGGCGCGAACCAGAAGCCCCGGTCCGGCAGCTGGCACGGCGGTGACCAGCGCTGCGCGCCCTCGGCTTCGCCGGCCGCCGACAGCTCCCGGATCCTGTCGAGCTGCTGGCGCGAGTTGATGGCGCCGATATCGGTATTCTTGTCCATCGGGTCGCCGAGCCGCAGCGTGGCAAGCCGGCCGCGCAGGCGGTCGGTGATCGCGTCCGCGACCGACTCCTGGACCAGCAGTCGTGAGCCGGCGCAGCAGACGTGTCCCTGGTTGAAGAAAATCCCGTTGACGATGCCCTCGATCGCCTGGTCCACCGGCGCGTCGTCGAAGATGACGTTCGCGGCCTTCCCGCCCAGCTCGAGCGTCAGCCGCTTGCCCGTGCCGGCCAAGGCGACCGCGATCTCCTTGCCGACCTCAGTCGAGCCGGTGAAGGCGATCTTGTCCACGCCCGGATGTGCCACGAGGGCGGCGCCGGTCTGGCCGGCGCCGGTCAGGACGTTCACCACGCCGGGCGGCAGCCCGGCCTGCTGGCAGACCTCGGCGAGCAGCAGCGCGGTCAGCGGCGTGGTCTCGGCCGGCTTCAGCACGCAGGTGTTGCCGGCCGCCAGCGCCGGGGCGAGTTTCCAGGCGGCCATCAGCAGCGGGAAATTCCAGGGGACCACCTGGCCGGCTACGCCGAGCGGGCGCGGGTCGGGCCCGAGCCCGGCGTGCTCGAGCTTGTCCGCCCAGCCCGCGTGGTAGAAGAAATGCGCCGCGGCCAGCGGCACGTCCACATCGCGGGATTCCCTGATCGGCTTGCCGTTGTCCAGGGTCTCCAGCACGGCGAACTCGCGAGCGCGCTCCTGCAGGATCCGGGCGATGCGGTACAGGTACTTGGCGCGCTCAGCGCCCGGCATCGGCGCCCACACGTCGTCGAAGGCGGCCCGCGCCGCGGCGACGGCCCGGTCCACATCGGCGACGCCGGCCTCGGCCACCCAGGCGAGCGGTTCCTCGGTCGCGGGATTCACGGTCTCGAACTGGCGGCCGTCCGCCGCGGGGACGAACTCGCCGCCGATGAACAGACCGTACTCAGAGGCGATGGTGACGACGTCGCGGGCCTCGGGCGCCGGCGCGTACTCCCACGAGATCGGCGCCGCGCGCGGGACGACCCGGCCCGGCGCCGCGTCCGCCGCCGGGCCGGCGCCCGCGTCCCGGCTATCCTTGCTGCCCGGCATCAGCAGTGCTTCCCGTCCGTCGCCGTCATTGCCGCCGTTATTCTCGCATGCCCCCGCCGCGCCCGGCCGCGGCACCGAGACCGGGCGCAGCGCCGCACGGCGCTAGTCAAGGCCGAAGTAATCAGGCCCCGCGTACTGCCCGGTGAGCTGCTTGCTGCGCTGCATCAGCAGGTCATTAAGCAGGCTGGAGGCGCCGATGCGAAAAAGGTCCGGGGTCAGCCAGGCCGCTCCGGCGGTCTCCTTGACCAGGACGAGGTAGCGGATCGCGTCCTTGGCGGTCCGTACCCCGCCCGCCACCTTCACGCCGACGCGGCGGCCGGTGGCCAGGTGATAGTCCCGGACGGCGGCCAGCATGACCAGGGCCACCGGCGGTGTCGCCGCCGGCGTGACCTTCCCGGTGGAGGTCTTGATGAAGTCCGCGCCGGCCAGCATCGCGAGCCAGGACGCGCGGGCCACGTTGTCGAGCGTGGCCAGCTCGCCGGTTCCGAGGATCACTTTCAGGCGCGCGCGGCCGCAGTTCTCCCGCACGGCCCGGATCTCCTCGTAGACCTGGCCGTAGCGCCCGGACAGGAAGGCGCCGCGGTCGATGACCATGTCGATCTCGTCGGCGCCCGCGCTGACCGCGTCGGCGACATCCGCGAGCTTGACCGCGAGGGAAGCGCGGCCGGACGGGAAGGCGGTGGCCACCGAGGCGACCCGGACGGTGCCGCCCCCCAGCGCGGCGCGGGCCACCCCGACCAGATCGGGGTAGAGGCACACGGCCGCGACCGGCGGGACAAGGGGATCGCCGGGGTCCGGCCGGCGGGCTTTCGCGCACATCGCCGTGACCTTGCCGGGCGTGTCCGCGCCTTCGAGGGTCGTCAGGTCCACGGCCGCGACGGCCAGGTCGAGCGCGCGCAGCTTGGCGTCCCGCTTGATCGACCTGGTGGCCAGCACCGCCGCCCGCGCCTCGGCGCCTACCTGGTCGACACCAGGCAGCCCGTGCAGCAGCTGCCGGAGCGCGGCGTCGGAGGTGGCGAAATCCTGCAGCCACCGGCGGTCAGCGGTCACGTCGAGAGTTCCCACGGGGCCGACGCTACCTCGCCTGCCGCGGACGCGGCAGGGCGGCGGGGCGGCCGCGATGTCAGCGGGGCGCCGGCCGGACCGGGTCGAAGCCCGGCTTGATGACGTTGTTGATGAAGCGCAGGCGCTCGTCGAAGGGCGCGAAGGCGCTCTTCATGGCGTTCAGGGTGAGCCATTCGATATCGCGCCACCCGTAGCCGAAGGCCTCGGTCAGCGCGAGGAACTCCGACGACAGGGTGACCCCGCTCATGAGCCGGTTGTCGGTGTTGACCGTCACCCGGAATGACAGCCGCCGCAGCAGCCCGATCGGGTGCTCGCGGATGGACGGCGCGGCGCCGGTCTGGACATTGGAGGTCGGGCACATCTCCAGCGGAATGCGGCGGTCCCTGATGTAGTTCGCCAGCCGGCCCATCGCCACGCTGCCGTCAGGCGCCGGGCGGATGTCGTCGATGATGCGGACGCCGTGGCCGAGCCGGTCGGCCCCGCACCACTGGACCGCCTCCCAGATCGACGGCAGCCCGAACCCCTCGCCGGCATGGATGGTGTTGTGGAAGTTCTCCCGCGCCACGTACTGGAAGGCGTCCAGGTGACGGCTCGGCGGGCTGCCCGCCTCCGCGCCGGCGATGTCGAAGCCGACCACGCCGGCGTCGCGGTGCCGTACCGCCAGCTCGGCGATCTCCAGGGAGCGCGCGGCCGTGCGCATGGCGGTCAGCAGCGCGTAGACGGTGATCGGCCGCCCGGCGCTGCCGCACCGGAATCCGTCGAGCACCGCCTCGACCACCTGGTCGAGGCTGAGGCCGCCGTCGACGTGCAGCTCGGGCGCGAACCGGACCTCCGCGTACACGACCCCGTCGTCGGCCAGGTCCTGCGCGCACTCGGCAGCGACCCGGACCAGCGCGTCCCTGGTCTGCATCACCGCGACCGTGTGCGCGAACGCCTCCAGGTAGAGCTCGAGGTTGCCGCGCTTGGCCCCGCTGAGCCACTGTTCCAGCTCGCCGGGGTCGGTCGCGGGCAGGCCTTCGTACCCGGCCTCGCGGGCCAGCTCGATGATCGTGTCCGGGCGCACTCCGCCGTCCAGATGATCATGCAGAAGCACCTTGGGGACGCGCCGGATCTCTTCCAGGCTCAGCAGCACGCCCCCCATTGTCACAGGCCGATCCGCTCGAGCACGGACGGACTGGCCTCAGGCGGTTCCGGGCCAATCTCGATCGCGTCCGCCAGCGCCTCGCGCGCCCGGCCGAACCGGGCCTCCTCGTCGGTCCGCAGCTCGAGCACGGGCTGGCCCTGCTCCACCCGCTCCCCTGGCCTGGCCAGGCAGATAACCCCGGCGCCCGCGCTGACCGGATCCTCCTTCCGGGCCCGGCCGGCGCCAAGGCGCCAGGCGGCCACGCCGACCGCCCGGGCGTCGAGGCCGCGTACCCAGCCCATGGCGGGCGCGGCGACCAGCTCGCGGCGGGCGGCGACGGGCAGCGGAGCATCCGGGTCGCCGTCCTGGGCGATGATCATGGCCCGGTAGCTGGCCAGGGCCCGGCCGTCCGCGAGCGCGGCTGCCGGGTCGGCAGTGACGCCGGCCAGCCGCAGCATCTCGGCCGCCAGTGCCAGCGTCACCTCCCTCAGATCGGCGGGCCCCGCGCCGGCCAGGACCTCGACGGCTTCCTCGACCTCGACCGCGTTGCCGACGGCCCGGCCGAGCGGGGCGTCCATCCGGGTCAGCAGGGCCGTGGTGCGCACGCCCTGCTCGTCGCCGAGGGCCACCATGGTCTGCGCTAGCTGCCGGGCATCGCTGATCTCCTGCATGAACGCGCCGCTGCCGACCTTGACGTCCAGGACCAGCGCCGAGGTCCCTTCCGCGATCTTCTTGGACATGATCGAGCTGGCGATCAGCGGGATGGACTCGACGGTCCCGGTCACGTCGCGCAGCGCGTAGAGGCGCCGGTCGGCGGGGGCGAGCCCAGGGCCCGCGGCGCAGATCACGCAGCCCGCCGCGTTGAGTACCTCGATGATCTGGGCCGGCGTCAGCTGGGCCCGCCAGCCGGGGATCGACTCCAGCTTGTCCAGGGTGCCGCCGGTGTGGCCGAGGCCGCGGCCCGCCAGCTGCGGGACCGCGGCGCCGCAGCTGGCCACCAGCGGCGCGAGGATCAGCGACACCTTGTCGCCCACGCCCCCGGTGGAGTGCTTGTCCACCGTCGGGGCGGCCACCGCGCTCAGGTCCAGCCGCTCGCCCGAGCTGATCATCGCGGCGGTCCACGATCGCAGCTCAGCCGGCGAAAGACCGCGGAAGTAGATGGCCATGAGCAGCGCGGACATCTGCTCGTCGGGCACGCTGGCGCCGGTGTAGGCGGCGATCAGCCAGCTGATCTGCGCGTCGGTGAGCTCCCCCCCGTCGCGCTTGGCGCGGATCAGGTCGACGACGTCAGTCATCGGCGGCGCGCCGCTCGGCCAGGTCGGCGCCGGTAAAGGCGTCCGGCAGCAGGCCGCCGAGCTCGCGCGGCTCCGGCTCGCCGTCCAGCAGGAGCCCCGGGCCGCCGGCCTCGAGCAGCAGCTGGCGGCACCGCCCGCACGGCACCAGCGGCGCGCCGTCGGCGGCGACCACGCTGACGGCGAGCAGGCGGCTGTGACCGGAGGCGTGCAGTGCGGACACCAGGCCGCATTCGGCGCACAGCGTGAGTCCGAAGGAGGCATTCTCCACGTTGCAGCCGGTCACGACGGCGCCGTCGTCGGTCAGCCCGGCGGCGCCGACGTGCAGCCGGGAGTACGGCGCGTAGGCCCTGGCGGCGACCGCCACGGCAGCGGACCTGAGTGCGGGCCAGTCGATCGTCATGCAGGCTCCTTGCCCTCGTGGCGCGCCGGCCGCGCCTCGTCGCCGGCCGGCGCATAGTGACCAGGCGTTCCCGCCCGCGGGCGATCCATGATTCTAGAGTCTCGATTTAGCATCAGCGCTGTCGCGGTAGCTGAATTGCGCTTCCCCGCGCGGGAGGGCGAGGACTAGCCTTCGGGCATCCCTGGGGGGATTGTCTAGGCCCATGCCCCGGCCGGCCGGGGCCCCGAGCAGCCGGCGCCCCTTCCGGGCGGCCGCTGGCTGCCCCCGCTGAGGAGGTACCCGTGAAAGGGAAGCTAATTACTACCGCTGCGGTGGCAGCCACGGCCCTGCTGGCGGCCGCCTGCGGCTCCAGCACGACGTCGCCTAGCTCGAGCGCCGCGAGCTCGAGCTCCTCGAGCTCCAGCGCCTCGGCCGCGGGCAAGTTCCTCGGCTGCATGGTGACCGACACCGGCGGCATCGACGACCGCTCCTTCAATGCCTCGTCCTGGCAGGGCATGCAGCAGGCCGCCGCGGCCGATCCGGACGTCAAGGTGACCTACCTGCAGTCCTCGTCGTCCAGCGACTACACGCCCAACATCAACGAGTTCATCAGCAAGAAGTGCGGGATCATCGTCACCGTCGGGTTCCTGATGGGCGACAACACCGAGACCGCGGCGAAGAAGAACCCGAGCGAGAAGTTCGCGATCGTGGACTACACCTACAGCCCGGCGATCAAGAACATCGACGCGCTCGTCTTCAACACCGTGCAGGACGGCTTCCTGGGCGGTTACCTGGCCGCGGGCATGTCGAAGACCGGGAAGGTGGCGACCTTCGGCGGCCAGAAGCTGCCGACGGTGACCATCTACATGGACGGCTACTGGGACGGGGTGCAGTACTACAACTCCCAGCACCACACGCACGTCCAGGTGCTCGGCTGGAACGAGAAGACCCAGAACGGCGAGTTCACCGGGAACTTCACCGACCAGACCACCGGCCAGACCACGACCCAGACGTTCATCAGCGAAGGCGCGGACGTCATCTTCCCCGTCGCCGGCAACGTCGGCCTCGGCGCCGCCAAGGCCGTCCAGAACGCGGACGCGGCGGCCGGGTCGGACAAGGTCAACATGGAGTGGGTGGACACCGACGGGTGCATCAGTGCCCAGCAGTACTGCAAGTACTTCGTCACCAGCGTGACGAAGGGCATCCAGGCGGCGGTGAAGGCCGCGGTCCTGTCGGCGGCCAAGGGCACGTTCAAGGGCGGCAACTACATCGGCGACCTGTCCAACGGCGGAGTGGTGCTCTCGCCGTACCACGACTTCGCGTCCAAGGTCCCGGCCTCCCTGCAGGCCGAGCTGGCGAAGATCAAGACCGAGATCGAGGACGGCAAGATCAAGCCGGCCACCAAGAGCCCGGTGTAAGCGAGCGGCCTACCCTGGCCAGGGCGGCGGCGCCAGTGCCGCTGCCCTGGCCAGCTGCAACAGGCAGGAGGAGCCGTGCAGCTTGAGCTGCGGGGCATCACCAAGCGCTATGGCGCCCTCGTGGCCAACGACCGGATGGACCTCACCGTCGAGCCGGGCCAGATTCATGCGCTGCTCGGCGAGAACGGCGCCGGGAAAAGCACGCTGATGAACGTCCTGTACGGGCTGACCCAGCCCGACGAGGGCGAGATCCTGATCGACGGCACGCCCGCCCGGCTGCACTCCCCGAAGGACGCGATCAGGGCGGGCATCGGCATGGTGCACCAGCACTTCATGCTGGTGCCCGTCTTCACCGTGGCCGAGAACGTCACCCTGGGCGCGGAGCGCACCAGGGCACTGAGCCTGCTGGACCGCCGCGGCATGCGCCGCGAGGTGCGCGAGCTCTCCGAGCGCTACGGCCTGCGGGTGAACCCGGACGCCCTGGTCGAGGACCTGTCGGTCGGCGTGCAGCAGCGGGTCGAGATCATCAAGGCCCTGGTCCGGGACGCGGGGGTGCTGATCCTGGACGAGCCGACCTCCGTGCTCACTCCGAGCGAGACGGAGGAGCTGTTCACGATCATGCGCCAGCTCCGGGCAGGCGGCCGGTCGATCATCTTCATCTCGCACAAGCTGAAGGAAGTGCAGGCGATCGCCGACGTCATCACCGTCATCCGCCGCGGGCGGGTGGTCGGCCAGCGGCTGCCGACCGCCACGGACGCCGATCTGGCCGCGCTGATGGTCGGGCGCGCCGTCTCGCTGCGGGTCAGCAAGACGGCGGCCCAGCCGGGCGAGGTGATCCTCGCCGCCAGCGACCTCGTAGTCGCCGACGAGCAGGGCCAGGCGGCGGTGAACGGGGTGTCCTTCGAAGTCCGGGCAGGCGAGATCATCGGCATCGCCGGGGTGCAGGGAAACGGGCAGAGCGAGCTGTGCGAGGCGCTCATGGGCCTGCGGCCCGCCAGCGGCGGATCGGTCCGGCTGGCCGGCCGGGACATCACCGCCGATACGCCCCGCCACCGGATCCGCGCGGGCATCGGCTACATTCCCGAGGACCGCCAGGCGGACGGGCTGATCGCCGCCTTCTCCGTCGCCGACAACATGGTCCTCGACGTCTTCGACCAGCCGCCCTACGCGCGCGGCATCGCACTGGACCTCGCCAAGATCACTGAGAACGCGCAGGTCCGGGTGGAGCAGTTCGACGTCCGCACGACCTCGGTGCAGACTCCGGCGGGCACGTTGTCGGGCGGTAACCAGCAGAAGGTCATCCTGGCCCGCGAGTTCGGCCGCGAGCTGCGGGTCCTGCTGGCGAGCCAGCCCACCCGCGGCCTCGACGTCGGGTCGATCGAGTTCGTGCACCGGCGGATCGTCGAGGAGCGCGACAAGGGCGTGGCAGTGATCATCATCTCCGCGGAACTTGACGAGATCTACGCGCTGGCCGACAGTATCGCGGTGATGTACGAAGGCAGGATCACCGGCATGCTGCCGCCGACGGTGCCCGTGGCCGAACTGGGGCTCCTCATGGCCGGAGGAAGCCGGGAAACGGCCGCCCCGGCCGGGGACGGCACCCCGCAGCAGCCCACCGGGGAGCAAGAATGAGCGACGAGCCGCCGGCCCCGCCGCCGTCACCCGCAGCGGGGGACACCGGCGGGCCGGCTGATCCCCGGCCGGACGGGGAAGGAGCCGGAGCCGGGCAGGCCGGCGACGGGACCGCCGCGAGCACCGCCGCCTCGAGTCCCGCTGCAGCGGCAGCGGGCGCCGTCCCCGGGGACGGCGCAGCTGAGGAGAGCCGGCGGCCGCCGTTCGGCCGGATGGTGATCGAGTCCATCGTCGAGGGCAACTCCGTGGTGGTCACGGTCCTCGCCATCGTGGCCGCCATCGTGGTAGGCGGACTGCTGATCGCCTTCACCGACCCGGTCGTGCTCAGCGCATGGGGCCGGTTCTTCTCCGACCCCGGCAACGCGATCGCCCAGGCCTGGGACGCCGCCTTCAGCGCCTACTGGGCCATGTTCGAAGGCTCGATCTTCAACCCGCATACCGTGGCCGCGATCTTCCAGCAGAAGTCAATCGGCGTGGCGTTCAGCGACGGGGCCATCAGCGCCGTTCTTAACCCGCTCTCGGAGACCCTGGTCAACGCGACACCGCTGATCTTCGCCGGGCTGTCGGTCGCCCTGGCGTTCCGGGCGGGGCTGTTCAACATAGGGGCCGAGAGCCAGTTCATCGGCGGCGCGATCGTGGCCACCTGGCTCGGCTTCGGGGTGAGCCTGCCGCCGGTCATCCACGTCGTCGTCTGCGTGCTCGGCGCCTTCATCGGCGGGGCGGTGCTCGGCTGGCTGGTCGGCTTCCTCAAGGCCACCACCGGAGCCCACGAGGTCATCGTCACGATCATGCTCAACTACGTGATGGCGGACTTCCTGGCCTGGATCCTCGGCACCTCGGTCATGCAGCGGCCTGGCCGCACCGACCTGGTCAGCCCGTTCATCGCCGGCGACGCCCACCTGCCTCAGCTGCTGGGCTCGAATCTGCGGGTCAACGCGAGCTTCCTGCTCGCGCTCGCCTGCGCCGTCGGCGTGTGGTGGCTGCTGAACCGCAGCACGATCGGCTTCGAGTTCCGCAGCGTCGGCGCCAACCCCGATGCGGCCCGCAGCGCCGGCATGAGCGTGCCGCGCAACTGGATCCTGGTGATGCTGATCGCCGGGGGCCTCGCCGGGCTGGCGTCCTCCGCCGTGATCCAGGGCACGGACTTCACCCTGACCTTCCAGAGCTACGGCACCTACGGGATCGACGCGATCACGGTGGCGCTGCTCGGCCGGGCCAGGCCGCTCGGGGTGGTGCTGGCCGCGCTGCTGTTCGGGGCGCTGCACGCCGGCGGAATCGCGATGCAGGCGAGCACGTCGACACCGCTGACCATCACGACGGTCATCCAGTCGCTGGTGGTGCTGTTCGTCGCGGCTCCGCCGCTGATCCGGGGCATGTTCCGGCTGCACCGGGCGACCGCCCGCGGGGCCGGCCAGACTCTCGCCAAGGGGTGGAACGGGTGACAGCTCTCGCCGCGCAGGCCAGCGCCCGGTTCACGGTCAGCCGCCGGGCCGTCGCCCCGGCCGCCTTCATCATCTTCGGCCTGATCGACATCCTCGCCTTCGGCCGCCTCGCCAAGCACGGCGACGCCGTCTTCGCGTTCTCGCAGGATTTCGCCAAGGTCACGGTGCCCAACCTGAGCGTGCCCGCCACGGCCACCGCGTATTTCTTCGGCGCGGCATCGATCGCGCTCGGGGTTTCCCGCGCGCTGGTGGTCTTCGGCACCGTCGCGCGGCGCGTGAGCATCGGGGTCGTCCTGTTCGGCTTCATCGTCTCGCTGCTGTGCTGGGCTGACGTCGGGCAGCCGGTGCCGTTCAACATCATCAACCTGCTGCAGGGCACCCTGGCCGCCTCGATCCCGCTGATCCTCGGCGCGCTGGCCGGCTGCCTGTGCGAGCGGTCGGGCGTCATCAACATCGCGATCGAGGGCCAGCTGCTGTTCGGCGCGTTCACCGCCGCGGTCGTGGCCAGCTTCTTCGGCTCGCTGTGGCTCGGCCTGGTCCTCGGGTCGGTGGCCGGCGGCCTGCTCGGCGGCCTGCTGGCCGTGTTCGCCATCCGCTACCTGGTCGATCAGGTCGTCCTCGGCGTGGTCCTGAACGTCTTCGCCTCCGGGCTGACCGGTTTCCTCTACGACCGGGCCCTGGTCCCGTACCAGAACTCGCTGAACTCCCCGGCCACCTACCTGCCGCTGAAGATCCCGCTGCTGGGCGATATCCCGATCATCGGCCCGGTCTTCTTCGACTCGACGATCTTCCTCTACATCACCTACGTCATGCTGATCCTCGTCCAGGTCGGCCTGTTCAGCACGAAGTGGGGCCTGCGGGTGCGCGCCGTCGGCGAGCACCCGATGGCCGCGGACACGGTCGGGATCCGGGTCCTCGCCACGCGGTACTCCAGCGTGATCCTCGGCGGTCTGATCGCCGGCATCGGCGGTGCATACCTCACCATCGGATCGAGCGGCAACTTCACCCCGGACATCTCCTCCGGCCAGGGATACATCGCCCTGGCGGCGCTGATCTTCGGCCGGTGGACGCCGTTCGGCGCGCTGGGCGCGGCGCTGCTGTTCGGCTTCAGCTCCGAGCTGGCGGGTGTCCTCGGCACCATCAACGTCCCGATCCCGTCCAATATCCTGCTGATGGCCCCCTACATCGCGACGATCATCGCGGTGGCCGGCCTGGTCGGCCGGGTCCGGGCCCCGGCCGCCGACGGAAAGCCCTACGTGCAGGCATGACAGATCCTTATGCGGCCGCGGCCGCCAGCGCGGCGGCTCTCGCCCAGCTGACCGGCGAGCGCACCCACGACGCCGCCGTCGTCCTCGGCTCCGGCTGGGCGCCCGCCGCCGACGCGCTCGGCACGCCAGACGCCGAGATCCCGCTGGCTGAGCTGGGCGGCTTCCCTGAGCCCACCGTCGCCGGGCATACTCCGGCAGTTCGCTCGCTGGCCGTCGGGCCCGTCCGGGTCCTGGTCTTCCTCGGCCGCGCGCATCTGTACGAAGGGCATCCGGTCGCCTCGGTGGTGCACGGCGTCCGGACCGCGGTCGCCGCGGGCTGCCGGGTGGTCGTGCTGACCAACGCCTCGGGCGGCATCCGGCCCGACATCGGCGTCGGGCAGCCGGTGCTGATCAGCGACCATCTCAACCTGACCGGCTGCTCGCCGCTGGCCGGGCCGCCGCCCCCGGCCGGGTACGCGTCCCGCTTTGCTGACCTGTCCGACCTTTACGCCGCCCGGCTGCGGGCGCTGGCCCGCGCCGCCGATCCGGGCCTCCCCGAGGGGGTCTACGCCGCGCTGACCGGCCCGCACTACGAGACCCCGGCGGAGATCCGGATGCTCGCCGCGGCCGGCGCCGACATGGTCGGCATGTCCACCGCGCTGGAGGCGATCGCCGCCCGCCATCTGGGCGCGGAGGTGCTCGGCATCTCCCTGGTCACCAACCCGGCCGCCGGGCTGTCACCGCACGGGCTCGACCACACCGAGGTCCTGGCCGCCGGGCAGCGCTCCGCCGCGCGGGTGGGGACGCTGCTAGCCCGCGTTCTGCCGGGAATCGGCTGACGTGCTCGACGACGCGCTGCGGGCGCAGGTCACGGCGTGGATCGCGGCGGACCCCGACCAGCGGGACGCCGCCGAGCTCGGGGCCCTGCTGGATCAGGGCCCCGAGGCGGCCGCGGAGCTTGCTGACCGGTTCCGCGGACGGCTGGAATTCGGCACCGCGGGGCTGCGCGGCGCGGTCGCGGCCGGCCCGAACCGGATGAACCGGGCCGTCGTCCGCGCGACCACCGCCGCGCTGGCGGGCTGGCTGCTGGAGCGCAGCCACGGTACCGCCGCGCAGGCGGGCGTCGTGATCGGCTGCGACGCCCGGCACCGCTCCGGCGAGTTCGCTGACGAGGCCGCCAGCGTGCTGGCCGGGGCCGGGATCGCCGTGCACCTGCTGCCGCCCCGCCAGCCGACGCAGCTGCTGGCCTTCGCGGTCCGCTTCCTGGGGGCCGCGGCCGGCATCATGATCACGGCCAGCCATAACCCGCCGGCCGACAACGGCTACAAGCTGTATCTCAGCGACGGCGCGCAGATCGTGCCGCCCGCCGACGCCGAGATCGAGGCGGCGATCCGCGGCCTTGGCCCGCTGGCGCAGGTTCCGCTCGCCCCGCCAGCGGGCCCGCTGATCCGCCGCCACGGCGACGAGGTGGCCGCGGCTTACCTCGACGAGATCTGCGCGGTCTCGCCGGCGCCGCCCGGCGCGGCCTGGCTGCGCGCCGTCTACACCCCGCTGCACGGCGTGGCGGGCAGCCTGGCCCTGCGCGCGTTCGAGCAGGCGGGCTTCACGGCGCCCGACGTCGTCACGGCGCAGGCCGAGCCCGACCCTGATTTCCCGACCGTCGCGTTCCCGAACCCCGAGGAGCCCGGTGCGCTGGACCTGGCGCTGGCCCTCGGCCGCCGCTCCGGCGCCGATCTGGTCCTCGCCAACGACCCCGACGGCGACCGGCTGGCCGTAGCCGTGCCCGACCCCGCCGGCGGCTGGCGGACGCTCACCGGCGACCAGGTCGGCGCGCTGCTCGGCGCCTACCTGCTCCAGCAGGTCCCGGCCGGCACCGACCCGGCGAGCCTGCTGGTGGTGTCCACGATCGTGTCCTCGACACTGCTGTCGCGCATCGCGGCGGCGGCCGGCGCGCAGTACGCCCAGACCCTCACCGGGTTCAAGTGGATCGTCCGGGCCGGCGAGTCACGGCCGGGAACCCGTTTTGCCTTCGGGTATGAAGAGGCACTCGGGTACGCAGTCGGCGATACGGTCCGGGATAAAGACGGGATCGGCGCTGCCCTCGCGGTGCTGGGCCTCGCCGCGCGGGCCCGGTCGCGGGGCGAGTCCCTGCTGGAGGCCTACGATGCGCTGGAGATGGCACACGGCGTCCATCTGACGGCGCAGGTCACCGTGGCGACCAGCAACCCTGTCGACGTGATGGCGCGGCTGCGGGCCCACGCGCCCGATGATGTCGCCCGGCTGCCGGTCATCAGCATCACCGACTTCACCGGCGGCACGAGGGACCTGCCCTCGGCCGACGTGCTCAGCTACCGGCTGGCCGGGTCGCGGGTGGTGATCCGGCCGAGCGGCACCGAGCCGAAGATCAAGGCCTACCTGGAGGTCGTCGAGCCCGCGGTCGGGGGTCTGCTCGACGAGGCGCGCAGGCGCGCAGGCGAGAAGATGCAGCCGCTGCGCGAGGCGGTCAGCCAGCTGCTCGATACCTGACGGGCAGCCGGGCCGCTTGGGCCGGCGCGGGCGTCAGTCCACTGCTGGCCTCAGTCGGGCACCGCCACCATGACGTCGGAGGCCTTGACGACCGCGATGACGTCCGAGCCCTCGGTGAGGCCCAGCTCGCGCGCGGCCTCCACGGTGATCGAGGCGACCAGGCGCATCCCGCCCGCGTCCATCTCCACGTTGGCCGTGGCCTCGCCGTGGGTGATGCCGGTGACCCGGGCGCTGATCTTGTTGCGGGCGCTGAGCCGCATGTTGCCTCCGTTTGCCGGTGAAAGGGCAGTTCGCCGCCGGTCTGACCCCGGGGCGCTCCTATTGTGGCGCCCGCTGCCACCTGAGCCAGGACCGACTCGCCTGATCAGGGCGGCGCGCTGGTACGGGAGGCGGCGCAAGGATCACGGCCGCGGCCGGCGCACGGTAGTCGCGCCCGCGGCGGGGCCGTGGCAAGCTCGCACCATGAGCGAAACTCCCGCTGACCCCGCCTGCGACGTCGCGCACGGGACGGCTGCGGCGCCCGTGACCGGCAAGGTCCTCGTGGCCGTCTTCGCCACGCCCGTCGCCGAGTTCCTGCTGCGCTATGCCAGCGACGCCGGGTACCGGACGGTGCTGGCCGAGCCCGACCCCGAGCGCGCCAAGGACGCCAGCGCCGGCACCGCGGTCGTGACCGACGTGGTGGACGGCTGCTGCGAGGCAGCCGATGTGGTAGTGACCGACCACCACCGGGCCGAGCTCGGCGTCATGCTGCGCGACGCGCTGGCCGGCTCAGCGCGCTGGGTGGGCATCATGGGCAACCCCCGGCACGAGGCGCCGCATGTGGCAGCCCTGGCCGAGCTTGGCGTCCCGGCCGCGCAGATCGCCCGGGTGCACCGCCCCATCGGCATCAACATCGGCTCCCGGACCCCGCCCGAGATCGCGATCTCGGCCCTGGCCGGGCTCATCGCCGACCGCAACGGCAGGCCCGGCGGCTTCGCGTTCTGAGAACCGGGACCCGCCAGCGACGGGACCGCCAGTGACGGGAGCGCCAGTGATGAGCCAGCCAGCCGGTTATTCGGGAACACCGCTGCCGCGCAAGCTCGGCATCGGCGAAGACGACGAAATCGCGGTGATCGGCGCACCCGACGGTTTCGTCGACCGGCTGATCGCCCAGCTGCAGGGCGAGGCGGCCGTGCACACTGAGCTGGCGGACGACGCGCTCTACGACGTGATCCTGGCCTTCGAGGGCTGGCGATCCGACCTGACGGACGACCTGGACCGGCTCCGGGCCCGGATGGCACCCGCCTGCGGCCTGTGGATCGCCTGGCCTAAGCGCGTGTCTAAGGTGCCGACCGACATGTCGGACCAGGTCATCCGGGACGTCGCGCTGCCGACCGGCCTGGTGGACAACAAGGTATGCGCCATCGACGAGGTCTGGTCGGGCCTGCGCCTGGTGATCCGGCGCGCGCACCGCTAGCCGGCCCGGTCGCAGCGCGCCGGGCAGCGGCTCAGCCGAGCAGCGGCTCGCCGTTGAAGACGCCGAGTTCCTCGCGGTAAAGCTCAAGGCCGACCCCGTTGGGGTCGCGGAAGTACAAGCTGTCGAGCACACCGCGGTCGGGCCCCAGGTAGTCCACTCCCGCCTGGTCCAGCTTCTTCTTCGCCGCCTCGAACTGCTCGGCTGAGATCGAGATCGCCAGGTGCTGCACGGCGCCGATGGTCTCGCTGAACGGCGGATGGTCGTGGCCGGGAAAGTCGAAGAACCCGAGCAGGTTGCGGTTGCCGATGTCAAAGAAGAAGTGATTCGAGCCGGCGTAGTCGCGGTTCTCGACCAGTTCCACCAGCGGGAAGCCGAGGAACCCCTGATAGAAGCGGATGGTCTCCTCGGTGTCCTTGCAGATCAGCGCGAGGTGGTGAACGCCCTGGACCGTGGTCTGCGGCCGATCCGCCGCGGGCCGCAGGTAGCGGCGCCGCAGTTCTTCCCGGCGGGCCCTGACCTGCTCGAGTTCCCTGCCCTCTGGCTGTGGCATGTCTGTCTCCTCGCTCGCCGCTGACCAGGCACGTGCCCGGGCAGCCGTTGCCCGCGACTGTCATTTTGCGCGTTTCCCAGTCTCCCCCGGGCTCGCACCAACAGGTGACCCGCGTCTGCGTCGCGGGCCCGTCTGCGTCGCGGGCGCACCTGCGCTCCGGTTCGATCCCGTCAGCGGGAACCGTGAGCCGTCATTATTGACAGTAACTAGCAAATAAGACTAACTTCTATTTAGCAGCGTCTATCGGAAGCCGGTCGGATCATGGATGACCGTTACGCGGCACAGGGCACCCGGCGCTGGTGGGCACTCGGCGCACTGGCCCTCAGCGTCCTCGTCGTCGGGCTGGACCTCTTCGTGCTGACGCTGGCCCTGCCGACCCTGTCCGCGGACCTGCATGCGTCCGCCACCGACCTGCAGTGGTTCGTCGACTCCTACAGCCTGGTGCTCGCAGCGGCACTGCTGCCCGCCGGCCTGCTCGGCGACCGCTTCGGCCGCAGAAAGCTGCTGATCGGGGCTCTGGTCCTGTTCGCGGTGGCCTCCCTGGCCTGCGCTTACTCGACCTCGGCGGGCGAACTGATCGCCGCTCGTGTGCTGCTCGGGCTGGCAGCGGCGGTCATCCTGCCGTTGTCGCTGGCCGTGATCCCGGTGCTGTTCACCGCCGACGAGCGGCCGAGGGCCATCGCCGCGGTGGGCGGCGCGACGTTTCTCGGCTTCCCGATCGGACCGGTGCTCGGCGGCTGGCTGCTGGATCACTTCTGGTGGGGCTCGGTCTTCCTGATCAACGTGCCCGTCGTGCTGATCGCCGTGGCAGCCGTCGTCGTGCTGATGCCCGAGTCGCGCAGCGAGCAGCGCCCGCGCATCGACATCATCGGCGTGGTCATCTCCAGCGCCGGCCTGACCGGGCTGACCTACGGTGCTATCAAGGCCGGCCAAGACGGCTGGTCCGACACTGGCGCCGCCGCCCTGATGGCCGGCGGCGCCGTGCTCCTGGCCGCCTTCGTCGCCTGGGAGTACGCGCTCGGGCGGCGGCAGCAGAGCTGGCATTCCGCCGGTCGCGGGCTGACCGGGGCCCCGGCCAGGGCTCTGGCCGGGGGCCGGGCCCGCGAGGGCGCCCCGCCCGGGCACCGGGCTCAGCCCCTGATCGATCTGACCCTGTTCCGCTCGGCGGGCTTCACCTGGGGCGCGATCTTGTCGACGATGGTCTCGTTCGCGCTCTTCGGGATCATTTTCGCGATGCCGCAGTACTTCCTGGACGTCCGCGGGCTTGACTCGCTGGGCGCGGGGATACGGCTGCTGCCGCTGATCGGCGGCCTGGCCCTGGGCCTGGGGATCGGCCAGCGGCTGCTGACACCGCGCAAGAGCGCAGACGGCGGTCCCGCCGGTCCCGCGCCGGTCAATGCCAAGATCGTCGCAGCCGGCGGATTCACGATCATGGCCGCGGCACTGGCCATCGGGGCGGGCACCACCGCGGCCAGCGGCACCGGCTTCGCCGCGGCCTGGTTCGCGCTCGCGGGCCTCGGCCTCGGCTTCGCCATGCCGACCGCGCTGAACGCGGCGCTCGGAGCGCTGTCGGCCGAGCGCAGCGGGTCGGGCTCGGCGGTGATCACGGCGATGCGCCAGGTAGGCGGCACCATCGGGGTGGCCGTGCTGGGCACCATCCTGGCCTCGGCCTACCGGGCGCACCTCAGCGTGGCCGCGCTCTCCGCCCCGGCGGCCGCCGCCGTGCGCAGCAGCGTGGCGGGCGGCCTGGCGGTCGCGCGGACGGCGGGTTCGGCTGCGCTGCTGGAGATGGTCCGGGCCGCTTACGTGCACGGGATGGACGTGATGCTCTGGGTGTGCGCGGGCATTGCCGTGGCCGCGGCACTGCTGGCGGTGGCCTTCCTGCCCGGCCGTGCCGATGGCGGGCCGGCCGCGACTGAGCCGGCCGCGGCCGAGCCGAGTCAGCCGGCCGCGACTGAGCGAGCCGCGACCGAGCCGGCTGGCGGCGGCTCTGGGCCCGCGGCGGCCGTCAGGGCACAATGGCGGGCATGAGCGATACCGCCGAGGCGGCGCCGCCCGCCGGGCTCCGCGAGCGCAAGAAGGCCAAGACGCGTGCTGCCATCCGCGAGCACGCGCTGCGGCTGTTTCGCGAGCAGGGATACACGGCGACCACTGTCGAGCAGATCGCGGCGGCGGCGGAGGTATCGCCGAGCACCTTCTTCCGCTACTTCCCGACCAAGGAAGACGTTGTGCTGCAGGACGACCTGGACGTCCTCGCCCTTGAGTCGTTCGCGCGGCAGCCTCCCGGCCTGAGCCCCATCGCCGCCTTCCGGGCAGCGGTAGCGGAGGCTTACCACGCGCTGAGCGAGGAGGAACTGGCGCGGCTCGAGCAGACTTCCGAGCTGAGCATGTCGGTCCCCGAACTGCGGTCCCGGACCATCGACGAGCTGGCCCGGACCACCGAGGTCATCGCGGCGGCCGTGGCCCGGCGCACCGGGCACGGGCCCGGCGACTTCGCGGCGCGCAACCTGGCCGGCGCGATCATCGGCGTGATCATGTCGGCCACCCTGCCCTTGGGCGGCGACTTCGCGGCCACCGATCTCTTCGGCCGGATTGACGCGGCCCTCGCTCACCTGGAGGCCGGGCTCCCGCTGTAACCGCCGCCGGGGTCGGCCCGGGGGAATGTTGCGCGTTCAATCATCGTTGGCGCGGGCACGGCGAGCGTCGCGGGAGCGGGGCTGCTCGGCGCATGATGGTGAGACCCGAACGAGTCTGCCCCACCTGACGATTCCGCTCCGGAGGAGATGACGACATGCCAGCAGTCACCGTCGATGACATCCTGCTGCTGCCGAGGGTGGAAGAGCCCGACCGGGCGGTCGCGCAGGACCGGCCCGTGCTGTCGGTGACCACCGCGCCGTCGGGGTTCGAGGGCGAGGGCTTCCCCGTCCGGCGAGCCTTCGCCGGGGTTGACCTCAGCGCCCTGGACCCGTTCATCCACATGGACCAGATGGGCGAGGTCAACTACGCCCCGGGCGAGCCGAAGGGCACCCCCTGGCATCCGCACCGCGGTTTCGAGACCGTCACCTACATCATCGACGGGACGTTCCGGCACCAGGACTCCAACGGCGGCGGCGGCCTCATCAGCAACGGGGACACGCAGTGGATGACCGCCGGCGGCGGCGTGCTGCACATTGAGGAGCCGCCCGAGGAGCTGGTGGTTTCCGGCGGCCTGTTCCACGGCTTCCAGCTGTGGGTGAACCTGCCGGCCCGGATGAAGATGACCAGCCCGCGCTACCAGGACATCCGCGCAGCCGAGGTCGCGCTGCTGAGCTCGCCGGACGGCGGCACGCTCATGCGGGTGATCGCCGGTGACGTCGCGGGTCATCAGGGCCCCGGCGTCACGCACACGCCGATCGCGCTGCTGCACGCGACCCTCGAGCCGGGCGCGCAGCTGCGGCTGCCGTGGCGGCCCGACTTCAACGCCCTCGGCTACGTCCTGGCCGGCTCAGGCAGCGCGGGCGCCGATCAGCGTCCGGTGCGGACGGGCCAGCTGGCCGTGTTCGGCCCGGGCGATGTGATCACGTTCGATGCTGCCCGGCGCGCCGACGGGCCGAGCGAGGGCCTCGACGTGCTCGTGCTCGGCGGCCAGCCGATCCGGGAGCCCGTGGCGGCCTACGGCCCGTTCGTGATGAACACCAGGGCCGAGCTGGTGCAGGCCTTCGAGGACTTCCAGGCCGGGCGCCTCGGCTCGATTCCCGCCGAGCGGGGGCCGGTGCCGGCTGAGAATCACCCCGGCCACGACGTCCTCTGACTCCCGTCCTCTGACTCCGGCGGCCGCCCTCGGTTGCATGATCACGGTGAGTCCGCAGCTGGAGCTGACGGCTTACCGTGAGGATGAGGGACCATGCGGCCCGCGGCGGGCGGCCCGCTGACCGGCTTCGGGGGTGATGGGATGGCGCGATCTGTGACCGATCCGGAACTGGCCCGGGCTTTCGCCAGGGACGGCGTCGTCTGCGTGCGCGAAGCGCTCGATCCCGCTGAGCTCGCCACGGCCGCCGCCGCGATCGACCGGGTGCTGGCTGATCCCGGACCGCTGGCGCAGGTGGCCAGCGGCGCCGGTGATCCGGGCGCGTTCACCGAGGATTTCTGCCGGTGGCGGGAGATCGGGCAGATCGAGTCCCTGGCGCGTAATTCGAGGCTGCCGCAGATCGCGGCCAGCCTGATGGCGACCCCCGAGGTGCGCTTTTACCACGACCACATCCTGGTGAAGGAAGGCGGAACCCGGCAGCGCACTCCATGGCACCAGGATCAGCCGTACTACAACGTCGACGGACCCGGCGTCAGCGCCTGGATCCCGGTGGACCCGGTTCCCGAGGGGGGCTGCCTGGAGCTGATGGCCGGCACGCATCGCGGCCCGTGGCTCATGCCGAGGACGTTCATGACCGGCGAGGCCAGATGGTTCCCGCCCGGCAGCCTGGCCGAGCTGCCAGACATCGAGGCCGGCCGAGACGCTTTCGACATCCGCCGGTTCGAGATGGAGCCCGGCGACGCCATCTTCTTCGATTTCCTGACTGTGCACGGCGCGCCGGGATTCCCGTTCCGCGGACGGCGCCGGGTGCTGTCCCTGCGGTACCTGTCGGCAGCAGCGCGGCACGCGCCGCGGCGGTGGCGGACCTCACCGCCGTTCGAGGGCCTCGACCGGGAGCTGCCCCGCGGAGCGGTCATGGCACACCCGCTGTTTCCCGTCGTGTATCCGGCTACGCCGACGCCGCCGCCTGCGCCGGATCAGAGCTAGCCGCCAGGCGGCGCAGCGCGCCGCGGACCACCTCGGGGTCGGTCGTCGTCCAGAACGGCGGCAGGGAGGCGCGCAGGTAGCCGCTGTAGCGCGCGGTCGCCAGCCGCGGGTCCAGTACCGCGACGACGCCGCGGTCGGTGGTCGTGCGCAGCAGCCGGCCGGAGCCCTGCGCGAGCATGAGCGCGGCGTGCGCGGCGGCCACCGCCATGAAGCCATCGCCGCCGCGCGCCGCCACCGCCCGCTGCCGGGCCGAGGCCAGCGGGTCATCAGGCCGGGGGAACGGGATCCGGTCGATCACGACCAGCTGCAGCGACCGGCCCGGAACGTCGACCCCCTGCCACAAGGACAAGGTGCCGAACAGGCAGCTGGCCTCATCAGCAGCGAACTGGCTGATCAGCTGCGCGGTGGCATCATCGCCCTGGCACAGCAGCGGGAAGCCGATCTGGTCCCGCAGCTCGGCGGCGGCCTGCCGGGCGGCCCGCATGGACGAGAACAAGCCGAGCGTCCGGCCGCCCGCCGCCGTGATGAGCTCGCGCAGCTCGGCCAGGTAAGCCTCCGGCAGCCCGTCGCGGCCAGGCTGCGGCAGCCGCCGGGCGATGTAGAGAATGCCGTGCCGCGGGTGATCGAACGGCGAGCCGACGTCGAGACCCGACCACGCCGATGCCGCCGGCGCACCCGCCGGTTTCTCCGGTCCAGCCCCGCCCGCCTGCTCCCGCTGCTCTGCCTGCTCCCCCTCAGCCCCGGCTGTCCCGGCCGCGTCTGTCCCGGCCGCGTCGGGCCGGGTCAGGCCCCACTGCCGCGCGAGCGGCTCGAACGAGCCGCCGAGCGCCAGCGTCGCCGAGGTCAGCGTGACCGTCCGGCGGCTGAACAGCCGCGCGGCCAGCAGTCCGCCCACGGCCAGCGGGGCTACCCGCAGGGTGGGCGGCCGGGGTTGCTCATCGGCACGCGGCCGCTCCATCCACACTACGTCCGGGCGCGCGGCCACGTCCGGGCCGAACGCGCCGAGGATCCGCTCCGCAGCACCCTGCAGCTCCTCTAAGGGAGCCAGGGCCGCCCGGCGCGCCGCGTTCTGCTCGGGATCGTCTTCGGCCCTTTTCGCACTGGCGCGCAGCTCGCTGGCGCAGCCGCCTGCGGCGTCGCGTACGGCGGCGAGCGTGGTGGCGAGAGCCTCGCCCAGCACGTCGAGGCGCCCGGCCGCAAGCGCGGCGAGGACGCGCTCGGCCGCCTCGCCGGCCGCCCGGAGCCGGCCCGTCGCCTGCTCCTCGATCATGCGGCCGCATCGCCGGCCGGCGGTTTCGACGGCGGCCGCGGACAGCTCGGCGGAGGCTACCGACGTGACCCGGTCCACCAGGTCATGCGCCTCGTCGATGATCACCACGTCGTGCTCGGGCAGCACATCGAAATCCTCGATCGCGTCGATCGCCAGCAGGGCGTGGTTGGTCACGACCACGTCGGCCTGGCCCGCCTCGCTGCGGGCCAGCTCGGCGAAGCACCGCGTGCCGAACGGGCAGCGCTGTGCTCCGATGCACTCCCGCGCGGTCACCGAGACCTGCCGCCAGGCCTGCTCGGTGACGCCGGGGACCAGCTCGTCCCGGTCGCCGGTCCGGGTCGTCTGCGCCCATTCGTGCAGCCGCTGTACCTGACGTCCGGTCGCTGACGCCGCGCGCGGGTCGAACAGGATGTCCGCGGGATCATCGGGCGCGCCCGTCCGCACCCGCTGCAGGCACAGGTAGTTCCGGCGGCCCTTGAGGATGGCGAAGACGGGAGGCCGCCCGAGCACGGGCTCCAGGGCGGCGGCCAGGCGCGGCAGATCGCGGTCGATGAGCTGGCGCTGCAAGGCGATGGTGGCCGTCGACACCACCACCGTGGCGTGCTCGGAAACGGCATGCCGCACGGCGGGGACCAGGTAGGCCAGCGATTTCCCGGTTCCGGTGCCGGCCTGGACCGCGAGGTGCTCACCGGTCTCGATGGAGTGCTGCACGGCGCGGGCCATCGCCACCTGCCCGGGCCGTTCCGCTCCGCCGATGCCGTCGACCGCGATCGCCAGCAGGGCCGCGACATCGGGCAGCCCGGACCCGGCGTCGCCCGCATCGGCAGCCGGGCCGGGCGGGCCGGTCACATCGGCGGCGGATGGGAAGGGGGCAGAGCCTCGGGACACGTCTGAAACGCTATCGCGCCCGGCAGGGCCGCGGGCTGCCACCATAGTGCTATGAGCGATTCGCCATCTACCGCCGCGTTCCGCGCCGCACGGGACCTGCTGCTGCGCCAGCGCGAGGATTACCAGGCTGCCCGCAGCCAGTTCAGCTGGCCGCAGCTGGCGGAGTTCAACTTCGCCCTCGACTGGTTCGACGTGCTCGCCGCCGAGCAGCCGGACACTGCCGCCCTGCGGGTCATCACTGAGGAGACGGACCAGCAGCTGAGCTACGCCGAGCTGGCCGGCCGGTCTGACCAGGTCGCCAGCTGGCTGCGCGGCCTCGGCGTGCGGCGCGGTGACCGGCTGCTGCTGATGCTGGGCAACATCGTGCCGCTGTGGGAGGTCATCCTCGCGGCGATGAAGCTCGGCGCGGTCATCATCCCGGCCTCGACGCTGCTCGGACCGGGCGATCTGGCCGACCGGATCGCCCGCGGTGATGTCCGGCACGTCGTCACCGAGTCGGTGCACACGCCTAAGTTCGCCGGCCTGCCCGGAAGCTGGACCCGGGTGGCCGTGGGCGAGCCCGCTGGCGGCTGGCAGCGCTACGACGATTCGCTCGGCGCACCGCGTGACTTCGCGCCCGAGGGCGTCACCCTGGCCGGCGATCCGCTGCTGCTGTATTTCACCTCGGGCACCACCGCGCAGCCCAAGCTGGTCGAACACACGCACGTCTCCTATCCGGTCGGCCACCTGTCCACGATGTACTGGATCGGCCTGCAGCCGGGCGACGTGCACCTGAACGTCTCCTCGCCCGGCTGGGCCAAGCATGCCTGGAGCAACGTGTTCGCGCCGTGGATCGCGGGCGCCGCCGCCTTCGTGCTCGGGCACGAGCGGTTCTCCGCGGACGCGCTGCTCGCGGCCATCGGGTCGTGCGGGGTGACCTCGCTGTGCGCGCCGCCGACCGTGTGGCGGATCCTCGTGCAGGCCGATCTGGCCGCGTGTGACGTGAGCGGCCTGCTGGAGTGCGTGTCAGCGGGCGAGCCGCTGAATCCCGAGGTGATCGAGCAGGTGCAGCGGGCCTGGGGCATCACCGTGCGGGACGGTTACGGCCAGACGGAAACGACCGCCCAGATCGGCAACACCCCGGGCCAGCCAGTCCGGCTCGGCTCGATGGGCCGCCCGCTGCCCGGTTACGAAGTGGCGCTGCTCGATCCGCTGACCGGCGCACCCGGCGCTGAGGGCGAGATCTGCCTGGACCTGGCCCGGCGGCCGCTGGGCCTGATGACCGGGTACCGCGATGACCCGCATCGCGCTGCCGAGGCGATGCGCGACGGCTACTACCACACCGGGGACGTCGCCAGCCGGGACGGCGACGGGTCCATCACCTACATCGGCCGGACCGACGATGTCTTCAAAGCGTCCGACTACCGGATCTCGCCGTTCGAGCTGGAGAGCGTGCTGATCGAGCACGACGCGGTCGCGGAGGCCGCGGTGGTGCCCTCCCCCGACCCGCTGCGGCTGGCGGTACCCAAGGCCTACGTCGTGCTGGCCGCGGGCAGGCAGGCATCGCCCGAGACGGCGCTGGCGATCCTCACCTACGCCAGGCAGCGGCTCGCCCCCTACAAGCGGATCCGGCGGATCGAGTTCGGCGAGCTGCCCAAGACCATCTCCGGAAAGATCCGCCGCGTCCAGCTGAGGGCCCTGGAGGAGGAGCGGCACGGCGCCCCGGCAGGCGGCGCCCCGCCAGCGGGCGCCCCGGCAGGCGGCGCCGTGCCTGGCAGTGCGTTGCCCGCCAGCCCCCCGGCGCAGCCGGGTGCTTTTCCCGCGGCCGGCGGGCGCGGGATCACCGAGTTCTGGGAAGAGGACTTCCCCGGCCTCAAGACCTGACGGGAGGGACGCAGCCGCCCGGCGCAGCGAAGACGCCCGGGCGCAGGGCCGGGCGGATCAGCTGGTGACGTCCATGGTGGTGAACCGGGCCCACGCGACAGCCAGGAAGATGACGGCGTACACGGCGAACGACAGCAGCCCGTGCAGCACTTCCGGCCAGGCGACGGGGGCCCGGAGGAGCCCGTCGAACGACAGCCACCAGTGCGTGGGCAGGTACGGGTGCACGGCCGAGATCTGCGGGACGCTGTCGGCGACCTCGCTGCCGACGGTGAGGATCAGGAGCGCGGCCATCGCGGCGATGGAATGCTCGGTGAACGTCGAGATCGCCAGCCCGATCGCGCCGAGCGAGGCCATCGCCGCAGCCACGTACAGGACCACCATCAGCAGCCGGAGCAGCCCCGCGCCGAGGGATATCGACGTCCCGGACAGGAGCGTGACCGGCCCGACGGGGAACAGCGCGGCGCCCGTCGCCACCGCGGCCGCCGCGATCAGCAGGCACGCGGCCGTGCAGAACACCACCACGGTGGCGTACTTGACGGTCAGCAGCCTCGTCCGGCCCGCCGGGACCGTCAGCAGATAGCGCAGCGTGCCCCGGCCGGCCTCGCCGGCGATCGAGTCGCCGGCGACGATGGCGATGACCAGCGGCAGGACCAGGGTCAGCATGACCACCAGGGCGACGAACGCCAGGAACACCCCGTTGCCCGCGACCTGGTTGAGGAACGGGGGGCCGCCGCCGGAGCCGTTGTTCCCCACGCCCGACACCCAGAGCACCACGCCCAGCAGGACCGGGATCACCGCGAGCACGACGAGCAGCACGATGGTGCGCGGGCGCACGAAGACCAGGCGGATCTCCGACCGCAGGAAGCGCGTCCACTGCGCGATGGGTCCGGGGCGCCGCTCAGCGGACGGTGCCCCGGCCGGCCGGCCGGTGCTGGTCAGGTCAGCCGCTGACATCGAAGCCCTCGCCGGTGAGCTCGACGAACAGGTCTTCCAGGCTGGGCCGCGGGGTCTCCAGGCCGGCCACGGGCACGCCGCCGAGGACGAGATCGGCGCAGATCTGCTCGGGCGCGTGATCACCGAGCTGGGCGCTCACCTCGCCGTCGGCAGAGACCACCTCGGACAGTCCGAGGCTGGTCATCAGCTGGGCGGCACGCGGCACCTCAGCCGTGCGCACCAGGATCCGGGCGGTCCCGCGGCCGCGCAGGTCCTGCAGCGAGCCCTGGAACACCAGTTTCCCCGCCCGCATGACCCCGACGTGGGAGCAGACCTGCTCCACCTCGGCCAGCAGGTGCGAGGAGACGAAGACAGTAGTGCCGCCGGCCGCGACTTCCTTGATCAGCGACCGGACCTCCCGGGTGCCCTGCGGGTCGAGGCCGTTCGTGGGCTCGTCCAGGATGATCAGCTCGCGCGGTCGCAGCAGGCTCGCCGCGATGGCCAGTCGCTGCTTCATGCCAAGGGAGTAAGCCCGGTAGTGCTTCCCGGCGGCCGCCAGCAGCCCCACCTTGTGCAGCGCCTCGTCGATCCTGGCGGCCATCGAGCGCGGATCGGCGGTGCGGTCGGCGGCGTCGCACCGGGCCAGGTTCGCCCGCGCGGACAGGTGCGGATGAAAAGCTGGTCCTTCCACCAGCGACCCCACCCGGGGCAGCACGGCATTGATGCCCGCCGGCATCTCGACGCCGAGGAGCTCGTGGCTGCCGCTGGTGGGCTGGACTAGGCCGAGCAGCACGCGGATGGTCGTGGTCTTGCCCGACCCGTTCGGGCCGAGGAAGCCGTAGACCGACCCGGCGGGCACCGCCAGGTTCACCTGGTCGACGGCAACCTGCCCGCTGCGGAACCGTTTCGTCAGCTGGCTGGTGGCGATGGCGGCGCTGCCCTGGCCGCGCTGGACGGCCCCGGCTCCGGGCAGGTCCCCGGCCGGGCTGGGCGGCTCGCCGCCTGCGCCGGCGGCGGGCTGACCCGGGCTGATCTCGTCCTGCGCGGGCCAGCGCGACGCGCTCGTCACTTAATATGCGCGGCGTCTGCGTACAGCACCGACGGGGTGACCGCGCCGATCAGCACCTGACCCTTGCTGGTGATCAGCACGGACACCAGGGCCGTGCGCAGCAGCCTGCCGCTGCCCCAGGCACCGTGCACCGGGGTGGCGGCCTTCAGCAGCAGCGGAAGCGCCGCCCGGTACTGGCCAGCGGGACCGGGACCGGCGAAGGCCCGGACCTGCGCACTGTTCTTGCCCGCTGCGGCGGGCACCCGGCCGGCCGGCGCGGAACCGGCCGCGGCACGGCTGGACTGAACGGTGCCCCCGAAGACCGCCATGGCGCGCGGCTGTGCGAGGAACCCGGCCAGGCCGGCCTTCGCGGGGATGACGGCCACTGATAGCCAGCCCTTCCCGATCACCTGCGGCCGCGGCCCGGCGGGCACCCGGGCGATCGCCGGCCCCTGGAACTTGCCGGGCCTGCGCTTGAGGAGAGCCTTCAGCTTCCGGAGCTGCGCGGGCGTCATCTTGCCGCTAACGATCAGGCGGCGGTTCTTGCCGTTGACGATCAGATGGCGGACACCCGGCGGGACAGGAGCGATCTTGCCGATCGCGGCCCCCCTGCCGATCACAACGCGGTGGAAGTTGCCCGGCGCGGGCAGCGGCAGGCCGGGCAGCCCGGCCTGCAGGGCCAGACCGCCCGGCAGGCCAGCGGGGGGCAGCTGCACCTGCCGGACCTTCGCGCCCTTCGGCGGGGTGAAGGCGAAGTTAGAGGCCGCGGGCCGACCCCAGGAGATCGCGGTGTAGCCAATCTGGAAAGCCGGGCTGCTCGCGCCGCGGGCGAAGACCTGCAGCTGCAGCGGCATCGAGTTTGCCGCGTCGATGGCGATCCTGACCTGACCGACCAGCGACTGGCTGCTGCGCGGCGCGATCCGGAGCTGGTAGGCGGCCTGGCCGGCCACGGTGACGTTCTGCTGGACGCTGACCGCCGTGGTCGGGCCGACCGCGGCCAGGACCTGTCGGGCGGCCTGCTGCGGGGTCACGGCGGCGGCCGCCGCGCGGCCGGGGACCTTGCCCTTTACGTGCTTCCAGGACGTGGCCGGCAGCACCAGGTGGGTGGCGGTCTGGCTGCTGCTCTGCCACAGCCACACCTGACGGCCGTCGAGCCGCAGGTCGGTCTCCCCCATCGACGCCGGGACCGCGACCCGGACATGCGACGGGTCGGCGTACCACAGCTGGATCGTGTGCGAGCTGGACAGCAGCGACAGGGCCGACGACACGCCGCCCATGTCGGGCAGGCTGGGGAACCCCAGCGCGGCGCTCTCGGAAATCGTCGCGGTCATCGGCCGCGGCGCGCCGGCCGCGCCGCGTGCCACGCTGGCCAGCAGCTGCGCGGGAGTCCGGGCGGGCAGCCGCGGAGCGGCCTGCGCACCGGACAGCACAGTGCCGGCGGCCACGAGCCCGGCGGTCGCGACCGCTCCGGCGGGCACGGCCCAGCGAGCCAGGCGAGACATCCTGCGCGGTTGCTGCATCTGCTTACCTCCGAAACGCGCCAACCCGACGGCGCTGTCGTTCCTCACAGCATAAGACTCTCAGCGGTGGCCCTGGGTTCCCCCAGCCGCGCCGCACTTTGCCCGCTGGCACGGCGGCTAGAGGACTACGGGCGGCCACAGGTTGTGCTTCGCGGCGATCGGGTCTCCGGGCCACTCGTGCATCGCGTCCAGATTGTCGCGAGCCGGGTATTTCGCTGCGGCGGGGCCGTCGGCAAAGGCCCGCAGCACGTTCGCGGTCACCCGGCGGGTGAACCGGCCGCAGCTCCTGGTGATCCCCCAGCCATAGGTGGGCGGCCCGAAGGACTCTACCCAGCGCATCGTGCCGACGTTGAACACCCCTGCGCCGCTGTGATGGGTGTAGTACGCCGAGTCGGCGTAGCTGTTGACGCCGTTGCAGGTGAGCGGCGAGTGCGCGAATACCTCGATCGGCCGCGGCACCGGATAGCCGGGGTTCACCCGGTCGTACTCGATGCCGACGAGCGCGGTGAAGCTGGTCCCTTTTCGGGCTCCGGTTCCGGCGAGCATCCATGCGTCCGGGGCGGCGACGACATAGTCAGCCACGGTCGGATAGCTCTCATACAGCGTGCCGATCACCGACGACTCCGGATCCGGCGCGGGCGGCTCCCGCCAGTCATTGGTGACCAGCGCGTTGTCCACCCCGTACATCGGATCCTGCTCATAGCTGGTCTTGTAGCAGATCACCAGGCGGTTCTCGCCGAGTGTCGTCGGCTCGAGCCTGATCCGCCGGAACATCGCGTTAGCGCCGAGGAAGGCCAGATTGACCCCCGCGTCCCTGGCCGCCGTGACGTGCGCACGCTCGGGCGGCGACCAGTACTCGTCGTGGCCGGGCGAGATCAGCGCGCTCGCCCCATCCAGCGCGCGCGCGTCCGTCGCGATGTCCATGCTGGTCAGGTAGGCGAGCGGCAGGCCCATCCGCTCGGCCAGGTTGACCAGCTTGCGCTCGTAGACCATGAAGAGGTAGGCGCCTTCCTGGTCATAAGGCCGGTCCAGGCTGACCGCCAGCGCCCGGTCGTCGTACCCGGCCGGGCCGTTGTACAGGTCGTAGCCGCCCCAGGTGTTGTACGCCTGCCAGGTCGCTACCCCGCTCTTGAGTACGACCTTGCCGGCCGTGCTCGCGGACCTCACGGTCAGCGGCACGTACCGCTGCGCGCCGGTGTCCGCGTCCAGCCGGAGCAGATAGGAGCCGGCCGGCCAGCCGTCAGTCGGCACGGTCACCGAGACGCCCCAGTCGGTATGCACCGTATTCGTGGCCGCCGTCATCGCCGCGGCGCGCTGCCGGTGGCCGCGTACGGCCCCGGACTCCCATAGTCTGCGCGCCAGGTCGCCGCGGTACCAGCCCATGCGGAACGCCCGGACCCGGAACTCCCGCGCGGTCGTGGACACATAGAGGTGGACCGGCTCGCCGGGCAGCACGCTGGACTGGCCGGTGTATCCCATGATCGCGTGCGGCGCGCCCTGCTTCGTGATCCACCAGCGCGGATCGCCGGGCAGCGAGTTCTCGGCCACGGGCCGGCCGGCCCGCGCGGCCGGGGCCGCGTGGTGCCCGGCGCCGGCGGCCGTCGCCGACTGGGCGCCGTCAGATCCGGCCAGCTTCCAGGCCGCCACGGCCGCGGCCGGCACCGCGGCGGCAGCAGCCGCGCCGCCGATGAATTTTCTGCGGCTGGGCCCCTCCGAGCCGCCGCCGTCACCGCGTCCCTGGCGGCCGGGGTCAGCCGGGCCGCCCGCATGCGTGCTCATGTCACCAGGATGGTGCACCCGCCGCACCGGGCTGGCCAGTATGCGGTAGATCTTCGGTCATGAGATCGCCCGCCGATGGCAGGGGCGCTACTGCGGCGGAGCACGGGCCGCACAGGCAACGCCGCGCGGCCGGGTGACACTACGAGCGGGCCAGCGGGTCCGGCCTACCAGCGGCCCAGCGGGACCAGCGCGGTGACTGCCACCGCCACGAACAGCAGCGTGAGATAGGCGATCGACAGATGGAACAGCCGCATCGGCGCCGCGGCCTCGCCGGCGGCGACCCTGCTGCGCAGCCGGTGCGCCTCGGCCAGGAACCAGACGCCGAGCACTGCCGCGCACGCTCCATACAGCCAGCCTGAGTACGGGATGAGGACCAGCGTCGTCGCGACCATGACGTAGGAATAGACGAGGATCTTGCGGGCCACCGTCGCCGCAGAGGCGACGACCGGCAGCATCGGCACGCTGGCGGCCGCGTAGTCATCGCGGAACTTCATCGCCAGCGCCCAGAAGTGCGGCGGTGTCCAGAAGAAGATGACCGCGAACAGGACAATGGCCGGCCAGCTGACGGTGCCTGTCACCGCCGCCCAGCCGACGAGCACGGGGAAGCAGCCGGCCGCGCCGCCGATCACGATGTTGGAGGCTGTCCGCCGCTTAAGACCGATGGTGTAGACGAAGACGTAGAACAAGATCGCCGCGTCAGCCAGCGCCGCCGCCAGCCAGTTAGCCAGCAGGCCGAGCAGCAGGGTGGCGGCCGCGCCCAGCACGACGCCGGAGATCAGCGCCTCACCAGGCCGGATAGCCGCGCGTCCCGCCTTGGCCACGAGCGGCCGGCGCGAGGTGCGGTGCATGACCGCGTCGATATCGCGGTCGATGTAGCAGTTGAGCGTGTTGGCACTGCCGGCCGCCAGCGCACCGCCTGCCAGCGTGACCGCCAGGAGACGGGCCGACGGCAGCCCCTGCTTCGCCAGGAGCATCGTCGGCACGGTCGTCACCAGCAGCAGCTCGATAATGCGCGGCTTGGTCAGCTGGAAAAGCGAGCGGACGATCAGACCGGCGGAGCGGCGCCCATCCTGCAGCGTCACTGCCGGGTCGGACGCGACAGGCTGCCCGACGGGAGAGCCGGGAAGCGCACCGGTCGCGTGTGTCACTCGGTGGCCTCCGGATCACGGTTCGTGGGGGTGCCCGCACTGGGGCCCGCATCAGCCGGGTCGTCACTGGGGCCGGACGCATCCTGGCCGGAAGCGTCCTGGTCAGATACGTTACCGGACGCCGGTTCCAGGTTCGCGACCCGGTGCGCGCCGCCTGGCTCGGCCGGCGACTCGCCCGCACCGCCGCCCGCGGCCGTGGTAAAGCCGGAGGCCACGGCCGCGGCGCGCGCGGCCTCGCCTCCAGGCGCCACCGCGGCGTCAGGCGCCGCGCCCGCCCGGCCCGCCTGGGCCGGCGCGAGCGTGCCGTGGCCGGGCACCTTATGCGGCCTGGTGAGGACCACGTACAGGCCGCCGGTAATGATGATGAACAGCAGCATGGGAAAGGCAAAGGTCCAGTTGTACCCATGGGGACTGTTATCTGGCGATACAGCCGCCAGCATGGCTATATGCACTGCCGCCTCCTGCTGCGAGTCAGTGGGCTCATCATCTGCGGGCTCATCATCTGCGCCCTGACCGCGATGACCAGGCGGCCTTTCGCGGGCTTACCAGCCGGTCGAGGCCTGCCGAGAGGTCGGCCGACTCCTCGTCGTCAAACCATCGTAGGAGCACCGCCACACCTACGACCACCATCGGTGGCAGCATTCCCATCCAGAGCACGGCACCGGCGAGCTGCTGATCGTCCAGGACGGACAGGACGTGGTGGGCCGGTCCGACGAACGCCGGATATGCCAGTCCCGCGCCGAAGACCAGGATCATGCCCATGACGGTGCTCGCGACGACTGTGGCGACGATCAGCCCGAACCGCCGCAGCGGCGTGGCCGCCGGGCTGGACGGGCGCGAGCCGATCAGCTGGAGCCAGAACACGATGCCGACGGCAAGGTAGGTAATGTACTCGGCAACGGCCGCCGGGCCGCGTGTCCGGGTGGAGTCGAACAGCGCTGGCAGGTGCCAGCCCAGCCAGATCGCGTTGAAGGCGATCACGACCGCCACCGGGCTGGACAGCCACCACGGCACCCGCTGGGGCCGGTAGGGCGCTGGGCCAGGCCGTACCGGGCTCGGGCCGGCACTAGGCCGGTGCCGCATGCTCGACCATCCGCGGCGCAGCGGCTGCCACGGCGCGCCGAGCACGATCAGCGCCGGCGCGATAAACGCCAGCAGCAGGTCCTGCACCGCGTGCACCCACACGTACACCGAGGACCAGTATCCGAACGGCGAGATGATCGCCAGGGCCGCGATGAGCAGTCCGGCCTGGAAGATACCAGCCTGCCGGATAAGGTCACTGCGGTCAGCCACAGCGCCGCCGGCCTGACTCGGCGGTGCCTCACCGGCCGACAGCATCAGGCCCAGGCCGATCAGGTGGACTGCGGCGATCGCAGCATAGCCAAGCAGCACTGGCCAGCTGGCCGACCAGTGCGCCGTGACTGTATTCATTCCGCTCGTGTCCTCCGTCCGGCTGCCGTCACGCTCCGGCGGCGGACCGGCCCTTCCGCTGAGCCAGGTACCTCCGGCATTAGTGCACGAGGTAGAACAGGATCCACAGAACGACCGCTACGACGGCCAGGTAGTTCCAGGTCACCGTAAACGCGCTCAGTGACGCCTGGAAGCGCTGCACCGCGAACGCCTCAGCGAACGTCGGCGGTTGCTCGACGAACGAGATCTCCGCCAGCGGACGGCACCGCATAATCAGGATCTCCAGCCAGATCATGGCGCTGAAGGCCACCACCAGGAAGATCGGCGTGGCCCCGGTGAAGACGCTGGCGAAGCCGTTGTCGCCGGGCTGGAACGAGAGGTTGAGCAACTGCCAGACCTGCAGTCCGACGGCCGCCAGCCCGAGCACCAGGGCGACCGCGGCCCCGCCCAGCCACGCTCCCTTGTGGCCCGCCTTGATCCGCTGCAGAGCCACGGTCTGCACGAGAGCGCTGACCACGATCAGGCCCATGATGACCGCGCCAGTCCACTGCTTCGGCCCAATGAAGCCTGCTGGATACCACAGACCGTGCGAATTGATCGAGCGCAGGTAGAAGAAGGCGAACACCATCGCACCGAAGCCAAAGGACAGGGAGGCGATGGTGATCCGGGTGCCCGTCCAGGATGCGTTGAGCGCCGCCTCGTGATAGAAAGCTGCCTCTTCCTCCGCCCGGCTCAGGCTCGCCGACGGCTGTGAGGTTGTCTCGGCCATGACTATGCCTCCGCTCGGGCCGGCTGGCCGTTGCCGTTCAGCGCGGCGGCCAGCACGCCGACAGGCGGATTCAGGTCGGCGACCGGCGGCGCGTCCTTCACCCCGTACTCGTACGGGCCGGACAGCACGACCGGCACGTGTTCGAAGTTCCCGGCGGCGGGCGGCGAGGCCACCTGCCACTCCAGGCCGCGGGAATTCCACAGGTTGCCTGTTACCCGCTCCCTGACGATGACCGTCGACCAGACGAAGTTGATGAGGAAAATCAGGATCGAGGCGCCGAGGAAGAACGACGAGATGGACACCCAGTCGTTCAGGGTCTGCAGGTTGCGCGCGTACTCGAACACCCGCCTCGGCTGGGCGGCCCGCCCGACCCCGAACAATGGCAGGAACGTCGAGTTGAAGAAGATGAACATCGTCCAGAAGTGAACCTTACCCAGCGTTTGGTTCAGATTGATGCCTATCATCTTGGGCAGCCAGTAGTAACAGCCGCCCATGAAGGCGAAGATCAGGCCGCCCATGATCGTGTAGTGGAAGTGCGCCATCACGAAGAAGCTGCCGTGCGCCGTAGTGTTCACCGGGACGTCAGACAGATAAACCCCGGTCACCCCGCCGATCAGGAAGTTGAAGAAGAAGGCGAGCGCGAACAGCATCGGCACCGTGAATCGGATCTTCGCTTTCCAGAAGGTGCCCATGGCCACCAGGAAGATGAACCCGGACATGCGGCCGCTGTTCATGCTCACGACGGAGCTCATCTCGATTCCCACCGGATTCCTCTACCTCGTCACGCTCGGCACCCTGTGGAAAGCGAAAATTCGCTGTGACACCCCGATGCTCTTCTGTCTCGGGATGGTGTTCAACTTCCTGATCGGCGGGGTGACCGGCGTGTTTCTCTCCGACGTCCCGGTCAATGTCACCGTCCACGGCAGTTTCTTCGTGCTGGCGCACTTCCACTACACGATCATGGGCGGCCTCATCTTTGCCCTGTTCGGGGGGTTCTACTACTGGTTCCCGAAGATCACCGGCAAGACCATGAACCGCCGGCTCAGCAAGTGGCACTTCTGGACGTTCTTCGTCTTCTTCAACCTGACCTTCTTCCCGCTCTTCCTGGTGGGCCTCCTCGGCCAGCCGCGGCGGGTGTTCGAGTACGCCCCAAACCTGCAGACGTTGAACGACATCTCGAGCATCAGCGCCTACTGTCTCGGTGCGTCGTTCTTCTTGTTCATCATCAACTTCATCTGGTCGATCTACCTGACGCCACACGAGGCCCCACCGAACCCGTGGAACTCGCTCGGCCTGGAGTGGCAGACGCCCACTCCGGTGCCGTGGTTCAACTTCGAGCGCATTCCGGTGGTCTTGAACGATCCCTACCACTACGGCGAAGCCGATGCCGCACCGGTGGCCGATCTGGGGATGGCGATGTCAACGATCGCCCCTGCGGGGGCGGTCGAACCCGACGACCTGGCGACCGGGGTGGATGGTGACGGCGATCCACGGCCCCCGATAGCGTGAGGGGGTAGAGGATGGAACGCGACCCGGCGGACAACCAGCGATTCGAGAGCTTCGCGCAGCTGCAGGAGACGCCGGAGGAGATCGCCTTCGAGCTGCGGGCCCAGGAAGGAGCCCTTTGGACCGGAGGCAGACTCCTCATCGGCATATGGGCCTTCGCCTTCGCCGCCCTTGCGTTCGCCTACTTCTACCTACGCTCGGCCAACAACGGGGACCTGTGGCGACCCAATGGGGTCACCGCGCCCACCGCGGCCGGTGCGGCCATCTTCGCCATCACGGTGGCCAGCGCCCTCCTGGTGCAGTTCGGCGAGCGTCGGTTCCGTGACAGCGAAACCCTGGACTGGCAGGTGGCCGGCTGGACGGCTGTCCTCGGAGGGCTCCTGGTCATCGGCCTCCAGATCTGGCAGATGACCGACCTGCCCTTCTTCCCGGGCTCGAGCGGCTACGCCTCCTGCTTCATCGCCTGGGGCGCAATGAACATCGCCCTGGTGCTGGGCGGAACCTACTGGCTCGAAACCATCCTGGCGAGGGAGATGCGACTCCGACGCGCGATTGTCCAAGACGGAGGGGCACCCAACTCGACCCTGCCGGTGGCGCGCCTCTTTCGTGCCAACCTCAACGGTTGTACGTACTTCTGGGGGTTCATCGCCCTCGTAGCCACGTTCTTTTGGGTATTGTTCTACGTCATCTGAGCCTGGAGAGTGAACCTGTGATCACGGCATCCGACCTAGCCGGCACCCAGGCACTGACGTTCGCCATCCCCCTTGGCGTCCTGTGCGTCGTACTTCTCTGGGGCTTCTTCCAGCGTCGACCGACGCGATGAGCAGCGGGGTTGCCAGCGTGCGGCCCCCCGAACCGACCACACGCTGGCGAGCCTGGTGCCTCTTGGCCGCAGTCGCCGTCGCCATCATGGCCCTTGTCCCCCCACTCTCGGCCACGGCGCGGCATGCGGAGTACGGCGCGGCGCTCCAGTTCTCACTCCTGGCGATCGTCCTACCCGCGCTGTTGACGGTGGGTGCCCCGTGGCGGTACTTGGGACTAGCCGGCGACGGGTCCCCCGACGGACGTCGAGGGATCATCGACAGGGTCGCCGACCGTCGCCGTCGGCACCGCGAGCTGCGATGGTCGCTCGGCTTCATCGCCAGTGACCTCTGCGTTGTCGTAGCGTGGCACGCTCCCGGTGCGGTGGCAGCGGTGGCCGAGCACGGCTGGATGGCGCTGCTGGAAGGGGCCAGCCTCGTGATCTTCGGGCTGGGCCTATGGCTGGAGCTTGCTGCATCGCCGCCACTGGCACCACGCTCAGGTTATCTGCGACGAGCGGTGCTGGCGGCCTTCGTGATGTGGGCCTTCTGGATCCTCGCCTACGTGGTCGGCCTGTCCAACCACGATTTCTACCGGAACTTCCACCATGTCGTGGGGGGGCTCAGCGCCGCCGCCGACCAGCAGATCTCCTCGGCGGTGCTCTGGTTCGTGGCCGCCGCGGCCTTCGCCCCCGTGATCTTTTGGAACGCCCTCCTGTGGTTGAAGTCCGACGAGGACCCTGATGCGGAGCTACTGGCGCTTTCGAGGGCCGAACGCCGGCGGGGATTACCGCCGGTGGGGGGGACCCCCGGCGGCCCGGCCACGACCCCCTGACGGATCGTCAGCCGGCGCTCGTCCCGTCAATTGCCGGTAGGTCGACGGGTTGCAGGTGGGTATCGAGCGTTCGGTCCGCCGCATCCTCCTCCGCGAGAGCGCTGCGACGGTCCGCGGCTAGCTGCTTCTCCGCGGCCGAGAGGTTGTGCAGGACCGATGCGTTGTTAGGGTCGTTCATGAGCGTCTGCACATCTTCGATCGCTCGCAGGGCGTCCGACGTCGTCCACAAGGTCGCGGTCGAAATAACCTGGCCGAGGTGCTTCCCGGCAGGAGTCCCCGGAACCTCCATGTTCACGAGGTCGAAGATCTCTTCGCTGGTGAAAGAACAGGCCGACTGGTCGTCGTTCAGCAGTCCCGGTGTAGGCGAGCGCTCGGCCGGAGTGAGCTCGTGGGCGGCCTGCAGCCGCCAGATCCCGATCGCCTGTTGGGTTCCCAGGGCGCACGGAGCGAGATCGGTGTTGACCTCGCTCATCACACTCCGTTCGGCGCTGATGTCATCCGTCCTTGAGGTCCCGACCGGTAGGTCGGTCAACACCGTGATCAGGAGCACGACGAAGACTGTGAGCCCGACGAGCAGCCCGCGGTGGCGGTGCCATATCCGTGCCTTCCTGTCCGACGGGGTCGGGTCGCTCACTGCCTGATCAGCTGCGCGGCGTAGGTGGCGATGCCCTGCCCCCACCGTGCGATAGTCGCGGCGGGAAGGCTGAACGTCCCCGTCGAGCTCTCGTCGGCGTACGGTGTCGCTCGATAGCGCAGGTCTCCCCGGGGGTCGATGAAGGCCATGACATCGTTATGGGCTTCCAGGCCGGTCTTTTTTTCAACGGAGATCGACACGCCGTAGGCCTTCCAGGTCGAGTCGAGGGTCGCCAGAGGGCCCGTGACCATGTGCCAGTTTGGCAGCGAAGCGAGCCGGGTCTCGGCGAGCACCGGGGCGTCCGCGGACTGCGCAAGGGCAAGCGGGTCGGTGTTCACCGTGACGAACTCGACATCAGCCGCCGCCGCGCCCAGATCGGTGTCGGCCTGTTCCAGCTCGGCCGCCTCCACCGGGCAGATGTCGTTGCACGGCGCATTGAAGAAGGTTAGGACGACCACACGTGGCGGCTGGGCGGGCACCGATGTCGGCTGGCCGCTCTGATCAGTGAGGGTGAACGGGGAGGCCGGGTGGGGCGCCAACACGGTGACACCCATAAACGACGCAAGCGAGGAGTCGATTGAGCGCTCCGGCGTGACGATGCTCGGTGTCGGGACCGGCACGGTCGTGGCCGCCGTGCTGGGCACGGTTGTGGCGACCGGGTTGAGGCCGGCCGATGAGAGCAGGTGTTCACCGAGCAGGCCGCCCAGGCTCACGACGAGAACCACCCCCAGCGCCCAGTAGACGAACTTGGTCGGGATCCCGGGCGCGCCCTGGGCCAGCGCTGCCGTCCGGTCGATGGGCGGGTTCTCCGGGCTCGGCGCCCCATCGCCGGCAGCGTCCGTCGATGGGGGGGGCACCTTGCCCGCCCCCACCCCGCTCGACGGGCTCATGCGCCTACACCGAGGCGTGCCACCCAACGCTCCAGCGACGACACGGTCTGGGGGCCCAGGGCCGCCCCCACGACCCTCCCCGAGCTGTCAAGGAAGTAGCTGACCGGGAGGGCCTGAACCAGATACTGGGTCGCCACCTTGGCCTGGGCGTCCACGGCCACGGGGTACGTGGCGGCGGCGGCGGCGAGCAGCCTCGTTGCGGTCGCGTCGGATGTCTCGTTGGAGTCCACGCCGATTACCGTCACTCGCCCAGCAGTGGCACGGGCGATCGTCGCCATTGCCCCGAGCTCGGCCCGACAGTCCGGGCACCATGAGGCGAAGAAATTGACGATCACCGGCCTTCCCCGGTAGGACGACAACGACACCGGACCACCACCGTGAAGATTGGGCAGGGAGAAGCCGGGCGCCAACGTACCCGGCTTCAGCACCACCGGCGGCGGCGCCTCAAGGGCGGAGCTTCCGACGGGCGTGCGGTGAGGGGATCCACGGACGATGACGAATACCACGAAGCCGATGAGGCACGCGGCGGCGAGCGCGGCGACCCACTTGAAAACTCCGTCCGGTGAGCCCCTTCGGGAATCCGCTATCTCCGGCGTCGTCATGGGCGCGCCCTGCACTTGACCGTGGGCTGTCCCCCCGAATCCACGGGGTCAGGCTAATGGCATCCGATCGGTTGTATCGGCAACGCCGATCCCCAGCCGGCCAGCAGATGAGCACTCTGGTGACCTGGGTGGGGATCCCGGTGACCGCCTCTTGCACCTGCTGATCCGTGGGACGCCAAAACGGCTGGTGGGTGACGTGCGAGCCGAGTGGCCTACGGGAGTTCGACCTACCATTCGGCCTTGCGCTCGGTGGGATCGATCTCCGCCCTCTCCCTCTTCCGGGCGGCGCGTTCCTCTGGGTCCTCGTGGATGAGGTGCCACCACGCCGCGACGGCTATCCCGGCGAAGATCGGCCATTCAAAGGTGTAGAACCAGCTGAGCCCGTTGCCTCCGAGAGCCCGGTTCGCCTGCCACCAGGTGGCAGCTGCGCAGCCGGCGACGATGAACCAGAACTCGAGATGGAGGAGGAGAGCTCGAGGCGAGAACCAGCGATTCATGGCGATCAGCATCGTACGCCCGGTCCGTGGAGCGAATCGGCCAAGTTCATTTCGGCCTCGGGTCAGCTGTGCCCCTCCAAGTAGTCAAACCAGTCGAAGGAGGCGTTCCCCCCAACGGCGTACATCCCGATGACCCGACCAAGGAAGCCTCCTTGGGCTTCGGTGGACAGGTAGCGCCCGTCCAACTCGGCCAGGACATCGCCGCCCCCACCAAGCCGCACGATGTCGGGGCCCGCCGCCCCCGCGGTGGCTGAGGCGGCCGAGGCGGCCGAGGACTCCACGGTCTCGATCTCGAGGACTACCCGGCCCCCCGCATAGGGCGCCGTCGCCATCACCTGGTCGAAGGGCCCGCACCGGGCCCTCACCACGACCTGGTCCTCCCGGAGCGAGACGTCGTAGTGCGCGCCGTCGTCAAGGTAGATCGTCAGCCCCGCTTCGATCGACGTATCGGGATCGACCAGCGCGCGGACGTGGCAGCCATGGTGCTGCTGGCGGCGGGCGACGAGCACAGGGTCGGGCGAGTCGAGCGTCCTCTCGGCGCCGTGCAGTGTGAGCCGGCCGCCGCGGAGTGAGCCCACGGTGGTCGGTGACCGACGCGGGGTGATCCAGCGCGGGTGCAGCGATGGCTCGTCGAAGTCGTCGCGGCCGCTCCACGGTGCCGTTGCCGTAGCCTCCCCGCCACCCATGACCACCTCGTCGACGACCGGCCACCCCTCGACCCAGTGCACCGCTGTCAGGAACGTCTCTCGGCCGAGGACGTGGAAGCCCGGAGTGACCCCGCGGGGGCGCACGCCGAGCAGCACCATCCACCACCGACCGTCGGGGGACTGCACCAGGTCGGCGTGGCCGGTGTTCTGGATCGGCCGGTCCGTCGAGCGATGGCTCAGGATCGGGTTCGCCGGGCAGGGTTCCCATGGCCCCACGGGGGCCGGTGCCCGAGCGACGGTGACCGAGTGGCCGCGCTCGGTCCCACCCTCGGCGATGAGGAGGTACCAGATGCCGTCGCGCCCGAAGAGGTGTGGCGCTTCGGGATACTGGAGACCGGTACCGGCCCAGGCCTCGTGAGGGCCCTCGAGCACCTCACCGGTGACGTCGTCAATGCGGACTCGGCCGATCGCTGCGCCGCCCGAGTAGTGCACCCAGCAGCGGCCCTCGTCGTCCCACGCCATATCGGGGTCGATGCCAGGGGCGGCGACGGCTACGGGGTCGGACCACGGACCGGCCGGGTCCTCGGTGGTCACGAAGAACGTCGTGGCGCCCTGTCCTCCGACGACGGTCGTGATCATGTAGTACCGGCCGTCGCGGTAGCGAATCGTCGGGGCGAAGACACCAAACGACGACCAGTGCGTCGTTCCCGAGAGGTCGAGCTGTGAGGGCCGGTCCAGGACGTTGCCGATCTGTGTCCAGTCGACAAGGTTCGTCGACCGAAAGATGGGCACGCCAGGGAACCAGGTGAACGACGACGCCACCAAGAAGTACTCGTCACCCACCCTGCAGACGCTGGGATCGGGATAGAAGCCGGGAAGTACAGGGTTACGCCAGGACATACCGTGAGCCCAGGTTGGAGTCATGACGGGTCGCTGGGGAACGTTCAGTCAACGGACAGGGACCTCAATGAACGACCTCGGCCGAAGTGATCATCTGGGTGGGCACACGGGGGCCGACGAGTTCAACGGTGACGCCGAAGAGGTCGCTGTTGTCCGTGTAGGTGAAGACGGGGGTCGTCGCGTGCGTTGCGAGCAGTTCGAGCTCGATCCCCGCATCCTCCGCCCGCTGCGTCACGACGGTGAGATCGGGCACGCGAAAGCCAAGGTGATAGAGGCCTTCGCCGCGGCCTTCGAGGAACTCCACGGGAGTCCACGACCCCTGAGTCGGCTGCACGAGCTCCAAATTAATAGGCCCCATGGCCGCCGTGGCGACCCTGCCGCCGATGATCTGCTCCGTTCCGCGATAGGTCGAGGCGATCGAGAAGGTGGAGAGCACCCAGTCGTGCAGGCCGAGGCGGGTGCCGAAGCGCTCCATCGCCGCATCCACGTCGTAGACCGCCAGGCCCACGTGATCGAGGGCGAGCTCCCCCAGGGATCCACGATCGTCTCCGAGCGAGAGCCATGCCAACGAGCTTGGCACGGGCATTTCCATCCAATCATTCAGCGGTGAAGCCATCAACGTACCCTCCGCTCGGGGTCCTTCCTCGGCGATCCCATGTCGGATGTCCTCCGGCGATCTTCGACTATTCGAAGATGGAGTCGCTCATGGCCGCGAGACCCTCGCGATACGCGGGATCGTCGGAGTCGTGTCTGCGAAACACCGTTGGGACCGCGGCGGTCGTCTTCGCGAACTCCAAAAGGTGTACACCCTCTGCACCGGTCTCGAACGCTCCAACCTCGGCGTCCGGCTCAATGATGAGCAGATCGTCCTTCGTGAGCGGCTCGTTCCCGACTCGCACCGCTCCCTCCCAGATCAAAACGCCCCGCCAGTCGCGGTGGTGGTGGCTGGGGATCACCACGTTGGGCGGAATTATCGTGTCAAGCAGAGCGCCGCGCTCAGGATCGTCGGATCCGCCCAAATCGAAGCGCTGGTTGCCAGTGAGTCTGCCGGTCACGGCCCCTGGCACGGCGGCGAGAGGTGTGGTCTGGCTTCCAGCGTTTCCCTCGGAGATCTCCGGGCGCGGCAGAAACTGGGCAGGCCCCGCGCTTTTGAGGCTCTGTAGGTAGGTAAGTGTCGGATGGTCGTGGTACTCGGGGGCGTAGCCGCCCGCCGCGTGAATGTCCTGGGCGAAGACTTCGAGCATTTGGCAACCGTTCGGTCCGTTCAGCAGTGGCCCATACTCCACCTTGGCGGGCGTGATCACCACGTCCCCTCGCTGCATCCACCAGTCGCCAACCAGACACGAACCGTCCAGGATGATCACGGCGATCCAACAATCGTGCCAATGCAGCGGCCAGATCTGGTTACGAGCCATACGAATATCGGGGATCCCAAGTCTCCACGGGTCGTCGGGTGCGCCGACAAAGAACATCTCGGTCCAGACCCCTCCGCCAGGCTGCTGACTGTTCAGAACGATATCGTCCGGTCCGTTCCTACCCCCGGGCATCAGCCGGTCAAGGGTCACGCCCCGAGACAGCATCTGCACGGTCGGGGTGTCGGGCATCATTACCATGGCGCCATCCTCTCCGCCCGCAGGAGTGATCGACAGACCAACTGAGGCGAATCAGATCCGGTCAGCATCGCCCGGGCCCGTGGGACATCTCACCCCTTCTCGTACGTTGCTCGTCGGTCCCTTGGCACTGGTTTCCAGGAGAACCGGGTACTGTCTATGATCATAGTAACCACCTCAATATATGGGCAAGCGCAGTGAAGCCAGGAAGGCCGCCTCTGCAACGCGTCCCAACACCGACAGGAGGGTGGACCTGATGGGCCTGCTCGAGGGCAAGGTAGCGGTGATCACCGGAGCCGGTTCGGGAATTGCGAGGGCTGCGACGATGGTGTTCGTTCGTGAGGGCGCCAAGGTGGTGGCGGCAGACGTCAGTGGCGCAGAGAGGAACACCGCGACCGAGGTGGGACCCCGGGTTCTTCCCTTTCATTGCGACGTGACAAAGGAGTCTGACGTTGCGGCGATGATCACAGCGGCGGTGAGTGAGTTCGGGCGAGTCGATGCCATGTTGAATGTGGCCGGCACGGTCGGGTCCCGTCAGCTCCCCGAAGTGACGATGGCCGAATACGACCACCTGATGGACGTGAACCTTCGTGGGGTGCTCCTCGGTCAGCAGTATGCCGTCCGGGCCATGCTCCAGTCAGGAGGCGGGGCCATTGTCAACTTCTCGTCGGTCGGGGGGCTCAACGCCGAGGCGATGGCTTCCAGCGCCTACATGGCGGCGAAGGCGGGTGTGCACGCGATCACCAAGGCTGCGGCCGTGCAGTATGGCCAACGGGGTATCAGAGCGAATGTCATCGCCCCAGGGTTCACCCTTACCGAGACGATGAGCGGGATCGCCCCGGAGAAGCTCAGCGAAATGTGTGCAAAATCTGCCCTCAACCGAGCGGGTCAGCCTCACGAGGCTGCCGAACTCGCCGCGTTCCTCGTTTCCGATCGCGCGTCCTACATCACCGGAGTAGTCATTCCTGTCGACGGCGGCTGGTCGGCCAAGCTGGCCTGAGACGAGCGGGCTGCTCCTCTGCATTGCAGCCAATTCATGATCATGATAATCTGGTGGCGAGTCCTGGGGAGGAGAGTTCATGACGTATTCGGTGATCTCCACTGACAACCACATCAACGAACCGCCGGGGACCTACAGCGATCGGCTTCCTCGCCATCTTCGGGAGAAGTCTCCAAAGATGGTGCGTGCTGCCGATGGTGGTGACGGCTGGAGCTTCAACGGCGAGCCGCCGAGAATGACGCTGGGGCTATCGGCGATCGGAGCGATCACAAGAGGGGACTACCGTCAGTATAAACCAAGCGGAATTACATGGGAGGAGCTTCCTCCCGGGAACTACGAGGGTGCAGCGGCAATCAAGGACAACGAGTTGGACGGGGTCGACGCCGCAACCATCTATCCCGCTTACGTGGGTGGGGCGTACAACGATTTGAAAGACAGGGAACTGGCGGTGGCGTGCGTGCGCGCGTACAACGACTGGCTGATTGACGACTTCTGCTCGGCCGACCCAGAGCGCCTGTGGTCGCTTCCATTCATGCCGGTCAACGACGGCATTGCGGCGCTAGTGGACGAGGCACAACGCGTGATCGCCAAGGGGGCAAAAGGCCTGTACCTGCCGCTGCCCGATTTGGCGTATCACGACCACCAGTACGATCCCCTGTGGAAAGTGGCCGTCGATGCTCACGTGCCCGTCACCATCCATCGCAGCGGAGTGAGCCGCGCCGAACTGCCACTTACGATGCCCGACGCGGCTCCAGGACTGAATGTTGTCGGTACGGTACAGCGCTTCTTCTCGGCGATCAACCCGATCAGCAACCTGATCTTCACCGGTGCCTTCGATCGCTTCCCGGCCCTGGTCTTCATCGCCGCCGAGGTCAATTGCAGTTGGGTGCCCGCCCTGGCCCAGCAGATGGACCAGGAGTTCGAGCGCATGCAGCATTGGGCGAAACTTCCGTTCGCGTCAGAGCCCAGCTCGTACCTCGGCAAGAACGTGTTCGTCACCATGCTCGACGATTTCGTCGGCTGCCGGCTCGCCAAGGACGATCCGGTGCTGGCTCGGACGACGACCTTCTCCACCGATTACCCTCACTCCACGACCCTGTGGCCGCGCAGCAAGGAGTTCATCGCAAAGATGACGGAGGGAATGAGCGATCAGACCAAGCACGCGATTCTCGCCGGGAACGCCTTGCGGGCCTATTCGCTCAACTAGCCACGCTCTCCGCGCAAACCAGCTGATCGGTGCCTCAAGAATCTCAACACGGTGGGCTACTATGAGCCCTTGTTGACCCGGACGCCGCGCTCGAAGCCCAGTCGCCCCACGGCGAAGTCGAAGGCATCCTCAGACCGGGTCGTCTCGAAAGAGGTGGGGGCCACGCCACGAGAACGACCTGGACCCATTGTGTCCATACTCGGGCGCACCGAGAAGAAGTCGGAGCGCGTCGCTCAAAGGATCCTCGATGACACGCTGGCGCGGGGTCTCCCGGCCGGCACCCCTCTGCCGAATGAAGTGACGATGTTGGCGGAGTATGGCGTCGGCCGGATCACCCTCCGGGAGGCGCTTCGGATCTTGGAAGTGCATGGCTTGCTCACTATCCGTCCTGGGCCGGGCGGGGGACCGATCGTGGCCGAGGCGAACAGTAGGGACTACGGACGAATGTCCTCGTTGTTCTTTCGCTCCGCCGGCGTGCGGCTGGTGGATCTCATAGAAGCGCGAACGCTGATGGAAGTCACCGCCGCCAGACTCGCGGCCGGGCACCGAGACGCGGACGGCGTCGAGCGGTTACGCACCCTGACCAAGACGCTGGAAGCTGGACCACCCGATGAAGACAACGCCGACTTCCTGGCCGTCAGCCGGGAGTTCCACGATCTGGTGAACTCAATGTCAGGCAACAAGGTTGTTGACCTGATGTCCTCTTCCCTCGTCCATATGGTCCTTGACCGAATGGTCGAGTACACGTACCCGGCCGCTCGTCGCGCTGAGATAAATCAGCACCACATCGCCATAGCAAAAGCGATACTTCGAGGCAACGCTGCCGCAGCGGAGCGCCACATGCTCGAGCACATGCAGGCATACCATGAATACGCATGGCAAGGACGGAGCGCCGATGCCAGATTCGAAACGATCTTATGGGCCTAGCGGTCCGTCGCCTGACGTTTTGGCGTGCTGGCTAATCCGCGCGCCACGAGGTGACCGCCATGGCGAAGTTGGTGTGCTCGGCAATCATGTTCTCTCGAAGGCCACAGGGCGGACGCCTCGGTGAACGAGAGCTGCGTGCCTCGCGACGTGTACCTTGCTATCCATGATCATGGTGTCTAGTGTTGGCGCCTAGCGAGTTCGTCCGCGGGTCAGTTATCGGGGGTGCCTGTTGGCAAGTCAGGCCTTGGAAGGATTGCGGGTACTCGATTTTACGAGAGGGATGGCCGGGCCCCTGGCCACCATGATCATGGCCGACTTCGGCGCTGAAGTGATCCGTGTCGAGCCGCCTGCCGGTGATCCACTGTGGTCTCATCCCGCATATCTCCTGTGGAACAGGGGCAAACTGAGCATCGACCTCGACCTCCGTACGACCGAAGGGAAGCGGCACCTTCCGGACCTGGTCGCTGGCAGCGATGTCCTGGTGGAGAGTTTCAGGCCCGGTCAGGCTGGGCGTCTCGGCATCGGATACGAGGATGTGGTTCGGCTGAATCGGTCGTTGGTCTACTGCTCTATTTCGGCATTCGGCCAAGGAGGCCTCTACCGGAACATCAAACCCTACGACGGCATCGTCAATGCCAAGTCCGGGCGGATGCGGGATCAGGTGGGCCATCACAGAAACCGCCCGATCTACCGAGCGGTGAACGACACCTCCTACCACACTGCGATGTTCGCCCTCCAAGGCGTGCTCGCGGCGCTGCGAGTGGCATGGATCACCGGTGAGGGACAGCACGTCTGTACGAGCCTCTTGCGCGGGGTGACGGCCCCGAACAATCCGTGGCGCCAGCTAGACGGAGTCCCCCTTCCTCCCGATCTGTACGCTGGCCAGACGAGTACCGACGACCAGCGCCGAGGCGAATTGGTCCCGGACCGGCGCGAAGCGGACCCCCGCCGAGCCATCCCATCGCAGCTGTGCACCGAGTGCAAGGACGGCCGATGGATCATGCACTCTCATGTCCAGCCGGAGCTCTTCAGAGCGTGGATCCACACGATCGGATTCGACTGGATTTGGGATGATCCACGCTACCGGGGTGCACCGCTTTCCTTTCAGACCGAAGGGGACCGGGTTGATCTGAACCTTCTCATCCTCGAGCGTATGAAAGAGAAGACCTCCGTGGAGTGGATCACCCTCTACACGGAGAACCCTGACTGTGCGGGCGAGATCATGCAAACGACGCAGGAGGCGCTCCACCACCCCCAGTTCCGGATCAACCGGCACGTCGTGACCGTCGACGACCCCCGAGTGGGACCGATGGAGCAGCTGGGCCCATTTGCCACGATGAGCGGAACGCCCGCGGTGGTTTCGCGGCCCGCTCCCGTTCCAGGGGAGCACTCGGACACGATCTTCGCCGGCACGCCACCGAACCGGTCTTCGTTCCGTATCGCGGGATTGAGGCCGCAGCGCCCTCTCGAAGGAGTGCTCATTTTAGAGTTGGCGTCGTGGCTCGCCGCACCCTTCGGCGGTGCATTGCTTGCGGACCTGGGAGCTCGGGTGATCAAGGTCGAGCCGCCGGCAGGCGACCCGTTCAGGCGAATGCCCGCCAATGAGAACATGGTCCGTTCGATGCAGGGCAAGGAATCGATTGCCGTTGACTTGAAGGCAACCGCCGGGCGTGAAATCTTGCACCAGCTGATGGCCAAGGCAGATGTGCTTTTCCACAACTTCCGGCCGGGCGCACCCGAGCGGCTGGGTGTGGACTACGCGTCGGTCAGAGAAATCAAACCCGACATCGTGTATCTGCACGCCGCGTCATACGGGTCCGCTGGTCCGTACTCGAAGCGGGCCGCGTTCAACCCCACGATCGGCGCGTTCGCGGGGAACTCTGTATTCCAGTCAGGCGAGGGGAACATCCCGATCGGTGACCAGTCACCCGACCCCATCTCGGGGAGCGGCGTCGCCACCGCCATCATGCTCGGCCTCGCTGCTCTATGGCGAACCGGGCTCGGTCAATACATAGAGACCACCATGATGAATTCGGTCGTCTACTGCAACTCGGACGACGCCATGGCCTATGACGGTAAGGCTCCGCGACGCTACCCGGACGAACTCCAGCTCGGGCTCGAGGCCACCTACAGGCTCTACGAGACCTCGAATGGGTGGGTCTTTCTGGCTGCGCCCTTCGACGTCGAGTTCAACCGATTGTGCCGGGCCGTCGACCTCCAGGAACTCGAGCGCGACCAGCGGTTTTGCAACTGGACGCGGCGGTATGAGCACCGCCATGCGCTGGCAGAAATCCTCGAGCGGCTCTTCGCCTCGCGATCGGCCGACGAATGGGAGGCGGACCTGACGGCGGCGGACGTCGCGTGTGTGAGGGCTGACCGGATGGGACATCGACGGTTCCTTCATGAAGATCCGCACACCCGGGCCATCGACTTCATGGTCCCGACGCAGCACCCGTCGGCTGGGGCATTGGCCCGTGGGGGCAGATATTGGCGCCACGGGCCGGTCTGCGACTTTTCTGTAACGCCGTGCGAGGCGGGCAAGCCCTTCGCTGATGTTGGGGAGATGACCCTGGGGATACTGCTCGAGCTCGGCTACTCACACGACGAGGTGCAGCGGCTAGCCGCGGAGGGAGTCATCAATGCGCCGCTCGCTGAGAAATCTCTCGCCACGCCGTGAACGAACCCATGCACCGACCGTCGAGAGCAGGCGAAAATCGAGCGCTCAAGCCGCGCCCCGTTCCCGACGGTCTCGCTCAACCCTTCTGGAACGGCGTGTCCGAGCATCGGCTGGTGATCCAACGCTGCCGGGCGTGCAAGAGCTACGTGCACCCGCCGTACCCCGAGTGCACGAGTTGTCGCTCCGGTGACCTGACCTTCGAACCGGTCAGCGGTCGGGGCATTATCTTCGAGCGGGTCATCGTCGAATCCCCGGTTGTGGTCGGCTTCGAAGACGACGTGCCCTACGTCTGCCTCTTCGTCGAGCTCGACGAACAGGCAGAGCTGCTCGTCGCCGGCAACCTGGTGGACGCCGCTCCGTACGAGGCACAGATTGGGTGCGCAGTCGAAGTGGTCTTCCGCGAAGAGAGCGACGGTTTCATCCTTCCCACGTTCAAGCTAGTCGGAAACGTCTCCGGGTGACTGCCGCAGCATTGCGGAACCGGGTTGCCATCGTCGGCGTCGGGTATTCTGATGTGCAGCGCCACAGCGAACGAACCGTCGGGCAACTCGCGGTGAGTGCGTGCACCAGGGCACTTGACGATGCCGGGCTGACCGCCGACGACATTGACGGTGTGAGCAACTACCCGACGCCATCGGGACCCTTTAGGGGCCCGATCGTCAACGGCGTGCACGTCGTCGACGTCGAGTACATCGCGCAAGCAATGCGGCTCGAGAACCTCAACTGGTCTTGCTCCATAACCGGCGGCACGATTGCCGCAGCCCTAGTCCAGGCCGTCCACGCTCTCGCGGCAGGCGCATGTAGCCACGTGCTCGTATGGCGGGCCATGCACAACCCTCTCGGGACGTTCGGAAGGGTCAGCCAGCCTCGAGTCGAAGGGGTCGGCCAGTTCACGGCTCCTTGGGGATTCGGGCACAACGTGATCCGGTTTGCCATGCCGTACTCCCGCTACATGGCCCTGTACGGGGCGACGCGCGAACATCTCGCCACCTTTATCGTCCGCAATCGCGCCAACGCCGCCGACAATCCCGACGCCGTTTTCAACGGCCGGCCGATAGGGATTGATGACTACCTCGAGTCGCGAATGATCGCCGAGCCCCTCAGTCTCTTGGACTGCGATATGCCCGTCGACGGTTGCGGCGCGGTGGTGCTCACCACGGCCGATCGGGCCCGCGACCTCAGACAGAAACCCGCCTACGTCACCGGCTGCGCAAGTCTTGGGCTACCACCAAAGCGGTCGCTCGGTGTCACCCTTGAGGACATGATGATCTCCGGCCGGCGACTCGCTCGGGCCCTGTGGTCCAGCGCTGGTCTGTCGCATCACGACATCACTCATGCCCACCTGTATGACGGATTCTCCTACTTCCCCTACCTCTGGCTCGAGTGTTTCGGTTTCTACCCCGAAGGGGAGGCCTACCTGGGTCTCCAAGACGACGCCACCGCTCGCGGGGGCACACTGCCTCTGAATACCAGCGGTGGTGCCCTGGGAATGGGTCGACTGCACGGCAGTCCGCAAGTGATTGAGGCTGTACTCCAGATACGGGGACGATCGGGGGCACGCCAGATCGCTAACCCGGACGTCGCGCTGGTGCAAACGGGCGGCCCTGCGCACCACTGCGGAGCCCTCGTGTTGAGTGCGTAGCATGACGAAGGTATGGCGAAGGTACGACGCCGCCTCTACGGCAGCACGGCGGTCGTACCACCGTCGACTACAAAGGTAGCTCCCGTCACGTAGCTGGACTCGTCGGATGCCAAGTACAGCGCACAGTAGACGATGTCTTCGGGCTTTCCGATTCGGCCGAGCGGTATGGACCGAGCAATCTCTTGACCAGCTTCGGAAGACAGGTAGTCGGCACTGACGGGAGTCTCTATCACTCCCGGGCAGATGCTGTTCGCTCGGATGTGATGTGGAGCACCCTCAGCCGCCAGCGCGCGGGTGAGCCCGTTGACGCCGGCCTTGGCCGTGGAGTGTGCCGCCATCGGCAGCGAACGGCTGACAAGCAACCCAGCCCCTGACGAGATGTTGACGATCGAACCACCGCCCCCGTCGACGAGATGCTTCCACGCGTATCGGGTAACCAGGAACGGCAAGTACAAATCGTTCCTCATTGTGAAGTCCCAATCGTCGGAGCTGATTGAACCGAATGGGGTGAAGCGTTGAGCCGACGCGTTGTTGTAGACGATATCTAGCCCATCCCACTCGGCAGCCGCGCGTTCTACGAACGCCTCGGCCTGAAGGGGATCGCCCAAGTCCACCGGCTCCAGTCCGAGCATTGAGCCGCCCTCTGAACGCACCAGCTCCGTCGTCTCCCGGTTGCCTTCGGCATTGAGGTCACAACCGATCACGCTCGCTCCCTCCCGGGCGAAAATGCGCGCTGCAGCTCTACCTTGTCCGCCCGCTGTCCCCGTGATCAGGGCGACCTTGCCTTCCAAGCGTCCCATGTCCCTCCCTTCTTGCCACTGGCCCCTCAGGCGGTGAGGACCTGGCCCCTTAGGGGCCCGATGCTTTCCACCACGGGTCGGAGAGAATCGACGTCGAGGTTGTAGGCGTCGACGGCGTTGCCGCCGATCATGGCGAGAACCTCCTCCTCGGGGAGTCCTTTCATGAGGTCGCGGAGCCGCTCGCGGGCATGGGGCCAGTGCGACTCCAGGTGCGGGAAATCGGAGCCCCACATGAGCTTCTTGACGCCGATGGCGTGCCGTAGCTCGAGCTCGGGGCGGCTGAGCAGGGTGGCGCCGATCCAGACCTGGCGGTGGAAGTAGTCGCTCGGCTTCTGGGTGAGCACCTCGTGCGCTGCGGAGGCGAACGTTGGATTTTGGACGTGGCCGTCCATCATGGCCAGTGCTTCGATGACCCAGGTGACGGGGGGCTGCTCGGTGAAGATCAGCCTGAGCTCGGGATGCCGCTCGAGGACACCGCTGAGGATCAGGAACCACAGCGGCCGGTGCGGCCAGTAGGTGGATTCGTAGGCATAGAGCAACGGCGCCTCGGGACCCTGGCCATAGTTGGGACTGCCGGGGCCGACGTGGGTGTGTAGCGGGACGCCCAGGTCCGAGCACGCTTCCCAGAGGGGGTCGTAACGGCGGTCGTTCCAGAACGGCTCGCTCGTGTTGTAGTAGAAGACCGGCAGCAGCGCGCCGCCGTTGATCCCATTCTCCTTGGCCCAGCGCACCTCTTCTATCGCCGCGTCGACATCGCCGAGTGCGCCGATCAGCGAGATGCCCAACAGGCGCTCGGGGGCTTCGGAGCAGAACTCGGCGAGCCAGCGGTTGTAGGCGCGGGCGCCGGCCAGCTTCAGCTCGGTTGGGTACTCACTGTCCCACGGCCGGTCGAAGTCCCGCGCCAGCCCGATGAACGGCGGCGAGTTCCCGGACTGGTCATCTGGGAATAGGAGGTCGACGGCGACGCCGTCGGTGTCGAGGGCCTCGAGGCGACGCCGGGCGTCCCATTTGCCCACAATTCCCCAGCGGACCTCATCCTGCTCCAACCAGTGCTTCTTGAACTCCTCTGACCAGGTCACCGGGATTTCCGGGTCCTTCTCCTCCGTCGCCAGCCACTGCGGCACATAGTGGAGGAGCCACTCGTCGAATGCTCCCAGGTGTCGTGGATCGACGTACTCCCGGTAGCTCTCCGCCGGCGGCCCGACGTGTCCGTCGGAAGACACGACGAGCAGACGCTCTTCGAGCTCAGACATGACGCCGACCTCCCCCTCGCCGGGCCCATGCCGGCGAAGATTCTCCACGGTTCATGGGCAGGGCACCGCGGCCAACCACCGCGCTTTCTATGATCATGATCGTAGGAGGGCTGTCCCGATCAATGCAAGCGGGCGCAGAACGCTCGGAGGGCTGATGTGGCCCCTATGCTGGTCTTTTCCTTTTATGGAGGTCAGCTCGCATCATCCTTCGAGCTCTTCGTCGATCTCAGCTTCAATGACGGCGATGGCCAGGCCCAAGGCCTCGGTGATCGCGAGGGACGCCGACATCGTCCTGGCCGTGCCGACGATCGGTGCCACCGCCACCAACACGTCCTGAACCTGTTCGAGGGTCACCCCGGCGTCCACGGCGGGCCCGACGTGCAGGAGGTAAGAAGCGGCTTTGGCATCCACGGCGGCAAGAGCAGCGATGCGCACCAACAGCAATGTGTCTGCGTCGAGGCCACACCGCTCGACCGAATCGAGGGTCATGGCGGTAATCGTGTCGAGCACCGGTGTTTCGTTGGCCATGATGGTCTCCTGTCTCTCACGCCCGACCGGTCGGCCGGGTCGCTAGTAGGATGCTTACCAGATCAGAGCCCAGGCCGACCCGCCCGGTCCGGCGCCGCAGGTCCGCCCCCTTAGCGGCGAGCGAACGATCTGGAGCCGTGCGAATCTATCCATATATGGCTTGGGTGGCGATCGTTCTGGGCGGAGTCTGCGCCTTGGGTCTAGGCGTCTCGTGTACTGCGCCGGAGGCTGGTGCGCAGCCGACGGGCACGCACCTCGCCGTTCCTCCATGCTCCACCGGGGTGGCTTCTGCACCGAATCTCGGTGGCGTCGATACCAGCTTCGTGCCGGTCAACGGTGCGCCTTTTGGCGTCGCCTTTGTCGACAAGAGCAACGCCTTCGTTGCCAGCCCGACCGGATCCGTAATTGAGTACGCAATCAGTGATTCGATCCCTCACCTCGTCCGGATCGACACCTTTGGCACGGTGCAACCGCACGACGCGCCCACCGGAGGGACGTCGCCGACCGGACTCGCCCTCACACCGAACGGACGATACCTGGTCGCTGCCGCAGGGAGCGGAGCGGTGGTCCTCAACGTGAAGCACCTTCAGGAGAAGGGCTCATCCTCTGCGTCTTGGTCTGTTGGAACGCTCGCCAGCCCTGGGACCGGTGCCATCGAAGCTGCGGTGTCACCTGAGGGAGACTTTGTGTTCGTCTCACTCGAGGACAGCAACGAGTTGGCTGTGTTCGATCTGAGGCGAGCACTTGCTCGCGGCTTCGGTCGATCTGACTTGGTGGGCACCGTTCCACTTGGAATCGCCCCCGTCGGTGTCGCCATATCTCCCAATGGTCGCTACATTTATGTGACGAGCGAATCGGTGGGCCCTGGTCAATCGGAAGGGACCCTGACGACAATCGACGTGAACAGAGCCGAACGAACACCTGCTCGTGCGATCCTCTCGACCGTGCTCGCGGGCTGTAGCCCAGTGCGAGTGGTGGCGACGAGGACATCCGTGTTCGTGACTGCCCGTGAGAGCGATGCGGTTCTCGAGTTCTCGGCCGACGACCTCGTTTCGGATTCGAACGGTGCCCTCAAAGCTGACATGCAGGTCGGGGAGGCACCCGTCGACCTGGCCCTGGTCGATGGCGATCACACCCTAGTCATCGCCGATTCGGATCGCTTTGGCATACCCGGCGCGCACCCAGATTTAGCGGTCGTCACACTCGCTTCAGGGGGAAACCTGATTCTCGACGGATATGTCGAATCGGGCGACTTTCCACGCGACGTGGCGGTGAGTCCGGACGGAGACACGCTCCTTGTATCCAACTTCGCCTCTGCTCAACTTGAGGCGGTAAAGGTGAGCACCCTGCCGTAGAGCAGTTGCGTGTCCCCGCTCTGACCTACGACGGTCGTGTTTGTGCAAGTGGTGTTGACTCGCAGGAGGTCGAACGGGCGTTTCCATCACGTCGGCTCTCGACCGTCGCCGACTACCGTGACGGATGACCGATGCGTGGGGCGGCATCGATGGTTTTCGAGGACGTTCTCCGTCGGAGCCACAGGGATGTGAATGGCTCGACAAAGGGGTGGAGAATATGTCCGATGACGCCGAACTGCAACCCGCCGTGGCCGCTCAATTCGTAGCCCTGGCCGAACTGCTCTCAACTGCATCTGATGCCGCATGGAACACCGAATCGCTTTGTGATGGGTGGCGAGTTCGCGAGGTGGTCGCCCATATGACCATGCCGGTCCGCTATTCAGATGGCGAATTCATGGCAGAGCTTGAGCGCTGCGGGTATGACTTCACACGACTTTCAAATGAGATCGCCGCCAGGGATGCCAACGTCCCATCTGGGCAGCTCGTCACCGGTCTGCGTTCGGAGGTGCTGCACCATTGGACGCCACCCGGAGGTGGCTTCCATGGAGCCCTCAACCATGTGGTGATCCACGGTCTCGACGTAACCGTGCCACTCGGTGAGGCACGCCTAGCCCCCGATGAGGTCATCCGGGTTGTGCTCGATGACCTCACCGAGGGGGGAGTGCACCAGCATTTCGGCCTCGACATTGAAGACCGGATCCTCCAGGCCAGGGACATCGACTGGACGTACGGATCGGGCCAGGCCCTTCGGGGAGCAGCCGAAGCCCTGGCACTGGCGCTGTGCGGTCGAAGACTCCCGGACGGACTGCTTGCTGGCGCTCCTCTTCGGAGGAAGGAACCAGCCCAAGGGGTCTGACTCCGGACTCCAACTCGGACCCCGGGGTGCCTTTTGAGCCACCGAGTGAGGCAATGACCAACGGACGAGCTCCCCGCCGCCCGACGCGAGCTCGAGCACCGGCCGGGCGTGAGTCGGATTCGGGCCCGCCTTGATACGGTTGCTCGAAGCGCGCCCGACGATGTGGCGGCGGGAGCGTGTGCCCGGCTCGCCGCGGCACCGACCACTGACACTCGGGAGGAATCGGATGGCTCGACCCACGACGATTGAGGAGCTGGCGGACCGGCTGGAGATCGACGATCTGTTCAATCTGTATGTGACCGCACTCGACGACAACCAGTTCGAACTGTTGGAGAGCGTCTTCACGAACGACGCCCACGTGTCGTACGCCGACGCGGGCATGGAGGGCGACTACGCGACGGTCAGTGAGTGGCTCGCGAGGCAACGTCTCCATCAGCGGGTGTGGCTCCATCTCGTCGGGAACCGCCGAGTCTCACTCGACGGAGATCGTGCCCAGGCGGTGTCGACCTTCTTTTTCGTGGCCGTGAGCCACGAGGGCAACACCTTCTTCACCGGGGGCGAGTATCACGACAATCTCGTTCGCACCGACGACGGTTGGCGTATCGCCGATCGGATCGAGCGCAATCTCTGGAACTTCGGAGAACTACCAGAGGTCCCACAGATCTGAGGCTCGGCACGTTCGGACCGAGCGTGGCGCCCATTGATACAGACACGGGCAGAGTTGCGCTCGTTCGAGAAGGTAACAATTGGTGAATGGACCTCGTGTGTGCCAAGCAACGGGTGCGCGACGCTCGGGTGGGACGGCTGGGCACTGTCAGGCCAGACGGTCGGCCTCATCTGGTGCCCGTTTGCTTTGTGCTGCGTGAAGAAATCGTCTACACGGCCGTTGACGCAAAGCCGAAGTCGACTCTGCTTCTGCGCCGGCTCCAGAACATAGAGGCGACGCCATCGACCTGTCTGCTCATTGATCACTACGACGAAAGCTGGGCGCAGTTGTGGTGGGTACGCCTCGATGGCTTCGCGCGGGTCGTTGGATCGGGACCCGAAGCGCAGCTTGCCAAGAACGACCTGAAGGCTAAGTACCCTCAGTACCAGACGGTCGACATCCCCGGGTCGGTGATCGCCCTTGAGATCGCGGCGTGGGTGACGTGGCCCTGATCCCCATTGGGTGTTTCGGGGTACTACGAGCCTTCTCCGAGGTCGATCAGTTCCACGGTCACGCCGTTCGGGTCATGAACCACCGCCATCTGCACGCCTCCGTCAAGCGAGATCCGCGCTGGGGTGCCGCCCAGACCCGTTGAGGCGAGGCGGGCAAGCGTCGGTTCGATGTGCAGGTAGACAGAGACGAGAAGGAAGCCGATGGCTGGCTCCGACGATGGTGTCGGGGCATCGGCCATCCCGCCGGCAAACTCGACCAGCTCGATGATCCCCGACGCTTCAATGTCCGGATCACCCAGAAAGATCGACCGCAGTCGGGGCTGGCGCGCCCCGAAGAGGGTAGGCCAGTCGCCTTCGAAGCTCGCGTCCATCTTTTCGGCAAAGCCCAGTCCCTCCTGCCAGAAACGTAGGCTGGTGTCGATGTCCCGTGTGCAGATGGCGGTGTGGTGGATCTTCATTGCCCCCCTTGAGGCCACTGATCGCCGAATCGGTTCCTCGGACTTCTTGTAGAGAGTGTAAGCGGCCGCGGTGGGCTTGTCCTCGCCATGACGCGGTCCGCCACCGAAGCGCACAACGGCGAGCTGCGTGAAGTCTCAGGACCGCGCCGACGCGGAGGAAACGTAGTAGAGGATTCCGCTCGTGCTGCCTCCGTAGACGCTCGCCGGCACGGGGCTTCCGTGGGCTTGCACCCACTGGTCGATTGCGGTCGGGCCGGACCGGCCGTCACCAAGGTCGCTGCTACGCAGGAATTCCTGGAGGCCGCCCTCTCGCCGGATCAGTTCGATGAAGTAGCGAAGCATCTCGGGAGAGATCCGAACATGGCTGGTTCCGAATCCAAACGATGCGAACGCACTGCCCACGAGGACGTAGTGGATCTTGCCCCGGGCGACCATCGCCTCGAAGGCCGAGAGGGTCGGGGATGGGTCCATGCCGGTGTAGCCGCCCATTGCCATGACCGGCTGGCCGGTCGAGATGATGAACGGCGCCGCCGTGAGGGACCCCGATACGGCCAGCAGATACTGCGCACGATCACGATGGCCCACGAGGTATCGGAGCAGTCTGCTCGGGGGCTGTGACCTGGCGCTGCCCTCTCGCTGGAGGGACGCGACGGAGATGGAGAACCCGGGTAGACCAAGGCCCACGCCGGCGCCGCTGGCCGGCGGTCCGGCCAGCGCCAGGGGCCCCGACGTGCCCCGCTGAATGCTGGTCACCGAGTAGGCGAACGGTCCGGCGAGAAGGGCCAGGCAGGCGAGGGCCGCAGTGCCTGCCCCGAGCCATCTGCCGACGGTCGAATCCGGACGGAGGAGAAGGGCGACCAGAATCCCCAGGGCGGCGACGCTACCGCTCACGACGATCGCCCCGGCGAGGCCGGGGGCGTAGCCGGGCGTGCGCCCGAGCAGCTCCGATGCCCAGACCGCGCTGCCGACGACGGCGACCGGGAGAGCGAAGGCGAGCCAACGCCGCTCCCGGCCGAGACGCCAGAGGACAACTGCTCCCACTCCGGCCAAGGAGGCGACCGCCGGAGCCAGGGCGACGGTGTAGTAGGCGTTGAAGATGCCCTTGGTCTCGCTGAAGACCGCAGCGGTGCAGAGCAGCCAGCCACCCCACAGGAGAAGACCGGCCCGCCCCAGGTCGCGGCGCGGGCCGCGGCGGGTGAGCCACAGCCCGCACACCAGACCGGCGAGGGCGAGCGGGAGGAGCCAGGCGATCTGTCCACCCACGAGGTCGTTGAACATGCGAAGCCAGCCCGATTGGCCCCCGGTACCCAGGGAACCGCCACCGAGCGAACCGATACCACCCAGGGGCCCGCCTCCCGAACCCAGCAAACGCCCGAAGCCGTTGTAGCCGAAGATGAGATTGAGCTCGGAGTTGTTGGTGCTACTCCCGATGTAGGGCCGCGAGGAAGCAGGCCAGAGCTCGACGATCGCTACCCACCAGCTGCTCGAGACGACCAGGACGAGGCCGCCCCAGAGCAGTTGGAGAATTCTTCGGCGTAGTCGGGGCTGGCCGGCCCACAGGTAGGCGAGAGCGAAGGCCGGTACGACGATGAAGGCCTGCAGCATCTTCGTGGTGAAGGCGAAGCCCAGCAGAGCACCACAGATCACCAACGGCAAGGTGCGCCCCGACTCGAGGGCCGACCAGAGCGCCCATGCGGCGAGCACGAGGAGCAGGGTCAACAACGCGTCGGGATTGTTGTCGCGGAACATCACGACGGCGATCGGTGTGAGGGCCATGGCCAACCCCGCGAGCAATGCCGCAACCTCGCCGAACCAACGACGCACGAGGTGGTAGAGCACGGCGACCGTGGCCGCCCCGGCCACGGCCTCTGGGAGGAGCATGCTCCAGCTGGAGAAGCCGAAGATCCGGGCCGACAGCTCCTGGACCCACAGGGCGGCCGGCGGCTTGTCCACGG
>JBKQMG010000104.1:0-6286 GCA_052146815.1 Streptosporangiaceae bacterium | reverse complement strand
GCCCCCGAATGCCCTCCCGGGCCTGCCTGCTCTAGTGCCCGGATGGCGGCGTCGGCGACGAGCTGGCGGCAGGCCACGTCGGAGAGCCGGCGGCGCAGGCAGCGCATCGCTTCCATCGAGGTCCTGGACTGCTGCAGCTTGCGGCGGTAGTAAGCGCGGCCCGCAGTGTCGTTGCGGAGCTGGACCATGCCGGCCATGTAAAGCAGGTGGTTCAGCCTGCGGTTACCCGCGCGGGACAGGCGGTGGCGGGCGTGCTCGCCGCTGGAGGCATCGATCGGGGCGGTCCCGGCCCGGGAGGCAAAATGGTTACGGTCGGGGAACCGGGCGATGTCTCCCACGTCAGCCAGGATCCGGGCAGCGCCGGCGGGCCGATCCCGTGGATGTCCATCAGGTGTGATCCGCGGGCCCGGGCCGCGGCCTTCAGCTCGGCCTTCATGGCCTTGAGCCGGGCGTCGTAGCGTGCCAGGTCGGCTAGTTCCCTGGCGGCCATCCGCCGGCGGGTCTTGCCGGCCAGGTCCCGCGGCCGCACCCTGGCCAGCAGGGTCTTGTACTGCTCGGTGGATTTCTTCACCGGCGCCCCGCCGGGCAGCAGTCCCGGGAACAGCCGGTGCATCCGGTTGAGGGCCTGCGCCCTGGCACGGGAGATCTCATCACGGCGGTCGCACAGCAGCCGCAGCACCATCAGCTCCGGATCGGAGCCCAGCTCCCGTAATCCGGTGTCCCGCAGCGCGACCATCACGATCGCGTGCGCGTCGGTGGCGTCGGTCTTGCGTCCCTGTCCGGTATCGAACACCCGCGCCCTGGCGGGCCCATCCCATACCCGCTCCCCGTCGGCCAGCAGCCGCTGCGCGAGCGGACGCCCGATCCCGTTCGCGCCCTCGACTGCCCAGACCCGCGCTGGCCACTGGCGTGCAGCCTGCAGCAGCTGACGGTCGCCTGCGGTGCCGGTGCCGAACCGGCCCGTGGCCCGCAGAACCTCCCGCCTGTCCCTGGCCTCGATCGTGACCGACAGCTTGTGCGGGTCGACTCCGATGATCACCTGCTCCATCACGCAACCTCCTCGCCGTGCTGCATCCCTGTCAGCGAGGACGGGCAACGTTACTTCGAGCTGAGCAGACCCTTCCTGAGCCACGCCTCGCCACGATGCCCGGCCGGACCGCATGCCATGAAAGAGCCACACCTAACCCAACGGCGGGCAGCCGCAAGAAGAGCGTTCCGGCCGGGCACCTCACTCGAGCCTGACTGGCCCCGAGCAGTCTTGGAAGACATAAGTAGCCGCGGACAGAGTTGGTCTGGGCCAGCCGGCTGCTAGGCGTTACCGGGTCAGCGTTTCCTTCGGGCGTATCACGCAGAACTCGTTTCCCGCCGGGTCGGCCAGGACAGTCCAGGACTCCGCGCCGGTCTGCCCGATGTCGACCCGGCCGCTCCGAGCGCAAGAAGGCGCTCAATCTCCTGGCCGCGATCCTGAGCGCTGCTGGTGAGATCGAGGTGGACGCGGTTCTTGACGGTCTTCGGATCGCTAACCGGCATGAAGCACATCCCGATGGGCGCGTTCTCATCAGGGCCGATAACGATCTCGCGCTCACGCTCAGACAGAACCTTCCAGCCAAGCGCCTGCGTCCAGAACAGGGCGAGTCTGGGCAGGTCGTGAGCGTCAACAACGATATGATGGAGTCGGACAGGCATGCCGTCAGTATGGAGGAGCACGCTGAACCGCGCCGTGGCGACCCCCGTACATGCCGCCGACCGGCCGATCTTCATGTCGTGTGCGGACTCGGCTCGGCGACCTGCCGTCGCCTGTGCCCAAGATCCGCTCGCTTCAGCCGGCCAGCGACGACGGTCCCCTCATACGGAACGTGACGATCCGCGAGCGTGCCGACCCGCCGATCTGGGCGTTGTGCCGAAGGTCGTCGCCAGCAATCGACTGGGCGCATAACGGGATATATGTGCGCCGCCACATTGCCAACGCCCAGTTAGGGTTAGACACGGGAGGCCCGCCGCAAGTGTCTCGTCGACGTCGACACGCGGGCGAGTGCCGCCCCGCACCCGTCTCCTGCATGATCACGTTCGCCGCCGGGCACGCAGCCAGGCCACGAACGGGTCATGGCCGAAATGGCGAGATTCACCAACGTACGACACGGGCCCACGCCAGCGAATCGAGATCGAGGGTGCCGGCTACGGCCGCCTGGGCGACATCGGTGAGTCGTAGGTTGCGATCGCGGGCGTAGGCCCGCAGCCGGAAGAAGGCCTCGGCCAGGTCGACGCGGGCGCGCTCTGCGACCACGCCCTTGGCCTGCTCGATTACCACGCGGCTGGTCAGGGCAGCAGAAAGCTGCTCGTTCACGCGCTGGGCCTCGGCGCTGGCACGATGCTGCACGATGCTGACGGTGGCGAGATCCGCGAAGGCGCGGGCGACCATGACGTCCGCCTCGGACATCGGGGCTTGCGTGACGCAGAACAGGTTCAGGGCGCCGAGGGTGACGTCACGAAACCGCAGCGGCAGGGCGGACACCGACTGGAAACCCTCCCTGAGAGCGGCGGCGGAGAATGACGGCCAGCGGCCGGACTCGGCCTCCAGGTCCTGGTGCTCGACGCGCTTCCCGGTGCGGAAGGCATCCAGGCAGGGGCCTTCCTGGGCCTGCAGCTCGAACAACTCCAGCAGGCGCATCGTCTCGCTAGAGGAGGCCACCAGCCCCAGGCTGCCCCCGGGAGAGGCCAGCATCACCCCGGCGGCGGAGACGCCGAGCACGCTGACGCACCGGTCCGCGAGCCCGGTCAGCAGGTCAACGACGTCGTAGTCGTCAACGAGGGTGTCGGCCATCTCGGCCAGTGATCGCATCGCGTCGGCTGCTTGGAACATCTCAGCTCACCTCTTGCACGCCGGGCGGCCCGTCAGGGCCGGCTGGGACCGGATCGAGAACCCGGGCCGCGGCATCCATCCTTGTGGCGGCCTGTCCCCGCCCGACTGCGCCCGGGTGAGCTGAGCTCATCCCAGCCTCAGCCTGCGGGCGACAACGTCATCGGCCACATCGGCGAGCAGGCGATCGTTGCCGAACGTGAACGCCCGCAGGCGCATCAGCGCCTCGGCGACGCTGATCCCCTCTTGGACCGAGACCATGCCCGCCGCGTTGTGTACCGCGAAATGGAAGTCGGCGCCGGCCTCCAGCTCTTTCGCCACCGCGCCGGAGGGCGCCCCGGCCTGGGCGTCCAGGACCCAGCGGGCGGCCACGTCGGCCACGACCAGCGCGTCAGCATGCTGCTGGTCGTTCAGCAGGCCCGGCCGGTCGCGGTAGAGGTTGAGCGCCCCTAGGCGCACCGTGCCGACCCGCAGCGGGAACCCGAACACCGCCCGCACGCCCGCCTGCAGCGCTGGCGGGGTGAACGCGGGCCACCGGCGGGCCGCCGGCTCGGCCAGGTCGGGCTCGGCCACCACCGTGTCCTTGCTGTAGGCATCCACGCACGGGCCCTCGCCCAGCGTGTACTGCAGCTCCTCGATCAGCTGGCTAACATCATCGGTGCTGGTCAACGACCCGCGCGGTATGTCACCCGACATGAGCATGACCCCGGCACCGTTCACCCCCACGATCCCGGGGCACACTGCACAGAGCCGGGCAGAGGACCACGCATCTCCCCCGGCAGACACCGCAGCCAGTATCCGGCCAAGCCTGTCACCTGCCATCTCAGCGACGCAATCGCGGGGACAAATACGTCCCCCTGCCCGCACGATCAGGGCGATCATTCACCTGGCGGCTCCTTCGGCTGAGAAAGGAAGCGTCAGCAGGGACTGGACTCAACGCCCTTCCGGGCCCGGCCCGCCGGGCCTCTCACCACTAACGCTACGCCAAAAGAAGGGCCAAAGACAGCCCAGACCCGGCCTGTGGACAATCCCAGCCACGGCGACCGGCTCGCCACCGACGAAGTGACCGCCGTCGCCCGAACGTCTCACCGCCCACCGTACGCCGGTCGCCGGGGCAGCCCGCCGGCTTTGCGCCCAAGCCCTTGACGCCGCGCTGCCCGAATCCGCCCGAAGGTGCCCCGGCGGACTTCGTGCCGGGGTTCCAGCCGACCTCCAGGCGTCGAGCAAGAGCGGCGCGCACGACCGGCCCTAATAGGGATCGAGCGTCCTGGCCGTGCTAGTTCGGTGAGGATGGTCGCTGAGCCCGCTGGCAGGTGAGCACTGCCCGGCCCCGGACCGGTTGTACTGCTGGAGTCCTAGGTCTAGATCGTGCTCCTGCTGGCTGGTGAGGTCTCCGCTGACGGCTGGCGCGATGACGCGCCGGTGAGCGCTGCACTATTAGGGAGCTGCCAGGAGTCCTCCGGGTTCGATGCCGGTGAGCCGATCTGCGGGAGGAGCAGCGAGTTGATTTTCGCCGGGGTGGACTGGGCGGAAGCCAGTCATGACGTGCATGTTCAGGATGAGCAGGGCCGGCGGCTGGCCGGAGGGCGGCTGCCCGGCCGGGCCGGGGGGATCGCCCGGTTCCACGACATGGCCCGCGCGCAGCCGGAGGAACCGCGCGAGGTGGTGATCGGGATCGAGACCGGCCGTGGCCTGTTCGTGGCGGCGCTGATCGCGGCCGGCTACCGGTGTTCGCGGTGAACCCGATGTCGGTGTCCCGGTACCGGGACCGGCACGCGGTCTCGGGGGCGAAGCCTGATCCGGGTGATGCGAAGGTGCTGGCGGACCTGGTCCGCACCGACCGGCACAACCACCGGCCTGCCGTGCCGGACAGTGACCTGGCCGGCGCGGTCAGGGTGCTGGCCCGCGCGCACCAGTCGATGATCTGGAACCGGCGCCGGCAGGCCAGTCAGCTCCGGTCCGCGCTGCGGGAGTTCTACCCCGCCGCCCTGGCCGCGTTCGACGACCTGACCAGCGGCGAAGCGCTGGCTGTCCTGCGGGCCGCGCCCGAGCCGGTCCTGGGCGCGGGCCTGTCGAAGACCCAGATCGCCGCCGCCATGGGAGCGTCCGTGGCCGCGCTGGCCGCGGTGATCGCCGAGATGACCCGGCAGATCACCGTGCTGGAGAAGCAGCTGGCCGCGGATTTTGAGCAGCACCCGGACTCCGAGGTGGTCCGTTCCCTGCCAGGACCAGGGACCATCCTCGGCGCCCGGGTGCCCGGCGAGCTCGGCGACGTGCCGGACCGCTATGCCACCGCCAGGTCTCGCAGGAACTACGCCGGGACATCGCCCGTTACCCGCGCCTCCGGCACCAGACGGGTCGTGCTGGCCCGGCATGTGCGCAACAAGCGACTCGCCGACGCACTGCGCCAGCTCACCCGCCGCATACGTTGTCCGCGACGCCGGGTCCGGCGGCAGATACAACGGCCGCAGCTCCGCCACCCTGCCCGACAGCGTCCGGATCGAATGCGGCCAGCCGATCCGCTCGCCGATCACCGTCGCCGACATCGACGGATACACCCTCAGCAACTCCCGGATCCGCGGCTCGAACGCATCCGCCACCGACCCTTTCGCCTGCCGTTCGTACTTCGGCGGCCCCTCACTGGCCACCGCGGCCCGCACCGTGTTCCGTGACACGCCCAGCGTCCGGGCGATCACCTTAACCGGCAGGCCCTCCGCCCGGTGCAAACGCCGGATCTCAGCCCAGTCCTCCACAGACAGCACCCTTCCTCCCTGGCTCGGATGGAGCCAGGGTGACCGGGCAAAGGGTCAAATTCGGTTGCCGCTCCGGGTCAGTTTTCACCTGCCGTCGACATGATCGTGGCTCGATGCCTGTCACCATTCAGGTGATGCTCGTCTGCCGGTGGCAGAGCTCTAGCCTTCTGCCGAGCCGGCAGCCAGCTGATGCCGTGGCCGGATGTTCGCAGGGCAGCTAGTTCCTTTCGACGCACCGGGCGCGGATCGTGTCTGAGCCGCTGAGCGACTTTCACCGCTGGTCTTTCAGCGTCGCGTATCCGGTGGTAGAGGCTGGCGAGAGCGGCCGCCATCAGGCCAGGGCGAGGGCGATGGCGTGCAAGGCTAGCCCCACGGCCGCCCCCACTACCGTGCCGTTGATGCGGATGTACTGCAGATCGCGCCCTAGGAGCAGTTCCAGCTGGCTGGACGTCTCGGCGGCGTCCCACCGCTCGATGGTCCCGGTGACCAGCCCGGCCAGCTCGTCGTGGAACTGATCGGCGAGGGCCCTGGCTCCTGAGTCGACCATGCGCTCGAGGCCCTCCTGGAGGATGCGGTCCGACTCGAGCCGTCGTCCGGCGGCCACCAGCGCATCGGCCAGCCGACGGCGCAGCTCAGACTCCGGGTCGGCGGCCTGGGTCCGCAGTGCCTCCTTGGC
>JBKQMG010000103.1:0-4975 GCA_052146815.1 Streptosporangiaceae bacterium | reverse complement strand
GCAGGTCCTCCGCCGTCGCGCTGGACCGGACGGCGTAGGCAGCTAGCTCGCCGAGCCGGGCGAGCGCGCCGGTGATCGCCGCCGCAAGATCGTCAGGGATGGCGACCCCTTCGAGGGTCCGGCGGATCTGTGCGCTGAGCGTGCGGACCGCCTCACGGTCATCCGGGCTCAGGCGCGACAACCGATCGAGTCGTTCGTCGATCGACGGCGCGTCCGCCATGATTTGCCGGAAGGCGTCCGCCGTCACGCAGAAGCCAGCCGGCACGCGGACGCCTTCGATCCGCGAGAGCTCGCCCAGGTGGGCCCCCTTGCCGCCAACGACCGCGACCTGCGTCTGGTCGATCTCCTGGAAACCCCGCACGTAGCTGCCCATCAGCTCACCTTTCCATTCAGCCCCGTCGGGCGGTCTTTCATTTCTCGTTTGCGGTCGGCGACTTGGCGGCACGGCCTGCGGACTGCGGCGCGCTCCGGGACGTGCCGAGACGGCTCGGAACCGCGACTCGGCCTCCGACTCACGGATCCGGCACTGCTCGCGGTCGGCTCATAGCCACCAAGCGAGGGGCGTGCGGTGCCAGGGGTGGGCCGGGAGAGCGTGCAGAGCATGTTGCTCGTCGTGCTCTTGCCTGCACCGTTGAAGCCGATGAAGCCGAAGACCTCGCCGCGAATGACGCCAAAGTGACCCACGGAAGTCCTCGGTGTCGCCATTGGTCGTGACGAGGGCCTCAACCTCGATCGCGTGTGCTGAGAATCGGTCTGTCTCGTGGCTCACAGCGGGCATTGTCAGCACGCCTGAGGTCCTTGAAACGTCCTGGGTTTGATGCGCACCTTCGTTACGTGTGAACGGCCGGCTGGCCGTCACGGTTGTGAGCGTAGTAGCCGGCTTCGGCGGGTGGCCGCCGGCCGAGGCGGTGCATGAGCCTGCTGGTGTTGTACCAGTGGACCCAGGCGGAGGTGATGTCGTCCAGGTCGGCCAGGGTGCGCAGAGGGCCCGTGCGGAACGGCGAGCCGCGGCGGACGCATTCGGTCTTGTACAGGCCCATCGTGGTCTCGGCCAGGGCATTGTCGTAGGCGTCCCCGACGGTCCCGATCGAGGGAATCATGCCGGCGAGCTGCAGCGTCTCGCCGAACCGCACCGACGTATATTGCGATCCGGCGTCGGAGTGATGGATCGTATCGCCGCGCAGCGGGCGGTCCTGGCGGCGGCGCAGCGCGGCGGCCTGCCGGATCGCGCGCCCGGCGAACGCGGTTTCCTTCGACAGCGAGCATTCCCGCCCGGTGATCAGCCCGGCGAACGCGTCGATCACCAGCGCGGTATAGCCGAAGCCGCCGCCGTCCATCGGCACGTAGGTGAAGTCGGCGACGTGCAGCAGATCCGGTGCCGCCGCGGCGAACTGGCGGTTCACCAGGTCCGGTGCCCGCTGGTCACCCGGCCGTGGCACGGTGGTGCGGTCGGTGCGGGCACGGGTGGTCCCGCGCCAGCCGCCGGCGCGCATCAGCCGCTCGACCGTGCACCGGGCCACCGGGATGCCCTGGCGGCGCAGGTGCGCCCGCATCTTCAGGCTGCCGTACAGCGGCTCCGGCGGCCGCCGGCCCCGCCGGTCAGGCTGGTAGATCCCGGCCAGGACCTCCGTCACCGCGGTGTCCCACAGCGCCCGCCGCGATGGCGGCCGCGAGCAGCGCGCCCAGCAGGTCCGCGGGGCGATCGGCACGCCATGCTCTGTCAGCGCGCGGCAGATCGGTGCGACCCCGAACCTGGCCTTCCGGGCGTCGATGAACTGGCAGATCACCGGCGCTGCGGGTCGCACTCCCGCGCGAAGAAAGCCGCCGCCGCCTTCAAGATCTCGATGGTCCGCTCCAGCTCAGCGTTCTTGCGCTTCAGCTCGCGCATCTCCCGCGCGGTCTCCGACGGCACCCCCGGAGACTGGCCCTCATCGACCTCGGCCTGCCGGACCCACTTGCGCAGCGTCTCGGCGTTCATCCCCAGACGGCCCGAGATCGCGCACATCGCAGCCCACGGCGAGTCATAGTCACCAGCATGATCACGGAACAGCCGGATCGCCTTCGCCCTGGTCTCCTGGTCGTACTTGCTCGGCATGGCGCCATCCTTCCCAACAAGGAAGGTGCGCATCAAACCCAGGATGGTTCATTCTGCCAACGGGATCCTGCTCACGCCGCGGTAGTGGCGTCGGTGCAGCCTGGCCCGGTCGCGAGGTCCACGGATGCTTAGCGAGCCGCCGATGATCAGCTCGGCGAGGGTGTTCGCGACCTGGCGGTCGGCCTCCAGGTCGGCCTGGACGTACTGCCTCATAGTGAACGCTACGTCCGCGTGGCCGATCCGCTGACTGTCTAGGCCCACCAGATGCCTGAATTGAGCCATATCTAGATCAAGACGGCAGCGCCATGCGCCGCCGCTGTGCGCCCGTCACCGGGCTCCGCCTCCGAAGGCCCGCCCGGCCACGGGCGCGCCACTCGGCACGATCAGGACCGCGATGACCGAGGGGCCCCGGCACGGCTCATTGGGGCCGCCTCCCTCGCGCTCGATTCTCCCAGCCGCGACTGGCGCGTCAAGGGCGCGCACGCGCGTCACTTACGTGATCCTTACGTGATCAGCTTCGCTGACCCTGGACCCGCCAGCCGCTCACCAGGATCTTTGCGCCTACGAGGAAGGACGTGAAGGAGTAGTAACTCGACCGGGCCTGCTGACTTTTCCTGTGATCATTGCGGACCCGGTATTCTCTGCGCATGGCACGCAGCGAGGAGCACGGGGTTACGCCTCAGGGCGAGGATTTTTCAGCCTGGTACAACGAGGTTGTCGCGAAGGCGCAGCTCGTCGACCGAGGTCCAGTCAAGGGCACGATGGTTATCCGACCGTACGGATACCGCCTTTGGGAGCTGCTGCAGTCCGAGCTGGACCGGAGAATTAAGGACACAGGTCATGACAATGCCTACTTCCCGCTGCTGATCCCTGAGTCCTATCTCCGGCGCGAAGCTGAGCATGTCGATGGCTTTGCTCCCGAGTTGGCGGTAGTCACGCACGCCGGAGGGAAGGAGTTGGACGAGCCTCTTGTCGTCCGGCCAACCTCCGAGACCATCGTCGGCGAGATGATGGCCAAGTGGATCTCCTCTTATCGTGACCTGCCTCTGCTTCTGAACCAGTGGTCAAACGTCGTCCGCTGGGAGCTGAGGCCCCGAATGTTCCTTAGGACAACCGAGTTCCTATGGCAAGAAGGCCACACGGCGCACGCAAGCGAGGCCGACGCGCTAGAGGAGACCATGCTTGCTCTCGGCTTCTACACTGAGGTAGCTCGCGACGTCGCCGCCCTGCCTGTTGTCCCTGGCGAGAAGACGCCTGGTGAGCGTTTCGCTGGAGCGGCACGGACATTCACCATAGAGGCGATGATGCGCGATGGCAAAGCGCTTCAGGCGGGAACGTCTCATTACATGGCGACAAACTTCGCCAAGGCGTTCGAGATCCAGTACACAAGTGATTCGGGTCACCTTGAGCTATGCCATACGACATCCTGGGGAATGTCGACTCGGATGATTGGCGCAGTCATCATGGCTCACGGTGACGATCAGGGTCTCGTTCTACCACCAATGCTCGCCCCGTATCAAGTAGTTATCGTTCCGATCGGCCGAGGCGAACAGCTCAATCCCGTGCTTGCTGCCGCGCAGCTTCTGACTGCCGAGCTTAGGCAGGCGGGTATTCGCTCTCACTTGGATGACCGAGTACAGCTGTCGCCGGGATTCAAATTCAACGATTGGGAACTACATGGCGTGCCATTGCGTCTTGAGCTTGGACCGCGCGACCTAGACGCAGGAACAGCAATCATTGCCCAGCGTCTCGGCAGCGAAGGCAAGAGGACGATCCAGCTCACCAACGCATCGCCAACGCTCACCACAATGCTTGATGATTACCAGAATTTCCTACTGGAGCGAGCGACCGCCTTCCGCGACTCGAACACCGTCGTCGTTAATGGCTGGCCCACTTTCCGGCACGCAATTTCTACTGGTTGGGCGCAGGCTTTCCATTGCGGCAACCCGGCATGCGAGGACGACATCAAAGCCGAGACTGCCGCCACACCTCGCTGCGTTCCTCTTGATGGCAGATTCGAGGCCGGAATGTGCGTGCGATGCGATGGCCGATCAGCATACGGCAAGCGTGTGGTCTTCGGGCGCGCTTACTGAGCCGCATTCGGACGTCGACTCTAAGGCGGTAGTCGACCCTCTCCCGTCGCCGCGATGCGGCTGGCCCGTGGGCCATTAGCGGCCATTAGCCTCGGTGAGGAGCGGTCTTTCACGGTGACTCGGGGATGGCGTGCCTTCCAGGTCACGCCTTGTGAGAATGCGAACTGCACAGATTCCCAAGCTGATAGTGCGGGATCGTTGTCTACACTGGTACTCGTGAGCGGGCCCGCGCTGGACCCGCCGGTCAGCAGCCCAGCCGTCGAGCAGGCGGTCGAGCTGGCTCGCCGTGGTGTCATCACCCATCTGACCATCCACGGCGAGCGGGTGGCCGCCATCGTCCCCCGAATCAGTGATCGAGGCTCTGCGGGCGGCCGAGGACGCCGCGGACGCCGCGGAGGCGGACGCCGCGATGGGCGAGCCTGGCGAGTCGGTCCCCTGGGAAGCGGTCAAGGCCGAGTTTGATCTGTAGGGCTGTCTGGGGTGGCCGCTCACACCATCGATGTCCGGCCGCGCGCCCCGCCGCTCGCTGCGGCAGCTTGATCCGCCTATCCGCAAGCCGGTTGCCCAGATCATTGACGGTTTGGCCACCGATCCGCGGCCTGCCGGTTGCCTGCCCTCACGATCAGAGGCTGTCCAGGTGTCCCACTGCTCCGGCGTTCGGAGGATGCGCAGCATCGCGTTAGCGTCGGTGGCGGTGCCGACGGTGGAGCGGGCGTCGCCGCCCATCCGCTCCTGGTCGACGATGATCGCGGTCGTCAGCCCTTCGAGTACGTCGACCTCGGGCCGC
>JBKQMG010000102.1:0-13022 GCA_052146815.1 Streptosporangiaceae bacterium | reverse complement strand
GGTCGGGGTGGCCGGATTTGAACCGGCGGCCTCTTCGTCCCGAACGAAGCGCGCTGCCAAGCTGCGCCACACCCCGGTGCTGCCCGAGAAGTCTAGCTGATCCCAGGCAGCAGTGTGAGCAGCGTGGCCTCCGGCCGGCAGGCCAGGCGGACGGGGGCGTACGGAGAGGTGCCAAGCCCCGCTGAGACGTGCAGCCAGGCGGGGCGGGACGCGGCCGCCTCGTCCGGATAGCGGGACAGTCCGCGGGCCCGGTGCCGGTCGATGCCGCAGTTCGTCACTAGCGTGCCGAGCCCTGGCAGGCATACCTGGCCGCCGTGGGTGTGGCCGGCCAGGAGGAGATCGAAGCCGTCCGCGACGAACCGGTCCATGACGGCCGGCTCGGGCGAGTGCATGACACCCAGCCTGACGTCAGCCGACTGGTCCGCGGGTCCGGCGACCTGCTCGTACCGGTCACGGGCAATGTGGGAGTCGTGCACCCCGGCGACCTCGATATCGAGGTCCCCCGCCTTGATCCGGCCCCGCGCATTGTTGGCATTGAGCCAGCCGGAGGCTTCCAGACCTGCGCCCAGTTCTTCCCACGGCAGGTCAGGGACGTTGCGCCGGTGTTCGAGGGCGCTGGTGCGCCATAGGTACCGCGTGGGGTTCTTCGGCTTGGCACCGTAAAGGTCATTGGAGCCGTAAACGAACACCCCGGGCCGCTCCAGCAGCGGCCCGAGCGCATCCAGCAGCGGCTCGATCGCGTCCGGATGCGCGATGGAGTCGCCGGTGTTGACGACCAGGTCTGGCTCGAGGGCGTCGAGAGACCTGATCCAGGACAGCAGCCGGTGCCGCCCCGGCGTCAGGTGGGTGTCGGAGATATGCAGGATCCGCAGCGGCCGGGTCCCGGCGGCCAGCATGGGAACGTCCAGGCGGCGCAGCGTGAACCAGTTGCGCTCGACGACCGCCGCGTAGGCGGTGACGGCAGCTCCGGCTACGGCGGCGGTCCCGATCAGGGCTCGTGGTCGCATTCACACATGGTGCCACGCCGGTCAGAGTGACCTGTCCGGGCGTGCCGCGCGGGGCTGGCACTGCCCCGCGTGGCGTCTCAGGGCAGGATGGCCTCATGCCCGAACTGAAAGCTCAGCTCCGCAGCGACCTCACGACCGCGATGAAGGCACGGGACGAGGTGCGCACCCGGACCCTGCGGATGGCACTCACCGCGGTCACCAACGAGGAAGTGGCCGGCAAATCAGCCCGCGAGCTCAGTGACGACGAGGTGATGAAGGTCCTGACCAGGGAGTCCAGGCGGCGCCGTGAGGCGGCCACCGCCTTCGAGGAAGCCGGGCGCACCGATCAGGCCGCCGCCGAGCGCGCCGAGGACGCCGTGCTGACCGAGTACCTGCCGGCCCAGCTCAGCGACGCCGAGCTGAGCGCGATCGTCGCGGAGGCGATCGCGGGGACGTCTGCGTCCGGTAAGTCGGCCATGGGCCAGGTTATGAAGGCCGTCACGCCGAAGACGGCGGGGCGGGCCGACGGCGGCCGGGTGGCCGCCGAGGTGCGCCGCCAGATCGGCTGAGCACGAGCAGCTGACGGGAAGTCAGCAAGCGTTCAACGGCAGAGGCCAGCGCATCGTCGCGGGCGTCGGTCACTGCGTGCCGATTGCTATCCGCGGCGACCGTGGCCGTGGCCGCCGCCGCCGCCTCCGCCGCCACCGGGGCCGCCGGGACCTGGGCTGGGCTTGGGGGCAGGTCCCTTGGCCTTCGGCGGAGCCGGGGGCTTGGGCGAGCTGATGCCGCTGCCCGCGGACAGGAACGGACTGCCCGGCGGCACGGCAACGAATGGCACGTAAGGCAGGCGCAGGTGCTGGAACGTCATCTGCCAGGTGGCGCCAGGTGCGTTGTCGCCGAACATCTGCCCCGGACAGTCGATGTACCCGCCGACCTCGCGGTAGCAGGCGTTGCTGCCCACCATCGCGCCCCTGGTAGTGGGATAGAGCGGATTGAAGACCGATACGTAACCGGCCAGGCGGGGCGTGTAGCCGGCGAACGCGGCGTAGTAGCCGCCGTTGGCGGTTCCCGTCTTCGCCGCGGCGGGCACTGAGATTCCCCGGTTGCTGGCGGTACCGGGCGACAGGAGGACGCCCTGGAGTATCTGGTTAGCGGCGTCGGCGACGGCGGCTGAGATGACCCGGTGGCAGTCGGCGGACTCCACCGGGAGCTTGCTGCCCGAACCGGTGAGGATCCTCGTGATCGCAATCGGCTTGCAGTAGATTCCCCTGGCCGCGACAGTCGCGTAGGCGTCGGCCATGCTCATCGGCGACACGTAGATGGAGCCCAGGGTGAACGACGGGTAGTTGTCAGCGGACAGGTTGTTGCCGGCCGGCAGATGGGGATCTCGCCGCAGCAGCGAGACGCCGTCGGCGCGGCGCACGCCCAGGCTGGCCGCCGTCTTGACGACGGCGCACAGGCCCACTTTCTGCTCCAGGTGGGCGTAGAACACGTTGATCGACTGAGTGGTCCCGTTGTACAGGGTATAAGTGCCTGTGCCTTTGCCCTCAGCGTTAGTGACGGGGAACGGACCGGTCGACTGGCCATGGCAGTTGTAATAGCCGGTGAGCGTGGCCGGCGAGGAGACCGACTCGTTGAACCCGAAGGGCACGCCCTTCTTGAGCGCGGTGAGCAGCGTGAAGAGCTTCGAGGACGAACCGGTCTGCACGCCCGCTCCGCCGTCGTAGGTGGAGTTGACGGCATAGTCGACCGTCGTGTGGCCCCGGCCGTTGCCGTAGGGGCGGTCGACGGCGATCGCCTTGACCTTGCCTGTGCCCGGCTGGATCAGCACCTCGGTGTCGACGTTGTGATCGGGGTTGTAGTACCCGTTGCGAGGTGGCACCACGAAGTTGACTGCGTTGCTGGCGGCTCGCTCGTCGGCCATATTCAGCGTGGTGTAGATCCGCAGGCCGCCGGTGCTGTTCAGGTCTGCGTAGGCCTTCGCGTAGGCCGGGGTCTTGCTGAGGACCGAGAGGACATAGTCACAGAAGAACGCCGCTTTGGTCGCCGACTGCGCGGTGCAGCCGCTCTGCAACGAGTATGGCGACGGGTGCAGGCCGAGGGGCGTGGCCTCGGCGGCCTTCGCCGCGGTGGCGCTGATGTAGTGAAGCTGGGCCATCCGGGCGATGACCGTGTTGCGGCGGGTCTTGGCGTTCCCCGGATATACAAACGGGTCGTAGAGGGAGGGGTTCTCCACCATCCCGGCCAGCATGGCGGACTGCGTCAGGTTCAGCTTGTCGGCCGGCACAGAGAAGTAACGCTCCGCCGCCACCTCGACCCCGTAAGACTGATTCTCGAAGTAGGCCACGCTCAGGTAGGCGGCCAGCAACTGCTGCTTGCTGAGCTGATGCTCCACGATCGCGGCCATCCGCAGCTCGCGGATCTTGCGCGGCAGGTCGTCCGCGTACGCCGCGGCCTTCTCCGCCGGCGTCGTGGCCGTGAGGATCAGCGCGTTCTTGACGTACTGCTGCGCCAGGGTCGATCCGCCCTGGACGTTGCCGCCGCTGGAGTTCTTCAGGTCGTTGACCACCGCGCGGAACGTGCCCCGCGGATCAAAGGCACCGTGCTGGAAGAACCGGGAATCCTCGATCGCCACGATGGCGTTGCGCATCAGCGGCGAGATCTGGTTGTAGGTGACCGGCACCCGGTCGATTCCGCCAGGGTAGTAGTAGGCGAGCAGGCGCCCTTGGCTGTCGAGGATCTCTGACCGCGAGGGCACCTGGCCCAGGCGCGGCACTGACAGCGTCTCGAAGGTCTGCGCCGCATCACGGGTGGCGACGCCGAAGACCCCGACCACGGGAAGCGCGATGGCCGCGGCGAGCAGTCCCGCCGCGGCCGCCAGGATGAGGAGTCGCGGAATCGTGGTGATGCCGGCGCGGCGCTCTGAACTCAACACGGGTTCAGGTTACGCTGACGCGCGCCAGCGACGGACCAAGACGACCGACCAGCATATGGAACATCAGCTGATGGCGGCCCAAGCGCCGCGCACGGGGGCTCAGCCGCCTGAGTGGTGAGGTGACTAGTCACTTCTACCCGTATAGTCCATGAGGGCTATCCGGGAAATGGGCCTGCCGGGGTCTAGCGCAACCGCGCTGACTTCCGTAAGTTACTCTTCCGCGACCATCACTACCGGGGGCCGACAGTTAAGCGCCCGGACCGCATACGAAACGCCATCCGGCGAGACGACCCATTTGCGGGCGTGACGATCAGGAGGAGTGGGACAACATGTGGATCACGGACTGGACCGCCCGCGCCGCGTGCAAGGGAACGGATCCTGACGAGCTCTTCGTTCAGGGTGCGGCGCAGAACCGGGCCAAGCTGATCTGCCGCGGTTGCCCCGTCCGTACCGAGTGCCTCGCCGACGCGCTCGACAACAGGATCGAGTTCGGCGTCTGGGGCGGCATGACCGAGCGTGAGCGGCGCGCCCTGCTGCGCCGTCGTCCCGACGTCACGTCGTGGCGTGAGCTGCTCGAGAACGCCCGCAATCATTACGAGCACAGCGGGGACGAGCTCGTCGCCAGCTGACCGCCGCCGCTCTTTCGCGCAGCAGGTCAATGTCCTGAATTGCACACATGAAGTGGCCACCCCGTCACTTGAGGTGAGGCCAAAACTGCGAGTCCTCGCTCCGCGGAGCGATTGGCCACGGAAATGCCCGGCGAATGTGACATCGAATCACTCAGCGTAAGAATCCGGGCGTTTAGCCTGGTAGGCGAGTGCGGAGCCAGTCGGCTTTACGGCGCTACTCGCCGCCAAAGCTCTCGCCGATGATGCGCAGTCCCGCCAGGTCATGCACGTCCTCGGCCTGGGCCGGTACGACCGCAACCGGAACAAGCGGATGGGCCGCCGTGAAGTGCTCGGCCACCCGCCGTTCGAGCGCTGCCTGGGTCATCCGCTCGGCGTGCAGCCGCAGGGCTTCGACCGCCAGCGGGAAGCACCCGGTCTGCCCGTCGCCTCCGCCGTCCGCGGGCTCCCGGCCTGCTGCCGCCGACTGCAGCGTCTCGGCGGCAGCCAGACTGCGGGCCGCCGACAGCCGGGACGCCGGCGAGCGATGCACCCGGTTCAGCAGCAGGCCGGCCAGGGGCATGCCCTCCTGGTCCAGGCGCTCCACGAAGTAGGACGCCTCGCGCAGTGCGTCCGGCTCAGGCGCGGCGATGACCACGAAGGAAGTCCCGGGCGCGCGCAGCAGCTCGTAGGTGTACTCGGCGCGCTCGCGGAAGCCGCCGAACATGGTGTCCATGGCCGTCACGAAAGTCTGAGCGTCCCTGAGCATCTGAGCACCGAGAATCTTGCTCAACATCCCGGTCAGCGCACCGAACCAGGCCCCCAGCATCCGCAGGTAGGCGCGGCCGCCGACTTTCGCCGGCGACGTCAGCAGCCGCAGCAGGCGCCCGTCGAGGAACCGGCCCAGCCGCTGCGGGGCATCCAGGAAGTCCAGGGCTGACCGGCTTGGCGGGGTATCGACGACGATCAGGTCCCACTCGTCGGCTCGCCGCAGCTGGCCGAGCTTCTCCATCGCCATGTATTCCTGCGTGCCGGCGAAGCTCGAGGACAGCGACTGGTAAAAGGGGTTGGCCAGGATCTGCGCCGCGCGGTCGGGGTCAGCGTGCGCCTCGACGATCTCGTCGAAGGTCCGCTTCATGTCCAGCATCATGGCGTGCAGGCTGCCGCCGGATTCCCCATTCTGCTGCTGGGTTTTCGGGCCCCCGCTTTGGGGCGGCTGCCCGGTGCCGGGCACGAGCCGCGGGGTGTTGTCGAGGGAACTCAGGCCCATCGACTGGGCGAGTCTGCGCGCGGGGTCGACCGTCAGGACCACCACGTGGCGGCCGCGCTCGGCGGCGCGCAGGCCGATGGCGGCCGCGGCCGTCGTCTTGCCCACGCCGCCCGATCCGCAGCAGACGATGACCCGCGTCCGCCGGTTGTCGATCAGCCGGTCGACATCCAGGCGCGGCGGCGACGCGTTCTCGCTCATCAGGCCGCTCCCTGCTGACGCAGCGCCGCCGCCAGCCGGTACAGGCCGCCGAGGTCCATGCCGTCCGCGATCATCGGGAGCTCATAGCAGGGCTGGCCCGGCTCGTCGAGGCGCTGGCGCTGCTCCTGCTGCCCGAGGGCCGTGCGCGCCTGCTCGGTCAGCTCGGCGGCCAGGTCGGCCGCGAGAGCGCGGGTGTCATCAAGACCGGCCGCTTTCAGCCCGAGTGCGAGCTCGTCCTCGTCGAGCACGCCGTCGGCTGCTGTGCGCAGCTCGTCAGGGCGCAGGGCCAGCGGCCGGGTCATGTTGATCATGATGCCGCCGGCCTGGATCGCGCCTCCGGTCAGGCTGCGCAGCTCGGCGATGCCGTCCAGGGTCTCCTGCACCGGCATCTCCTCCAGCACCGTCACGAAGTGCACCGCCGTCTGCGGCGACCGGATGACCCGCTGCACGGTATCGGCGTGCCCGCGGATCGGCCCCACCTTGGCCAGGCCGGAGACTTCGGAGGTGACGTTCAGGAACCGGCCGATCCGGCCAGTCGGCGGTGCGTCCATGACGATCGCGTCGTAGACCGGAGTACCGCCCCGCTTCCGGCGGACCGCCTCGGCGGCCTTGCCGGTCAGCAGCACGTCACGCAGGCCCGGCGCGATCGTGGTGGCGAAGTCGATGACGCCGAGCTTGGTCATCGCCGTGCCCGCGTGCCGGAGGTTGTAGAACATCTCCAGGTACTCGATCAGCGCGGACTCGGGGTCGGCGGCCAGCGCGAAGACATCGCCGCCGGGCCTGGTGGGCGTGGCCGGCGCCACGGCGATCTTGCGTTCCGCATACGGCAGCGGGGCCACGTCGAAAAGCTGCGCGATGCCCTGCCGGCCTTCGACCTCCATGAGCAGCACGCGCTTGCCGCCCGAGGCAAGGGCGATCGCGAGGGCGCCGGCCACGGTCGTCTTGCCGGTGCCTCCCTTGCCGGTGACGACGTGCAGCCGCACGCCTTCCCAGTCGGTATCACGAGTGCGCACTATTTGAGGCTATCCGTGGTCAGCGACCGGTCACTCCGTGGCCAGCCCGTTATCCGCGAGTGCTGGGATCGCGCCGAAACGTCACTAGTGTGGGTATGAAGGGTTCCGCGCAGGACCGGCCCGGAGCCGGTCGTAAGGAAGTGTTTGCGTTGGATGTTCTCATAGCGATCCTCGTGGTTCTCGTGATCGCTGGGGTAGTGGCAGTAGGCCGCTCGGTCCGGGTGGTCCAGCAGTTTGAGCAGGGGATCATCTTCCGGTTCGGCCGGGTGCTGCCCGGCACCCGCGGGCCGGGACTGACGCTGCTGCGGCCGTTCGGCGACCGGATGCAGAAAGTCAACATGCAGATCATCGCCATGGCGGTCCCGGCCCAGGAGGGCATCACCAGGGACAATGTGAGCGTCCGGGTCGACGCGGTGGTGTACTTCCGCGTCGTGGACCCGATCAAGGCCACGATTAACGTGCAGAACTACCTTTTCGCCATCTCCCAGCAGGCCCAGACCTCGCTGCGCTCTATCATCGGCCAGTCCGAGATGGACCAGCTGCTGGCCGAGCGGGACACCGTCAACCGGGAGCTGCGCCGCATCATCGACGAGCCGACCGAGGGGCCGTGGGGCATCCGGGTCGAGCGGGTCGAGATCAAGGACGTGTCGCTGCCCGAGGGCATGAAGCGGTCCATGTCCCGGCAGGCCGAGGCAGAGCGGGAGCGGCGGGCCCGGATCATCACCGCAGACGGCGAGTACCAGGCCTCCAAGCGGCTGGCCGCGGCCGCGAACGTGATGGCCCGCGACCCGGCCGCACTGCAGCTGCGGCTGCTGCAGACCGTCGTCGAGGTGGCCTCCGAGCGCAACAGCACCCTGGTCATGCCGATCCCGGTCGAGCTGCTGCGGTTCTTCGACAAGATGGCCCCGTCCCCGGCCTCCGGCGAGCCGAAATCGGCCGCGGACTCGGCGTCGATGGCTGACTTCGGCGAGGCCGAGGTGAAGCAGGCCGAGGCCGAGATCGCCAGCGGGCATGCGGCGCCGGTGGAGATCCCCGACGTCGCGCCGATCCCCGAGCTGGCCACGCCGGACAGCCACGGCCGGCTGACCGACCTCGAGCCTGAGGCGGACACCGACCTTGAGGTCGTCCCGCAGCCGGGCGGCGCGGCGAGCCCGGTGCCGCCGGCCGCCGCCGGGAACGGGGCGGCCGCCAACGGGGCCGGGGACACGGCGGAGACGGCAGCGGGCCAGGCCCCGGCAGACCAGGGCGCCTGATCTCCCGCCGCGCCGGTGCCCGCTAGGGTTCGGCTATGGCGAAGTGGGAGTACTCAACAGTGCCGCTGCTGGTGCACGCGACCAAGCAGATCCTCGACAACTGGGGCGACGACGGCTGGGAGCTCGTGGCCGTCGTGCCCGGGCCCAATCCGGAGCAGCTTGTCGCTTACATGAAGCGGGAAAAGTCGTGAGCGAGGCCGCCGGTCCCGGCGGCCCGCCCGCCGAGAGTCCCGGGCAGCCTGCCGGGGCCGCGGAGGCCCGGCTGGCTGCGCTCGGGCTCGTCCTGCCCACGGTGACCGCGCCGCTGGCGGCCTACGTGCCCGCCGTGCGGACCGGCAGTTACGTCTACACCGCCGGGCAGCTGCCCGTCGTGGACGGGCAGCTGCTGGCGACGGGCAAGGTCGGAGCGCAGATTGGCCCTGGCGAGGCCGCGGTCCTCGCGCGGACCTGTGCGCTGAACGCGCTCGCGGCCGTCGCCTCGGTGGCCGGCGGCCTCGCCGGCATCCGGCGCATCGTGAAGGTGACCGGGTTCGTGGCGAGCGCCCCGGACTTCACCGGGCAGCCGCAGGTCGTGAACGGGGCCAGTGAGCTGCTGCTCGAGGTGTTCGGCGAGTCGGGCAGGCACGCGCGCAGCGCAGTGGGCGCCGCCGTGCTGCCGCTGGACGCGCCGGTGGAGATCGAGCTGATCGCCGAGGTCACCGGCTGAGCGGCGCGGGCCGCCGGGAGGCCGGTCACGCTGATCAGGGGGACGCCGATCAGGGTCACGCAGCGCAGGCGGAAGGGCCGCTGATGGCGGAGGGTGGCGACCGCGCCGGGCAGCCGGGGCAGACCGAGATCCGGTTTCCGGGTCAGCTCGCTGACCAGGCACGGGAAATCATGGCGGGCGCCCGGCCGCCGGTGACCCCGCGCGACGCGGCCACCGTCATGCTGCTGCGGGCGGCCGGGCCGCCGCCGGGCCGCCTTGAGGTCTACATGCTGCGCCGCCAGTCCTCGATGGCGTTCGCCCCCGGCGCCCAGGTGTTTCCGGGCGGCGCCGTCGATCCTCGCGACGCCGACGAGGAGGTGGCCTGGGCGGGACCGGATACCCCCGCGTGGGGCCGGATTTTCGACGCACCGCCCGAGCTCGCCAGGGCGCTGGTCTGCGCCGCGGTCCGGGAGACCTTCGAGGAATCTGGCGTGCTGCTGGCCGGGCCCGACGCCGGCGCGGTGGTGGCTGACACGACCAGCGACGACTGGGAAGCCGACCGCACCGCCCTGCTCGACCGGTCGCTATCGCTGGCCGAGCTGCTCGGCCGGCGGCGGCTGGTGCTGCGCAGCGACCTGCTCCGGCCGTGGTCGCGGTGGATCACCCCCGCCGTCGAGAAGCGCCGCTACGACACCAGGTTCTTCGCCGCGGCCCTGCCGCCCGGCCAGCGCACCAGGGACGTCGGCGGCGAGGCCGCCTCGGTCACCTGGATCTCGCCTGCCGCGGCGCTGGCGGCCGGACGGCGCATAGAGATCCAGGTGTGGCCGCCGACCGCGGTGACTCTGGCCGAACTGGCCGCCTGCGGGGATGTGGAGACCGCGCTGGCCGGCCCGCGGGAAGTGGCGCCGAGGATCCCCGAAGTGCTGATCCGGGAGGGAGCGGCGTGGCTGACAGTGCCGGGAATCCAGGAGTACCCGCTGTGACTGCGGGGGAGACAGCCGCCGGGGCGGCGGTCATCGACGGATCGGGAACCGCCCGCGCGCGGTGCGTGCTGGCCCCTAACCCGTCCCTCATGACGCTGGACGGCACCAACACCTGGCTGATCAGCGAGCCGGGCTCGGCCGCCGCCGTAGTCGTCGATCCGGGGCCCGACGACGGCGGCCACCTCGAGCGGATTCGCGCGCTCGCCGCAGCAGCCGGCCAGCAGATCGCCGCGATCGTGCTGACGCACGGGCACAGTGACCACTCGGCGGGGGCCGGGACGCTGGCGCAGCTCACCGGCTCTCCCGTGCTGGCGGTCGACCACGCGCACCGCCGCGGCAGCGGCGACCTGCGGCCCGGCGACGTCGTCACCGCGGGCGGCTGCGAGCTGCGGGTGATCGGCACTCCCGGGCACACCGCCGATTCGGTCTGCCTGGAGATCTCCTCGGACGGGGCGGTGCTCACCGGCGATACCGTTCTCGGCCGGGGCACCACCGTCATCGCCAGCGACGGCAATCTCAGCGACTACCTCAGCTCGCTGGACCGGCTCAGGGCCCTGGCCGAGGGCGGCGGCCTGCGCACGCTCCTGCCCGGGCACGGCCCGGTGGTCGCCGACCCGGCCGGGACCCTTGATTTCTACATCACGCACCGCGCCGAGCGGCTCGCCGAGATCGAGGCAGCGGTCGCCGCCGGAGACCGCACGCTGGCGCAGATCGTGGCACGGGTCTACGCGGACGTTGATCGGGCGCTGTGGCCGTTCGCGCAATGGTCGGTCCGCGCGCAGCTCGCCTATCTGGCCGAGCGGGGCAGTCTCCCGCCTGGTGTCAGCTGGTAGGCGTTACCTGGCCCGCTTGCGCAGCCGCTCGGGATCCAGCAGCAGCACCGACTTCGCCGACAGCTGCAGCCAGCCGCGCGCCACGAAATCAGCCAGCGCCTTGTTGACGGTTTCCCTGGACGCGCCCACCAGCTGGGCCAGCTCCTCCTGGGTCAGGTCGTGGTTGACCTGGATGCCGCCATCGTGCTGGGCGCCGAACCGCTCGGCGAGGTCGAGCAGTGCCTTGGCCACCCGGCCCGGCACGTCGGTGAAGACCAGGTCTGCCTTGTCGTCGCTCACCCGGCGCAGCCGCTGCGCGAGCGCACGCAGCAGGGTCAGCGCGACCTCGGGCCTGCTGGCCAGCCAGCTGCGCAGGAAATCGTGCGCCAGCTCGGCCAGTTTCGCGTCGGTCACCGCCGTCGCGCTTGAGGTGCGCGGCCGGGGATCGAACAGGGACAGCTCGCCGAACATCTCGCCGGGGCCTTGCACGCTCAGCAGGTTCTCCCGGCCGTCCGGTGCGGCCCGGCTGAGCTTGATCTTGCCGTCCAGCACGACGTAGAGCTTCTCGCCGGGATCGCCCTCGGAGAACAGCCGCTCACCGCGGCTGATCTCGATGACGGATTCGCCGGAGCGCAGCGACCGGGCATCCGCCTCGCTCAGCGCCTCAAACAGCGGCGCCCGGCTGAGTACGTCATCCGCGTGTGACACGGGTGCCTCCTCGCCTGGGTTTACTACCTAGTGTCGCCCATGCCCGGCACGGTGTGACCTTCGGCACCCGGCCGGGCGTCCTAGCCGCCAGTGTGACCCAAGTCACGCTCCAGCCGCTCGCGGCACGCGACAATTTCCTTCTCGGCGGCCTCTCTGTTCACCCAGCTGGCCGTTTCCACTTCCTTGCCGGGCTCCAGCGCCTTGTAAACCTCGAAGAAGTGCTGGATCTCCAGCCGGTCGAAGCCGGACACGTCCGTGATATCGCGCAGATGGGCAATCCGCGGGTCGGTCGCGGGCACGCACAAGACCTTGTCGTCGCGGCCGTTCTCGTCCCGCATCCGGAACATCCCGATCGCCCGGCAGCTGATCAGGCAGCCGGGGAAGGTGGGCTCTTCGAGCAGCACCAGCGCGTCAAGAGGATCCCCGTCGTCGGCGAGAGTGTCCTCGATGAAGCCGTAGTCGGCCGGGTACCTGGTTGAGGTGAAAAGCATCCGGTCCAGCCGGATGCGCCCGGTTTCGTGATCCATCTCGTACTTGTTGCGCTGGCCCTTCGGAATCTCGATGACTACATCGAACTCCACGGTTCCATCTCCTCGGCGCTTAGATGATTGACTCCGTTGGCTGGATGCATACCCGCGCGAAGTCACGGTGTGCTGCGGGACACCAGCATCTCGCGAAAGGACGCGGACAGGTGAGCCGGTATCGTCGGTTGGCACTGCTGTGCGCCGCGCTGCTGTGCGCGTTCACGATAAGCGCCGGGGCGGCGATGGCTCAGCTGCTGCCGCCGCGCCTGGCCCTGTGGCGGATTCCGCGGGTCGGCGGCGGCGTGGTTTCCGCCTCCGGGCCGGTGCTCCCGTCGGCCGGCGGCGCGGCGCCAGGACCGGACAGGGCGGCGCTGCGCGCGGGCGCGACGCCGGCCGGGCTGAGCGCGTCGCTGTCCGGGCTGCTGCGCTCGGCGGCGCTCGGGCCGCACGTCGGCGTGGACATCACCGACCTCGGCACCGGGCAGGTCCTCTACTCGCGGGCGCCGCGGTCAGCGTTCGCCCCGGCGTCCACCGCCAAGATCGCGGTCGCGGTGGCAGCGCTGCACACCCTCGGCCCGAGTGCGCGTTTTGTCACGAAGGTCGTCGCCGGCCCGGCGTCCTCCCCGGTCATTCTCGTGGGCGGCGGCGATCCCACTCTCGCGGCCGGCCGGCCCCCGGCGGCCGACTATCCCCAGCCGGCCACCCTGCAGTCGCTGGCCGCCGAGACGGCCAGGGCCCTGCTGGCCCGCGGCCGGAAGGTCGTCCGCCTCGGCTACGACACCTCGCTGTTCACCGGGCCGCCCTTCGCGCCCGGCTGGCCGCCCAGCTACGTCACGACCGGGAACGTCACCGCCATCACCGCGCTCGAGGTCGACCAGGGCCGGCTGACGTCGGCCGGGGCCCCGCAGGACGCCGACGACCCGGCCAACTTCGCCCCGCGCTCGCCGGCGCCGGCGGCCGAAGCTGCCGCGGCGTTCCGGCGGTTCCTGGTCCGCGACGGCATCCGGGTCGCCGGCCCGGTCGCGCTGGCGGCCCGCGCGCCGGCCGCCA
>JBKQMG010000101.1:0-6840 GCA_052146815.1 Streptosporangiaceae bacterium | reverse complement strand
CGGGGGGCGGTGGTGTCATCATGGCCGTTTTGCAGCGACCGCTATAGACCGTCACCCCGGCTCCCGCCGAGCTCCAACGGCAAGCACCGTATCGGTGCCCACGCTAAGGATGGTGCCCTAGTGACCGGGTATCCGCTCGCGGCGGCGATGTCCATGAACGATCCCTGCGGCGAGCCCGCCACGTTGAAGTAGCGCCCTGTGTAGGTGCCGCCGTGAAGGGCGGCGATCAGCGGCAGGCCCAGGCGGCTCCGGAGCCGCGACCAAGGCCGTGATCATCAACTCGTCTACCTTGAACTCGACGGCGGCACGCTGCTGCGTCATCGCATTACCCTCCCGAGTGAACAGGCCAGACCTGGCGGACCCTGGGTTTCATCCGGCGCTGCGGCTTCCCTCGCTGCCCGCCGCTCAGCTGGTGAGCGCGACGAGCGGGTCGGGGAGGCCAGGACTGGCCGCCAGGGCCCACGCGCGGGTCTGGAGTTCCCGTTCGCTGGTCCCGGACCGCCGCGCATCGACCATCAACTGGGGCCGGAAGGACGGGCCGACCGGATCGTCGCCGTACTCGGGTCCCTCCATGTACCGGGTGGCTTCGTCCGGCGTGGCGAAGTTGTCGACCTGCATCTCGGCGAAGTTGCCGTCGGGGTCGCGGTAATACAAAGACGTGGTGACGCCGTGCTGGATGGGAACATGCGGCTCGATGCCCTTGGCCTTGAGCTCGCGGTAGCGCTCGAGAAGCTCGTCGAGGCCGGCGAAGGTGTAGGCCGTGTGGTGCATCCCGACGGTGCCCGGCTTCTTGGGTTCCAGCGGCTCGGGCGGCGTGAGCAGCGCGATGCGGTGATGCTCGTCGTCGAAGGTCATGAAGCACAGGCCATGGCCCTGGTGCACGATATGCCCGTGCAGCAGGGTGCAGTAGAACTCTGCCATCTGCTCGGGCTGGCTGGTCATGAGCACGACGTGGGCGAATTTCGGGGTCGAGGTCATCGGCTGGTCTCCTCGAAGCAGTCGGTCACCGTGTAGTTGCGAAACGCGTAGGGCCTGAGGACGGGCGTGAGGCTCGTCGGCTGGTGAACGGGGCTGAGGTGAGCCACGTCAGTTCCTACCGATCCTGATTGCGATTGCGCTGCCCAGCGTCCGGGGCGACGAAGTGGTGGCGCATTTCCCCGATGCCCTCGATGTTGGTGACAAGCTCGTCTCCGATCCGGAGCAGCTGCGGCGGCTTGCGGGCCCATCCGATGCCGCTGGGGGTGCCGGTGAAGATCAGGTCGCCGGGCAGCAGCGGCAGCACCGAGGACAGGAACTCGACCAGCTGCGGGATCGAGAAGACCATGTCGCTGGACCGGGCCTTCTGCATCTGATGGCCGTTGACCAGGCAGCCGATCTCGACGTCACCCGGATTGGGAAACTCGTCCACGGTGACCAGGGCCGGGCCGATGGGGGCGAATCCGGTATAGGACTTTCCCATGCTGTACTGCTGCGGCGGCGGCCCAGAGGTCTGCAGATCGCGCTCGGAGAGGTCCTGGCCCGCAGTGAGGCCCGCGATATGGTCCCAGCCGCGTTCCGCGGGCACGTGCTCGGCGCGGCGGCCTATCACGGCGACGAGCTCTACCTCAAAATCCACCGACCCGGCCGGCCGGGTGATCGGGCCCCGGGGACCGGTTACCGCGGCCGGGAATTTAGTGAACACCATCGGCCGGTCCGGCAGGCTCAGCCCGGCCTCCGCAGCATGGTCCCGGTAATTCACCCCGATCGCGAATACCTGGGGTGGCCGAGGGACCGGAGGGCCGAGCCGGTCGTCGTCGATCGTGAAGTGCGGCGGTCCGTCGAAGTTGCGCGCCCAGGAGGAAAACTCCTCCCATCGCTAGTAAACCGCCTGGACGTCCGCGGGGAACCGACCGCCGCTCGCCGTCTCTACGTCTACCGCGCCGCTCGGGCCGAGCCCGAGCGCCAGGCGGTCTCCCACGTTGTAGATGCGCACGAGCCGCCTCCAGGCTCAGCTGCCAGACCCGTCAAGAGCTTTGGCGGCTGACCTGATGCTCAGCCACGCTGCTTTCGCACCTGCGAATCTAACTAATATATTTGATAACAGCAAGGTCCCTCGTTCCCGCCAGGCGAGGCGGGCCTGGCGCCGCGAGATTGCCGCGAAGCTGTCGCTGCGGCCAGGGCCAGAACGGGCGGCCCCGCGGCCGCGGGTAGGCACCGAGGCGCAACGGTCGGGCGGGTCCTCGCCGCTATAGTTGATATCAGTCATTAGCAGTGGCAAAGGCAACAGCCGGGGCGAGAGCGAGGCCTGTTCAGTGGCATCACCTGCGGCGGCCGTCCGCCCCATCGAGTCGCGGTCGGTAGCCGAGCAAGTCACCGCCGAGCTGCGGCGGTCGATTCTCGCCGGTGCCCTGAGGCCCGGGCAGGAGTTCTCGCTGCGGGAGATGGCAGAACTGCTCGCGGTCAGCTTTATCCCCGTCCGCGAAGCGCTGCGCAGCCTCGAGAGCGAGGGCCTGGTAGTAACACGGCCGGGCCGCAGCGCGATGGTGGCCCCCCTGGACCTTGGCGAGCTCCGGGCCATATACCGGCTGCGGCGGACGATCGAGCCCGAGATCGCGCAGCGCTCATGCCAGCTTCTTCCTGACAGCGAGCTAGACCGCCTAGAGCGGCAGGTCGCCGATTTCGGCGACGAGCGGCGGAGCATTCACGAGATTTACGAAGCGCACCATGCCTTCCACCTGGCATTGCTGGCGCCCGCCGCCACCAGCTGGGATATCCGGATCCTCAGCACACTGTGGCGTGCGGCCGAGCGCTACATCCGCATCGGCTTCGGCCTGCTCGATCCTGACCCGCACGAGCACTGGCGCCGTGAGCAAGCCCACGAGGAGCTAGTCACGGCCTTCCGGCGGCATGATCCCGCCGTCGCGGCTCACGCCGTCCGCCAGCACCTTGCCCGCAATGAGCAGACCGCTCTGCTAGCTCTCGGAGAAGGCGCCGAAAGCTCCGCCATCAGCGGGAACCCCGGCGGTACGGACGCCGGGAATCGCGCATCGAAAGGCTGAACGCGGCGGGGCTACAGGCCGGGAGGCCTGCCGGTCCTGCTGGTCGGAAGTCCAAGCCTGCCCCGGGCACTCCGGCCTCCGCAGGCCATGCCAGCAACCATCGCCGAACTGCAAGCCTGATCCGCTTACGGCCCCGCCTTCTGTGCGTCCGGTAGTCGCGGCGCCGTGTCCGGACTGGTTCTGACGGCCGCTGACCGCCGATTCCCATGGAGTCCAGCCCCGGCGCGCGCCGGTTGCATGGCTGAGAGGACGTCGGCTGGCAGGGATTCCTCTCCGGCCGAGTGTCAGGACCTTCTGCAAGACTCCGGCCATGAACGTCCGCCAGTTGGGCATGTTCCTGGCCGACCCGCTCGACGTGCCGCCGGAGCTGATCGACTATCTCGCCGAGCAGTTGGGTATCGAGGACCCCTCGTGCGTGAAGCAGTACACCGAGCGGGAGAAGACCAAACTCGAACACGCCTGGGAGATCCAGCGTGAGTACGGCCTGACCCCGTACGCCGACGTCGAGTCGGAGCTTGCGGCCTGGGTCGCGGACCAGGCGTGGATGACCGGCGACGGCCCGAAGGCGATGTTCGCCGGGGCGGTCGAATGGCTGCGGACCCGCCAAGCTCTGCTGCCCGGTCCCCGAACGTTGGAGCGCCTGGTCACCGACGGTCGCCAGGCCGGTGACCAGAGGCTGTGGGGGCAGCTGACCGAGCAACTCCCCGCCGACACGTCGTCGGCGCTGCTGTCGGAAACTGTCGCTCACGCTGGAACGTGTGGCCGGAACACACAGTTGGTCGGCAGGAAAAGGTTTGGGCGGGACGACGCTCGGGCTGATAATCTCCGGGAGTCCGTGACACACGCGAGGAGGTGAGACCCATTAACGCTGTATCCATTGGGTGCCCCCCATCTTCTTCACGGTTGGGCGATTGACGTAGGTGTCGCCGGGAGCGCCTCAACAAGGCAATCCCGAAAGGCAACAACCTATGCATTTCACTGCGGAGACATCGTCGAACGGTGTCGTCGAACGCAATTTCACTCTGGGTGAGGTCACCGGCCTGCTCTGGTCGCCCGCATCCGGCTCCGATCACGCGCCCCTGGTGCTGATGGCGCACAGTGGCGGCCAACACAAGAGAGCACCGGGAATCCTGGGCCGTGCACACCGCTTCGTGACCGGCTGCGGTTTCAACGTCGCCGCCATCGACGCGCCCGGACACGGCGACCGGCCCCGAACGGCGGAGGACGAGCAGCACATCGCCGTCCTACGGCAGGCTCAGGCGGCGGGCGAGCCGCTCGGCCCGGTCGCCGTCGGGATCCACATCGACCTGGCGGCGCGTGCCGTGCCGGAATGGCAGGCGACCCTGGACGCCCTCCAGGAACTGCCGGAGATCGGCTCCGAAGGGCCGATCGGCTTCTGGGGCATCATGCAGGGCACCGGGATCGGGGTGCCGTTGACGGCGGTCGAACCCAGGATCACCGCGGCGGTCTTCGGTTGTCTCGGGCATGAATCCCTGACCGAGGCGGCGGCACAGATCACCGTCCCGATCGAGTTCCTGCTCCAGTGGGACGACGAGCACGTCGACCGCCAATCCGGTCTCGCGTTGTTCGACGCCTTCGCCTCGAAGGAAAAGACGTTGCACGCCAACGCGGGCGGGCATGGCGACGTGCCCAGGTTCGAGGCCGACAGCGCGACCCGGTTCTTCGCCCGCCATCTCGGCCGGGCCGGCACGTCACCGGCCTGACGTGACGGGTATCGGCGACCGGCCACCAGCCGGTCGCCGATACCGCTGTCACATTTCGTCAGAGCGTCCGGCAATCGACAGCCGCACGATCCGGAACACGTCGAGAAGGTCCTCAACCTTCTCGACGTACGGACCCTGATCGGCGTGACGGCTCGCGAGCAGATCGGCACCGTTCGCGAGCCGTCACGCCCAGGGAGGGCACCGCCCCAGTCAGCGGCTGGCGCGTCGGGCGGCCGGATCGGTGTCGGCCTGGAAATCAGGAGACCTTCGTCGGACACCCGGGCATACTTTGCGAGGCTGCGCACCGAGGTGTGGCCGGACAGTTTCATTAGCACCGGTGTCGACGCGCCGTCCTCGGCCACATGGGTCAGTCGCGAGTGCCGCAGCTGGTGCAGGGTGTAGGGGCCGTCGTCGTAGTGGTCGGTGTGGGCCTCGAACAGCTCGGCGGCGCGGCGGTAGGACAATCTGCCGCGCCGGGTCGATGGATCGACGTCGGACTTCGCCACCGACGGGCGGGCCTTGCGGTCGGTGACGAACACCGGCCCGGTCTTGCGGCCGGACAGCAGCCTCGGCAACAACCGGGCGGTGCCGGTCTGCCACGCGATCAGATCCCGAGCCCCGCCCTTGCGGGTCACCACCGCACACCGTTCCGTGGTGTCCAGCTGCACCACGTCGAGCATCAGCACTTCCTCCGCCCGTGCCGAGGACTCGTACAACATGTGCCACAACACCCGTTCCCGCAGCGGCGCATCCGATCCCAGGATCTCGGCGACCCGATCTTTGGTCAGCGCCTTGCTAGTGTCCGGCGGCACTGGCACCCAAGTGCCAGACGCCGAAGGAGGCCGGAAAACTGGTGGGCGCATACGGCGGGCTGCTGGATCTTCGGTGATGGGGACTCTGATGGCTAGTCGGCTTGGGGCGGCGCAGGCTGAGAAACTGGTCCCGGGAGGCCGCCGTGAAGATGCTCATCGTCGGTGCGGGCGTGATCGGAACCGTCTACGGAGCTCACTTGGTGGCCGCGGGGCACAAGGTTTGCGTTCTCAGCCACGGGCCACGTACCGATGAGGTGGCCGTCAGTGGCCTGTCCGCCCGCGAGGTGGGCGGCGCAGGGCACGCCGACGCTGACGTCGAGGTAGTGCCGGACGCCAGCGGAGACTACGACATCGTCCTTGTCGCAGTGCGATGTGATCAACTGGCCTCAGCGTGCGCCGGGCTCGCGGTCCTGGCCGGTGAGCCAGCGATCTTGTTCTTCGGCAACAATCCCGCGGGTCGCCCGGCGCTGCCCGGCAGCATGCCAGGCGTTACCTACCTTGGCTTTCCCGGCATTGGCGGCGTCCTGGCCGACGGGATGGCCAGCTACGTTCGCATCCGCCAGCAGCCGACCGCTTTGCCGCAGACGTCTGACCACCGGCTCGCGGAGCTGGAGTCGGCCCTGTCCAGCCGGGCGTTCGCTGTCCAGCGTGTCGCGGACATGGACGGCTGGCTCGCCTATCACGCCGCGTTTATCGCGTGCATCGCAGCGGCTCTTTACCGATGCGGTACCGACTCCGTCCGCCTGTCCGCCGACCGTAAGACCCTCACTCTCATGTGCCAGGCCATCACCGAGGCATTCGGCGCACTGCGCGCCAGCGGCACCGCCGGGCTGCCGCGCAACCTTGCCGTCCTGCACGCTCCGCTGCTGAGGCCGATTGCCGTCCGCTACTGGGCACGGACCATGCGCTCGCCTATGGGAGAGCTGTGCTTCGCCGCGCATTCACGACGCGCTGAGGCCGAGATGCGGGCGGTGGGAACAGACGTGGCGGCCCGGATCACGGGCTCACCGGCCATCGCGGAACTCCTCGGCCCGCGCCATCCAGCCCGTCCTTAGCCTCCCGCGCCTTTGGTACTCAGCACATGCGCGAGACATGGACTGATCGCTGATCTTCTGGGCCGGGTAGCCGGTGTGCACGCACGTTCACGTCCACGGGAGTGGTGTATGGGGTAGCTGATCCGGCTGTGACTGTTGCGTCCGATGCCCGGCGTGTCGGCGTGAACTGAGACGGCCACCTCGTGATCCTTCGAAGTGCTCACTACGAGAC
>JBKQMG010000100.1:0-61158 GCA_052146815.1 Streptosporangiaceae bacterium | reverse complement strand
TCGTGGCGCGCATGGTGCGCAGGCGCCAGGGCATCGACCTCGGCCTGATCAACAAGGAGATCCCGGTCGAGTAACGGCGGGCTCCGGGCCGGGTGCGCGACGCCGCCCACCCCGCACGTTTCGTGATCACGGAGGGTCGTCCGCGGATAAGGCGGATGATCCTCCGTGATCATCATGGGCCCTGACCGGCGGCATCACCCCGCGCCGGGCGGCGGCCCGGGCGGCGAGCGAGCACACGAACGTCGGAGGACTCAGCGCATGAACGACATCCCCAGCCGGGCCAGCGCCGTCATCATCGGCGCCGGCATCGTCGGCAACAGCCTGGCCTGTCATCTCGCGCGGCTCGGCTGGCGCGATCTCGTGCTGGTGGACAAGGGCCCGATGCCCAATCCCGGCGGGTCCACCGGTCATGCCTCCAACTTCATCTTCCCCATCGAGTACTCCAAGATGATGATGGAGCTGACCCGCGACAGCACCGAGCAGTACAAGAAGCTCGGCGTCTTCACCGAGAGCGGCGGGATCGAGGTGGCCCGCAGCGAGGCGCGGATGACCGAGCTGCGCCGCCGCTGCTCAGCCGCCAGGGCGTGGGGGATCCCGGCCCGGCTCGTCACGCCCGCCGAGATCGCCAAGCTGGTGCCCTACCTGGACGAGGCGGTGATCCTCGGCGGTGCGCACTTCCCGACCGTCGGCGTGGTCGACTCACTGCGGGCCGGGACGCTGATGCGCGAGGAAGCGCAGCAGGCCGGCGCGCTGCAGGTGCTCGCAGGCGCCGAGGTGCTCGGCATCGAGAAGTCGGCGCAGGGCCGGATCGGCGGCGTGCGGACCAGCCGCGGTGACATCGCCACCGACGTGTGCGTGATCTGCTGCGGGGTGTGGAGCCCGCGGATCGCCGCGATGGCCGGAGCGCGGATCCCGCTGACCCCGATCGTGCACCAGATGATCAGCGTCGGGCCTATCCCGCTGTTCGCCGACACCGGCGGCGAGATCGAGTACCCCATCGTGCGGGATGTCGACACCAACATGTACGAGCGCCAGCACGGCGGTGACATGGAGGTCGGCTCCTATGCGCACCGCCCGATCATCGTGGCGCCGGACGAGATTCCCTCGATCGAGGAAGCCGCGCTCTCCCCGACGGAGATGCCCTTCACCCAGGACGACTTCGACCCGCAGCTCGCCGAGGCCCTGGAACTGATGCCCGATCTGCTCGGCGACGAGCGCGCGGGCATCCGTTATGCGATTAATGGTCTTATCTCCATGACGCCCGACGGGCATCCGGCGCTCGGTGAGACCCCGGAAGTTCCGGGTCTCTGGTCGGTGGCCGCCAGCTGGATCAAGGAAGGGCCGGGAATCGGCCGGGCGGTCGCCGAGTGGATGAGCGGCCAGACGCCCGAGATCGACATCCACGAGGCGGACATCGCCCGGTTCTACCCGCACCAGCGGACCACCGCGCACGTCACCGCCCGGGCCCGCGAGGGCTTCAACAAGATGTACGGGATCGTCCACCCGGCCGAGCAGTGGGAGTCCGGCCGGCCGCTGCGCGTCAGCCCGGTCTACCAGCGCGAGCGGGAGCTAGGCGCGGTGTTCTACGAGACCGCGGGCTGGGAGCGGCCGCACTACTACGCCTCGAACGAGGGACTGCTCGAGCGGTACTCCGGCCAGCTGATGTACCGGGAAGGGGAGTGGGAGTCCCGCTGGTGGTCGCCGATCATCAACGCCGAGCACCTGGCCATGCGCGACCACTGCGGCCTGGTCGACCTGACTGCCTTCGCGATCTTCGACATCACCGGGCCCGGCGCGCTCGCGGCCGTGCAGGCGCTGGCCGTCGCCCAGCTGGACGTCCCGGCCGGGCGCGTCGTCTACACCTCCTTCCTCGACGACCGCGGCGGCTTCAAGGCCGACCTGACGATCATGCGCCTCGGGCCGCAGCGGTTCCGGGTGGTGACCGGCGGTGCCACCGGGATGACCGACCTGAAGTGGATAAGTGATCATCTGCCGGCCGACGGCAGTGCCGCGGTAGCCGACCTGACCTCGGCGTGGACCACCCTCGGGCTGTGGGGCCCGCGGGCCAGGGACGTGCTGTCGGCGGTGACGGCTGACGACGTGTCCGGGGCCGGTTTCGCGTTCGGGACCTGCCGGGAGATCGAGATCGGCGCCAGCACCGTGCTGGCCTCGCGCATCTCCTATGTCGGCGAGCTCGGCTGGGAGCTGCACGCGCCGATCGAGCAGGGCGCCGCGCTCTGGGACGCGCTGCGGGAAGCCGGCCGCCCGCATGGCCTGGTGCCGGTGGGCATCGGCGTCTACGGCACTACCGGCCGGCTGGAGAAGGGCTACCGCGCCTACGGCAGCGAACTGGACGCGGACTACAACCTGGTCGAGGCCGGGATGACCAGGCCCAGGGTCAAGCCGCAGGACTTCATCGGCAAGGCCGCCTATCTGGAGCAGCGCGCCGCCGCGCCGGCCGCCGTGCTGTGCACCCTGACCGTCGACGATCACACCTCCGCGTCCGGCCAGCTGCGCTACATGCTCGGCGGCGAGCCGGTCCTCACCGCCGCCGGCGAGCCGCTGATCGACGCGAAGGGCCGGCATTCCTACGTGACCAGCGCCGGGTCCGGGCCGTCGGTGGGCCGGCACCTGCTGATGGCCTACCTGCCGCCGGAGCAGGCGGCCGAGGGCACCGCGCTGGCGGTGGAGTACCTGGGCGAGCAGTACCCGGTGACCGTCGCGGTGGCCGGATCGACGCCGCTGTTCGATCCGGCCAACGAGCGGATCAGGAGCTGAGCCCGGTGGACATCGCCGTTTGCGTGAAGCGGGTGCCGATGGTCGGCGGCAAGATCATGGTCACCGCCGACGGGCAGGACATCGACACAAAAATGTCCGGTTTCACGGTCAGCCCGCATGAGGAATGCGCCGTCGAGGAGGCAGTGCAGATCGCCGCCCGGCTCGGCGGCAGCGTCACCGTGCTCACGCTCGGGCCGCCGGAGGCCGCCGACCAGCTGCGCGACATGCTGGCGCTAGGCGCGTCCAGGGCGGTTCTGCTGGAGACCGACGGCCGCGAATGGGGCGCGGTCGCCACCGCGGCGGCCATCGCCGGCGCGGTGCGTGGTCAGGGCTTCGGCCTGCTGCTGTTCGGGAACGAGGCAGCTGACACCGGCGACTACCAGGTCGGCGTCCGGGTCGCGCACGCGCTCGGGCTGCCCTGCGTGACCGGGATCAAGAACCTGGAGATCTCCGCCGGGAACCGGGCCACGGCGCGGCGCGAGTACCGCGGCACCGAGGAGGTCTACGACATCGCGCTGCCGGCGGTCGTCACCGTCAAGGAAGGCATCAACCTGCCGCGCTACCCGTCGCTGCCCGGACGGCTGCGCGCCAAGCGTGCGCCGGTCGAGCGGCACCAGCCGCAGTGGCAGCCCGACGGCCTGCGCACCCGGCAGCTGCGCGTGCCCGCGTCGGCGAAGAAGACAGCGCAGGTCCTCGGCACGGGCGCTGATGCGGTCCCGGCGCTGGTGGAACTGCTCGACGAGCTAGGGGTGCTGTAAGGAATGCGAGTGCTGCGATGACTGTGCTGTGCCTCGTCGAGCGCGACGCGGCGGGCGGCGCCGCCGACCCGTCGCTGCGGGCGCTGTCGGTGGCCCGGAACCTGGCGGAGTCCGCGGGCGAGGACCTGGCGGCCGCGATGTTCGGGCCGGCCGATCAGGTGCCCGCGGAGCTGCTGGCCGCCGCCGGAGTCGCCCGCGCCTTCGGCGTGCAGGCCCCGCAGCTGACCGGGTATGCCCCCGCCGGGTGGGCCAGGGCGCTGGAGCAGCTGGCCCGCGCCTGCCCGGCGTCGGCGGTCGTCGCCGCGGGAACCGACCGGGGCGCCGAGGTCCTCGCCCATCTCGGGGCGATCACCGGCCTGCCGGTGGCGTCCGGCTGCGTATCGGCGGTGGCGGCCGGGTCACCGGGCACGCTGGACCTGGTCCGGCAGCGGTGGGCAGGCAGCCTGCTGGAAGAGGCCGAGCTCACCGCCTCGCCCGCGCTGCTCACCGTCGCCGCGGACGTGATCGCCGCCGGCGCGGCTGCCGCGGCCGCCGGGCCGCCGACAGCCGCCTCGGAGTTCACCGCGGAGCAGTTCACCGCCGAGCTGGCCGGCGCCGACGTGGCGGTCCGGGCCGTCGAGTCCGCCGAGCGCAGCGGCGGGATGTCGCTGGCGACCGCACGGGTCGTGGTCGGCGGCGGCCGCGGCGTGGGCAGCCCGGAGGGCTTCGACGTCCTGGAAGAGCTGGCCAGCCTGCTCGGCGGGACGCTCGGCGTCTCCCGGGTGGTCACGAGCCAGGGCTGGCGGCCGCACCGGCAGCAGGTCGGCCAGACCGGAACCCGCATCTCGCCCGAGCTGTACCTGGCGTGCGGGATCAGCGGCGCGATCCAGCACATGGCCGGGTGCCAGAGCGCCAAGCACATCGTCGCGGTCAACACCGACCCGGACGCGCCGATCATCGCCCGCGCGGACTACGCGGTCATCGGTGACCTGGGCCAGGTCATCCCCGCGCTGGTGGCCGCGATCCGGGCCAGGAACGCGGTCCCCGCTAGCGGCGGTTAATCGCCTCGAGGTTCTCGCGGGCCGTCTGGGTCAGCGGATGGTCGGGGCCGAGCGCCCGCTCCGCGTCATCGAAGGTGCGCTGGAAGACCGTGATGGCATCGATCATCCGGCCCGCGGTGTGGTAGGCGTGGCCGAGGTTGCTGCGCGAGGCGAGGGTGTCCGGGTGATCGGGCCCCTTGACCCGCTCGAAATCCGCGATCGTGCGCTCGTAGAGCGGGATCGCGTCCGACAGCCGCCGCCCGGAGTGATAGGCGGAGGCCAGGTTCGCCTGCGCGGTCAGCGTGTCGGGATGGCCGGGTCCCTGGACTCGCGCGCGGTCGGCCAGCGTGCGCTCGTAGAGCGCGATCGCCTCTTTCGGGCGCCGGGCCGAATGCCACGCGTAAGCCAGGTTCCCCCGTGCGGTCATGGTGTCGGGGTGGTCAGGGCCCTGCACCCGCTCGCGGTCGGCCAGGACGTGCTCGTAGACGGGGATGGCCTGCTTCAGCCGCCCGGACGTGCGGTAGGCATAGGCCACGCTGGCGCGCGCGGTCAGCGTGTCAGGATGGTCGGATCCCTGGACCCGCTCACGGTCGGCCAGCGTGCGCTCGTAGAGCGCGGTGGCCTCCTTGGGACGGTCAGCGGAGCGGTAGGCGTCGGCGAGCTCGCCGCGGGCGATCAGCGTGTCCGGGTGATCAGGGCCCTGGACCCGCTCACGCTCGGCGAGGTTGCGCTTGTGCAGGGCAATCGCATCGTCGACCCGGCCGGCGGCCAGGTAAGCCTGGGCCAGGCTGGCGCGGGCGGCCAGGCTCTCCGGATGGCCGGCGCCGAGGACCGCTGACCGGTCAGCCAGGACCCGCTCGTAAAGCGGCATCGCGTCGGCCAGGCGCCCCGCGGCGAGATAGGCACCCGCCAGCGCGCGGCCCGCGGCGACGGTGTCGGGGTGAGCAGGACCGAGCACCTGCTCGCGGTCGACCACCGTGCGCTCGTAACTGCTGATCGCCTCGTCGTGGCGTCCGGCCAGGTTGTAGCTGCCCGCCAGCTTCTCCCTGGCCAGCAGGGTGTCGGGGTGGTCGGGGCCCAGGATCGCGCCGTTGGCGCCGATCAGCGCCTGCCAGTAGGCCGTGGCGGCCTCGGTGAGCCCGGCCCGGTCGAGGCTGTCGCCCGCCCGCACCAGCACCGGATGACAGCCGCTGGCCCAGAGCAGCTCGTCAGTGGCTTCGCGGAGCCGGGCCGCGCAGTCCCGCAGGGCCTGCGACAGCAGCGGGTGCGCCTCGTCCGCGGGCCACGCCTCAGACAGCGCGCTGGCGGCGGCCAGGGCGGCCTGGTCACGGTACTCAGGTCCAATGAAGCCGCGGATGGCGCGCTGGACGAGGGCATGGACGCGGACCGTGCGTGAATCGCTGGCGGGATCGACGGCGAGCAGGCCGAGCCGGGCGAGCGCGCTCACGGCCTCCCGGACCTGCGACGCTCCGGCTGTCGCGTCCGGGCGGCCGGTGATGTAGCGGCAGGCGGCCTGGCTGAGGACGACCGAGCCGGGAATGCCGCCCGGATCGAGAAACGCCAGCAGCGTGAGGGTGGCCCAGGGGGCACCGCCCGGCACAAGCTGCTGGGCCCGGTCGACGGCCAGTGACCACGTCGTCAGGACCACGAGCGGGACACCCTCGGGCGCGGTGGCGGCGAACCGCCGCTTCCGGTCGGCGAACAGGCTCCGGTACTGGCGGCAGTCGAGCCTGCTGTCGCCCATCACCGCGGTGGCATGGCCGAGGGCAATGGGCAGGCACTCCAGGTCCTCGGCCAGGTCGAGTGCGCCGAACCGCAGGTCCGGGTCGTCTTTCAGCGCCGTCGTCAGGTAGTTGACCGCCTCGCGCCGGCTGAAGCGCCCGACCGGCACGGTCCTGCGGTTGTGCCCGTTCACGGTGGTGTTGACCTCGCGGCTGGTCACGACCACCCGGCCCGCAGGCCCTCGCGGCCATAGCTCGTCGAGGTCGCGGTAATCAGCCAGATCGTCGAGCACCACCAGCCAGGGGCGCCTGGTGGCCGCCAGGAATTCCATGAACCGTGCGGCGGCTGCCTCCGGATCGGCGGATCCGCCGCCGCCCGCTTCCGCGAGCGCCTGCGCGTAACCGGTGACTACTGCTTCCCGGCTGGCCGCGCTTACCCACACCAGCAGGTCGATTGTCCCGTTGGCCCATAGCGTCCGGGCCAGGTCCACCGCGAGCTGCGTCTTGCCCACGCCGCCCGTGCCTGCGCCGGCGTCGTCGGCCGCCGCGCCGTCGCCCCCGGCATCGGCCAGAACAGTGATCTCGCCCGGGTTCAGCTCCCCGGCCAGGCCGAGGCCGGTCTCCGGCCGCAGATAGAAGTTGTCGGCCAGCGGGGGAATCGCGCCTGATCGCATCGGCCGGCTCGCCCGCTGGACCGGAACGCGGTCAGCGCTGATGCCTAGTACGTGGCTGTCCATGGCCGTGCCGTCATCCACCGCTCGGTAATCGCCTAGTGACAGGTACAGGTTACGTCGCAACCGCCCGCCGTCCCGGCAAACTGGGACTATTGGGCGGCCTGTTCGGCCGGCGGGCGGCACCTCAGGCTGACAAGACCCGATCGCGGGAGATAGCGTCCCTGGCATGACGGTGAAACTGGTGGTCCTTTACCCGAATCCGGCCGATTCAGACGCATTCGAGCGGCGTTACCGTGACGTTCACATGCCGCTGGTGAGCAAGATCCCGGGCGTGCAGCGGGCCGAGACCGGTCAGGTCGTCACGTCCTTCGACTCCGGCAGTCCCGCGTTCTACCGGGTAGCCGAGCTGTATTTTGCCGACCAGGATGCGCTGAACGCTGGTCTGGCTTCTGCCGAGGGCAAGGCCGTAGCGGCCGACTATCAGCAGATCGCGCCGCCCGGATCCCGGATGCTCGTCGAGCTCCTGGACGACTGATCCAGCGGCCGCTGGCGCCGCCATGCCCACCAGACCGCGGCGGCCAGGGCCGCTGAGTACACCGCCGCGATAGTCAGGCCGACCGCGGCCAGCAGGCCATGGCTCCAGCCGGTCGCCTCGGAGCAGAAGGACACCGCGGCACCGAAGTCGGTGTAGCCGAGGCCCCGGCCCACCGGCTCTCTGGCTGGCACGGGCAGCTGCTGCAGCGCCTGCACGATCTGCCAGACGAGGTCACCGAGATAGCAGATGACCACGATCTCGAGCAGCAGCAAGTGGCCAGTACCCGCGGCCGGTTCCGCCACGCCACAGCGGCGACCGCCAGCGCGCCGAGCAAGACCGTGAATAAGACCCGGCCCAGGCTGACCGCCACGTTGCCCCAGGGGCTGAGATCCTGCGAGTCGTACAGGTTGCAGCCCAGGCAGGCGTCGGCGCCCTTCCTGCGGTAGAGCACGAACGTGGCGCGGCCGTCGCCGAGCAGGCGGGCCACGACCGTATGGCCGATCTCGTGAGTGATCACCATGGTGAAGGTGATCACCGGGGCGAGCAAGACGACCAGTGCCATGACGCCGGCGACCCGGGCCCACCGACGGCGCCGGGAACGCCGCTGCGGGGAGGCGTTATCTCGTTCGGGCCGCGGGGCTGCGCGCTCATGCCGGCCGGTTCCCTCCGGGAGCAGGGCCGGGCGCTGGAGAAGATGCCCGCGAGGCAGCGGTGGCCGCCCCGCCTCGCGGCGGCCCGCTTCCTGGCGGTGCGTTTCCTGACGGCGTGCCACCTGGCAGAGCGGTGTCTGAGGCCACGGCGCCCGGCGGCGCCGTGGCCTGCCAGATCTCCCGGATCATCACCTGAATCGCGCCTGCGGTCGGGATGGCGAGCAGCGCGGCCACGAATCCGCCGAAGATGCCGCCGACCCAGTCGCCGATTGAGGCGCCGACCAGGATCGCGATCAGCACCAGCAGCGGGTTGACCTTGACGGTGCGGCTCATCACGAGCGGGTTCAGCACGTGGTTCTCGACCTGGGTGTAGACGAGGAAGACGGCCAGCGTGATGATGCCCGCGGTCAGCGAGTGCCCGGCGGCGAACAAGACGGTCGGGATGCCCGCGAGCGCGCCGCCGATCATCGGCAGGAAGTCGACCAGCGCCACCCAGAGGGCCCACAAGAAGGGGTAGGGCACGCCGAGCGGCAGCAGGGTGAGGAACACCACGAGCCCGGCGATGAAGGACGTGGCGAAGTTGCCCAGCATGAATCCGGTCACCGACCGGTTCACCTCCCGGCCGATCCGGGAGTACCGCTGCGCTCTGGCGGGCGACATCAGGCCGAGCAGGCCCGTGCGCATCTTGGATCCCTCGAGCAGCAGCAAGATCATCAGCACGAAGATGGTGAGCAGCGCGATGATCAGCGTAACGGCGCCCTTGCCCAGGCTGAGGGCAGGCTTGGCCAGGTTCGCCCCGAAGCTCTCCAGCTTGTGGGCGTTCTTCGCGACCCACGCGTCAACGTGGTATTTCGTGACCAGATGACCGATCCAGCCGGTGCCATGCTCCGCCTGGCTCACGTACCGGGGCAGCCTCGCCGCCAGTCCGGCGATGGCGTTGGTGAGCGGATAGCCGAACGCCACCGCCAGGCCGATGAACACCAGCAGGCCCCAGAGCGTGACGAGGGCGACGGCCCATCCGCGCCGGTGGATCTTCCACCGCTGCAGGGCTACGACCAGCGGGTTCAGGATCAGGGCGATAAATCCCGCGACGACCAGGATGAGGACGACGTCGCGCAGCCGGTAGATCAGCCTTCCGGCCATGTAGACGGCGGCGACCACGCCGACGGTGGCCAGGATGGCGCGCAGCGGGATGCCCCTGGCGGCCGCGGCTTCCCATAGCCGGCTCAGCCGTCCCTCCGGCGGCGGCAGGTTTTCCTCCACCTGGCCATCATGACAGCCGGCGGTGCAGTCGATCATTGCCGGGCTGTTTGCGGTGTCTCATATGTCCCGGCGCTCCGGCACGTCCTCCGGGGCCGGGGGAGTGCCAGGTGATTCACCGCGCCAGTTGTGCACAGACATGTGGATAAGCGGGTGGACAAGTAGTGGATAAGTGGATTGCGTAGGGGATATCGGCTTGAGTCCTGTGGATTAAAAAAGAATTTTGAATAGATGAATGGAAAGTCCTTGTGCGGCTCTGGGAAGTGGCAGTAGAACTGTTTTCACCACAAAGACGAGGACCACCTCGGGGGAGACCCAGGGGAACCGCAAAAGGCCGGGAGACCGGCACTCGAGCGGGTCTTCGGAGCCTGTGGGAAGGCGCTGCGGGAGCGCGGCGGCCGAGCAATCGGACGCTGCAGCAGCGGAGCGCCAGGCAGGCCCCTCCATCTCATACATGGAGGGGCCTCGCCCTATTTTCGCCCGGCCGGCCTGGCCGGCTTCTGCAGCGACACGCCTGCTACGAAAGGCGTTCCGCTTGTCACACATAGCAAACACCACCCGGCGCCCTGAAGCCTGCGGAAGCCGCTCATCCGCATAAGCAGTGCGATGATCCGCTGAGTCCCCCCGGCTCACTGCATCACCGGCCAAGGCACCCGATGAGCCGTCCTATCCGGCTGCCATGCCTGTCCGGCCGTTACGCGCAGATGTCATAGTGTCCCGGTGGAATCAGTGCCCCCGCCTGCGAAGCCCGCGTCAAAGGCGGAGCCGGCCTCTGCGGCGGAGCCGGCGTATCGTGCGGAGCCCGCGCATGCCGCGGAATCGCCGGCCGAGCGGACGGCCCGGCTGCTGCGCCAGCAGGGGCAGGGCTGCCGGGCGCTCGGCAGCCCGCTTTACGGCGACCTGCTTGGCCTTGCCGCTGATGATCTGCTGGCCGGCGGCCCGACCGCCGACGTACTCGACGGTCACCTGGCCGATCGCGGCCCGAGCGCGCTGGCGCTGCGGATGCTCGGCGGTGCGCATGCGCTGGCACTGACCGGCGTCGCATCCGACCTGGCGTCCTTCTACCCGTCCGCCGGGGGCACCGCTGATCCGGGGCCCGGCGGCATGCGAGCGTGGCAGGCGCTGCGGCAGGCGCTCGCCGAGCACCGCGACGCCGTCCGGGAATGGCTGGCCCGGCCGCCCCAGACAAACGAGGTGGGTCGCGGCGCGGCGCTAGCCGGCGGTCTTTGTCATATTGCCGCCGAGGCGGCGCTGCCGATCTGCCTGGTCGAGATCGGGGCCAGCGCCGGCCTTAACCTGCGGGCCGATCGGTTCCGCATCGCCGGCGACTGCGCCGACTGGGGAGATCCCTCGTCGCCGGTCGTGCTCCGTGGCGCGTGGCAGGGGCAGCGGCCGCCGGAAGCCCGCATTGAGGTGGTCTCGCGCACCGGCGGGGACGTCGATCCGATCGATGTCACCAGCGCGGCTGGCCGCCTCCGGCTCACGGCCTACGTCTGGCCAGACCAGGCCGGCCGGCTGGCGCGGCTGCGCAGCGGGCTGGTCCTGGCCGCCGAAGTTCCCGCCAATCTGCGGCAGGAGACAGCGGCAGCCACGCTGACGCGGACCGCGCTGGCGGAGGGGTGCTGGACCGTGCTGTGGCACTCGGTCATGCGGCAGTACCTGGATCCCCAGCAGCGCGCCGCTCTTTCGAGCCGGGTCGCTGTGCTCGGCGCTGCCGCGACCCGGTCGGCTCGGTTCGCCTACCTGCACCTGGAGCCGTGGCCGGACCGCGGCTTTCTGGTCACGCTGACAACCTGGCCCGGCGGCCGGCAGCGCGTGCTGGCCTCGGCGGCGGCCCACGGAATCCCGGTCCGCTGGGGACTGGTGCCGGCCGCCACCGCGGCTCCGCCCGGTCGGTCGTGGGCGTAACCGGGCCTGGCGCTCATCGTGGACGCTATGGCCGGGCCGCCGGGCACGAGGCAGCCTGGGCCGGCCGTCGCTCGTGGGCGCAGTGACCAGGCCCGCCGGGCACCGGGTAGCGGCGTGAGTAAGGGGCGCGACCAGCAGGGCGCGGGCTAGTAGCCCGCGGCCGTATCGATCAGGCCGACCAGCGGCTCGCCGGCCGCGAACCGGGCGACGTTCTCCTCGATGCGGCGGGCGAGCATCCGCTCGGCCATCTCCGGGGTGTCGGCGGTGTGCGGGGTGATGATGCAGTTCGGCAGGTCCCAGAGCGGGTGGCCGTCCGGGAGCGGCTCAGGGTCGGTGACGTCGAGGGCGGCGCCGCCGATGGCGCCGCTGCGCAGCGCGGTCACCAGCGCTTCAGTGTCGACGTGCCGCCCGCGGGCGACATTGACGAGCCAGGCATCGCCGCGCATCGCATCCAGTTCGGCGGCGCCGATGATGCGCTCGGTCTCCGGCGTGAGGGCCAGCGCGAGGAAGACCACCCTGGCGTCGGCGAGCGCCTCGTGCAGGCCCGACTGCAGTAGCGTGCGCGCCGCGCCGGCCACGGGCTCAGGCTGGCGGCGCACGACGGTCGCGGCCGTGCGGAACGGGGCGAGCAGTTTGAGCAGGTCCGCGGCGATTCCGCCGCCACCGAGAATAGTCACCGGCTCGTCGTACAGGCTCAGCCCGGCCGGCTCGCCCCACGACCGGGCGGTGATGCGCTCGGGCAGTGAGCGGAGGCCAGCGAGGGCGAGGGCGAGGGCGTGCTCGGCGACCGGCTCGCCGTAGGCGCCCTTGGCGGAGGTCCAGACACGGTGGTGATCGAGCAGCCCGGCCGCCACGACGCGCTCGATTCCCGCGAACGGGAGCTGGATCCAGCGAGCCGAGTGAGCGGTGTGCAGGGCGCCCTTCAGCCCGTCGAGATCGGCCGGGTCGAGCCAGACGATGGCGTCCGCTGAGGCGTCCACGTCGGCCGGCTCGCCGCCGCCGTTCCGGATGGCCTCGTAGGCAAGGTCATTGGGGGATGGCCCGACGGCCACGCGCGGCTTGGTCACATTCAGGACCCTAACGCGGGCCTGCTGCCGTCCCCGGCGTCGGGTATGCCCGAATCTTTCCCTGATCCGGTAAAGGCAGGGGCCTGGCAGCCGTCTACTTTTACCTGATCAACCAAACAGCACCCGGGCCAGCGGGCGAAGGACATTCCGGGCCGGGCCGAGGGACAGGCGAGGACGGGCGACAGGCCAGGTCGGTCCCTTGTCGGGCCTGACGCCGCCGGGTACGCTGCCGTTCAGAGGCAGCGCACATCCTGCCCGCTTCCGAGCCAGCGACCGGCCCGCGCCGACGATGGCAACGAGGACAAGGGTCAATGACTCGGGTGCTTTCTGGTCATGCCATTCACCTTGGCGAGCAGACGCGGGCCGACTCGCCGGGAAGAAAATGATCATGACTCAGGACAAAGCCCGGAAGGCTGCCATCCGCTACCGCATGGCGCAGACCGGCGAGCCGTACAGCGTCGCCAGGCACGCGGTCGAGCGTGAAGACCTGCTCGCAGCGCCGCTGGCTCCCGCGAACGCTGGTTCCTCTGAGCCGGCCGCTTCGGTGCCGCCGGTGGCCCCCGCGGATGTCGGCTTCCCGGCACCTCCTGGACCGCCGGCACCGCCTGGATCATCGGCGTCTCCCATACCACCTGTGCCGCCCGTGCCTGCTACGCACCCGGCACATTCAGCAGCCTGGCCGGAAAGGAGCGACCCGGCCGGGCCGGAAGCAGGGACGCAACGGAGCGGTCCGGGGCATTCGGCCGTCACCGCAGGCCCGGCTGAGCCGCTCAGCTCGGACCGGCCGGCGACGCCTCGGGACGACCACTGGTACGCCGACGTGGCCGAGGAGGCAGGCATTTCCGTCGCCGAGTTCAGGGCGCAGGAAGAGGCGGCCAGAGCCCAGGACCGGGCGGATGAGGCGCGCAGGCGAGCCGAGGAGGCCAGGGAGCGCGCCGAGCACGCAGAGGAAGCGGCCGCGATGGCGCAGGAGGCCGCAGAACTGGCCGGCGACGCCGCCGACATTGCCGGCGACTGGGCTGACGAGCAGGAGCAGCAGCGCGCGCGGCAGCGGGCCGACGAGGCCGGGGCGGCAGCCGACCGGGCGGAGCGCCGGGCGGAGCAGCTCGAGCAGCAGGCTGAGCTGGCGGAAGAGGCCGCCGAGGAGGCGGAAGAGGCCGCCGACGAAGCCGAGGGCCTAGTGGAGGAACTGGTCAGCGAACTGGCCGATGAGAGGCACGAGCGGACCGAGCGGATGCATGACCGGGCCGACTGGGTTCACGGCGGGGCCGGGCGTACGCACGGCAGCGAGGGCCGTGACCCTGCAGACCGGCTGCAGGACGGGCTCGACCGGCTCTGGGAGCGGTTCGGGCAGGTGCGGGAGCGGGCTGAGGTGATGATGAGCCGGGCCGAGCGCTTGATGAACATGGCGCCCGGCGAGCCGGAGCGCCGCACCGGGCGCGGGCCCGCTGACCGGGCCTGATCTAGGGGACCAGGCCTGATCTGGGGAGATCCGGGTCTGATCTAGGGGAGGGGTGCCGCGACGAGCTTGTGCAGGAGCGCGCGGCGCCACTCCTCGGTCTGGCGCACCTGGTTGAAGGTGAAGATGTGCAGTCCTTCGACCGCCGCGGCCGGGGCGGTGAGCGCGGCGCCCGCCCGGTCGAGCAGCCGGTCCGGGCTGTAGCCGCCGGGCGTGCCCACGCGCACGAACCACTCGGTGTGCCCGGTCAGGAACCGGGCCGACTCCGACACTCCGGCCACGGCCGCCATCCGCAGCAGGCGGGCCCGGTCGACCGGGCCCGAGAGCCCGACGAACAGCGGCAGGTTGACGCCGCGCGCCCGGACCCGGCTGATCCACTGGCGCAGCGTGGCCGGGTCGAAGCACAGGTTGCTGACCAGGTACGTGGCGTGGTGCCGCTTGTCCCACATGGCCTGCACCGTGATGTCGTCGCCGATCTTCGGGTGGCTCTGCGGGTAGCCGGTGACGCCCACCCGGCCGAACGGGCGGTCCATCTCGGCGAGGGCGTCCAGCAGGCCGAGCGCGCTGTCGAACCGCCCGTGCGGCGGATCGGCGTCGCCGGCCGGGACGAACACGTCGTCGACGCCGCAGGCGCGCAGCCGGGCGACGATGTCGGTCAGGTGCGCCTCGTGCCGGACCAGGCGGGCCGACAGGTGCGGAACGGTCCGGTAGCCGTGCGCGGACAGGCGCTCGGTCAGGTCCAGGGTTGGTTCCAGGCCCTTGACCGGCGAGGCGGTGACCGTGATGGTCAGCTCGCGCGGCACCGAGTCGACAATGGCCTGCTCCACGGTCGCGGACGGGAACACCTCGTAGCGGGGGGCCGCCAGCAGGGCCGCGGCCCGGCGCAGGCCGCCGCGCGGGATCACCGCGCACCGCCCGCGATAGCCGCGCCGGTCACGAGGCGCTCCAGTTGGCTTTCTAGTCCGCCGGTGCCTACGTCGAGCACGGTCAGCGGCAGGCCGAACATCGCCGCGATCGCAGCGGCCTCCCGGTCCAGCGCGTCCCGGTCCGGCGCTCCGGCGGCGGTCTGGGCCAGCCAGACCACCCGCCGGTAGTGCCTGAAGTAGTCCGGCCACAGCTGCGGGTAACGGTCCAGTCCGAGCTCGGCGAGCACGGTCCGGCGGAAGCTGCGGACCAGATAGTCCGTGAGCAGGTAGGTCCCCGGCTCGGATTCCAGCGCCGCGCGGAGCCGGTCGGCTCCGCCGAGGACGTCGTAGCAGTGCAGCCCGGCCAGCCGCTGCAGGCCGAGCAGCGCGCACAGCTCGTCCAGCGCGCCGTAGCTGCCGCAGTCGGCGTAGGCGAGCACCACCCGCCGGCCCTGGGCCTGCAGCCGGAGGGCCAGTTCCTGCGCGGCTGGCGCGATCCGCTCCGGGCGGTTGTGCAGCAGCGCGGGCAGCAGGTGCAGCTCTATGGGCCAGCCGCGGCGCCCGGCGATCTCCCGGATGTGCGCGCCGAGCGCGCCGCACCCGATCACCGCCAGCGGCGCCCCCGGCTCAGGCCGGGAACTGCAGCTGGTCGACGAAGGCGTCGTTGAAGTCAGGCCGGTCGGACAGCTCGACATAGCGCACCTCCTCCAGCAGCGCCAGGGCGCCGGCCCGCTCGCGGACCGACAGCAGCGCCATCTTGGCTCCCTCGCCGGCCACATTGCCGGCGCTGACCACCCGCAGCACCGGGAGCTTCGGCACCAGGCCGAGCCGGATGGCGTTGGCGGGGGACAGGTAGCTGCCGAACGAGCCCGCCAGCAGAACCTGCTGGATGTCGCCGGGCTGCAGCCCGGCTTCTTCGAGCAGGATGTTCCAGCCGGTCGCGATCGCGGCCTTGGCGAACTGCAGCTCGCGCACGTCTCGCTGGGACAGGTAGATGGAGCACTCGACGTCGCCCGGATCGCCGAGCCAGTGCAGCACAAACACTCGCTCGGCACCGAGCTGAGTCAGCCGGCCGGCCAGGCCTGGCGCCAGTGCGGCCGTGTCTTCCTCCGGAATGAACCGCCCGGACCGGTCGAGCAGCCCGAGGTTGATCAGTCCGGCGACCGCATCCACCAGGCCCGACCCGCACAGGCCGGCGGGCTGCGCGTCCTCGATCACCTTCAGCTCCAGGCCGCCGGGCGACAGCGAGACGACCTCGATCGCGCCACGGGCGGCCCGCATTCCGCACCGGATCGCCGCGCCCTCGAACGCGGGCCCGGCGGGGGCGGCGGTGGCCAGCAGCCAATCCCGGTTGCCGAGGACGATCTCGCAGTTGGTGCCGATGTCGATGAACAGCCGGGTCCGCGCGTCCCGGTTCATCCCGGTGGCCAGCAGTCCGGCGGTGACGTCGCCGCCGACGTAGGCGCCGAATGCGGGGAACAGGAACGCCCTGGCCCGTGGGTGCACGGCCAGCCCGACGTCGGCGGCCAGCACCTCGGGCAGCAGACGGGCGGACATGATGAACGGGGCCATCCCGAGCGGCTCGGGATCGACGCCCAGGACGAGATGCGTCATCGTGGCATTCCCGGCGATGGCGACCTCGCAGACGTCGGCTGGGTCGACGCCTGCCTGCTTGCAGACTTCGGCGGCCAGCTGAGCCAGCGTGTCGTGCGCCCGCGCGGCCAGGGTCGCCAGCGCGTCGGGGTCCATCATGACGGCGCTGATCCGGGTGATGACGTCCGCGCCAAACGGCTGCTGTTTGTTCAGCACTGACGAGACCGCTTGCGGGGTCCCCGTACTCAGATCGAGCAGCGTGGCGACCACCGTCGTCGTGCCGAGGTCGAACGCGATGCCGTACAGGCTTGAGGTGGTGTCCCCGGCCTGCACGTCGATCAGCACGTCGTCGACGATGACCGCGGTCACCCGGTAATTGGTCGCGCGCAGCACCCCCCCGACGATCCGCAGCACCGCGAGGTCGACCCGCAGCTCAAGGTCGTCTAGTGCGGCGAGCACGCGCTCGATGTCGGTCTGCTGATCCGACAGCGACGGCTCGGCCAGCTCGAGGAAGCGCTTCTGCACGGCGGGACGCAGGATCACCTGGCGTCCGACGCCGATCGTGGCGGCCTTCGGCCGGGTGAGGAGCGGCGGCACGTCGACCTGCAGATCGGTATCGGCCAGGGCCCGGCAGGCCAGCCGCCAGCCGTCGCGCAGCTCGCCGGTCGTGAACGCGCGCGCGTCCAGCGCCGAGGCGGGCACACTGCCACCGGTGATGCGCACCCGGCACTTCTTGCAGGTGCCGTGACCGCCGCAGGTCGAGTCGATGGCGATGCCGTTCCAGCTCGCCGCGTCGAAGAGCGTGACGCCGGGCGGCACCCGCACCCGATTGCCTTGAGGCGTAAAAAACAGGTCGACTCTGGCGGGCGGCTCGATGGCGGCGTCGGCTGGCGTGTCCGTCATGGCGAAGTCGGCGCCTGGGCTGCCGCCGCCTCAGCCTGGGCCTGCAGCGCCCGGTGCGCGGCGATCCAGGCGGCGCCCCATGGGTCGCGGTCCAGCAGCAGGTCGGCAGCTTTCACCGACTTGACCAGCTGCGGCGACCGGGCGTCCATAATCGCGCTGGTGAGCCCGCTGGCGATGGCAATCGGCAGGAACGCGGCGCCGATCGAGGCCCGGTCGGGCATGCCGAACGACACGTTGGAGGCGCCGAGGGTCATGTTCACGCCGAACTCCTCCCGCAGCAGCGCGATCGTCTCCAGCGTGCGCAGGACCAGCGTGGTGTCCGCGCCGATCGGCATGGCCAGCGGGTCGATCACGATGTCCTCGATCGGGATGCCGTACTTCCCGGTCGCCACGGCGATGATCCTGCGGGTGAGATCCAGCCGCTTGCGCGGGTCCTCGGGGATCTCCTCCTCGTCGTTGGGCAGCGCGATGACTGCGGCCCCGTGCCGCTTGACCAGCGGCAGGATCGCGTCCAGCCGCTCGTCCTCGGCGGTGACCGAGTTGACCAGCGCCTTGCCCTCGTAGGCGGCCAGGCCTGCTTCCAGCACCTCGACGATCGAGGAGTCCAGGCACAGCGGCAGGTCAGTGAGCCCCTGCACGAGCGTGACCGCGGCGACCATCAGCTCGGTCTCGTCCGCCAGCGGCGCGCCCATGTTGATGTCCAGCACCATCGCGCCGCCGGCGACCTGCTGCGCGACATCGATCTCGACCCGGGACAGATCGCCCCGCCGCAGCTGTTCCTGGAACAGCTTGCGTCCGGTCGGGTTGATCCGCTCACCCACGATGCAAAAAGGGTGGCCCGGCCCGATGATGACCTCACGGCTGCGCGAGCGCAGGACTGTGTCCATGAACGTGCCCCTCGTCAGGCCGTCGCGACGGCGCGGCGTCGTTCCAGTAGCAGTTCTTTGGCCCGGACGACCGCGGCTGATGCGTCCGCGGCGTACCCGTCGGCGCCGACGACGTCGGCGTACTCCTGGGTGACCGGCGCACCGCCGACCATCACGATCACCTGATCGCGCAGGCCGGCCTTCTGCAGCGCGTTGATGTTGGCCTTGAACATCGGCATCGTCGTGGTCAGGAACGCCGAGAACCCGACGATGTCGGGCTGGTACTCCCTGATCGCGTCGATGAACTTCTCCGGCGCGACCTGCACGCCGAGGTCGATGACCTGGAAGCCGGCGCCCTCGAACATGATGTTGACCAGGTTCTTGCCGATGTCGTGCACGTCGCCCTTGACGGTGCCCATCACGATCGTGCCGATCGGCTCGGCGCCGGTCTCGGCCAGCAGCGGCCGCAGGATCTCCAGGGCGCCGGCCATCGCACGGCCCGCGATGAGCATCTCGGGGACGAAGAAGTCGCCGCGCTCGAACCGGGCGCCGACCTCCTCCAGCGACGGGATCAGCGCCTCGTAGAGCAGGGTCTCCGGGCCCATGCCCATGCCGAGGCCCTCCCGGGTGAGCAGGAGCACCTCGGGGGCATTGCCGACCAGGGTGAGGTCGTAGAGCTGACGGAGCAGTTCCTCTTGGGTCACGCAGCACCTTCTCTCTGGGCCTGGCGAGGGCGCCCGGGCCTGGCCCGGGCTCGGCGGCGTCGCTGCGGCAATGGGGCCTCGGTCGACTCCGACAATGGGCCTCGCTCGGACTTCGGCGGCCGCGCTACGAGCGGACCGGGGACGGGACGGACAGGGGCGCGGGCGGCAGGTGCCCGAGGATGGCGGACAGCTCGGCGGCGCGGGCAGTGCAGCGGGCGGCCGCCTCGGCGATCAGGTCGCCGGCCAGCCGGCTGGCGGGACCGGACACCGACAGCGAGGCGACCACGGAGTCCCCGTCCCGGCGCACCGGCGCGGCGACGGCGACCAGGCCGGGCTCGAGCTCGGCGTCGGTGACCGCGTAGCCTCGCTCGCGGACGCCGGCCAGCTCGGCCCGCAGCGCGGTGCGGCTGGTGATGGTCTGCGGGGTGCGCCGCTCGAGCCGGCCGGGCGGCAGTGCCGTGGCGCCGTAGGCCAGCAGTACCTTGCCGAGGGCGGCGCAGTGCAGCGGCACCGACAGGCCCACCCAGTTCGTTCCGCCGATCAGGTACCGGCTGTCGAACTGGGCGACCTGCTCGACCAGGCCGCCCGGCCGGGCCACGCCGAGATTGATGGTCTCGCCGGTGTCGGCGCCCAGCTGTTCCAGGACCGGCTGCGCGACGGCGACCAGGTCGGTCTCGGCGCCGCCGCGGCAGGCGTAGGAGATGAAGACCTCGCCGGGCGCGAACCGGCCTGCTGAGTCGCGCCGGACCAGCCCGTTGCGCTCCAGGGCCATCAGCAGCCGGGACGTGGTGCTCTTGGCCAGCCCGGTGATGGCCGTCAGCTCGGTGAAGGTGACCGGGTCGGGGCCGTGCACGACCTCCAGCAGCAGCTGCGCGGCGCGGTCCACCGCCTGCGTCCCGTTCGGGCTGGTCACGACTGGCCCTTCAGCCCCGGTCATCTGATCCCGGTGCGATCGGCTGCCAAAAGTTCCATGTTACGGAACCTTGTTCTACTATGTGATCCTAGATTCGGGTATCGGCCGGGTCAAGCGAGCGCAGTTCCGCGAGCACCGTTCTTCCGTAGCAACGTCGTCTGCAGCCGAGGTGGCCATGTTCCGCAATCGCATGCCCCGTTACGACATCCTTTCCGAGGACGCGGTCGGCGTGCTCGACAAGGGCTGGCGCCGGATTGTCTCGGAGATCGGCGTCCAGTTCGCCAAGCCGGAGGCGGTCGAGCTGTTCCGCAAGGCGGGACAGTCCGTCGACGGCGATGTCGTCAAGCTGGATCCGGAATTCGTGCTCGAGCAGGTGGCCAGGGCGCCGCGGGAGTTCGACGTCCAGGCCAGGAACCCGGCGAACAGCGTGCACATCGGCGGCGACCAGATGGCGTTCGGTGCCGTGTACGGGCCGCCGTTCGTGCGCGACGGTGACGTCCGCCGGGACGCGACGATGGAGGACTTCCGGCGGCTGGCGATGCTGTCGCAGAGCTTCGGCGAGCTGGATTCGGCCGGGGGAGTGATCTGCGAGCCGAACGACGCGCCGCTCGACTCCCGGCATCTCGACATGATCTACGCCCTGCAGACCCTGACCGACAAGATCTACATGGGCAATGTCGTCTCCGGGCCGAACGCGGCCGACACGATCGCGATGACCGAGATCCTTTTCGGCGGCCGCAGCAGTATCGAGCAGACCCCGGCCACGATCTCGCTGATCAACTGCAATTCACCGCTGCGCTGGGACGACCGGATGCTCGACGCCCAGTTCGAGTACTGCGCCGCGAATCAGCCGGTCGTGCTGACGCCGTTCCTGCTGATGGGCGCGATGTCGCCGGTGACCATTCCGGCGGCGCTCACCCAGCAGCTCGCCGAGGCACTGGCCGGGATCGCGCTGGCCCAGCTGATCCGGCCGCGGTGCCCGGTCATCTTCGGCTCGTTCCTGTCCAACATCGACATGCAGTCCGGCTCGCCGAGCTTCGGCACGCCCGAGTCGGCGATCGGGCTGCTGTGCACGGGCCAGCTGGCCCGGCATTTCGGCCTGCCGTTCCGGACCGGCGGCGGCCTCAACTCCAGCCAGACGGTCGACGCGCAGGCCGCGTACGAGTCGCTGATGACGCTGCTGCCGACGTTCCTGGCGGGCACCAACTGGGTGATGCACGCGGCGGGCTGGCTGGAAGGCGGCCTTGTTTCGTGCTACGAGAAGTTCATCGTGGACATCGAGCTGCTGCGGATGCTGCGGGTGGAGTTCACGCCACTGGAGATCGACGAGGCGTCGCTGGCGTTCGGCGCGCACGAGGAGGTCGGCCACGGCGGTCACTTCCTCGGCGCTGCGCACACCATGGAGCGGTTCCGCGAGTGCTTCTACCGGCCGCTGCTGTCCTCGACGTCCAACTACGACCGCTGGCTGAAGCAGGGCGGCAAGGACGCGACAGCCCGGGCCGGCGAGATCTGCGCGAAGACGCTGGAGTCCTACGAGCAGCCGCCGCTGGACGAGGCGATCCGCGCGGAGCTGGCGGAGTACGTCACCCGCCGCCGCGCCGAGCTCGGCGACTAGCCGGCCGGCGCCGGGCCGACGACGGCGGAGCTGTTCAGCGCGCCCGGCCCGGTGGCGGCCGCCGCGGCGGTGACGCCGGCGGCCAGGCTGACCATGACCGGGACGTCGCTGCTGGCGTAGGCGCCGTCGCCCAGCTGGCCTTCGGCGTCGAAGCCCCACCCGTAAATGTGCCCGCCGGTAGTGAGGACCAGGGTGTCGGAATTGCCGGCGCTCATCGTCCGCACCCGGACGCGCCGCGGCAGCCGGACCGCCACCGGCCTGTCGCGGTACCGGGTCATGCCGTCCGCCGAGCTCGCCGAGATCGTTGCGGCCGAAGGCCAGGACCCGGCCTGACCTGGTGAGGACGAGGCTGTAGAAGCAGCCGGCCCTGATCGCCGTGACGTGCGTGCCCGCGGGCACGTCGACCCGGACCGGCACGGCGGACGGTAATATCACCGGCCTGCTGCCGCCAGGACGCCGCCGGGTGTGATCAGGTCACCGGCGTTGCCATGCGGGCGGCCGGGGGCCATCCTGATCGTGCCTGATGTCTCGGGAGGAGATGACCGATGGCTGAGGAGATGACCGATGGCTGAGCATCCGGAAGCCATGAGCTCCCTCGCGCTGCATATCGCGGCGGCACTGGAAGCCGCGGATCTTGCCGCCTTCAGTGACCTGCTCGACCCCGAGGTCCACTGGGGACCGCCGGACGCCGCCTCGCCGACCTGCCAGACCCGTGATCAGGTCCTGTCCTGGTACCGGCGGGGCCGGGAGGCAGGCACTCGTGCGCGCGTGTCGGAGACGACGGTGCTTGGCGACCGCATTCTCGTCGGCCTCCGGGTCACCGGCCTTCAGGCCGCCGGCACCCGCACGCCGGCTGACCGAGGCGGCGAGGCGCAGAGATGGCAGGTCCTGACCGTCCGCGATGGCCGGGTGATCGACATCGTCGGCTTCGACACCCGCCGCGAGGCGATGGCCCGCGCGGGGGTCCCTGACGCGCGGTGATACACAGGGCGCGCGTTTACGCGCTTACGCGGCCACGCGGTGAAGCCGCTGCTTAGTCGCGGTCGAAGGTGCCGTCAGGCATGGGCAGTTCCTCGGCAGTGCCGGTCCTCGGCAGTGCCAGTCAGGAAGCGCACTCGGCCGTCCGCGGCTGCGGCGCCGGCGACTTCGACCATGGCCGGTGCGGCGTCGATCCCGGTCAGTTCGACCGCCTCGGGGCACCGGGCTGCTATCCGGCGGAGCAGGTAGCCGGTTCCGCTGCCGACGTCGAGGATGCGCTGCGGCGCGGGCGCGGGCTAAGGGCGAGGCTGACCGCTAAAGGCCGGGTGAGCGTTCATGAGGTCTCCTTCGCCGGGGCGCCGGTGCCCGAAGTGGCGGTGAGGGTGTAGGTCAGCGGCAGCCGCCACGGCCGGTCGGTCAGCCGCCACTCGTCGTCGGCGCCGTGCTCCATGTGGCCCGGCAGCGCTTCCCAGGGGACGCTGTCGTGCTCGGTGAGACTGGTGATCGTCATGCCGTTCTCCAGCAGGGCGGTCACGATCTCGCCCAGGCCGTGGTTCCAGGAGGCCGACGTGTTGTGCTCGAAGGTCACATCCGTCTGGACGTAGGTGCCTGCGCCCTCCTCGGTGATGACGAGGGGCTCTTCCCGCTCGAAGTACGGCATCTCCACGGCGAGCACGCCGTCCGGCCGCGTCTCGTCCATTGCCCAGAGCATCGGGTGGCCCTCGCGCAGGAACAGGCGCCCGCCGGGCCGCAGCAGCGCGGCGACCACCTGCGCCCAGCGCCGGATGCTCGGCAGCCAGCACAGTGCGCCGATCCCGGTGAAGACCAGGTCGAAGGCGGCGGTATCCAGTGCTGCTGGTGCCTCGTAGACGTCCGACTGGACGAACCTGGCGTCCGCGCCCGTCTGCTCGGCGAGCCTGCTGGCCGCCGCGACGGCCGGCGGCGAGTAATCCAGCCCGGTCATCGACGCACCGAGCCGCGCCAGCGAGATCGTGTCCGTGCCGATGTGGCACTGCAGGTGGACGCCCCGCAGGCCGCGGATGTCACCGAGCAGCGGCCGGTCAAACCGGACCACATGGCTGAGGTACGCCGGATCATCGATGAACTGACTGACGTGATAGTCGGGCGAGGCAAAATGCGCGGGCACGCGCTCGTCCCAGTTCGCCCGGTTCAGTGCGCGGTAGTCGGCCATGGCGCAACCTTGGCACAGATCATGACAGCGGCGCGTCGCCCGCAGCGCAGCTGGAGGCGCAGATGAATCAGCGGCAGGCCTCCCGGCGCGTGCGGCACGCCGCTACTTTGTCCTGACGCGCGAGGCTTTCCGCGCATCCTCTGTCATTGTCGGAAAGGCGAAGCCATGCAGGCTGAGGTCAAGGGCACGACCATGCCCATTCTGGAAGTCTTGCTCGGCCAGGGCGAGCAGGTAATCTCCACCCACGGTGAGCTGGCCTGGATGACCGAGAGCATCCAGATGTCGCAGTCGACGAGCACGGCACCGGGCGCACGCGGGCTGATGCAGGGCCTGAAGCGGATGGCAGGCGGCGGCGGGCTCTTCGTCACCCGCTACGAGGGTCCGGGCTCGATCACCTTCGCGGCCAAGGTTCCCGGCCATATCGTGCCGGTCGACATCACCCCTGGAATGCCGTTCTTCGTGCACCGGCACGGCTGGCTGTGCGGCACGCCGGGGATCACGCCGAGCATCGGGCTGCAGCAGACCTTCCGCGGCGGCCTGTTCGGCGGCAGCGGGTTCATGCTGCAGAAGCTGGAAGGCCAGGGCCGCGCCTGGATCGAGCTGTCCGGCGAGCTCACCACTTACGACCTGCCGCCGGGGCAGACGCTGCTGGTCCATCCGGGCCACATCGGCATGTTCCAGGGCAGCGTGCAGTTCACGATCACCCGGATGCGCGGCATCGCCAACATGGCGTTCGGCAGCGACGGCCTGCACCTGGTGGCGCTGACCGGCCCCGGCCGGGTGTGGCTTCAGTCGATGCCGCTCGTGGTGCTCGCGCACGCGCTCTCGGAGTACCTCGGCACCGGCGATGACCGGTCGCAAGATGCCGGGGCCGCCGGGGCAGGCGTCGTGGGCGGGATCATCGGCGACATGTTCCACAGCTGACGCCTGCCGGCCCGGCGCCCCGGCTGGTCAGGTCCGGCCGGCCCCGTCGCGCCCGATCAGGCCGGCCCCGTCGCGCCGATCAGGCCGTGGCCGTCGCGCGCAGCTGCGCGGCGGCCTCGGTCATGGCCGTGAGCTTGCCGAGGGCCGCGTCGCGCGGCAGGTACTTCATCCCGCAGTCCGGGGCCAGCACGAGCTTGTCCGCGGCCACGTACGGCAGCGCCCGCCGGACCCGGTCGGCGATCTGGCCGGGGGTTTCCACGGTCGCGTCACCGAGGTTCAGCACGCCGAGGATGATCGTCTTTCCGGCCAGCCTGGCGAGCACCGAGCAGTCCAGCCCGGACTGGGCGGTCTCGATCGAGATCTGCCCGGCGCGGCAGCCGGATAGCTCGGGCAGGAACGAGTAGCCGCTGGGCCGGTCATGAATGATCGCCGCGTAGCCGAAGCACAGGTGCACGGCGGTGGTCCCGGTGATGCCGTCGAGCGCCCGGTTCAGCACGGTGACCCCGTAGCTACGGGCTTCCTCCGGCCGTGCCTGGAGATAAGGCTCATCGAGCTGGACGATGTCGGCTCCGGCCGCGAACAGGTCCCGGACTTCCTCGTTCACTGCCTCGGCATAGGCCAGCGCCGCCGCTTCGGTGCTCGGGTAGTACTCGTTCTGCGCCTGCTGAGCCATGGTGAAGGGCCCCGGAACGGTGCATTTGACCGTCCGGCCGGTGTGTGCGCGCAGGAAGCCCAGGCTGGCGACGCCGACCGGGTGCCGGCGGCGGATGGGCCCGACGATGCGGGGCACCGGGTTCGGGTGGCCGCTGCGGTCCAGGGCCGTGCCCGGGTTATCGATGTCCACCCCGTCCAGGGCGGTCGCGAACGCGTTGGAGTAGCTTTCCCGGCTGATCTCCCCGTCAGTGAGGATGTCCAGCCCGGCCTGCTCCTGGTCGCCGATCGCGAGCCGGGTCGCGTCCCGCTGGGCCTGCGCCAGGTAGGCGGGGTCGACCCGCCACAGCTCACGGGCCCGCACGCGCGGCGGGAACCGGCCGGCCAGCCGCCCGCGGTCGATCAGCCAGTCCGGCTGCGGATAGCTGCCGACAAGCGAGGTCGGGAAGAGCATGGGGCCTCCGCTGCGCATGTGCTGACCGGGCGTCCGCCTAGTATCCCGCGAGCCTGCAGCGCCGGAGCCGGGCCTGCTACGCCGCGCCGAGCTCGGCCCGGACCTGAGCCGCGGCCGCGACCATGACGGCCAGCTTGGCCCGGGCGGTCTCGGGCCGCAGGAACCGCAGACCGCAGTCCGGGTTGATCATCAGCCGGTCGGCCGGCACGTAGCGCAGCGCCCGGCGGATCCGGTCGGCCACCACGTCCTGCGTCTCGACCCGGTCGGACTTCACGTCCACGGAGCCGAGCCCGAGGCCCCGGTCCCACTGGTGCCGCTCGATCAGCCGCAGGTCCTCGTCGCCCTGCCGGGCGAATTCCAGCGCGAGCCGGTCCACCTTCATCTCCTTGACCCAGGGGAAGAGGAAGTCGTAGTGGCTCGCCCACAGCGGCCGGGCGTACCGGTTGCCGTAGCAGACGTGCAGCGTCCAGCTCATGCCGGGAACGTCGGTGACGATGCTGATCGCCTCGGCGGCGACCGCGATGTCCTCGGGATAGCCGGCCAGGAAGGGCTCGTCGATCTGCAGCAGCCGGGCCCCGGCGGCGGCCAGCTGCCGCGCCTCGGCGTTCAGGTGCCGGGCGAGGGCCCGGACCAGGTCCGCGGGGTCGGCGTAGGCGCTGCCGGTGATCCGGCGCGACAGCGAGAACGGGCCGATCAGCGACATCTTCAGCGGCATGTCGGTGAGCTGCCGGGCGAAGGCGAAATCCTCGGCCAGGCCGAGGGTCTGCCCGTCGGCCGGCTCGGGCAGCGGCTTTCTTACTTCAGCGTCGTAATAATCGAGGTAGTCGGTCTTGGCCCGGTGCCCGATCTCGACGCCGGGGATCCGGGCCAGCAGGTAGTCGGTGTCGTTGTCGTGCCGCAGCTCGCCATCGGAGATGATGTCGATGCCGGCCCGCTCCTGGTCGAGGATCGCGGCTTTCGTCGCCATCTCGGTGATCTCGCTGAGGTACTTGCCGCTGATCCTGCGCTGGTGCCAGTCGTTGCGCAGCTGGCCTAGCCACGCGGGCACGGCGTAGGAGCCGATGACGGTCGTCGGCAGCAGCGGCCCGGGCGCCAGCTCGCCGGGCAGGCTCGGCGGCGCCGCTTCCTCCGGCTGTTTCGCCCGCGCCGCGCTGCGCATTCCTGGGGCGCTCATTCCCGCACCGCCGCGGTGAGGGTCTTGATATGCGCCGACGGGCGCTGCGCGAACGGCGTGATGTGCACGTCGAAACCGCTGCGCCCCGCGACGTGCCGCAGCAGCGGGCCGTTGACCCAGTTGACTACCGAGCCGTCGTACTTGCCGGGCCCGAAGAAGCCGGAGTGATAGTCGTGCACGGCGGTCACGAAGAGATCGTGGCATTGCAGCCGCCCGAAAGGATGCAGCAGCGGCAGCGTGTCGGTGAAGCTGCAGAGCGCGCCGTTATTGACGTGCATGCGGATGTCGCCATCGGATTCCAGCTGCGGCGCCAGCGTCTCGCCGGTCAGGTCCGGGCCGATCTGGTACAGGTCCAGGCCCGCCATCGGCACGTAGCGCTCCTGCAGGCGCAGGGCGCCCCACACCTGCCGCCAGAACTCGACGGCCCGGCCGGGCTCGCCGAAATGCTGCGGCAGTGCGTCGCAGAGCAGCTCGGGGCCGAGGCGCGGCAGTTTCTCGATCAGCTTGGGCAGATCGCGCAGCGGCAGCGCGAACCGGCGGCTGATGCGCCGCGCGTCCGGTCCGGGCAGGAATGCGCGGACCTGGACCTGGTAGGTGCGGCCGCCGATGCGGGCCACCTCGTCGGACGGCAGGTTGTCGTAGACATTGGAGATGTAGACGAGGAACGCCCTGCCGCGCAGGAAGCCCAGGCTGGCCGTCAGGTGAGTCGCGTCGACGACCAGGGTGTTCACATGATCGGCGTGGTGGGCGACCGCCTGCCGGGCCCGGCCGAGGACGTGCGGGGAGTAGTCGGCCATCAGGTAATGCAGCCGCCGGTAGTAGTCGCGGCTGTGCACCCGGGACAGGGCGGCCAGCTCGTCGAGCCAGGTACGCGCCTGGCTGCCGTTGCCGACCCCGAGTTCCACGACATAGAGCTCGGCGGGCAGCGCGCCGCGCGCGTCCAGGTCATCCCACGTCTTGAACAGCCCCAGGATCAGCTCGCGAACCGCCTCGACGTCGCGGGCCTCGCTGGCCCCGCCGGGCAGTGCCTGCTCATAGCCGCGCCCGGCGGCCCGCTCCCAGAAGGACAGCGCCTGCCAGTACAGCGCGTTGAACCGCCAGATGCAGCTGGCCGAGCCGGGCACCCACGGCTCGAGCGCCAGGCGGCCGCCCTGCCGCCCGCTGCCTTGCTCGGCCAGCAGCGCGCTTACCAGCTTGCCGAGGTTGGCGTCGGCGCCGCGGCGCAGGTCAATGGCGATCTCCAGGGCCGGATCAGGCTCCGGCAGCCCGTCGCCATGCCGGGGGTCGCCGAGAACAGGCCGCAGATCGGCGATTTCCCGGAAGCTGGACCGGTACTGAATCCAGTCGCACACCACGCTGACCCTGGACAGGTCGACGGTGCTGGCGCCCAGGGCGGCAAAAACCGGCCCGAGCGCTTCCGCGAGATTCAGCGGCTCCGGGCCGCGGAGCCGGGCCACCGGGCGGACCTCAAGGCGCACTACTGCCGCCCTGCGCGTCTGCGGGTGCGAGCCCCGGCGCAGGGTCGGTCAGGTCGCCGCTGCTCGCTGTCTGCGGCCCGGTTGCGGCGCGGCTCTGCTCGGCCAGCGGCCCGGTCGCAGCGCCGCGTCGGTCCGGCTCAGGCCGGGGCGCGAACCCGGCCTGCCGCAGGATGCCGGGGATGCGGTGCTCGTTCGCGACGGCCATCGCGTGCACTCCGGCGACGCCGGGGATCTCGCGCAGCTGGCCGATGGTCTCCGCGCACAGGCGCTCGCCCTCGGCCGCGATCCCGTCCTCGCCCGCCGCGCGCAGCCGCTCGGCGACGGCGCCCGGGATATGCACGCCGGGCACCTTGTCCTGCAGGTGGCTCAGGGCCCGCAGCGACACGATCGGCCCGACTCCCGCGAGGATGGAGCACCGCTCGTGCAGGCCGAGCTCCCGCACGCGCTCCATCCAGGCCGCGAAAGCGGGCACGTCGAAGACGAACTGGGTCTGGACGAACTGCGCGCCCGCGGCGACTTTGGCCGCCAGCCGCGCCGTGCTGGCGTCAGCCGGGCCGCCGCCGGGGTTCTCCACCACGCCGATCAGCCAGTAGGGGGCCGGGTCCACCACCCGCCCGGACATCAGCCTGCCCTCGTCGCGCAGGGTCCGGGCGACGTTCATCAGCTCGGTGCTGTTCAGGTCGAACACCGGCTTGGCATCGGCGTGATCGCCATGCCGGGGATGATCGCCGGTCATCAGCAGCACATGGGGGATGCCCATCGCGCCGGCGGAGATCAGTTCCGACTGCAGCGCGATCCGGTTCCGGTCCCGGCAGGTCAGCTGCATGATCGGGGCCACTCCGGCGGCCAGCGCGGCCAGGCTGCCTGCCCAGCTCGACAGGCGCACGGACGCACTCTGGTTGTCGGTGATATTCACCGCGTCCACCCAGTCCCGCAGCAGCGCGGCCTTGCGCCGCACCGGCTCGGCGTCCGCGCCGCGGGGCGGCCCGATCTCCGCGGTAACGGCAAAGCCGGCGCTCTCAAGCACGCGCTGCAGCCGCCCGGGAGCCTGGCTGCTGGTCATCCTCGCCGCACGCCGATCTGGCTCACCTGGATCACCGTCCGGTTTGTCCGCCATGCCGCGGAGCCTACCCTGCCGCCGCCGCGTCCAGCCGCAACGCGGTCCGCCCTCAGCGGATGATCGTGCCGCGCCGCCGTCAGTCGTGAGCCGCCGTCAGTCGCGGCGCGCCGTCAGTCATCAGCCGCTGGCCGGCGCGGTCGCCGGCCGGCGTCCCTCGACCGTGGTCGAGACCTGGCGCCGGATGACGCTGACCGGGCCCAGGCCCGACAGCGCCGTGGTGAGCTCGGCGGCGAGGCCGGTGGCGGCTGAGGCCGACTCGGCGATGCCCAGCGAGGAGGTGCCCGCGAGCGCGGCCGGGGTGATCTCGCTGAGCCGGGCGACCGCCTGGGCCCGCGCCCCGCTGTCGCGGACCAGCCCGGTGAGCTGACGCACGTCGGGGCAGTCCGGCGCGCCCAGGATCAGCACCAGGTCAGCTCCCGACGCGATCGCCCGGATGCTGTCCGCCCGGTCGGAGGCCGCATAGCAGAACCCGTCCGGATGCGGCCCGCGGACGGCCGGGAAGCGCGATCGCAGCGCCGCCGTGACCGGCGCGGTGTCCTCGACCGGGATGCCCGGCTGGAGCAGGTAGGAGACCCGCTGGGCGTCGGCGAGCTGCAGGGTGGCCGTGCCGGCCGCGGTGGCCACGATCGCCACAGAACTGCGGCCCTGGCCGGCGATACCGGCGGCAGCCGGGTAGTCCGGCTGGCCGATGAGCACCACATGGCCGCCCCGGTCGGCGAGCTTGCGCGTCTGCGCCTGGGCCATGGCCACCAGCGGGCAGGTCGCGTCGACGATCTCCAGGCCGCGCGCGGACGCCTCGGCCAGGACCTCAGGCGCGACCCCGTGGGCCGGCAGGACGACGGTAGAGCCGGCGGGGATGTCCGCCAGTGAGCTGCCGAAGACGGCGCCGCGGCGGGAGAGCTCCTCAGCCTCCTGCCCGGCTGCGGCGAACTGGCCGTACAGATGGACGCTCCGGCCCTGCCCTTCGGCGTTGGCCACTGCCTTCTCGGCAGTCTCGAGCGCGCGCTGAGCACCGTCGCACCAGGGGGCCGGGCCGGTCAGCAGCCGGCGGGTACCGAGCACCGCGGCCCATTCCTCGACCGCCGAGCGGGCCGCCGCGACGGCCAGCCGGTCAGCAGGCGACGCGGCGGCAGCCAGCGCCGTCATCGCGCCGTCCTGCTGCTGGCTGGTCACGACGAAGACCACGGCCCCGTCCTCGTCGTACTGCGGGTCCTGAAGCTGGCTCACCGGCCCGAACAGCCCAGGCCGTCCCTTGCGCTGCAGAACTCCCGCGACCAGCGGCGCCGCCGGACAGCGCAGCGGGCCGCGGACGGGATCGGCGAGCTCGGTGGGCACCAGTACTGCGCCTCGCTCGATATCGAGGCCGGGCGCCTGGTACTCCCGCACCACGGATCGGTTCATCCCCGCCATCCCCCCGGTCACCACGTCACCCCGTGCGCACGTGGCCCGGCACGCGCGGTGCGGCCTGCTGGCAACGCACCACGCAGCCGGTGCGGCCATCATTCCCCCGTGCGCTTCCCAGTTCGCCCTGGTGTTCGCCAAGCTTCGGTCTGCTCGGCGGGATTGGGCCTGCGCCAGCCCCGCTTCGGTTTCGCCGGCGTCGTTGCCGGTCTGCGCGTTACTGCTAGCTAGGCCGGGCCCGCTTTGCCAGGCGCTGCTCTTGCCGGCACTGCTTTGCCCGGCCCAGGGACGCGTCGCTGTTCGGGCCCGCTCAGCAAAATTTGATTATCCCGATCGTAATTATCTAGATTCTCGGGGTATCGTCGTTCTCCGGGACGGCCTGAGGCTGCCGCCGGGCCGGACCGCCTATCAGCTAAGCGATCGAGAGGATCAGGCTCTATGTCCGTCACTGACGAGCTGCTCGAGAACAACCGGCGCTACGCCGAGTCTTTCCAGGGCCCGCTGCCGATGCCGCCATCGCGCGGCGTGGCCGTGGTGGCCTGCATGGACGCCCGCCTGAACGTCTACGGGATCCTGGGCCTGCGCGACGGCGAGGCGCACGTGATCCGCAATGCCGGCGGCGTCGTGACCGACGACGAGATCCGGTCGCTGGCCATCAGCCAGCGCCTGCTGGGCACGCGGGAGATCATCCTCATCCACCACACCGACTGCGGGATGCTTACCTTCACCGACGATGGCTTCAAGGCCAGCATCGAGGAAGAAACCGGCATCAAGCCGCCGTGGTCCGCCGAGTCGTTCGGTGACCTTGACGGGGACGTACGGCAGTCGATCAACCGGATCAAGGCCAGCCCGTTCGTGCCGCACAAGGACGCCATCCGCGGGTTCGTCTTCGACGTTGCCACCGGCCAGCTCAACGAGGTCAAGTAGCGCAGCGCCAGTGCCGGCCGGAGGCGGCACCGGCGGTTTCGGCCGGTGCCGCCTCTTGTCAGGCCTCCGGGGGCTCGCCCTTGCCCTGCTGCTCGGCCAGGAACTGCTCGAACTGGGCACCTAGCTCCTCGGCTGTCGGCATCGCCTCGGAATCTTCGGCCAGTAGTCCCTCCCGCCCCGCGGTGAAGGCGTCGTACTGCTCTTCCAGGGACCGGACCACCTCGGTGACTTCGTCCGAGCCTTCCACCTGACGGGCGATTTCCAGGTCCGTGCGCCGTGCGGCCTCGCGCAGCGCATCGGCCGGCAGGGACAGGCCCGCGGCCCGCTCGATGGATTCCAGCAGGGTCAGCGCGGCCGCGGGATAGGCGGCCTGGGCCAGGTAGTGCGGCACGTGCACGGCGAAGCCAGCGGCGTCCTGGCCTTCCTCTCCCAGCCGAAGCTCCAGCAGGGCCGCCGCGCTGCCCGGCACCTGCAGCCGGTCGACCAGCGGCCGGTAGCCCTCGATCAGCTCCGCCTTAGTCGCGTGGGCGGTCACGCCGAGCGGCCGGGTGTGCGGGATGGCCATCGGGATGCCGTGGAACCCCACGGACAGGCTGACCCGCAGCTCAGCGCACAGCAGCCGCACCGCGGTGGTGAAAGCCTCCCAGGCCCGGTCCGGTTCCGGGCCGCTGAGCAGCAGAAACGGCTTTCCCTCGGCGTCCTGCAGCCGCGAGACGACAAGCTCAGGGGCGTCGTAGTGCTCCCAGTGGTCCTTGGCGAAAGTCATCGCGGGACGCCGGGAGCGGTAATCGATCAGCTCGTCTACGTCGAACCGGGCGATCTCCTCATGCTCCAGCGTGCTCGTCAGGTGCGTGGTCACGAGCTGGCCGGCCGCCCCGGCGTCGATGAAGCCGTCGAGGTAGTACAGCATCACGATGTCGTCGTCGGGCTCGGCGGCATCCGGGCTCACCTCGTAGAGCTCTCCAGGATCGCGCGCCACGGTCACAGCCTCTCCTCTGGCCGGCCTGTCGACAAGCGGCCGGACCTCCTACAAGTCATACCAACGCAGCGCCGCTGCCTGGCAATCCGGGCGGCTGCGCATTTTCGCCCTGCTTGCGGAGCCGCACTGCCCATTGTGTCCCGGGGAGCGCCAGCGGCGGACCGCCTAGTCGCTCGGTACCGGCTTCAGCCGGGGCGGCTGTCGTAGCATGTCCCGCGGCGCGAGGTCCCGTCGCGCCGGGGTCGCGCCGGTCACGGGCCTGTGGCGCGAGGTCCCGCCCCGCCGGGTCGCGCCGGTCAAAGTCCAGCGGCGCGAAGATCCGTGCGGCCATCCGCGGCAAGCCTGCCTCCGCGAGCATCGGCGTGAAGCGCTCGACGAACCGGCGGACCGCCTGATCGTCGCGGCGCCTGCCTGTCTCGTCACTCATGATCGCTTGCCCTTCCCGCGTGATCGCTGCGCACGCAAGGCCGGATCGGCCTCGCGCCAGGGCCGTTAGCCCCCGGCCTCAGTCGCTTTGCTCCTTTCATAAATCTCTGAACCGAACGTAGGCTGCTGAGACGTGCCCGAAGCCATTGCTATCACCGGCCTCCGTAAGTCGTTCGGCGCCACGATCGCGCTGGATGGCCTTGATTTGTCGGTGAGCGCGGGAGAAGTGCACGGTTTCCTCGGCCCCAACGGCTCGGGCAAGACCACCACCATCCGGATCCTGCTCGGCCTGCTGCGCGCGGACGGCGGCAGCGCCCGGCTGCTCGGCGGCGACCCCTGGCGGGACGCCACCACGCTGCACCGCAGGCTGGCTTACGTACCCGGTGACGTCACCCTGTGGCCGAATTTCACCGGCGGCGAGGTGATCGACCTGCTCGCCCGGCTGCGCGGCAGTCTCGACCCGCCCCGGCGCGACAGCCTGATCGAGCGGTTCGAGCTAGATCCGAGGAAGAAGGCCCGCGCCTACTCCAAGGGCAACCGCCAGAAGGTCGCGCTGATCTCGGCGCTGGCCTCCGACGTCGAGCTGCTGCTCCTCGACGAGCCCACCGCCGGCCTGGACCCCCTGATGGAAGCGGTGTTCCGCGCGTGCGTGCAAGAAGAGCGCAGCCGGGGCCGCACGGTCCTGCTCTCCAGCCACATCCTGTCCGAGGTGGAGGCGCTCTGCGACCGGGTGACCATCATCAGGCTCGGCCGGGCGGTGGAATCCGGCACGCTGGCCGAGCTGCGGCACCTGACCAGGACCTCGATCACTGCGGAACTGGCTGTCCCGCCCGGGCCGCTTGATCAGCTGCCCGGCGTGCACGACCTGGACGTCGAGGGCAGCCGGGTCCGGTGCGAAGTGGACACCGACAAGCTCGACGAACTGCTGCGGCACCTCACGGCCGCGGGCGTGCGGAGCCTCACCAGCCAGCCGCCCACGCTGGAGCAGCTGTTCCTGCGGCATTACGCCGGGGACGGGGCGCGGGCCGGCGCGGGCGCGGGCGAAGGCGCGCGATGACCGTCCGGGCCACGCTGGCCGGGACCGGCGGCCTGGCCAGGGACACGGGGCCCCAGGCCACCCTGGCCGGTACCGGTGACCTGGCCAGGCTCGCGGTCCGCCGGGACCGCATCATGATTCCCGTGTGGGTGTACGTGCTCGCCGCGCTGGTGGCCGGTACCGCCTACAGCTTCAGGAAGCTTTATCCGACGGCCGCGGGCCGGGAGCAGTTCGCTGCGGCGGCGGGTCACAATCCGGCGCTGCTGTCGCTGTACGGGAATTTGTACGGAAACTCGATCGGGTCGCTGACCGCCTGGCGGTACGGCGCGTTCGCCGCCCTCGGCGCCGGCCTGATGAGCATTTTCATCGTCGTCCGGCACACCAGGGCCGACGAGGAGACCGGCCGGCTTGAACTGCTCGGCTCGGCTGCGGTGGGACGGCACGCCGCGCTGGCCGCGGCGATGTCGGTCTCCTGCGCCGCGAACGTCCTGCTGTTCGCGCTGATATCGGCCGGCCTGATCGCGCTGCGGCTGCCGGCCGCGGGCTCACTCTCCCTGGCCGCGGCCATCGCCTGCAGCGGCCTGGTCTTCACCGGCGTCGCGGCGGTGACCGCGCAGCTGGCCGAGACCGCGCGGCTGGCCAGGGGGATCGCGATCGGCGTGCTCGGCGGCGTGTATCTGCTCCGGGCGGTCGGTGACTCAGCAGGCGCCGCGGGTCCGCGCTGGCTGACCTGGCTGTCGCCGGCCGGCTGGGCCGAGGTCATCCGGTCATTCGGCGGCATCCGCTGGTGGGTGCTGGCCCTTCCGGTGGCCGCGGCCGTGACTCTGGGCACGGTGGCCGGCGTGCTGGCGGCCCGCCGTGACTACGCGGCCGGCGTCTTCGCGCAGCGGCCGGGACCGCCGCGCGCGGCCGCCGGACTGCGCAGCCCGATGGGGCTGGCCTGGCGGCTGCAGCGCGGCACGCTCATCGGCTGGATCGCGGGCGCGCTGGTGTACGGCGCGGTCATCGGCGAGGCGGCGAAGGGAATCGGCGGCTTGCTCGGCAGCAGCGAGATCAGGAAAGTGCTGGTCAGGCTCGGCGGTCAGGCGGCTCTCACCAACGCTTATCTCGCGGCGATCATGAGCTTCAGCGGGCTCATCGCCGCAGGCTACGGGATCTCGGCGGTCCTGCGGCTGCGCGCCGAGGAGACCGACGACCGCGCGGACCTCGTCCTGGCCACGAGTACCGGCCGGATCCGCTGGGCTCTCAGCCACTTGTTCATCGCGATGGGCGGGACGGCGTTGATCCTGGCCGCGACGGGACTTGCGACCGGCCTCGGCTACGGGCTTCGGTCGGGTGGCGGAGGCGGCGAGATAGCCCGGCTCACCGTCGCCGGGCTCGCCCAGGTGCCCGCCGCGCTGGTACTGGCCGCCGTGGCCGTGGCGCTGTTCGGGCTGTTCCCCAAGGCCAGCGTGGCAGGCGGCTGGGCCGCTCTGGGCATCGTCGTCCTGATGCTGTTCCTCGGCAGCCTCCTGCAGTTGTCGCACTGGATGCTGGACATCTCCCCCTTCACCCACGCGCCGAAGCTGCCTGGCGGCACGGTCAGCGCTGCTCCACTCGTGTGGCTGTGCCTTATCGCGGCGGCCATGGTCGCTGCCGGGCTCGCCGGCCTGCGCCGCCGCGACATCGGCTGAGCTGCCGACCGCGGAGTCACCCGGCCTCGCTCAGGGGTGGATCGTCTTGTGCTCGGCCAGCATCGCCACGTACTGGGCGATCTTCCTGGCCCTGGTCTCCGGCCGCTTGACGCTCCCGATCCGGTAGAGGATCGCGTACCTGTTCACGCTGCTGATCGTGGCGAAGAACTCGCGTGCCGCCTCGTTGGCGGCCAGGGCCTCGGCCAGGTCAGCGGGGACCGTGATGCTGCCCTGGCCCGCGTAGGCCGCCTGCCAGCGTCCATCAGCCCGGGCCTTCTCGACCTCACGCAGTCCCGTGGCGTGCATCCGGCCCGCGTCGATCAGCCCGGCGGCCTTCTCTGTATTGATCTTGGACCATCTGCTGCCGGGCTTGCGCGGCGTGAAGCGCTGGAGCCAGTGCTGATCGTCGCCGCGGCCCTTCTGGCCGTCAATCCAGCCGAAGCACAGGGCCACGTCGAGCGCGTCGGCGTAGGACACCGACGGCCTGCCCGAGCCCTTCTTCGCGATCTTCAGCCAGACGCCCGGCGAGTCCGCGTGATAGCGAGTCAGCCAGGTCTCCCAGTCCGCCGCCGACTCGAAGAACAGGATTTCCAGATCAGCCGCCGCCACGCGGTCAAGTGAAGCACGGAACCCGCCCGGCCGATCCGCCCGGCCGATCCGCCCGGCCGATCCGGCCGGGCCGGCCCCGGTCAGCGGGAAGTCGGCGGCGGGCAGCTTGCGGAAGCCGGCCGGAATACTGGCGCTGCGCAGGGGCGGCCTGCAGGCTGGCCAGGTTCGCCGGCAGTCTTGCCTGCCGCCCGCGCGCCCCAAGAAAGGCCGTGCTCACCTGGATCGGCACCAGCCCAGGACGAACGGGCGGGCGCCACCGTTGCCTGCGGCCGGCGGGAATCTGCCGCGGGTCTGGTGCGTTCCCAGCAGGGCTGCCCAGGTAGTTAGTTGCTGGTCAGCAAACGACGGAGAGGCATACTGCTGAGATGAGCCCCAGCGAGCTGAGCCCGCAGCGCCGGAACCTGATCCTGGCGATCTGCTGCATGAGCCTGCTCATCGTCGGGCTCGACGTCACGATCGTCAACGTGGCGCTGCCGTCCATCCAGCGCGAGCTGCACGCGTCGGTCTCGGGGCTGCAGTGGACGATCGACGCTTACACGCTGGTGCTGGCGAGTCTGCTGATGCTCTCCGGCTCGACCGCTGACCGGCTCGGGCGCAAGCGCACCTTCATGACGGGCCTGGTGCTCTTCACGCTCGGGTCGCTGCTGTGCAGCCTGGCGCCGGGCCTCGGCTGGCTCGTGGCCTTCCGGATGCTGCAGGCCGTCGGCGGCTCGATGCTCAACCCGGTGGCGATGTCGATCATCACCAACACCTTTACCGAGCCACGGGAGCGGGCTCGCGCGATCGGCATCTGGGGCGGCGTCGTCGGCATCAGCATGGCGCTCGGGCCGATCGTCGGCGGCGCGCTGGTCGATTCGGTGGGCTGGCGCGGAATCTTCTGGGTCAACATCCCCGTCGGCGTAGCAGCGCTCGTGCTCACCCTGCTGTTCGTGCCGGAGTCCAGGGCCCCGCACGCCCGCAAGCTGGACCCGGTCGGCCAGCTGATCATCATCGTGCTGCTCGTGTCGCTGACATACGCGATCATCGAAGGCCCGAGCTCGGGCTGGGGCTCGGCGAAGATCGTCGGCTTCTTCGCGCTCGCGGCGGCGGCGCTGGCGGCGCTGATCATCTACGAGCCGAGGCGGGACGAGCCGCTGCTGGACCTGCGGTTCTTCCGGAGCGCCCCGTTCTCCGGCGCCACGGTCATCGCGGTCAGCGCGTTCGCGGCGCTGAGCGGCTTCCTGTTCATCAACACCCTGTACCTGCAGGACGTCCGCCGGTATACGCCGCTGCACGCCGGCCTTTACATGCTGCCGATGGCCGTGATGACGGTCATCTTCGCGCCGCTGTCAGGACGGATTGTCGGCGCCAGGGGCACCAGGCTGCCGCTGACTGTCGCCGGAGTGGCCATCACCGTCAGCGCGCTCATGCTGACCCGGCTGACCGCGACCACGTCCATGGACTGGGTCATCGCCGCCTACGTGATCTTCGGGCTCGGTTTCGGAATGGTGAACGCCCCGATCACGAACACGGCCGTCTCGGGGATGCCCCGGTCGCAGGCCGGAGTCGCCGCGGGCATCGCCTCCACCAGCCGCCAGGTGGGCGGCTCCCTCGGCGTAGCGGTGGTCGGCTCGGCAGTGCTGTCCGCGCTCGCCGGGCCGCTGCGGCTCGGCTTCGCCGATGCCAGCCACGCGGGCTGGTGGATCATCGCGGGCTGCGGCGTCGCGGTCCTGCTGGTCGGACTGCTCACCAGCGGCCGGTGGGCCCGGGCCACGGCGGAGCGAACCGCCAGCCGGCTGATGCCCGCGGCCAGCAGGGTGCCGGTCACCGCGCCAGGAGCCGGACCGGGCCCTGAGGAGGCAGACCAGGACCTGAGCCCGACCAGGACCTGAGCCCGGTCAGCGCCTGAGCCCGGCCAGGACCTGACCTCGATCAGGATCTGAGCGCGGCCAGGACCGCGCCCGATCACGACCACAGCGCACCGCTCGCCGCTACGGAGCGGACATCGACATGACGGCGAACGCCGCGCCCTGGTCGTCGGTCAGGACCGCCCGTCGGCCGTACGGGCTGTCGCGGGCCGGGTGGACGACGCCGCCCCCCAGTTCCTGCGCCCTGGCGACGGCCGCGTCGGTGTCAGCAACGCCGAAATAGGTCAGCCAGTGGGCGGGTTCGTCCGCGGGCTGATGCGGGCCAAGCTCGCCGATACCGCCGACGATGTGACCGTCGACCTCCATCGTGGCGTAGCGGAAGCCGTCGCTGCTCAGGTCGCCGTAGCTGCAGCCGAACACCGCCTGGTAGAAGCTCTTCCCGGCCTCGAAGCTGCGGCTCATGTTCTCGTTCCAGACCACCGTGCCGGGTTCGTTGGCTAGCTGGAAGCCGGTGTGCGCGCCGGCCTGCCAGAGGCCGAACACCGCGCCGCCAGGATCAGCCGCCAGTGCCATCCGGCCCGCCTCCATCACGTCGAACGGCGGGGTGAGCATGACACCGCCGGCGGCCGCGATCCGGGCAGCGGTCGCGTCGGCGTCCTCGGTGGCGAGGTAGGTGGTCCAAGCGGACGGCACATCCGGCGGACCCATTTTCGGCGCGATTCCTGCCACTGGACTGGCGTTCAGCTCGCACATCGAGTACCCGCCTGCCTCCGGGGGGCCTTCCTGGATCGTCCAGCCGAACAGGCTCCCGTACCAGGCCCGGGCCCGGCCCACGTCGTCGACGCCGAGGTCGACCCAGCACGGGGTGCCGGCGGGCCAGGCAGTATCACGCGTGACCATGTCTCCTCCAGGCAACTGCGGATAAGTCCAGGTAGCCGCTTCTGCCCGGCGCGGCGCCCCAGCGTGCGGGTGAACGGCATGGGATCGAGCGTGCTCGATTGCGTGCGCAGCGTATACCCGCCCCGCGTGGCGCAGCCGGAATGCCGCAAGAGTTCACCTTCCCCCCGGCCCGCTACGCGGGGCTCGGGACCAGGGACCGGCCCGTATATGCGAGTCTCGTAGTCACCTACAAGGCGGACGCGGCGTTGCGCTGCGGGCCCCGGCCCAGAAGCGAAGGGAAGCGACATGGCGACCGGCAGCGAGCGGCCTGGCGGAGACGGTGCTGGGGAGTTCATGAGCGTCTGGGATGCGATCAGGGCGCGGCGCAATGTCCGGACGTTCGCCGACCGGCCGGTGGACCCAGCCCACCTGGACCTCATCCTGGAGGCGGGCCGGCGGTCGCCGTCGTCGCAGAACTGGCAGCCCTGGGATTTCGTTCTCGTCACTGACCGGGAGCGGCTCGGCGAGCTGGCCACGGTGTGGCGCGGCGCCGGTCATGTGGCGACCTCGGCCGCCACCGTCGCGCTGATCGCCCCCGCGGCCGACAACGAGTTCCGGCGGGCGCAGTTCGACCTGGGCCAGGCGACCATGAGCATCATGCTGGCTGCCGCGGGCCTCGGCATCGGCAGCTGCCATGCGGGCGTGGGCGACAAGGAACTGGCCCGCCAGCTGCTCGGCCTGCCGCAGGACCGGGACTGCGCTTTCCTGATCTCCCTCGGCTACCCCGCAGGCCGGCCCTTGCGGCCGATCGCCAGGCCCGATCGCCGGCCATTCGACGAGGTGGTGCACCGGGAACGGTGGTAGGCCGGCCCCCCAGCGGGTGTAACGAGCGGGCGGGCAGCGACGAAGACCGACCGGCAGCGCACAGACCGCGTGGCCTCAGGCTGTAACAGCCCGGCTACCGGAACCGGCACGCGCAGGCCATGCCGGCGGTCTGCGTGAGCCAGGACGTGATGTCAACGAGGGGGAGCTGAGCCACCATGCACCGCGCTTCGTCCGGTCCGCACGGCGCAGCAGCAGCGCCCGGCCACCTGCCCGGCGGCGTCTTTCGCGGTCTCGGGGAAGTTTGGGCACTGCGCGAGGCGTTGTTCCCTTCGGAAGGCGCGTCAGCGGGCACCCGAGGGCGCGGCGCGCGGTCAAGCGCGAGCGCCGGCCATACTGCGGCCGTCTCGCGGAGAGGCAGCCCCCCCTTGCGCACCCCCAGGCTCTGGATCGCGGCGGGTGCGGTCATCGTCGTCGCGCTCGCCGTCGTGGTCGGGGCGCGGGCGGCCGCTGGCCGCGCCCCGGTTTCCCCCCGGCATGCCGCGACGGCAGGAGGCTCAGGTAACACGGGAGGCTCCGGTAACGCCGGCGCGACGAGCGCGTCCGCGACCGGTCACGCGACGTCCGGGGACCGCGCCGCGGCCGGGCACCGCGCCGCGGCCGGGGCGAGCGGCGCAGCCGGGTCAGCTGGGCAGGCGGCCGCCGGCGCGGCTGCGGTGATCCCCAGGCTCACCGCGCGCCAGCTAGCGGGCCAGCGGGTGATCTACAGCTACTCGGGCCTGACTCCGCCGGCCAGCCTGCTGTCGGCGATCCGGCACGGCGAGGCCGCCGGCGTGATCTTCTTCTCGGGCAACATCTCCAGCCTGGCGCAGATTGCGGGCGTGACGAGGGAACTTGAGCGAGCCGACACCAGCAGGCTCAATCCGGTCCGTGCCCCGCTGCTATTGATGACTGACCAGGAGGGCGGCATCGTGCGGCGCCTGCCGGGCGCGCCGTACCTGTCCGAGAAGCAGATCGGGCAGGCCGCGCACCCCGCGGCCCAGGCCCGCATCGCCGGCCGCGGCGCCGCCGCCAACCTGCGTGGCGTCGGCATGAACGTTAACCTCGCCCCGGTGCTGGACGTGTTCCGCGCACCGGGCAACTTCATCGACCAGTACGGCCGCTCCTACAGCAGCAGCGGCCACAAGGCGTCCTATCTCGGCGCGGACTTCATCATGGCGCAGCAGGCCGGGGGAGCGGCGGCTACCGCCAAGCACTTCCCGGGCCTCGGCGCCGCCGCCGCCAGCCAGAACACCGACGAGCGGCCGGTCACGCTCAATCTGTCGGCCGCCGCGATCCGCAGCGTTGATGAGCGGCCCTACAAGTCCGCCATCGCCGCCGGGGTCAGGCTGGTGATGGCCTCCTGGGCCATCTATCCGTCGCTCGATCCCCATCACCCGGCTGGCCTGTCTTCGGCCATCGTGCAGGGCGAGCTGCGCAAGCGGCTCGGCTTCCGGGGCGTCACCATTACCGACGCGCTGGAAGCAGGCGCGCTGCGCCCGTTTGGCAGCATTGGCCATCGCAGCCAGCTCGCGGCGCAGGCAGGAATGGACCTGCTGCTGTGCTCGGGCCAGTCGGCCAGTGAGGGCCAGCAGGCAGCGGACGCGCTGGAGAACGGCTACCGCGACGGGCATCTGGGTCACCAGGCCTTCCGGGGCTCAGTCACCCGGATCCTGGAGCTGCGGACCAGCCTGGCCAGCTAGCCGGCCAGGCTGGCTGAGCGCTGAGCCAGCAGAGCGGGCGAAGGCGGCCGCCGGCTGTCCGGGCGGCGCCTCGTCAGCACCACAGGCTGAACTGGCCCATTCCGCGCGCGGGCCGCGGACCGCTCTCCGCACTGGTCCTGTCGCCGCCCTGCGGGCCGCGGGCGTCATCTCCGCCGTCCTCGGCCGCTCCCTGACCACCATCACCGTCCTCACCGGCCACGATCCGCGTGTAAGGTCCGGGCACCACCATGGCGATGTGGCCATCGCTCAGCCATTTAACGACGTAGGGCGGCGAGCCGTCGGCGTTCTGGACTCCGATGACCACGCCGACTCGGCCGTGGTCGCCATCTGGAACGAGGCGGTCCCCTACGCGGGCCCTCATCATGAGCATGGCCTCCTCCGCGGGCCAGGGCACATTCGCTGCACTCCGATCTACCTGAGTCTTCGACGGCCGGCTCCTCCGTACGCAGGGGCGTTAGTCCTGTCGATGCGGGTCGTGGTACTCCCGCCCGCAGGCCCTCCGCCCGTGCGTGGCCGGCCTGCGCATCGCCCCTGGCCGCCGGGGCGGCAGCGGCGGGCTTGACGGCCCGGTCGTGGCAGTACCCGCCATGGGAGCCCAGGCAGTCCAGCAGCGCAGCGAAGATACCGTCGTAGCAACGGCGGGTCCGGCAGCCCAGAGCCATGGGCCGTCGTGCTCCCTGCCCTCGCCTGCGCGCGGTCCCGGGCGACTTGTTGGCCGACAGTGACCCGGGTGCCTGGCGATCCCCTGGCGGGTACCAGTTCCGAGGCTGGCCCATGCCTGCGAGCCCCCGTCAGGGACGACGGGCCCGCTCTGCCGGGACCTTCGCCCCCCTCGCGCAGACCATTGCCCCTATATCCGCGCCGGCCGGCCCCATCATGCTGAGGGCCGTGCCCGCGTGCGGGCACGGCCGCCGGTCCTGGCTGCGGGCTCCGGCGTGGTCAGCCGGACGGAAGCGAGACATCACATGAGACTGATCACCGCGATCATCCAGCCGGAGATGCTCGATGACGTGATGGAAGCCCTGATCGCGAACGGCGCCCGGGGCCTGACGGCCACCGAGGTCCGCGGCTTCGGCCAGCAGTACGGCCACATCGACACCCACGGGCAGGAGAACTACAGCGCGGCGCTGCGGCTCAAGATCCGGCTGGACATCGTCGTGCCGAGCCAGACCGCCGAGTCCGTGCTGAAGGCGCTGGTCACCTCGGCCCGCACCGGCGCCCTCGGCGATGGCAAGCTCTGGGTGACCCCGGTCGATACCGTCGTGCGGGTGCGTACCGGCGAGCGCGACAACGACGCCGTCTGAGCGACGCGGCGGGACCGGCGGTACGGCCGGGTCAGGCGAGGGCCAGGAACAGCTTTTCCAGCTCCTCCTGGCTCATCGGGGCGTCGCCATCGGCGGCCAGGCACTGCCGCATCCCGCTGGCCACGATCTTGAATCCGGCCCGGTCGAGCGCGCGGGAGACCGCGGCGAGCTGCGTGACGACATCCTTGCAGTCCCGGCCGGCCTCGATCATCGCGATCACCCCGGCGAGCTGGCCCTGGGCGCGGCGGAGCCGGTTGAGCACGGCGGCAAGCGCCTCCTCGTCCACGGTCATCAGCTGCCTCCCTCTCTCTGCCGCCCGTCTCAGCTGTCTGGCTCAGCTGCTTGGCTCAGTTTCGTGTCATGGTACCCGGCGGGGCATCGCGAGCGACCGCGAGCGCCCTCGCGTCCGGCTTGCTAGCCGCCGGTGAGACGCAGCGCCAGTTTCGGGCAGGCCCGGATCGTCTCGCGGGCGTCAGCCAGCAGGTGGTCAGGAATATCGCACGCGGCAATGATCGGGAAGCCCCAGTCATCGAGTGTGATCAGCTCCGGCAGCAGCTCGGCGCAGAGGCCGCGGCCATCGCAGGCGATGGGATTGACGCGAAGCCTGCGGCTGGCCGTCATCGCGACCGCCTCGGGGGCACCGGAAGAATGCTGCGTGTGCCGCAGCACCAGCCGCGTGCATGCCGGTCACGTTCAGATGCGAAGACGGCGAGGGCACTGCGGACCAGCCGCACGGCGCCGTCGGGATGGCCGCACGCGCCCCGCCCGTCGACCTGGCCGAGCCATCGCCGCAGTCTGCGCAGATCACAGTTCCGGCCGTCCGCGAGTTCCTCGGCCTGGCCGGCGACTGCATGAAGCCCAAACAAGCACGGCCCGCATTGTCCGGCCGACTCGTCGGCGAGGTAGCGCACCACCCTGGCGGTTTCCCTGAGTCCGCACGCGTCCGCTGGCAGGGCGGCAATCAGACCGGCCCCGGGGGCTGCGCCCAGGCTGCTCAGGCCCGCTGCCGAGAATGGCGCGCCGGCCGCAGAGGCGGCGTCCACCCAGGTGCCGAAATAGCCGCCGAGAAGCAAGGCCTGCAGGGGCGCCGACGGCCCGCCGGCGAGGTCGAGCACGCGGCCGACTGGCGTGCCGACGGCGATCTCCTGCACACAGGGCTCCCGCACCGCCCCGATGATCGTGACCAGCATCGATCCCGGTTCGGCTGCGGGGCCTGCGGACCGGAACCACGAAGCGCCGAAGCGGGCGATGAGGGCCAGGTGCGCGAGGGTTTCCACGTTCTGTACGAGCGTCGGCGACGCGCGGAGCCCTCGTTCTGATACCCGCGGCGGCGTGGGGGTGGGGACAGGGATGCCGCGGTCAATCCAGTTCACGATGGCGCTGGCTTCCCCGCCGACGAAACGGTCTGCAGCCGTCATGACGGTGAGCCCTACACGCCCGAGCCGGGCGCGCCTGCGTTCGGCTGCCGCGTCGTCGACGATCGGGCGGACCGAATGATGGACGACGATAATCGCCTGGCGGGCGCCCACTATCTCGGCCGCCAGCGCAGCCCCGTCAAGCACCAGATGCGGTGCGCGGGCGAGCAGGACCTTGTCTTTCGCGCTCGCGGGCTCGGCTTCGGTGCCATTGGCCACGACGACAGGGGCATCGCCGGCCGCGACTGCGGCCAGCTTCCGCGCGGCCGGGAACCCTGCGCCGCCCCGGCCAGTAAGCCCGGCCTGATCCACCTCTTCGATCAGGTCCGACCTGCCCCGCCTGTCCAGGCCGGAGGGCGCGGGCCCGTACCGCGCAAGATGCTCCGCCAGGCTGGCGGGGCCCGAGGCGAAACCAGAGGGCAGCAGGCGGGGCAGTCCATCAGGCCCAGGTGAGCGTGCGCGCACGGGCTGCAGCTGAGAACGGTCCGCAGCCCGCATTACCGGCCTGCCCTTTCCGGCGCGGCGGGCCAGTCAGATGCGCCTGGCACCTGCCTGACGGGCGCGCCGTGCCGGGCGAAATGCAGGAGGCGCGCCACGATGGCGGTTGCTACGGCGGCGGCGCAGCTCCACTCGATGAGCGCGATCCACCAGATCCGCAAGTCGGAGCTGCCTGCGGTGACCGCATGCCCGAAGGCGAGAGGCCACGCCAGGTAGGCGAGCCAGTGCACGGCCCGCCACGCCCGGTAGCCCAGGCGGCGCCGGACCAGGCTAGTCAGCAGCACGGCGCCGCCCAGGTCGACGGCCAGGGTGCCCAGGCCGATCGCGAGGGTCCGGTATCCCGAGGTGAAGGGCAGCACCGCGGCGGCCCAGCCGATCGAGACAAACGGATCCAGGATCGCCGTCGACACATGCAAGATCAGGAACGCGACCGAGAACAGCGCGAGCGTCCTGTGCAGCTCGGAGAAGACCAGGCGCGGCCAGCGCCTCGGCGCCGAGCCAAGCCGGGCGGCCACGCCGAGCACCACCACTGCGCTGAATGCGGTCAGCAGCACCAGCCCGCTGCCGCGCGAGGCATACCACAGGCCCTGCGTTCCCGCGACGGCAGCAGCCGTGCTCATCGCACACCTCCGGGCCGGCGCGCTCCGCCGTACACGTGGCTGCCGGGCGGTACCGGCACGGCTGCCCCGCCGCACTCCGGCCAGCCGCCGAGATAGCGCACTTCGCCCTCATCAGAGACAAGCCGTGCCGGGACGCCCGCGGTGACCAGCCATTGCTCCGCCTGCTCCCCGGCGACGATCGCGGCAGTGGTCGCGGCATTGGCGTCTGCGCACGTGGCCGCCGCCGCGCTGACGGTCCGCCAGGGGCCGGCCGCCGGCCGTCCGGTCCGGGGATCGACGATGTGGTGCAGCATCTCGCCCGCCCGCCGCCACCTGCGGCAGGTGACCGAGGAGGTCGCGATCGCGCCACGGAGCAGCCGGACAAGCTGGACGCTCGCCGCGCCCGCCGGGTCCGGCTCGTCAGCCACGGTGACCGGCCAGCCGGCACAGGGCGGCGTTCCGGCGACGGCGATGTCGCCGCCGAGGCTCACCAGCACCCCGCCGCGCTGCCCGCTCGCGGTCATGGCCGCCCGCACGGCCCGGTCGGCTCCCAGACCCTTGGCCACGGCGCCCAGGTCGAGCCGCATGCTGGCCGGAAGCCGCAGCATAGGCCCGTCAAGCTGCACGGTGTGCCAGCCAGGCGCGGGCAGCGGCGCAGCGGGCGGGTCAGCGCGCCGCTGATCAATGGCTCCGAAGTCGCGGTCGTAGCCCAGGGAGATCAGCGCATCGCCGACGGTCGGATCGGCCAGGCCGCGGGTCCAGCGGGCCGCGGCCAGCGCAACGCCGATGATCTCCGCAAGCCCGTCGCTGAGCATGAACAGGCCACCGCCGGACCGGTGGAGCCAGGAGATCTCCGAGTCGCGGCGGAACCGGCTGGCCTGCCGGTCCAGGGCGCTCAGAACCGCGTCGACCGCGGTGCATGACGCGTCGAGATGCTCCGCCGGCCATACCGCGACCCTCGCCGTGGTGCCCAGCGCGTCTCGCTCGGCGACAGCGATCGCCTCGTTGCCGGTGCTGACGAGTCGCCAGGCTGTGTGCTGGGCCATTTCAGGCACTGAAGCAGTCATCGCGATCAGTTGTCGTGGTAGGCGGGCGCGTGCTGCGCCCGCGTGACGATGGTCTTGCCGTGGACGGTGCGAGTGGTGGTCGTCACCGTGACCCCCGACCCGCTGGTGGTGGCCACCGAGTGCGTGGCCTGCGGCCCAGTGGCCCCGGCGGTGGTCGCCGACCCGGTGGCGGCGGACGCGCTGCCGGCGGTCGGCGCTGCCGCCGGGAGCGCCTGATGCGCAAGCGCTACCGTGACCGCTCCGGTGCCGACGATCAGCGCGGCGGCCGTCCAGTTCGACATCCGGCGGGCATGCCGGATTCCGCTGCCGTAAGGCGGCAGGGGCGCTGCGCCCGGATCGGCGGGACCTGAGCCGCCGGCTCCAGGCAGCGGCACCTGCCCGCTGGGGTGCTCCCGATCGGAGTCCATGGTCGTGTTCCTTCCGCTCTGTCAGCTGCCGGGTTCTGGCCCGGTGACCCGATAATGCGCGAGCGGTGATGAATCGATCGTGAGAGCCGGATGTGAGCTTTCACATCTTCTGGTCAATGTCTTCGCACTCATCGTTTTCACATCTGCGGCTGCGTAGCCTCGCGATATGCGGGTGCTGGTCGTGGAGGACGAGTCGCGGATGGCGCGGCTGCTGAAGCGCGCGCTCGAGGAGGAAGGCCACGCGGTGGATATCGCGGGGGATGGCCCGGACGGCCTGTGGATGGCGACCGAGAATCCTTATGCGGCGATTGTGCTGGACGTGATGCTGCCGGGATTCGACGGATTCGAGCTGTGCAAGCGGCTGCGCGAGGCCGGGATGTGGGCGCCCGTCCTAATGCTGACCGCCCGGGACGAGATTGGCGACCGGGTCCGCGGCCTCGACTCGGGGGCCGACGACTACCTGGTCAAGCCGTTCAGCCTGCTCGAGCTCGCGGCGAGGCTGCGCGCGCTGGCCCGCCGAGACGACCGCCGGCGCCCTGCCGTGCTGACGGAAGGGGACCTGAAGCTGGATCCCGCCAGCAAGCGCGCCTGGCGTGCCGGTACCGAGCTTCAGCTGTCGCCGAAAGAGTTCTCGCTGCTCGAGATGTTCCTGCGCCATCCCGGCACTCTCCTCACCAGGTCGCAGATCATCGAGGCCGTCTGGGACTTCGCCTACGACGGCACCTCCAACGTCGTCGACCAGTACGTGAATTACCTGCGCCGCAAAGTGGACGCCCCGTTCGGGCGCTGCGATATAGAGACGGTCCGGGGCATGGGCTACCGGCTCCGGCACGCAGAGCCCGGATAAGGCGGAGACTGGTTAAGAATGTCGATCAGGCTGCGGCTCGCTCTCGTATTCGCGCTCGCGGCCGCGATCCTGTTCGCGCTCGGCAGCTGGCTGTTCGTCACCCAGCTGTCGTCCTCCCTGCTCGGCTCGATCAATGCGCAGCTGGCCGCTCAGCTCACGGGGGCCAGCCGTTACCTTCCCCAGCACGGCCGCGCGGCAGTCACCCTGGGCAGCCCGGCGACTGGCGAGTATGTCGTCCAGGTCATCGATCCGACCGGCCGGGTCCGCGGCGCCAGCGCCGATGCGGGCGCCACCCCCCTGGTGTCCGGGGCCGCGCTCAGCCGGGCCCGCCGGGGCCGGCTGGTCCTTATGCGAAGCGACGAAGGCGAGCGCGAGCGGCTGATAGCCGCACCGCTGCGGGGGCATCCGGGCTGGGTCGCTGTCGCGGGCGTCTCCCTCGAGACGTTCGACGGCACGCTGAGCGATGTCTCGCGCAGCCTGCTGATCGCGGGCGGCATCTTCGTGGCGGTAGCGGGCCTGGGAGCTTACGGGCTCGCCCGCGCGGCGTTGTCGCCCGTCGAGCGGCTGCGGCGCCAGGTGGCCGCCCTGTCCGAGACTGATGAGTCGCCCGGTGTCGAGGTGCCGCGGACACGCGACGAGATCGCCGCACTGGCCACGACGATGAACGCGCTCCTCGGCCGGCTCCGGCGGGCACTGTCCCGGCAGCGGGCCCTGGTCGCTGACGCCAGCCACGAGCTCCGCACCCCGCTTGCGGTATTGCGCGGGGAGCTCGAGCTGGCCGCCCGGCCCGGCAGAAGCCGCGAGGACCTTGCGGATGCGGTGGCACGGGCCGGCGACGAAGTCACGCGGCTGGCGCGGCTCACCGAGCAGCTCCTGTTTCTCGCTCGCAGTGACGACGACCGCATGGCCCCGTGCCTGGAGAGAACCGATATGCGGCTGCTGCTGACCCGCTGCGCTGATCAGGCCGCGGGCCGCGCGCAGGCAGCGGGCGCTTCCTGCACGGTGGAGGCGCCGGCGGGGCTGATCGTGAACGTGGACCCTGATCGCATCCGCGAGGCAGTCGACAACCTGGTCGACAACGCGCTGCGGTTCGCGCCGGCGGGGACGCTCATAGTTCTCTTCGCCGGTGCGGTCGGTCGTGACCTGGTGATCGAGGTCCGCGATCGCGGGCTCGGCTTCCCCGCTGACTTCCTGCCGTCCGCTTTCGAGCGCTTCCGGCGGCCAGATTCCGGCCGCGCCCGCAGTGCGGGAGGAGCTGGCCTGGGCCTGGCCATCGTCAGTGCCATTGCCCGGGCTCACGGCGGCCGGGCGATAGCCCGGAACCGCCCCGGCGGCGGCGCGGTAGTCGCGCTCGAGCTTCCCGGCGCAATTGCTCACGCGCCCGACTGATCTCATGGGCTGGCGGTGCCGAAAGGCCTTACGTGCGACACGTGCGAGACTTTCGCCCGTCGCCGGCATGAGCGGGGCGCACTGAACTGGAAGGCAGCTGTCGCAGGCCTCGGTCAGCTCCACCTGCGCCGACACGGTGGCCGGCATGATCCTGCTGGGCATCGGCGCCGGCTGGCCGTTCGCGCGGCCACCGGATTAGTGATGGGCTCGCTGCCGCGCGGGGACACCGGCGTGGGTGCGGCCACGAACGGGGCGCTGATGCAGGTGGGCGGGGCGCTCGGGTGGCGGTCATCGGCAGCCTGGTGTTCACCAGGTATCAGGACCAGATGACTGCTGCGCTGGCGCCGCATCATGTGCCGCCGGCCGTGCTTCGCGTCATTGTCGGATCGATCGGCGGCGCGCTGACCGGGGCCGCGCATGCTGGGGCCCTGCCGTCCCGGCCACCGACCGCGGCCCTGCGGGCGCAGGATCGCCGCCGGCGGCCGGGACGTGCCCGGCGGTTAGCCCGCGCTCTTGCAGGCCGGGGGCAGCGAGGATGTCTTGCCGCCGTTTTCGGTCGCGAGCAGGCCGCAGAAGCTGGCCACGCCCACCTGCCAGGACCCGTTCTTGTACACCGCGATGCCCTTCTGGTTGGAGAGGGCAGGCGTCCCGGCCACCAGGATCGAGTAGGTCACGTCCGCTTCCTTATTCGGGGACATGATCGTTACCTTCGTGACCTTGGCGGTCGCGGAGGAGGCGAGGCTCGAGCTGGCCTGCGCCTTGATCACGGCAGCGAACGTGCTTCCGTCCTGCAGCAGGAGCACCCGCTTGCTGACCGGCGTCTTCGCGCTGAAGAACGCCGTCCAGTCCTTGGCGACCGCTTGCTCGCTGGCGGTCATGGACGAGGACATGGAAGGCGACGCGGACGTCGTCGGCGGCTTAGACGTGGAACTGGATGCTGAACTCGAGCTGCTGCTGCTGCTGCCGCAGGCGGCCAGGCCGGCTCCGAGTGCGCAGACCAGCATTATCCGCGGAACAGACCAATGATCTTTCATCAGTCATTCCCCAACTTTCCCTGATAGTTGGCGCGCTGTCTTACGCGCACGTGCGCGTAAGACACTAGCGCCGGTGCTCTGCGGCGCGCTTGTGCCGCAGCTACTTCCGCCCCTTCTATTTCGCGCGCGGGCGCCGGCACGGCCCCAGAGGCAAAGGTCACCGTGCGCGCGGACCGCGGCGGGACGGCTGGGCGCGGGCCGGCGGCTGGAAAGGCCAGGCGCAGCCGGCCATTGCGGGGCCGCCCGGGCTGCCCGCACCAGGGCTCGCGCGGCTGCGCGCCCCCCCGTCCGAGCCTGGCCATCGCATGCTGGCGGGCCTACGATCTGGGCACTGGCCGCCGGAATGCGTCAAGGAGATCGTCATGACTCATCGCACGGTACGCGAGGTGATGACGGCCAAGGTCGTGACCGTCACCGAGGGCGCGACGTTCAAGGAACTGGCCACAGTCCTGTCCGAGCACCGCATCAGCGCCGTGCCAGTCCTGGACGGGCAGGGACACGTGATCGGTCTCGTCTCTGAAATTGACCTGCTTCGCAAGGAGGAATACCAGGACGACCGAAGCGCCCCGGCGCTGCCCCGATGGGGGCACCGGGATGACCGCAGCCGGGCCGCCGGCCTGACGGCCGCAGACGTGATGACATCGCCCGTGCTGACCATCAGGCAGGACGCCAGCGTCGTCGAGGCGGCCAGGGCCCTGGACCGCAGCCATGTCCGGCGCCTGGTCGTCACCGACGATAACGGCCAGCTGGCGGGCATCATCACCCCCATTGACCTGCTGAGAACTTACCTGCGCTCCGATCAGGAGATCCTCGACGAGATTGTCGGCGAGGTCATCACCAGCTACCTCGGCACCGATCCGGCCCGGGTCGAAGTCGCCGTCGCCTCCGGCGTGGTCAGCCTGAGCGGCGAGGTGGAGAAGAAAAGCATGATCCCGCTCGCCGCCCGGATGGCCCGCGCCGTCGACGGCGTGGTCGACGTCCGGGAGCGGCTGTCCTATGGGATCAACGATGACCGGGTGCCTCCGGCGGGTAACGCCGGGTACTAGCCGTGCCGGGCCGCAGGCGAGCCGCGGACCGGACAGGACGGTCAGCTGCGGGCGGCCCGCACCGGGGTGTCCACTGCCTCGCGGCGGATTTCGCCGTCGAGAACAGTGCGGCGGACCTGGCCCGCGCGCTGCACCACCAGGCCGTCCAGCGACCGGACCAGGGACTTCGCGGTGTACAGGACGGCGGGATCCGAGGGCCTGCCGGTTCCCTCGGTCAGGTTGGCCAGGTCGTGGCCCACGACCAGAAGCACCCCGCCGGGCGCGAGCGCAGCCGCGCCCCGGCGCAGCACGAGGTCCAGGTCGGCGGCGGGCAGGTGCAGATAGGCCGCCAGTACCAGCTCGAATGACCGCGGCGCGGGCTGGTACTCGCGCACATCAGTGCGCACCCAGTCCACGCGCACGCCCCTGGCCTCCGCCAGCAGCCTCGCCTTCTCCAGTCCGACCGCGGAGTAGTCCACTCCCGTCACCCGCCAGCCCTGCAAGGCCAGCCAGACGGCGTTGCGCCCGGCGCCCGCACCGAGGTCCAGCGCGCGGCCCGGCGGAAGATAGGTGATTTCTTCCATCACCAGCCGGCCCGGCTCCGCGGCCCAGCCCAGCCTCCCGCTCGCGTAGCGGTCGTCCCAGTCCCGGCTGTCCACGTCCGGTGTCTCCGCTCCCTACGGCTCGTCCGCACCTCGCCAGAGGGGCTTGCCGCGCCGCGCCGCGCGGCGCGGTCCCGCTGCACCGGGCGGCGCGGCAGCCCGGCCGGCTCAGGTCGGCTCCGGCTCCATGGTGATGGCACCGCACGGGCACTCGGCGGCGCAGATTCCGCAGCCCTTGCAGTAGTCGTAGTCGATCTCGTAGCGCTGACCGGGCTCCAGCTTGATGACGGCGTTGTCCGGGCAGACGCCGTAGCAGTTATCGCATTCGAAGCAGTTGCCGCAGGACATGCAGCGGCGCGCCTCGAACTTGGCGGTGGACTCGTCCAGGCCGCCGACCACCTCGTCGAACGTGGAGGTCCTGCGGGCCAGGTCCAGCTGCGGCCGGACCGTGGCCGGCGCATCGGCGTAATACCAGGTGTTATTGAACCCAGCCTCGGCGATCTCGTGCCGCGGCGGCGGGACGAACGGGGCGCCGCGCAGCCAGCCGTCAATGTTGCGCGCGGCCTTCTTGCCATGGCCGATGGATACCGTGACCGTCCGGTCGGCGGGCACCATGTCGCCGCCGGCGAAGATGCCAGGATGGCCGGTCATCATGTCCGGGCCGACCTCGACGACCTTGTCTTTCACCATGATGCCTTCGACGCCCTCCAGCAGCGAGAGGTCGGAGTTCTGGCCGAGCGCGAGGACCACGCAGTCGGCGGGCAGTTCCTCGAACTCGCCCGTGGGCTGCGGGAAGCCGGTCTCGTCCAGCTCCATCTTCTCGATCATGATCGTGCCCTCGTCGGCGCGGGTGATCGTGGACAGCCAGCGGATCTGCACGCCCTCGGCGAGCGCCTCTTCCACCTCTATCTCGTGGGCGGGCATCCGCTCGCGGGTCCGGCGGTAGACCACGATAGGGTCCGAGGCGCCGAGCCGCCGCGCGGTCCGGGCCGCGTCCATCGCGGTGTTGCCGCCGCCGTAGACCACGACGCGCTTGCCGAGCATCGGCGGCTGCCCCGTCTGGGTGTCGTGCAGCACGGAGATGGCGTCGAGGATCCGGGCCGAATCGCCGGCCGGGATGTAGGTGCGCGCGCCGATCTGCGCGCCGACGGCGAGGAACACCGCGTCGAAGCCGCCGTCAGGGCCGTTGCCCAGCGCGGCGGGCACGTTCGTCACCTTCGTGCCGAGCTCGAGCTTCACGCCCATGGCCAGGATCCGGGCGACCTCGGCGTCGAGCACGTCCCTGGGCAGCCGGTAGGCCGGGATGCCGTAGCGCATCATGCCGCCCGGCTCCTGCTCGGCGTCCCTGATGGTCACCGAGTGACCGAGCCGGCTCAGATGGTAAGCCGCCGACAGGCCGGACGGCCCGGCGCCGACCACGAGGACCCGCTTGCCTGACAGCGGCACGGTGACCGGCACGGTCCAGCCGCGGCGGATGGCCTCGTCGCCGAGGAAACGCTCCACCGAGTTGATGCCGACGGTCTCGTCGACCTGCACCCGGTTGCAGGCGGTCTCGCAGGGGTGGTAGCAGACCCGGCCCATGATCGCGGGCATCGGGTTGTCCTGCATGATCTGCTGCCAGGCCGCCTCGTAGCCGCCGTCTTCAGCGTGATAGAGCCACTGCTGGATGTTCTCCCCGGCCGGGCACCCGTCACTGCACGGCGGCAGCCGGTCTACGTAGACGGGCCGCTCGGTCCGCCACGAGCCCGTCTTGTTGGCCAGGCTCGACCCGACGTCAAGCGTGATGGCGAAGGGCCGAGGGGGATGGGCCGCGTCGCCATTTTGTGCTGCCATTTACCGCACCGCCTGTGCTTGAGCTGCTTCTGGGTTGGCTGACCGGTCCCGGACGGAATGGGCCGGGAACCCGTTGCGCGTCGTGGTTGAGTCGTCGAGCAGGCCGAACCGGCTGATGTTCCGGTCGGCGATGGCCTGGATCGCGGCGATCGTCTCGGTCCGCTCTGCCGGGCGGAACAGGTGCGCGTACCGCTTCTGGATGCGCAGGTACTCGGTCACCGGGACGCGCCGCCGGATCGGCGTGACGCCGGTCAGCTCGCCGTTCTCGGCCTCGAACACCGGGAACAGGCCGCTTTGCGCGGCGAGCCTGGCCACCTTGATCGTGTCGCCCGACGCGCTGCCCCAGCCGAGCGGGCAGGGCACCAGGACGTGCAGGTAGCGGGCGCCGCGGAACTCCATCGCCCGGCGCGCCTTGTACTCCAGGTCGCGCAGGTCGGCCACCGTGGCCGTGGCCACGTAGGGGATCTCGTGCGCCATCGCGATCAGCGGCACGTTCTTGCCCTGGCTGAAGACGTTGCCCGGGTGGTCGCCGACGGCCTGGGTGGTCGCGGTCCTGGCGGCCGGCGGGGTCGCGCCGGAGCGCTGCACGCCGGTGTTCATGTAGGCCTCGTTGTCGTAGCAGATGTAGAGCACGTCGTCGTCGCGCTCGAACATCCCCGACAGGCAGCCGAAGCCGATGTCCACCGTGCCGCCGTCGCCGCCCTGGCCGACCACCCGGATGTCGGTCCGCCCCTTGGCGCGCAGCGCGGCGGCCACCCCGGCGGCGACCGCGGGAGCATTGCCGAACAGCGAGTGCAGCCACGGCATCTGCCAGGACGTCTGCGGGAACGGGGTGGAGAACACCTCCAGGCAGCCGGTCGCGTTGACGGCGATCATCTTGCCGCCGGTGGCCGACATGACGGCGTCCAGCGCGTACCGCGCGCCGAGTGCCTCGCCGCAGCCCTGGCAGGCGCGGTGCCCGCAGGTCAGCGAGTTGCTGCGCTCGGCGTCGGACTGCACCGAGCGCTGACCCGCCTCGAGCAGGCGGTTCCCGACGACGAAACTGCCGGTCTGGTAGAACTTGATCGGCTGGTATGGCATTACTGTGCTCCTTGGCTGATCAGCCGATGCGGGACGCGACGACGCCGATGTCGCGCAGCATGTTCTCGGCAGCGGGGCCGGATCTGCGGTCCTTGCGCGAGCGCGCAAGCTCGCGTTCTGCGAGCGGCCCGTTGAGATCCAGGAAAGTCAGCTTGTCGAGGTTGTCCCCGTGGGCGTCGACGAGCATCGCGCGCAGCGCGGAGGCGGTGACCGCGCGGCCGCCCAGGCCTGCGATGACGGGATAGATGGGCGTGGCCTGCTCGGCGAGCGCCGCGCGGATGTCGCTGGTCACGATGCCGCTGGAGCCGGGCGCGAGAGCCCGCTCGATGGCGACCACCCGGCGCGCGCCGGCCAGCGCCGCGTGCACCGCCTCGAACGGGAACGGACGGAACGAGATGACGCCGAGCACGCCGATGCGGACGCCCTCGTCGCGCAGCTCATCCACGACGTCCTTGATCGTGCCCTGCACGGAGCCGAGGGCGACCACGACGGTCTCGGCGTCCTCGAGCCGGTAGGGCCGCAGCAGGCCGCCGGAATCGCGGCCGAAAATAGCCTGGAAGTCGCTCGCCACCTGCGGGATGAGCTCGAGCGCCTCCAGCTGGCGGGCCTGCGCGATGTAGCGCACCTCGGTAAAGGCCTCCGGCCCGACCATCGCCCCGATCGAGACCGGGTCAGCGGGATCGAGTACCTGGCGGGGCTCATATGACGGCAGGAACTCGTCCACCTGCGCCTGGTTCGGGATGTCGGCGCGCTCGCAGGCGTGAGTGAGGATGAAGCCGTCCATGCACACCATGACCGGCACCGACAGTTCCTCGGCGATCCGGAAGGCCTGGATGTGCAGGTCGAGGGCCTCCTGGCTGGTCTCGGCGTGCAGCTGGATCCAGCCTGCGTCGCGCTGCGACATCGAGTCGGAGTGGTCGTTCCAGATGTTGATCGGCGCGCCGATGGCCCGGTTGGCCACGGTCATGACGATCGGCAGGCCGAGGCCCGCCGCGTTGTAGACGGCCTCCGACATGTACAGCAGGCCCTGGCTGGCGGTGGCGGTATAGACGCGTGCCCCGGCCGCGGACGCGCCGATGGCCACCGACATTGCCGCGAACTCCGATTCCACGTTCAGGAACTCGCACGGTTTCAGCGAGCCGTCCTTCACCGTCGCCGACAGGGCCTCGACAATGTGGGTCTGCGGGGTGATCGGATAGGCGCAGATCACCTCCGGCCGGCACAGCGCGATCGCCTGCGCCACCGCCTGGGACCCCTCAATCTGCTTAAGCATCAGCCAGCGCCTTCCGTTCTGCCTGGACGAACTCGTATGCCTCGCGGGCGGCCGCGACGTTTCCCTCGGCGATCTTGCTGCTGAATCGCTCGCCGACGGCCGCGATGACGCTGTCCAGGCTGACCTGACCGCTCAGCGCGGCGAAGCCGGCCAGCAGCGGAACGCCCGGCAGCGGCCGGCCCAGGTGGGTGTGCGCCATCTGGCTCGCCGGGACCACCAGCAGGCGGTCGCGGTGCATCTTGGCGACGTACTCGTCGAGGCCGAGTTCCTCGAAGGAGTTGGGGGTATTGATCAGCATGTAGCTGTCCGGCTTCAGCCCCTCGAAGACCTCTACCTGATGCAGCAGGGTCGGATCCTGAATGATCAGCGCATCGGGGCTGACCACGGGCTCGCGGGTCCGGATGAGCTTGTCGTCGATCCGGCAGAACGCCATGACCGGTGCGCCCATGCGCTCGGACCCGAAGCTCGGAAACGCCTGCGCGTGCTTGCCCTCGTCAAAGGCGGCGACCGACAGCAGTTCCGCTGACGTCACCACTCCCTGGCCGCCTCGGCCATGCAGCCGTACCTGGAACATCAGCAATGCCCTCCTCAGGCCGAACCTGTAGGTCCGGTGCTCCGATTTGACCCGGCCTGGCCGTGCGGCGGACAGGGCCGAAGGGCCTGGGTCGCTATGCCCAATGCCCCTACGGGCGATGGGTGGCACAGGCGGACGGTGGCCACGGAGCGGCCGCGCCCGCGCATGTCCTGACCGCCGGAGCCGGGCGCGCATCAACGGCGAGGGGAAGAACGGCATGGAGGCAAAGCCCGTTGTCGTCGGCATCGACGGCTCGGCGCAATCGCTGCAGGCACTCGAATGGGCGGCCCGCGAGGCGGCGTTCCGCGGGCACGGGCTGCGGATCGTGTCAGTGCCTGCCCTGCCGCCCCGGATGGCGTGGCAGCGGGGCGCGCGGCCGCCAGGCCCGGACGCGGTGGCCGACGTCATCCGCCAGACATCGCAGCAGGCGCTCGCCGTCGCGGCGGACCGGGCCGCGGAACTGCAGCCCGGTCTGAGCGTGCGGACGGGCCTGCTGACCGGCGCGCCGGCCGCTGCGCTGGTGGAGGCCGCGTCCGGCGCCGCGATACTGGTGCTCGGCTCGCGCGGGGCCGGCGGGTTCAGTGCGATGCTGCTGGGCTCGGTGAGCCGTTTCGCGGCGATGCACAGCCCGTGCCCTGTGGTCGTGACCCGCGAGGAGACGATGGCCGTGCACCGCAAGGTCGTGGTGGGAGTCCGCGACTTCGACCAGCCGGCGGCGCTGGCGTTCGCCTTCGAGGAGGCCAGGCTGCGCAGGGCCGTCCTGGAGGTCCTGTTCGCCTGGTACTGGGCCGGCCCGGCGCCCGACCTGGCCGGTTCCGGGCTGGCGGTGACCGGATCGCCAGGCGCGGGTTCGGCGGGCGCAGGGTCGGCGGGAACGGGGCTGACGGGCTCGGGGCTCGCGGCGGTCCGCTGGCCGGCGGCGGGCACTACCGCGGCGACTGCGCAGGCCGGCGCCTGGCTGGCCGATCAGCTGTCCCGCTGGCAGCAGAATTACCCGGGGGTGGAGCTGAGGCCGCACGTGGTGCACGCTCAGGCCGGCCGCGTGCTGGCCGCCGCCTCCGCGCATGCTGACCTGCTCGTGCTCGGCCGGCGCAGCGCCGCGCAGTCGGCCCTGCCGGGAGCGGGCGCTGTCATCCATGCGGCCCTGAGCCATGCCCACGGGCCCGTGGCCATCATTCCCACCCGGCGCTGACCTCGCTTCTCGCCGGCGCCGGGCGGACGCGCTCGCCTGGCGCCGGGCCGGGTGTGGCGCGCGCCGTTGCGTCTTAGCGCGCGACGGCGGTGCGCCTTAGCCCGCGACGGCAGCCTCGGCGGTCGGCTCGATGGCCAGTTCCTCGGCGGTGCGGTCCCGCGGCACGATCAGCACCGGGCGGCGGGCCAGGTGCAGCAGCCGCAGCGAGACGCTGCCGAAGGGGATGTGCGGGACGTCGGTGGATCCGCTCGAGCCCAGGACCACGACCCGGGCGTCGTGCTCGTCCGCGGCGGCCAGGATGGCCTTGGCGATGTGCCCGACGCCTACCTCGCGGATCTCGGCCGTGGCCGTGACGCCCGCGGTCCTGAGCTCAGCGACGACCTCACTGGCGAGGCGCTCGCCTTCGCCCTCGGCGCAGTCGACCTGCAGCCGGCCGAAGCGGCCGATGGCGAATTCATGCACATGCAGAACGATGACCTGATCGCCGGTGTCGTGACTCAGCTCGCGAGTAAGCTCGGTGGCGGTTGTTACGTGGCGTGCGGCGTCCACAGCCAGCAGGATGGTCTTGTTCATCATTCCTCCTTGTGAAAGCTGTGACTGTGAGTGCGGTGACTCACGGCCGGCACAGAGGCCGAGAGCCTCCACCCCCAGGATCGCGCCTGCGGTCGGCGCGCTGTAGGACCGAAGGTCCCCACTGCGCGGGCTGATCGTCCGCGGAATACAGGACATTCGCCGGTCCGTCCGGCCCTGGCGCGCAGACATCCCGCTGATCTGATCGAAGGTGCAGAGAACTATCGAGCGAGAGGAGGCGGCAGCGATGAGCGCACTGACACGCAGGGATGGCTGGAACTTGTTCCCGGATTTCATCGAGCGGCTCGAGCAGCCTTTTATGGTGCTGCGCCCCTTCACCGCGCACGCCATGCGGATGGAGGACTGCATCGAGAACGGCCGTTACCTGGTCCGGGCGGAACTGCCTGGGATCAACCCGGAGAAAGACGCTGAGGTGACGGTTTCAGACAGGACCCTGACCATTCATGCGGAGCGGCAGGAAACCAAGCAGGATAAGCACCGCAGCGAATTCCAGTACGGCTCGTTTACCCGTCAGGTGACACTTCCCGGCAGTGCCGACGACAAAGACGTCCAGGCTACCTACGACAAGGGCATTCTGGAGGTGAGCGTCGGGCTCAGGTCAAAAGACGAGGAGCAGGAAAGGGTCGGGCGCCGCGTCCCTGTCCGCTTGGTGCAGCACATCAAGCACACCTGAGCAGCCGGCATCCCTGCCTGGCCTCCGTCGCCCGGCCCTCCCCGGGATGGCCATCGGCGGGTCACGTCATATCCGGGGTCTAGAGTCGGGTGCGGTCGCGCGGAGCGGCCAGGCAGGGAGGACGGATGCGCGAATTCGGCATCCCAGCGCTCGTGGAGGTCCCTGCGTCAGCGAGCCTTACCGATGCGGTCTTCCGCCGGGCCGCTGCGGAGCCGGGCATGGTCGTGATGCGCAGGCGCGATCGCGCGGGCATCTGGCAGGACGTGACGGCGACGAAGTTCTGCGCCGAGGTGTCCGCACTGGCCAGGGGCCTGATGGCTGCGGGCATCGGGCCAGGCGACAGGGTAGCGCTGATGTCGCGCAGCCGCTACGAATGGACGCTGATCGATTACGCCAGCTGGGCCGCCGGTGCCGTGACCGTGCCCGTGTATGAGACCTCGTCGGCCGAGCAGGTCGAGTGGATCCTCGGCGACTCTTCGGCGCGGGCTGTTTTCGCGGAGACCAGCGCGCATGCGCAGACCATCAGCAGTGTCCGGAGCGGTCTCCCCGCCTTGGAACACCTGTGGATGACCGGGGCGCTGGATGGGCTGGCGGCCGGGGGCGAGCAGATTAGCGCGGATCGGTTTGAGCAGCACCGGACCGCGAGGAGGGCCGTGGACCTGGCGAGCATCGTCTATACCTCGGGCACTACCGGCCGGCCGAAGGGCTGCGGGCTTACGCATGGCAACCTGCTCGCTGACGTGTGCAATGCGGTGGGCGCGCTCCCGGAGATCTTCGAGACCCCGGGATGCTCGACGCTGCTGTTCCTCCCGCTTGCGCATGCTTTTGCGCGTATCGTCGAAGTCGGCTGCCTGGAGCCCGCAGCGGTCCTGGGACACTGGCCGGACATGAGCACGCTGGCTGACGGCCTCGCCGAGTTTCGCCCCACGTTCCTTGCCGGCGTGCCGCGGTTGTTTGAGAAGACCTATAACAGCGCCCAGCAGCAGGCCTCAGCGAGCAAGGCCATGGCCAGGACATTCACCGCCGCCGCGGCGGCGGCTGTCGCATGGAGCAAGGCGCATGACGACGAGGCTGCCGGCCCGGGCGCAGGCCTGGCCTTGCGGCACGCTTTGTTCGAACGGCTCGTGTACCGCCGGCTTCGGTCGGCGCTCGGCGGCAGACTGCAGTACGCGATATCGGGCGGTGCGCCACTGGGCGAGCGCCTCGGCCATTTCTTCCGCGGCGCGGGCATCACGGTGCTGGAGGGCTACGGCCTGACGGAGGCCACCGGGGCCGCCACGATGAACAGGCCTGCCCGTAACAAGATCGGCACGGTCGGGCAGCCGCTGCCCGGTGTCACCATCTCGATTGCCTCCGACGGCGAGATCCTGATCAAGGGCCCGAACGTCTTTCCCGGCTACTGGCGTAACGACGCCGCGACGGCCGAGGCGCTGGATTCCGGCGGCTGGCTGCACACGGGGGACGTCGGCGCGCTGGACGGCGAGGGCTTCCTACGCGTCACTGGCCGGAAGAAGGAACTGATCGTCACCGCCGGCGGCACGAACGTCGCACCCGCTGTTCTCGAGGACCGGCTCCGCGCGAACCCGCTGGTCAGCCAGGCCACGGTGGTCGGGAACGGCCAACCCTACGTCGGCTGCCTGGTGACGCTGGACCCCGACGCGCTGACCTGCTGGAAGCAACGGCACAGGCGGTCTGCCGATGGCGTCCCCGGCGACCTCGCCGACGACCCGGAGCTGATCGCGGAGATTCAGCTGGCCGTTGACGAGGCGAACAGGGCGGTGTCCCGCGCGGAGTCGATCCGCAGGTTCGCGATTCTCGGCACGGACTTCACCGAGGCCTCTGGCGAGCTCACTCCGTCGCTCAAGGTCCGCAGGAACGTAGTGGCCCGGAATTTCGCGGCCGAAATCGAGGCCCTCTACAGCCTGACCACATGACCAGCTCACCAGGCAGCACTGAGTGGCGCCCGCATTGCCGTACTGGAGCAGGCCCACCGGTCACGGCCGGGCGGCAGGTGCGGGGCCGGCTCCTAAGTGCTGGCGCCCGCTCGCCGCGGCAGGTGCACATGCCAGCGCGGCGGGCCCGGAGTACCGGGCC